>NZ_LWQU01000111.1 GCF_001650635.1 Magnetospirillum moscoviense | reverse complement strand
AAGGTCAGGACATGCTCGGGGCCGTCATGGCGAAGGGTGCGGGTGCCGAACCATGATGGCCAGCCGCCGACCACCACGCCGGTCTTGCCGAACAGGCCGGCTTCCTTGACGTCGGCCTTTCTTGCCCAGCGCGCCGAGCCGTGCAGGGTCTTGTCGTCGCGTGCGCCGTGGACGGTCTCGCCGCCGATCCGCGAGGCGACGGCCTGCGCCATCAGGATCAGCGCGCCAGCAGCGGCGACGGCGCCGAGAATGCCCCATTGGACGAATCCCGGCAGGGCGCCATAGGACATGGTGTATTGGACGACCCAGCCCCAGGAATCGGCCTGCAGGGCGTGGAACTGCCAGACGGTTGCCCACAGATAGATCAGGGTGGCGGCCGAGGCCGCGAAGGCGAAGGGAATGGCGATGATGATCATGCGGCGACCCTTTCAACGAGATGGCCGTCCTGCATCACCCAGCGATCGGCGCGGGGTTCGTAGATGTCGGTGATGCGGCGAAAGCCGTCGGTGTCGCGCTTGATCTGCACCACCACATCCACCAGTTCGGCCAGGAATTCCGGGACACGCGGCATGGTCTGACCCGACCAGGCGATGTTCTGGTCGAACTTCCTGTTCAGCACCTGGTGCGGGCTGTCGGCGTGGAT
>NZ_LWQU01000110.1 GCF_001650635.1 Magnetospirillum moscoviense | reverse complement strand
GTTCCGAAGATGTCTTGGCTTCCGATATCTTGAGACGACCGTACATGGCTCCCCCCATAGCTGGTGGAGCCAGTGAATCACGACCTTCTTGGGAATCCCCTCCGAGTCACTTCGGACGTCGAGCGGTATAAGACGGGCTAACGGCCAATCTCGACGCCATCGAGATGCAACTGCACGCGCATATCAAAGCGACACCCGAACTGGCCCTGTCGGCATTGTGCTCGGCCACGAGGCGCTCGAAGTCGCCCCACGGAACCCGCTTCACCAAGTCATGAAAAACGCTATTCTGATGCCGCACGGTGTTGCTCCAATTCGTGTCCAGGAGACGCGCCAAACGTCTGAACACGAGTAGAATCAACGCCGTGCACTCAGTCCACTAAATTAAACCGGACAGCAGTGGGTCAAGCCCGGCCATGACGACGAGGGGTGTGGATGGTGCCGCGAAAATTTAACCGGACCGCCGTGGATCAAGTCCGGGCATGACAGTCGTCTCACAAAAAACCTTGGCATGAGTTCTGATACCGCTCGACGTCCGAAGTGACTCGGAGGGGATTCCCAAGAAGGCACTGTCGTGTTTCACTGGCTCCACCAGCTATGGGGGGAGCCATGTACGGTCGTCTCAAGATATCGGAAGCCAAGACATCTTCGGAAC
>NZ_LWQU01000109.1 GCF_001650635.1 Magnetospirillum moscoviense | reverse complement strand
GGCTTTGGAGTAGGTAAGGATGAGGAAGAGCGGTTGCGCGGTCTGCAGCAGGAGCATCGGCTGGGTTGGCCTGGCGGTGAATACCGTGCTCATGGTAATGAAGGCGTTTGTCGGCCTGATCGGTGGATCGCAGGCCATGCTCGCCGATGCGATGTATTCGTTGAAGGACATGCTGAACGCCCTGATGGTGATCATCGGGACCACCATTTCCAGCAAGCCGCTGGATGCCGAGCATCCCTACGGCCATGGCAAGGTCGAATTCATCCTGTCCATGGTGGTCAGCGTGGTCTTCATCGGTATGACCGGCTACCTGCTGGTCCATGCCGTCCAGATCCTGTTGGATGAGAGCCTGCACCGGACGCCACATCTGATCGTGCTGTGGGCGGCGCTGGTTTCGGTCGGCGTCAATGTGGGCATGTATTTCTATTCCCGCTGTGTCGCCATTGAGACTAACAGCCCTATCATCAAGACCATGGCCAAGCATCACCATGGCGACGCCACCGCCTCGGGCGCGGTCGCGCTGGGCATCATCGGCGCCCATTATCTCAATATGCCCTGGATTGATCCGGCGGTGGCTCTGTGGGAGACCATCGACCTGCTTCTGCTGGGTAAGGTCGTCTTCATGGATGCCTATCGTGGGCTAATGGATCACAC
>NZ_LWQU01000108.1 GCF_001650635.1 Magnetospirillum moscoviense | reverse complement strand
GATCCCCGCCGCCGCGCAGGCCTCCACGTTCGCCTCGCTGAAATAGCCGTTATCGGCCAACAGCGTGTCGGGTCGGCCGATGTCGTCGGGCAAGCCCTTGAGGGCGCCCAGCATCGGTTCAAGCTGCTGCTTGTCGGTGGGGGCCTGGACCACCTTGGCCGCCACCACCAGCAGGCTGCCTGCCGCCACTGCGGCCTGGGCATTGTAGCACTGGTCGAAGCCGCCGCCCGCCACCAGCATGATGCGCGACTCTTCGTCGGTCAGATTGATCTGATCCGTAGCCAACGGGCCTTCGGTCGGCGGTTGTGGCGGCTTGCCTCCCGGTTTCTTGCCGGTGGCCTTGGTCTTGGCCGCTCGTGCTGCCATCTTGGCGTCATGGTCCGCCCGCTCACGCTCGAAGCGCTCCTTGGCGCGGGCTTCGATCTTGGCCCGTGCCTCGACGATCTTCGCCAGGCGCTCTTCCCGCCGCGCCAATTCCTCGGGGATCGACATGCCGTCGGGAATGTCCGCCTGATCGGCCGCCTCGGCCTTGGCCATCAGATCGGCCACTTCGGCCGTCAACTGCGCCTCGATCTTGCCCGCATGCTCATAAGAAAGCGCGCTGTGGCGGCTGGCGTTGGCGTGGATTTTCGTCCCGTCCAGACCCACCGTGCCCATCTTCAGCATGCCCATCTCGCGGGCCA
>NZ_LWQU01000107.1 GCF_001650635.1 Magnetospirillum moscoviense | reverse complement strand
GATTGCGGACCGTCATGTCCTCGATCATGCGGCGACGCAGAGGGCTCAATTCGGCCATCGGGGGCCTCCTGTCTGTAGGGTGGTCGGGAAACCAACCCTGTCAGACGGGAGCCTTCGACGTCACATCAGGCTCCAATACCGCGCCAGCGGTTTCGTTCAATCCATCTATTATGAATCTGGCAATGGAAACGCATCGTATGCGAAGGCGATGGTGTTCCACGAATACCAACTGAAGGCCGCCTACACCATCCATTTTCACGACAAGAAACGATACTCGATGGATGGCATTAGTGAACGAAAATGCCGCGCCTCGTTCCAGGCGGTGAAGTCCAGTGTAGAAAAGGTTAAGGGTATCCCGGACCTGCAACAGCGTTCATGGGACGGTGGCAAGGAGCGCGACACGTTTGTTTGGCGTCGCGAGGGCCAAGTTATGCTGGCTGCATCCTTCTGTGGCGACGCTTGCGACAACCAATATAGTCGTCTGTGAGCCCGTCCGGAAGGTTCTTGAGTCCGATGAATCAGTTGTGATTGAACGAAACCGCTGGCGCGGTATTGGAGCCTGATGTGACGTCGAAGGCTCCCGTCTGACAGGGTTGGTTTCCCGACCACCCTACAGACAGGAGGCCCCCGATGGCCGAATTGAGCCCTCTGCGTCGCCGCATGATCGAGGACATGACGGTCCGCAATC
>NZ_LWQU01000106.1 GCF_001650635.1 Magnetospirillum moscoviense | reverse complement strand
CCGCCACCACCAACGCCAATCAGGCTGGCAGAATCTCAGAGCAAGGGCCGCTCGAACAGGCGGCCGTCACCGGGGGGATACTCTTGACCCGGTCGCCCGCCTTCATCGGGATCAGCGAGGCCGCGACCACCATGCAGTCGTGGCCGAGCGCGGTCAGTTGCCGGTGCAGGCCGTAGCCGCAGGGGCCGGCCTCGTAGCAGAAGTTCAGCCGTCGCTCGCCTTTGCCGAGCTTTTCCACCAGCTTGGCGATATGATCGGCGCGGTTCGGGATGGCGCCCAGTTGGCGCACTTCGCCGCCGCGCGCTCCCTCGGCAATGGCAACCGCCACCGTCGCCTTATGGACATCCAGCCCTACGAAGATGATATCGTTCATCAGGTCCGTCCCCCATGTCTGAGGCTCGGCGCCGGCCAGTCCGGCGCAACCCTCGATCGGGACATGCCGTGGGACGGACCGCCAGCCGTTTCATGGGGCGAACATAGGGTCTATAGCAGTAGGGCGGTATGGAAGGCAACTGCACCACCATGCCCATGGCGGCGTTATACCGGCGAACGCTCGATCTGACTCGGCGGGGCTTGCCAACCAGCGGCAACCATGAATCACTGGGGTTCCACCAGATACAGGGGGAACCATGTTCGGTAGGCTCAAGATATCGGAAAAGATGACGGCGGCGGAACTTCGAGTCTGGGCGCGTCGTTGCGGCAATGGCCGAGCGGCGGC
>NZ_LWQU01000105.1 GCF_001650635.1 Magnetospirillum moscoviense | reverse complement strand
ATGGCGCGGCGCAAGCTCCGCTGCGCCCGGGCGACCATGACGGCGAACAACTCGCCGAACACCGCGCAGGGGCGCTGATCCCCCGGCTGGAAAAGCAGCTGGAGCAGAATCGCGACGAAGCCGCCAAGGCCGCCAAGGACGAAGCAGGAACGGTGGAAAAGGTCCTGACCGCCCAGGTGCAGGGGGTGAAGGATTTACTTTTGCTGCTGGCGACGCTGCTCCCTCTGGCCGGCGGCCTGGGCGGGGCGACTGGCCTTGGCCGAATATCGCGCGAAGTTAGCCAACGAGGGGGCAGCAGCCTGATCCCACCGATTCCGCGCCTGCGAAGGAAAAATGACGGATAAATGAAAAACCCTGTTGACGCCCCCGGGGCAGAGGCGTAGAAAGCGGCCTCCCCGACGGACGGTGCGTCCGAAAAGGGAATGCGAAGAAAAAAGTTGGTCAACTTCGCAGTGGTGACAGGAAAAACTTTCCGGTTACTTCGAAAAAAAGAGATTGACGGGCCGGCAGCCGAAAGGTAAAAGCCTGCCTCCCCGAAAGAACCGGATGGTTCGATTGGGAAACGCGGAGAGTTCAACGAACTCCGCGGAATTGCTGGGACGGAAAGTTCTGGTGGTTCGAAAAAAAAGGGATTGACGGTGTGGTCGGCACCGAGATATAAGCCGGCCTCCCCTGACGGGGACGGGTTCTGCGGCGGTGACGCGGCGGGGTCTGACGGAGGCGAAAGTCTCCACGCTCTTTGACAAGTGAAGAC
>NZ_LWQU01000104.1 GCF_001650635.1 Magnetospirillum moscoviense | reverse complement strand
GTCCGTACCGCCTTGATTTCTATATCAGATTTGGCAGTCGCTGTCACGAAATCGCAGCACCATCTGGGAAATCCGGGTTTTACTGATGTCGCCCCGGAAGAACTTGGCAGCATAGCCGCCGACTTTCTTTACGGGGGCTATGAACTCTGCCAAACTATCATGCCCTCGAATGAAATGAGGATGCATCTTGGCGGAATGGTTGACCGGCAGTTTGCCCTTGGATTGGCGGCGGGTCTTCGGCGGCGTGACAGTCGTACGGACGCGGTAGTAAAGGGCAACTGGCTACACCTTCTAAATCTCCGCGAGGGAGTACAAAATGGCCGCTGGTAAAGAAGTTGAAATCGCCATCAGGGAAGCATGTATCGAAGCAGCCCAGTCGCTTGGCGGGAATCTTCGCCGCCTGTCGTGGTTCTATCGGAACAGCGCCTCCCGTGTGCAGACACATGACAAGATAGCCGCCTAAAGCCGCTTCATTACGGCCAACAAACCCCGCTTCTAGCGGGGTTTTTTTATGGAGTGACGACGATGATTCCCGCCCTGATCGCCTCGGTCGGGCTGCCCCTGCTGGCGAAAGCCGTGGGGTCGGCCCTCGACGGCCTTGACCATCCCGCCGCCAAGACCGCATCGGCCGCCCTGACCCAGGTCGGCCAGGCCCTGTCCGACCGCGCCATCACGCCCGAGCAGGTGGCCGAGGCCAACCGCCACCTGGAACGCATGACCGAACTGGACAGTACCGAGGCGCGGGCCGCCCTGGCCCAGGTCAACGCCTCGCTGCGCGCCGAGATCCGCTCCGAGGATTGGTATGTGCGGCGCTGGCGGCCGACCTTCGGCTATGCGGTGGCCATCACCTGGACCGCCACCATGGCCGCCATCGCCTGGGCCATCGTCGCCGAGCCGACCCAGGCGCCGGCCATCATCACCGCCCTGGTCAACACCAGCCCGATCTGGGGCATCGCCTTGGGCGTGCTGGGGGTGGCGGTGGTCAAGCGAAGCCAGGACAAGGCTGTCCAGCCCCGGACCTGATCAGGCCGGGGCCTTGGGCGGCCCGGCCCGCTTGTCGGCGACCGCCTTCAGCATCTCGGCCATGCGGGCGACCGGGCCTTCGAAATCGAAGGGATCGGCCTGGCGGAACATCCGCATGGTCGGGTACCAGGCGCTGCCCTCGCCCTCGTCCAGCCAGCGCCAATCCGACACATAGCGCAACAGCATCCACACCGGCTTGCCCAGCGCACCGGCCAGATGGGCGGCCGAGGTGTCGATGGTGATGATCAGGTCCAGTTCGGCCATCAGCGCGGCGGTGTCGCCGAACGAGCCGATCAGGGGGGCCAGATCGCGCACCAGGGCGCTGGCGCCATGGGTCGCCAGATCGGCGGCGCGCTCGCCCATCTGCAGGCTCCACACCGCCACACGCGGATCGGACAGCAGGGGCATCAGCTTGTCGAACGGCCACGAACGGTCGCGGGGCGTGGTCTTGCCGGCCCAGATCAGGCCGACATTCAGCACCGTGCCCGGCGGCCGGCCCAGATGGCTGGTCAAGGCGCGCGGCGGCCGCAGATAGGGCAACTGGACCGGGATGGTCTGCATGGTGGTGCCCAACAGCCAGGCCAGGCTCATGATCGGCGTCCACAGATCATAGGGCGGCGGCGGCGCCCCCTTGGGCACCACCGCATTCACTCCGGCGATGGCCCCGAACAAATCCAGAAGCTCGGGCTGGCACTCGACCACCAGCCGCGCCCCCTTGCCGGCCAGCACCGGCAGGAAACGGGCGAATTGCAAGGCGTCGCCGAAGCCTTGTTCGGCGGTGACCAGCACCGTCTTGCCGGTGATGTCGGCGCCCGGCAGCCAGCGTGTGCCTTCGAACTTGCGTTCGGGCGAGCGGGCCAGGCGCCAACGCGCCTCGTAGCCGGCGAAACCGGCTTCGTAATCTTGCAGGTAAAGGTCCGACAGCGCCAAGTCCCACGCATAATCGCCACTGTCGGGATGGTCGGCCGCCAGCTTGGCCAGGATCGCCCGGGCCTCGGCGTGCTGGCGGCGGTCGCGCAACAGCAGGGCCAGATTATAGGCGAAGGACGCGTTCTCGGGCTGGGCCGCCGCCGCCTGACGCAGGAAACCTTCCGCCTCGATCAGCTCGCCGGCCTCGCGCAGCGCGTTGCCCATGTTGGAATGAAGCGCGGGATCGGCACCGCCCAGGGCCAAGGCCCTGCGATACGACGCCAGCGCCGCCGCCACCTTGCCCTGCCGGCGCAGCGCCACCCCCAGATTCATGTGGGCCAACGGCATGCCCGGATTCAGCAGCGCCGCGCGCGAAAACCCGCTGACCGCCGCATCGACGTCGCCGTCCGACCAGGCCCTGGCGCCATCGGCCAGGGCGCGCCCTGCTTCCAATTGTATCGAGGCCCGTGTCGGCTTGGTCAAACGCTTCCCCCCGGAGAGTTCGCCGCATTTTCGACCGCAAGCGTCTGCGACGCAAGGGGCAGATCATCGTCGCCCCTTGATAACGCGTCTTAGTGCGTTATGTATATTAGAGTTCACTTTTAAAACGAGGCACTCCATGTTGATTTCCGGCTTCCCGTCCGACGGCGTCATCACCGTCAACCGTGTCATCTTGAAGGACGGCTTCGACGTCGACGACCTGCAAGAGCGGGTCGCGCTGCTGTGCGAGAACGTCAAGACCTTCCATTCCGACACCGGCTTCATCGGCGGTTTCGTGTGCCTGAATGCCGGCTTCATCTCGAACGAGGGCTCGACCGTCGGCCAGGCGGTGGAAAGCCCGCTGAAGGACCGCGAGGCGCTGATCGTCACCTTCTGGCGAAGCTTCGCCGAGCACGAGGCCTCGCATCGGTCCGAGACCTTCCAGCCGCTGTTCAAGGAGGTGCTGGCCTTGTGCGAGAACGGCAACGAGGAAACCGGCTATAACCTGCTGTGGCAGGGAGCCGCCTATTCGGCCGAGGACGCCGCCAAGGCGCGCGCCGCCAAAGGCCAGTTCGCCGCTTGAGCTCGGCAAAAAAACGCGTACCCTTGCCCGTCCTTGACGCTTGCCCCATATCCGGGGCAAGCGGCCCAGGATGTGATGCGGAGGATTGATGAGGTTTCTGGCCATTGCCCGCGCGGCGGCCCTGCTGACCGCGCTGGTGCCGGTGGCGGCCACCGCCGCCATCTTCGATCCCACGACCTACCAATTGGCCAACGGCATGCAGGTGGTGGTGGTGGAAAACCATCGCGCCCCCATCGTCAGCCATATGGTGTGGTACAAGGTCGGCGCCGCCGACGAACCGACCGGCAAGTCCGGCATCGCCCACTTCCTGGAACATCTGATGTTCAAGGGCACGCCGAACATCGCGCCCGGCGAGTTCTCGAAGATCGTCGCCAGGAACGGCGGGCGCGACAACGCCTTCACCTCGTCGGACTACACCGCCTATTTCCAGAACATCGCCGCCGACCGGCTGGAGATGGTGATGCGCATGGAAGCCGACCGCATGCACAACCTGACCCTGGACGATGCCCATGTCCGGTCCGAGCTGAAGGTGGTGCAGGAAGAGCGCAGCTCGCGCACCGACAACAACCCGTCCGCCCTGCTGCACGAGCGGATGGAAGCGGCGCTTTACCTGACCCATCCCTATCGCCGCCCGGTGATCGGCTGGCCGGCCGAGCTGGCCGGGTTGACCCGCGAGGACGCGCTGGCCTTCTATCGCCGCTGGTACGCCCCCAACAACGCCATCCTGATCGTCGCCGGCGACGTGGTGCCGGAACAGGTCAAGGCGCTGGCCGACAAGTATTACGCGCCCTTGAAGCCCGAGACGCTGGAGCCGCGCATCCGCGCCGCCGAGCCGCCGCAGGCCGGGGCGCGCCGCATCGAACTGAAGGACGCCCGCGTCCGCCAGCCCAGCTGGATGCGCCAGCATGTTGCCCCCAGCTATGCCGGCGCCACCGACAAGACCCAGCCCTATGCCCTGCAGATTCTGGCCGAGATTCTGGGCGGCGGCGCCACCAGCCGGCTTTACAAGTCGTTGGTGGTCGAGCAGGGCCTGGCCGCCTCGGCCGGCGCCTGGTACGAGGCCGAGGCCCTGGATTGGGCCAGCTTCGGCATTAGCGCCAGCCCGCGCCCGGGGATAAGCATGGACAAGCTGGAAGCGGCACTGCTGGCCGAGATCGCCCGTGTCGCCAAGGACGGCGTCACCGCCCCCGAGGTCACCCGAGCGCAAGCCCGCCTGAAGGCCGGCGTTACCTTCGCCCGCGACAGCCTGCACACCGCGGCCCGCGTGCTGGGCGAGGCGCTGACCACCGGTCAGTCGGTCGCCGATGTCGAGGCCTGGCCCGAACGCATCGCCGCCGTGACGCCCGAGCAGGTGTCGGCGGCCGCGCGCGCCGTACTGGACGAGCGCGCCTCGGTCACCGGCCTGTTGCTGCCGGCCCAGCAGGAGACCCGCCGATGATCCGCCGCCTGCTTGTCGTCCTGGCCCTGCTGACTGCCTGGCCGGCTTACGCCGTCACCGTCGAACGGGTGGTCAGCCCCGGCGGCATCGAGGCCTGGCTGGTCCAGGACCATTCCAACCCGATCCTGGCGGTCGAGATCGCCTTCGCCGGCGGCGCCGCCATCGAGGCCAAGTCCGGCACCGCCCACATGATGAGCGCCCTGCTGGACGAAGGGGCCGGCCCCTATGATTCCCAGGCCTTCCAGGGCAAGCTGGACGATCTGGCCATCAGCCTGGGCTTCGACGCCGGCAAGGACCGCCTGCGGGGCCATCTGAAAACCCTGACCGAGCACCGCGACACCGCCTTCGATTTGTTGCGCCTGGCCATGACGCAAGCCCGCTTCAACAAGGAGCCGGTGGAACGCATCCGCGGCCAGATCCTGGCCGGCCTGGCCCGCGAGCAGCAAAGCCCCGAGGCGCAGGCCTCGAAGGCGTGGTACCGCGCCGCCTTCCCCGACCACCCCTATGGCCGCCCGCTGAAGGGCGACGTTGCCAGCATCAAGGCCATCACCACCGCCGAGTTGAAGGCGTTCGCCAAGACCTGGATGACCCGCGAGGGCATGGTGATCGGCGTGGCCGGCGATATTACCCCGGCCGAGCTGGGGCCGCTGCTCGATCGCACCTTCGCCGCGCTGCCGGCCCGCCATCCGCCGATCAATGTCCCCGAGGCCGCCGCCGCCGGCGGCCGCACCGAACTGGTGACCTTGGACAACCCGCAAAGTGTCGCCATGTTCGGGTCCGCCGGCATCAAGCGCGACGATCCCGATTGGTGGCCGGCCTATGTGGTCAATTACATCCTGGGCGGCGGCGGATTCTCGTCGCGCCTGACCGAGGAAGTGCGCGAAAAGCGCGGCCTGGCCTATTCGGTCTATTCCTACCTGATGCCGTTCGATCGGGGCGGCATCATCATCGGGGGCGTCGCCACCGAGAACGCCCGCATCAACACCTCGCTGGACCTGATCAAGGCCGAATGGCACCGCATGGCCGAGCAAGGCCCGACCGAGACCGAACTGGCCAACGCCAAGACCTATCTGACCGGCTCGTTCCCGCTGTCGCTGGATTCCACCGCCGCCATCGCCGGCCTGATGGTGACCATGCAGACCGACAAGCTGGGACTGGACTATCTGGAACGGCGCAGCGCCTTCATCGAGGCGGTGACCCTGGCCGACACGCGCCGCGCCGCCAAACGTCTGCTGGATGCCGACGCCCTGACCATCGTGGTGGCCGGGCGCCCGACCCCCTGACACCAATCCCTTTTGGGGCTATGGTGGCGGGGCGGGGAAGGAGCGGGTGGAATCATGGGTAACGCCGCATGGTGGATAGCGACGACCTTGGCGGTGCTGGCGGCACTCGACACCATCTTGTTCGTCGAGGGCTTGAGCGAAGGGACGATCCTTCTGCTGGCCGCGCTGGTCAACCTGCTGATCATCGGTGGCGGCGCCGCAATGTTCCTGTGGACCCGGCGCGGCGCCGCCATCAACGCCATGCTGGAAGAACGCGTCGCCGCCCGCACCGCCGAGTTCCGCGATTCCGAGGCCCGGCTGCGCGCCTTCATCCAGGTCGCGCATGACGCCGTCATCGTCATCGACGGCCAGGGCATCATCCAGGAATTCAACCCGGCCGCCGAGCGCATGTTCGGCTATCCCGCGACCGATCTGATCGGCGGCACCGTCAACCGGCTGATGCCCGATATGGTCGCCGCCAAGCATGATCAATATCTGCAGCAAAAGCACCCCACCGGATTCCAATTGATGGGACGCGGCCGCGAGATCATCGGACGGCACGCCGACGGCAGCGAGTTCCCCATCGAGGTCACCGTCGGCACCCATCGAAGCGAAGGCACCACCTATCATGTCGGCCTGCTGCGCGACATCACCCGCCGGCGCGAGAAGGAACAGCGCCTGACCCGGCTGGCCACCACCGACAGCCTGACCGGCCTGTTGAACCGCCGCGCCTTCCTGGAAGCCGGCGAACGGATGATGGCCGATCGCGGCCACAAGCCGCTGACCGTGCTGATGCTGGATGCCGACCGCTTCAAGAATGTCAACGATACCCACGGCCACGCCGTCGGTGACGAGGTGCTGAAGCGCCTGGCCAGCATCGTCGCCACCTCGGCCCGGGCCGACGACGCCGTCGGCCGGCTGGGCGGCGAGGAATTCGCCGTGCTTCTGCACAATACCGGGGTGGAGGGCGGCACCAACCTGGCCGACCGCATGCTGCACGCCGTCCGCACCGCTCAGATCGAACTGACCGGCGACCAGACCGTCAATTTCACCGTATCGATCGGCATCGCTTCGACCGCGACCGCGCACGATCTGTCGAGCCTGCTGCATCAGGCCGATCAGGCGCTGTATGCCGCCAAGAATTCCGGCCGCGACCGCCTGGTGGCGGTGACCGAGGAAACCGTTAAGACGCTTTCGCCGCCCGGATGAAGGCGCGGATCAGGTCGGAATCCTTGGTGCCAGGGGCACTTTCCACCCCCGACGACACGTCCACCGCCGTGGCCCCGCTGATGCGGATCGCCTGGGCGACATTGGCCGGGGTAAGTCCACCGGCCAGCATCCACGGCAGCCGGCATTTGAAACCCTGAAGGATGGTCCAGTCGAAGCTGACGGCGTTGCCGCCAGGCAGGTCCGACCCCTTCGGCGGCTTGGCGTCGAACAGCAGACGATCGGCCACCGGCACGAACAATTCAGCCCGTTCCAGGTCGGCGGCTCCGGACACCGGGATCACCTTCATCACCGGCAGACCGAAATCAAGCCGCACCTGCTCGATGCGTTCGGGGCTTTCGTTGCCGTGGAACTGCAACAGGTCCAGACGCACCGTCGACAGCACCCGGTCCAGCGCGGCATCGTCGGCATCGACGAACAGCCCGACCTTGATGACGTCATCGGCGAATTGCAGGATTTCCGCCGCCGCATCGGGCTCGATCGCCCGCGGGCTTTGGGCGAAGAACACCAGGCCCAGATAATCGGCGCCGGCTTCCAGGGCGGCATCGACGGTGTCGGCGTCGGTCAGTCCGCAGATCTTGACCTCGGCGCTCATACCCCCAGTTCCTCGGCGATGCGCCTGGCGGCGGCGGCCGGGTCGGCGGCGCCGGTGATGGGACGGCCGATCACCAGGATGTCGGCCCCTTGGGCGCGGGCTTCCGACGGCGTCATGATGCGTTTCTGGTCGCCGGCTTCGGCCCAGGTCGGACGAATGCCCGGCACCACCAGCACGGTTTCCTTGCGCACCTGGGCGCGCAAGGCGGCCACTTCGTGCGGCGAGCAGACCAGCCCGTCGATGCCGGCCTGTTCGGCCAGGTCGGCCAGGCGCTTGACCTGATCCAGCACGGTCCCGCCATAACCGATGGCCGCCATCGCCGCCTGGTCGATGCTGGTCAGGATGGTCACCGCCAGCACCTTGGTGGCCGGGCGGCCGACGCGGGCGGCTTCCTCGCGCGCCATATCGACGGCGGCCTTCATCATCGCCAGCCCGCCCGAGGCGTGGATGGTGGTCAGCCGGGGCGCCAACCGGGCGACGCCCTTCATGGCGCCGGCGACGGTGTTGGGGATGTCGTGCAGCTTGAGGTCCAGGAACACCGGCATGCCCAGGCCGGCCACCGCCTCGATGCCGGCCGGGCCGTTGACCGAGAAGAATTCCAGCCCCAGCTTGACGCCGCCGACCAGCCCCTTGAGGCTGGTGGCCAGGGCGACGGCCTGGTTGATGTTGGTGGTATCGACGGCAACATAAACGGGATTGGGCATCGTGTTTCCCTTGGGGAAAAATTGTCAGGCGGCCGGCTTGACCTGGTCGGTCTGGGCCTGCTCGATCTGGCGCGTCAGCGATTCGGCGCGATGGCGCTGCTGGCGGGCGGCACGGCGCGCCCCATGGCCCGACAGCCAGGCGGCGGCCAGGCCGATCACCAGACCCAGGCCCAGGGCGCCCAGCGCCGCCAGATAGACCGGCAAATCCACCGACCACGGCAGCGGCCACAATTCCAGGCGAACCTCGTGCCGGTTGGCGACCGCGAACAGCGCCATCAGCGCCGCCAGCGGCAAGCCCACGATCCAACCGAGGAAACGCGCCATGGCGAAATCCTATTCGTCGGCGTTCAGCAACTCGCGCAGCTGCTTGCCGGTCTTGAAGAAGGGCACCGCCTTGGCGTCCACCGACACCTGCTCGCCGGTGCGCGGGTTGCGGCCCTGACGGGGGTCGCGGCTTTTGACGGAAAAGGCGCCGAAACCACGCAGCTCGACCCGGTCGCCACGCGACAGGGCGTTGGCGATCTCTTCGAAGATGGTGGTAACGATCCGTTCGACGTCGCGCTGGTAGAGATGGGGATTCTTCTCGGCCAGGCGGGCGATCAGCTCCGACTTGGTCATGCTGGGTCCGTTCTTTCGGTCTGTCCTGCAACTATCGGCCAGGGTGCCGAAGGCCGGAGTGGGAGTCAAGCTAAGGCGTTGTCGGAACGGGAGAATTCCGCCGGCCGGTCAATCGCTGTTGGGTGTATAGCAAAGTCCGTTCGTCAAGGGACATAGCACGGCGGCGTCCTCAGCGACGGAAAACCGTCGTTTCCAGTACTCAAGTCCCGTCCATCCCTCAGGGAACCCCATCTGCGCCAGTGGAACTTCCGGATATTCCATCAGCAATGAACGCAAGCGGTCCGGCCAGCGAGACCCGTCAGCAACGACATCCATCAGGTAATTGATCATGACGCAAAGACCATAAAAGCGGTTTGCCGCTTCCCGAGGCCAAGCTTCGGAAAGTTTCCGCGGAATCTTCGGCTGAATGGTGAAAACCCTGTTCCAGACGCGGCTGTGATGAGCCACGACGTTGCGCGAGAACCAGAGCACGTGAAGCCAGCTCTCGAAGAAGGCGTTATCCAAGCCGAACTCGTCCGAGATCAATTTCTGATTACACCCCCGCAGCCGTTTGTAGATATGCGAGACCTGACCAAACGACAACGTTTCGAACACCATCCAGCTTGGCGGATAGATGTTGGCGTACTTCTTGGAATAGTGCTTGAGAAATGCATGGTGCGTCTTGCCATCCCGGAGATCGATCGAGGCATTGATCTGCTCGACAATCTCAGGATGGTGCGGCTTATCGAACAGCGTATCGTTGTTGAGCCAGAAGGCTCCATGGGTAAGCGACATCTTGTCCGAAATGACCGTGCGGATCGCCACTTCGATGCGCTCCAACGCGTCGATCAGCAGCAGCCGCACCTTTCGATCGAACACGTAGAGATCAAGAATCTGCGAGAATGTCGTGCCGGGGCGGAAAGCACCGCCCCCATCCTCTTGGCGCACCTGAAAGGGCGGAAAATACCCGGACAACCGAAAATAGCCGATATAGGTCAGGTAATGCGTGAGCCGGGATTCGTCTCCGATCTCAAGCCCCCTCGACCTGAGCAGGGCGATCAGCTCCGTGGGAGCCAATGGCTGCTTTAAATAGGGCTCACGGCTCTCATGCAAAAAAATAGCCTCCCATGGTGCGCTTCGTCGAGAGGCGTGGGAGGCGTTGTTGGCCGCCTAAGTAGCCCCTTGGGAATCGACTGTCAACAAAAACATCGAAGTTTAACGCCGCAACCATCACGCAGTTTCAGGCGCGCATTTGTCGATTAATCGGCGATATCATTTCGTACAAGGTTGATTGCCGTCAACCGAATTCAACGAAAAAGCCCGCCCCCCTGCGGGGACGGGCTTTTCCTAACGTTGGGCCGAAAAACGGCTTACTTGTCTTCCTGAGCCTTGCGCATGGCAGCGCCCAGGATGTCGCCCAGCGACGCACCGGAGTCGGACGAACCGTACTCGGCCATCGCCTGCTTTTCTTCGTCGATCTCGCGGGCCTTGACCGACAGAGTGACCTTGCGGGCCCCCTTCTCGATCATGGTGACCTTGGCGTCGATCTTCTCGCCGACGGCGAAACGCTCGGGACGCTGCTCGGACCGCTCGCGGCTCAGTTCGGCCTTGCGGATGAAGCCGGTCATGCCGTCCACCTGGACCTCGATGCCGTTGTCGGTCACCTGGGTCACGGTGCAGGTGACGATGTCACCCTTCTTGACGTTGGCGACGGCATCCTGGAACGGATCAGACGACAGCTGCTTGATGCCGAGGCTGATGCGCTCCTTCTCGATGTCGACGTCCAGGACCTTGGCCTTGACCATGTCGCCCTTCTTGAACTCGGCGATGGCGGCGTCGCCGCTCTTTTCCCAGCTCAGGTCGGACATGTGGACCATGCCGTCGATGTCGCCCGGCAGGCCGATGAACAGACCGAATTCGGTGATGTTCTTGACCTCGCCCTCGACCAGGGTGCCGGCCGGGAACTTCTCGACGAAGCTCTCCCACGGGTTCGACAGGCACTGCTTGAGGCCCAGCGAGATGCGGCGCTTCTGCGGATCGACGTCCAGCACCATCACTTCGACTTCCTGCGAGGTCGAGACGATCTTGCCGGGGTGGACGTTCTTCTTGGTCCAGCTCATTTCCGAGACGTGGACCAGACCCTCGACACCCGGCTCCAGCTCGACGAACGCGCCGTAGTCGGTGATGTTGGTGACGCGGCCGACGAACTTGGCCTGCACCGGGTACTTGGCTTCCACGCCCTCCCACGGATCGGCGTCAAGCTGCTTGATGCCGAGCGAGATGCGCTGGGTTTCCGAGTTGAAGCGGATGACCTGCACGCGGACGGTCTGGCCGATATGCAGCGCTTCCGACGGATGGTTGATGCGCTTCCAGGCGATGTCGGTGACGTGCAGCAGGCCGTCGACGCCGCCCAAATCCACGAACGCACCGTAATCGGTGATGTTCTTGACCACGCCTTCCAGGATCTGACCTTCCTTCAGGTTCTCGATCAGCTCGGAACGCTGTTCGGCGCGGGTCTCTTCCAGCACGGCGCGACGCGACACCACGATGTTGCCGCGCGAGCGGTCCATCTTCAGGATCTGGAAGGGCTGCGGGGAACCCAGCAGCGGGGTGATGTCGCGCACGGGGCGGATATCGACCTGGCTGCCCGGCAGGAACGCCACGGCGCCCGACAGATCGACGGTGAAGCCGCCCTTGACGCGGCCGAAGATCACGCCGTTGACGCGCTGGTTGGCTTCGAACGACTTTTCCAGCAGGGTCCAGGCTTCTTCGCGCTTGGCCTTCTCGCGGGACAGGACGACTTCGCCGTTCTTGTCCTCGTAGCGCTCGACGAACACGTCGATGGCGTCGCCGGCTTTCACCTCCGGCGCGCGGCCGGCGGTGGCGAATTCCTTCAGCAGCACGCGGCCTTCCGACTTCAAGCCGACGTCAACGACGGCGAAATCGCTTTCCACACGCACCACGATACCCTTGATCACCGAACCCTCGAACGGGTTCGAGACGCCCATGCTCTCGTCGAGCAGAGCCGCAAAATCTTCCATAGTCATTGGTTTACTGTCCTTTCAATCATCATTATCCGGCCTGCCGGTTGGTTCCGGCGGTCTTCGGGGGCTTGGCCCCGCCAAAAAAGCAAACCAGCCCCGGACCGTAACCGGCCGGGGCCTTGAAGACAAAATGCTGGGCACGCCTTTTAAAGCTTTGCGCGAACAAACGCAATCGCCACGTCGAAGGCCTGGTCGGCATCAAGGGCCGAACTGTCAAGCAGATGGGCGTCATCGGCCGGCTTCAGGGGCGCGACGGCCCGGCTGGAATCGCGTTCGTCGCGTTCCTTCATCTCGGCCAGCACCAGATCGAAGGTGGTGGCGATACCCTTGGCCTGCAGCTCCTTCAGCCGCCGCTCGGCGCGGGTTTCGGCGCTGGCGGTGACGTACAGCTTGATGGGGGCGTCGGGGCAGACCACCGTACCGATGTCGCGCCCGTCCAGCACCGCGCCCTTGCCACCCGGCGGAGTGGCGGCGAAGCGGCGCTGGAAGTCCAGCAGGGCATCGCGCACCGCCGGAATGGAGGCGACCTTCGACGCCGCCTGGGCCGCCTCGTCGGTGCGCAGATCGGGGCCTTGCAGGTCGGCGGGTTCGAGATCGCGGGCGGCCTCGCCGGCGCGGGCCGGATCGGCCGGGTCGAAGCCGGCATCGAGGACCTTCATCCCCACCGCCCGATAGATCAGGCCGGTATCCAGGTAATCGAACCCCAGTTCGGCGGCCAGGCGCTTGGCCAGGGTGCCCTTGCCGGCGGCGGCCGGCCCGTCGATGGCGATGATGGTGGTGGTGCTCATGGTTCTGCCTCTTTGTATGGCCTGTCCTGCCGTCATTGCCGGGCTTGACCCGGCAATCCATCACGGCGAAGCCGCCTCCGGGGTATGGATGCCCGGATCAAGTCCGGGCATGACGAAACCAGGGGATCAGTTCCCCTCGATCGCGCTGCCCAAGCCGTTCATCAGCTCGACGAAACCGGGGAAGCTGGTGTCGACCGCCTCGGCGTCGTCGACCGCCACCGGCTGGGCGGCGGCCATGCCCATCACCAGGAAGCTCATGGCGATGCGGTGGTCCAAATTGACGGCGATGGTGGCACCACCCGGCGGCGGGGCGCCCTTGCCATGGACGATCAGGGTGTCGCCCTCGGCCTCGACCTCGACGCCGCAGGCCCTCAGGCCGTTCATGGTGGCGGTGAAGCGGTCGCTTTCCTTCACCCGCAGTTCGGACAGGCCGAACATCCGGGTGGTGCCGGCCGCGAACGAGGCCGCCACCGCCAGGATCGGATATTCGTCGATCATCGACGGCGCCCGCTCGGCCGGAACGTCCACGCCCCTAAGGGCCGAGGATGTGACCACCAGGTCGGCGACCTCTTCGCCGCCCTCGATGCGGGGATTGTCGGTGCGGATGTCGGCGCCCATCTCCCGCAGGGTCTGGAACAGGCCGGTGCGCAGCGGGTTCATGCCGATGCCGACCAGGGTCACCGTCGAGCCGGGCACCACCAGGGCCGCCACCAGCGGAAAGGCCGCCGAGCTGGGATCGGCCGGCACGATCACCGTGCGCCCGGTCAGTTCGGGAAAGCCGGTGACGGTGACCACCCGGGCGCCGTCCTCGCGGATGGTGGTGGTCACGTTGGCGCCGAAATGGCGCAGCATCAGCTCGGTGTGGTCGCGGGTGGCCTCGCGCTCGATCACCGTGGTCTCGCCGGGGGTATTGAGGCCGGCCAGCAGGATCGCCGACTTGACCTGGGCCGAGGCGACCGGAAGCTCGTAGGTGATGGGAACCGGGTTGGTGGTGCCGACCACCGCCGCCGGCAGCCGCCCGCCCTCGCGGGTGACGAACTTGGCCCCCATGCGCGACAGCGGCTCGGACACCCGCTTCATCGGCCGCGAGCGCAAGCTGGCATCGCCGGTGAAGAAGGTGGTGAACGGATGGGTCGCCACCAGCCCCATCATCAGCCGCGCCCCGGTGCCGGAATTGCCCAGGTCCAGCAGGTCGGCCGGCTCCATCAGCCCGCCGACGCCGCGACCCCACAGCCGCCACGAGCCGTCTTCCAGCTTTTCCACCTCGGCACCCAGCGCCCGCATCGCCTGGGCGGTACGCAAAACGTCGTCGCCTTCCAGCAAACCCTCGATCCGGCTCTCGCCCACCGCCAGGGCGCCGAACATCAGGGCGCGGTGCGAAATCGACTTGTCGCCGGGAACCTTCGCCCGGCCGGTCAAGGGCTCGGCACGGCGGGAAATCAACGGTCTGGACATGGCGGGCATCGAACCTTCGAAGGGTGAAAGCGGGGCAGGTCTAGCAGGTCGGACGGCCGCCTGCAAAGCCAGCGTGAGGGCAAACGATTTTTTCGTTTTGACACAGGGGGGCGAACATGGCAAATGCCCCCTCTGGGTCGTCGCCGCCAAGGTTGCGATCCGCCCCCGATGCGTTTTCAAGGAGATCTGACGTGGCCAAGCCTGAATGGGGCCAGAAGCGGACCTGCAGCAGCTGCGGTTGCCGTTTCTATGACTTGACCCGCTCTCCGATCATCTGCCCGAAGTGCGGTGCGACGGTCGAGCCGGAGCTGCCGTTCAAGGTGCGCCGTGGTGGTGCCCCGGCCGAAGCCAAGGCCGCCGCCGCCGCCGCTGCCGCCAAGGCCGCGCTGGTCGTTGACGACCTGGCCGTGGTCGAGGACGACGACGCCATCGCCACCGACGAGGACGCCGCCGACGAGGACGAGACCGGCCTGATCGAGGACGCCTCGGACCTGGGCGAGGACGATGACGACATGGCCGAGGTCATGGAGCATATGGACGAGGAAATCGAAGACGAGGTTTAGGCCAATTTTTTGGCTTGACCCTGGTCGGACAAATCCATATGTTCCGCCTCCACCGACGGCAACCCAAGCCGACCGGTAAAAAGTTTCAGGGGCCATAGCTCAGTTGGGAGAGCGCTTGAATGGCATTCAAGAGGTCGTCGGTTCGATTCCGTCTGGCTCCACCAAAACAAAGCAAGGGCTTAGCTGGCAACGGCTAAGCCCTTTTGCTTTGGCGAACCGGCGGAGGTATGGATTGCGGCGGGCGCGGTGGTGTAGAATGCCGACATGACCACCAAGGAGGCCGTTACCATGGCACAGCAGTATACCGCGACGGTCCAGGCGGAGGCTTTGTCGCCCACGCTGTCCACCGCGTTGTCCCTGCGCCCGGTCCATGGGGCCAGCTATCGCGTGACCGTCGAGGAAATCGAGGAAAGCGATGAAGAGAAGCTTGCGAAGCTGCGGGCGGCAATTCAGAAAGGGCGCGACGAGATTGCTGCCGGCAGGGTCATCGATGGTGAAACAGCCTTCGCCGAATTGGCTGCAAAGCACTTTCCCCACCGAATGAAGTAGGTATGGCGCGCTAAATCCTTGCCGACAGCGCCAATGCTGACATTGACGAAATCCTGTCGACGGTCATCCCAGAAAATGAAGAGGCCGCATGGCAGTGGTATACCACTCTGCACGCCAAGTTTTCCATGCTGGCCGATACTCCGCGCCTCGGCCGTGTCCGTGAAGACCTGTTGCCGTCGGTGTATGTGTTTCCATTCGTCCGCTATTTGATCTTTTATGAAATCCGGCCGGACTGCATTCGGATCGTTCATGTCGTGCACGGCGCCCGTGATGTAGGCACCATGTTTGCTCGTGATTGAGACGGCGGCACCATGACCGCCACCGGACCGCACCCTACCGCGACTGGCAGAAGGTCTCGCGGATTTCCGAGAAGATCAGGATCAGCTGGCTCTGGACCCAGTCGATGAATTCGTGCAGGCCGTGATCGACGACATGGTCGATGGTCTGGTCCGACAGCGCGGCGCGCAATTCGTCCAGCAATTCCATCGCCCGTGAACCGCCGCGCAGATGGTAGCGGCTGCGCAATTGGGCCAGCAGCCAATCCATCTGGCGCACGCACAAGATCACCGAACGCGGGAAGGAATCCGAGAACAGCAGGAACGCCGCCACCGATTTCGGCGTGATGGTGCCGCCCAGCACGCGCCGCGCCGCCTGGTAGCCGGCGGCCGCGCGCAACAGCGCGCCCCAATGGCTGGTATCCAGGGGCGAGCCGACATCTTCGACCCGCGGCAGCAGGGTATGGTACTTGATGTCCAGCAGCCGGGTGGTCTGGTCGGCGCGCTCGATGTTCTTGCCCAGCCAATAGAAATAATGGGCCTGGTCGCGGTAGAAGGTGCCCTCGGTGATGCCCAGGTGCAGCTGGCAGGCTTCCTTGATCTCGGTGCACAGCGCGCTCAGATTGGCCTGGCTGACGGCGTTGGCCGACAGGCCGCCCATCCACCGGCTCATGCGGTTCAGCTGCCGCCACATCTCGGTCGACAGCAGCGGCCGAAGCGAGCGCGCATTCTCGCGCGCGGCCCGGACCGACGAGATCACCGAATTGGGGTTGTCGGCGTCCAGGATATAGAAATGCGGCACGGTGTGGGCGTCGGCGACGCGGTGACGGGCGAAGAACCGTTCCTCGTCGGCATTGATCTGCACCACCGCCAGCCAGTTGCGGCCGGCCTGATCGCGCGAGAAGGTCTCGGCCACCCCCAGGATGCGGGCCAAATTCTCGGCCCGCTCCATGTAGCGGGCCAACCAGATGATGCAATCGGCATTGCGCGACAGAAGCTCGCTCATGGTCCTACTCCAGCACCCAGGTATCCTTGGACCCGCCGCCCTGCGACGAGTTGACCACCAGCGATCCTTCCTTCATCGCCACCCGCGTCAGGCCGCCGGCCAGCACCCGGGTCTTGGCCCCGGTCACCGCGAAGGGGCGCAGATCGACGTGGCGGGGCTCGACGCCCTTGGCGGTCAGCGTTGGACAGACCGACAGGCCGATCATCGGCTGGCTGATGTAATTGGCCGGGTCGGCCTTCAGCTTGGCGCGGAATTCGTCCAGCTCGGCCCGGGTCGCCTTGGGCCCCAGGATCATGCCGTAGCCGCCGGATTCGCCCACCGGCTTGACCACCAGCTGGTCCAGATTGTCGAGGGTGTATTTCAGCCCCTCGGCCTCGCGGCAGATGAAGGTCTCGACATTGGGCAGGATGGCGTCCTCGCCCAGGTAATACTTCACGATACGCGGCATGTAGGCATAGACCGCCTTGTCGTCGGCGACGCCGGTGCCCGGCGCGTTGGCGATCGAGACGGCGCCCTTGCGATAGGCCTCCATCAGGCCGGGCACGCCCAGCATCGAATCGGGACGGAACACCTTGGGGTCGAGGAAGGCATCGTCGATGCGGCGATAGATGCAGTCCACCGGCGAACGACCGGCGGTGGTCAGCATGAAGACGCGATCGTCCTCGACCACCAGATCGCGGCCCTCGACCAGCGGCACGCCCATCTCGCGGGCCAGGAACACATGCTCGAAATAGGCCGAATTGAAGATGCCGGGGCTCAGCAGCACCACCTTGGGCTCGGACCCGGTGTCGGGCGCGATCTCTTCCAGGGCCTGGCGCAGCATCAGTCCGTAATTGTCGACCGAGCGCACCCCGAACCCTTCCATCAGGTCGGGGAAGCATTGCAGCATCAGGTTGCGGTTCTCGACCACATAGGACACGCCGGACGGCGTGCGGGCATTGTCTTCCAGCACGCGGAACAGCCCTTCCTGGTCGCGGATCAGGTCGATGCCGCAGACGTGGGAATAGGCGCCGCACGGCACCTTCAGGCCCTTCATGAAGGCGTGATAATTGGCGTTGCCCAACACCAGATCGGCCGGCACCACCTTGTCGGCGACGATGCGCTGGTCGTGGTACAGATCGTCGAGAAACAGATTGATGGCGGTGACGCGCTGGATGATGCCGGCTTCCAGCACGCTCCATTCCGGGGCGGTGATCACCCGGGGCAGCACGTCGAACGGCAAGATGCGGTCGATGGCGTCCTTGTCGGAATAGACGGTGAAGGTGATGCCCAGGTCGTAAAGCTCTTCCTCGGCGGCGGCGATGCGGCGGCGAAGAGTCTCTTCGTCCAGCCCGTCGAGGCGGGAGAACAGCGCCTGCAGCGCCTCTTGGCCAGCAGCGCGCGGCGAGGTCAGCTCGCAGAAGAACTCGCCCCGCCGGTAACGGGCCATCAGCCCGCCGCCCTGCGGCGTACCCTGGGATTGCTCCATCCACCACCCTCCGATCATCGTCACCCTGACCGCAAGCCTAGCACCGCCTCAGCCCCTGATCAAATCATAGCCAGGATACCTGCCATGCCGAAAAATTAAGCTTTTGGCAGGTGGCATCGCCGTCGGCTGTGCTAGGGTTTCCGAATCCGTTCGCGAAAGGATTCCTGACCGACCATGGCCATCAACGTCAAGCTGCGCCACACCACCTCGTACCGCTACGACCGCCCGGTCACCTTGTCGCCGCAGGTGGTCCGCCTGCGCCCGGCCCCGCACGCTCGCACGCCGGTCCTGTCCTATTCGCTGGATATCGAGCCGAAGGGCCATTTCATCAACTGGCAGCAGGACCCGCAGGGCAACTGGCTGGCCCGGCTGGTGTTCCCCGATCCGGTCAGCCATTTCACCGTCGACGTCGATCTGGTCGCCGACATGAGCGTGACCAACCCGTTCGACTTCTTCCTGGAGCCCGACGCGGAACACTTCCCCTTCCGCTACGCCCCCGAACTGGACCACGAGCTGAAGCCGTTCCTGTTGTGCGAGGAAGCCGGGCCGCTGCTGGCCGCCTATGTCGCCTCGATCGACACCAGCGCGCCGACCCAGACCACCAATTTCCTGGTGGCGCTGAACCAGCGCCTGCAATCGGACATTTCCTACACCATCCGCATGGAGCCGGGCGTGCAGACGCCCGAGCAGACGCTGACCCTGAAAAGCGGCTCGTGCCGCGATTCGGCCTGGCTGCTGGTGCAGATCCTGCGCCGCCTGGGTCTGGCAGCGCGCTTCGTGTCGGGCTACCTGGTCCAGCTGGTCCCCGACGTCAAGCCGCTGGACGGCCCGGCGGGTGCCGAGGCCGACTTCACCGACCTGCACGCCTGGACCGAGGTCTATCTGCCCGGCGCCGGCTGGATCGGCCTGGACCCGACATCGGGCCTGTTGACCGGCGAGGGGCATATTCCGCTGGCCGCGTCGCCCGATCCGACCAGCGCCGCCCCGGTCACCGGCGCGGTCGAGCTGTGCGAGGTCAGCTTCGACCACAAGATGAGCGTCACCCGCATCGCGGAAACGCCGCGCGTCACCAAGCCCTATACCGACGAGCAATGGCAGGCGGTGCTGGCCCTGGGCGACCTGGTCGACCGCGCCCTGCTGGCCGGCGATGTCCGCCTGACCCAGGGCGGCGAGCCGACCTTCGTCTCGACCATCGACATGGAAGGCGAGGAATGGAACACCGCCGCCGTCGGCCCGACCAAGCGCGCCCATGCCGACCAACTGATCCGCCGCCTGCGCGACCGCTTCGCACCGGGCGCGCTGATCGCTTATGGCCAGGGCAAGTGGTACCCCGGTGAAAGCCTGCCGCGCTGGGCCTTCTCGCTGATCTGGCGCGAGGATGGCGAACCCTTGTGGACCAACCCCGCCCTGATCGCGCTGGAAAGCGACGACCACCAGCCCACCGTCGAACTGGCCGGCGCCTTCGCCGACGCCCTGGCCGAGCGGCTGGGCGTCGATCCCGACTTCGCCCATCCGGCCTTCGAGGACCCGGCCCATTACCTGCTGGCCGAACAGAACCTGCCGATCAATGTCGATCCCATCGACAACAAGCTGGACGACCCGGAATCGCGCGCCCGCCTGGCCGCCGTGTTCCGGCGCGGCCTGGGCACGCCCACCGGCTTCGTGCTGCCGCTGCAGCCGTGGCAGGCGAAGGACGGGTTCCGCTGGGTCACCGGACCATGGCCGACCCGCGACGGCAAGCTGTTCGTGGTGCCGGGCGATTCGCCCCTGGGCCTGCGGCTGCCTTTGGCCTCGCTGCCGTGGATTCCGCCCGGCTCGTACCCCTATCACAACGAGCGAGACCCGTTCGAGGAGCGCGGCCCGCTGCCGCCGCCGCCCAGGCGCGCGCCGCGCGCCCAGATGTCGCGGGTGGCTGCCGACCCGTCGCCCAAGGGCACCGTCACCCAGCAGATCCCGGTCGATCTGCGCCCGCACGAGACCGAAAAGGGCCTGGTGTCGGGCAATGTCCGCACCGCGTTGTGCATCCAGCCGCGCGACGGGCGCATCAACGTCTTCCTGCCGCCGGTCGAAACCGCCGAGCAATATCTGGACCTGATCGAGGCCGTCGAGGGTGCCGCCGCCGAGACCAAGGCGCCGATCCACGTGGAAGGCTATCCGCCGCCCAACGACCCGCGCCTGAGGATCATCAAGATCACCCCCGACCCCGGCGTCATCGAGGTCAACGTCCATCCCGTCGCCCATTGGCGCGAGTTGGTGACCAGCACGGAAGTCCTGTACGAGGAAGCCCATCAGTGCCGGCTGGGCAGCGAGAAGTTCATGATCGACGGCCGCCATGTCGGCACCGGCGGCGGCAACCACATGGTGCTGGGCGGGGCCAAGGCCGCCGACAGCCCATTCCTGCGCCGGCCCGATTTGTTGGGCAGCCTGATCCGCTTCTGGCAGAACCATCCCAGCCTGTCCTATCTGTTCTCGGGCCTGTTCATCGGCCCGACCAGCCAGCATCCCCGCGTCGACGAGGCCCGCGACGACACGCTGTACGAGCTGGAAATCGCCCTGGCCCAATTGCCGCCGCCGGGCACCCCCGTCGCGCCCTGGCTGGTCGACCGCATCCTGCGCAACGTTTTGATCGATTCGTCGGGCAACACCCACCGCACCGAATTGTGCATCGACAAGCTGTATTCGCCCGACGGCCCGACCGGCCGGCTGGGCCTGGTCGAGTTCCGGGCCTTCGAGATGCCGCCCCACGCCCGCATGAGCCTGGTCAGCCAATTGCTGCTGCGCGCCCTGGTCGCCCGCTTCTGGGACCAGCCCTATACCCAGCCGCTGGTCCGCTTCGGATCAAGCTTGCGCGACCGCTTCATGCTGCCCCATTGGCTGGAGAAGGATTTCGCCGAGGTGCTGGAATGGCTGGCCGCCGGCGGATACCGGTTCGACCCGGCCTGGTTCGCCGCCCATGTGGAATTCCGCTTCCCGCTGATCGGCGCCATCACCCATGCCGGCATCGGCCTGGAACTCAGGACCGCGCTGGAACCCTGGCACGTCATGGGCGAGGAAGCCGGCGGCGGCGGCACCGTGCGCTATGTCGACAGCTCGGTCGAGCGGGTCCAGGTCAAGCTCTCCAACCTGGCGGGCGATCGTTATAAACTGGCCTGCAACGGCCATCCGGTGCCGCTGGCCGCCACCGGCACCCAGGGCGAGTTCGTCGCCGGCGTGCGCTATCGCGCCTGGCAGCCGTCCAGTTGCCTGCATCCGACCATCGGCGTGCATTCGCCGCTGGTGTTCGACCTGATCGATACCTGGACCGGCCTGGCGGTGGCCGGCTGCACCCACCATGTCGCCCATCCGGGCGGGCGCAGCTATGACACCTTCCCGGTCAATTCCTACGAGGCCGAGGCACGGCGGCGCGCGCGCTTCTTCGCGTTCGGCCATACCCACGGCCCGGTTCGGGTGGTCAGCCGGGCGGTACATCCCGATTATCCCCATACGCTGGATTTGCGGCTACAATAGAAAAAACACCCACGGGGGAAACGAACATTCCACGCCGTATCAGGAACAGCTGGGGCGCCCCGGTCGTTGATTTCCAAAGCCTGTATCGTCCGCAAGCCGGCACCTATGACGAGGTGATCGCGGCGAACGGGTCAGTGCGCCCGCATTGGCAGCCCTTCATCGATTCCCTGATGCGGTTCGACCCGGCCGAGATGCGCAGGCGGTGGGATCTGGGTCAGCGTCTCCTGCGCGACAACGGCGTCACCTACAACGTCTATGGCGACCCGGCCGGGCTGGACCGGCCGTGGCAGTTGGACCCGTTGCCGGTCATCCTGTCGCGCGAGGAATGGGACACCATCACCCAGGGGGTGGTTCAGCGGGCCGGCCTGCTGGAAACCATCCTGGACGACCTGTACGGCCCGCGCAGCCTGGTGGCGCGTGGGCTGGTGCCGTCGGCATTGTTGCACGCCAATCCCGATTTCCTGCGCCCCTGCCACGGCTGGATTCCGGCCGGGGGCAAACGCCTGCACACCTATGCCGCCGATCTGGCGCGCGGCCATGACGGACGCTGGCGGGTGGTCGGCGACCGCACCGAGAATCCGTCGGGCGCCGGCTATGCCCTGGAAAACCGCGCCATCGTCAGCCGCGTGCTGCCCGAACTGCACCGCTCGCATCAGGTCGAACGGCTGGGGCCCTATTTCGACGCGCTTTACCGCTCGCTGCCATCCTTGTCGCCGCGCCACACCGACGATCCGCGCATCGTGCTGCTGACGCCCGGCCCCTACAATTCCACCTATTTCGAGCACGCCTTCCTGGCCCGCCAACTGGGCGTCACCCTGGTCCAGGGCGAGGATTTGACCGTGCGCGACAACCATGTCTACCTCAAGGCCCTGACCGGCCTGCAGCGGGTCGATGTGATCCTGCGCCGGACCGGCGGCTCGTGGTGCGACCCGCTGGAACTTCGGGGCGATTCGACACTGGGCGTGGCCGGCCTTCTGCAATCGGCCCGCGTCGGCAACGTCGCGGTGGCCAACGCCATCGGCACCGGCCTGTTGGACGGCGCCTCGCTGATGGGCTTCATGCCGGCCCTGTCGCAGACCTTGCTGGGCCAGCCGCTGATCCTGGGCTCGGTGCCGACCTGGTGGTGCGGCGAGCCCGACGCCTGCCGCCACGTCATCGACAATCTGGAACGCCTGATCGTGCGGCCGGCCTTCGTCGCCCGCGACAAGTCGCTGGTCGGCGCTGGCCTGACCGCCCCGGAAGCGGCCCGCCTGAAGGCGGCCATCACCAGCCGGCCGTGGGACTGGGTGGCCCAGGAGATCGGCGGCACCTCGACGGTGCCGGTCTGGACCGGCGGGTTCCTGGAATCGCAGCATTGCGTGATCCGGGTGTTCGCCACCAACACCGACAAGGGCTGGCAGGTGCTGCCCGGTGGCCTGGCCCGCTTGTCGGCCGAACGCGACCTGATGACCACCCGGCTGCAGACCGGCGGAGGCGGCAGCAAGGACGTGTGGATCAGCAGCACCGGCCCGCGCGACGGCACGGCGGCGGGTGGCCGGGTCCGCGCCCCCGAGGTGCGGCTGACCCGCGACAACCGCGACCTGCCGTCGCGGGTGGCCGACAACATGTTCTGGCTGGGCCGCTATCTCGAACGCTGCGAATCCACCACCCGGCTGTTGCGCGCGACGCTGTCGCACATGGAAGAGGCGCTGGCCCAGGACGATGCCAAGCAGGCGCGCGAGACCTTGGTGATGATGGGCCTGCTGGGCCTGCACCTGCCGACCAATTCGTTGCGCACCGCCGCCGAGACCCTGCCCGGCGTGCTGCTGGGCTATCATCTCGACGGGGCCAAGCCCGGCCTGGCCAACGCCGTCGATCGCATGATCCGGGTGGTCACCAACCTGCGCGACCGCCTGTCGGCCGACACCTGGCGCGCCGTCCAGCGCCTGAGGGAAGAGGTCGGGGCCTTAAGCCACGAAAGCCTGGACGAAGACGTCATCGGCCGGCTGAATTCGGTGCTGATGGTGATCCAGGCCATCAACGGCCTGGCCATGGAGAACATGACCCGCGGGCCGCAATGGCTGTTCCTGGATGCCGGCCGCCGCCTCGAGCGCGCCATCGCCATGGTCGATACCCTGTCCGGCGCCCTGACCGACGCCGAAAGCGAGGATGCCGTCCCGCTGGAGCTGCTGCTGGAATTGTGGGACAGCGTGATGACCTATCGCTCGCGCTATCTGGCCTCGCCCCGGCTGGCGGGCGTGCTGGACCTGCTTTTGTGCGACGAAAGCAACCCGCGTTCGCTGGCCTTCCAGGTGGTCACCATGGCCGCCCACACCGACCGCCTGGCCGCCATCGGCGACGATACCGGCTTCTACACGCCGGCGCAGAAGCTGATGACCATCCTTCTGGGCACGGTGCGCACCACCGACGTCGCCGTCCTGTCCCGCTTCGAGCGCGACGCCGGCTATCACGACGCCGAACGGCTGCTGGATTTCCTGCGCTCGCGCCTGTGGGAATTGTCGGAACAGGTGACTCGGACCTACTTCACCCATGCCCAATGGCGGCTGCCGGTCACCCGGCTGGAGGTGCTGCCGTGAAGTACAAGGTCCGCCACACCACCACCTACAAATATGCCGAGCCGGTGCAATTGTCGCACCATGCCGCCCATCTGCGCCCGCGCGTCGTCGCCGGCCAGAAGATCAGCGAGGCGGCGGTGTCGATCCGTCCCGAGCCGGCGGTGCTGCATGCCGACGGCGCCGATTATTTCGGCAATCCGGTGACCTTCTTCACCATCCAGAGCTCGCATTCGACCTTGGTGATCGAATCCTCGTTCGTGGTCGAAACCAGCGACCAGCCGCCCCTGTCGCGCTTTGCTGTGCCGGCCTGGGACAGCGTGCGCTTCGATTCGTGGCAATGTTCGAACCTGGACGGTTCGGTGATGGATTACGTCTTCGCCTCGCCGCAGGTGCCGATCCTGGCGGAGGCGGCGGAGTATGCCGCGCCAAGCTTCCGCCCCGGTCGCAACCTGGCCGAGGCGGTGATGGAGCTGGTGGCCCGCATCCACGCCGATTTCGCCTTCGATTCCCACGCCACCACCGTCGGCACGCCGCTGGCGGCGGTGTTCGCCGAACGGCGCGGCGTGTGCCAGGATTTCGCCCATGTCGGCATCGGCTGCCTGCGGGCCATGGGGCTGGCGGCCCGCTATGTCAGCGGCTATATCCGCACCATCGCGCCTGCCGGCAAGGAAAAGATGATCGGCACCGACGCCTCGCACGCCTGGCTGTCGGTCTATCAGCCCGGCTGGGGCTGGCTGGACGTCGACCCCACCAACAACATGGTCGCCGGCCAGGACCACGTCACCGTCGCCTGGGGCCGCGATTACGATGATGTCAGCCCGGTGCGCGGCGTCGTGCTGGGCGGCGGCGAACACCAGGTCCACGTCGCCGTCGATGTGGTGGAGGTCAGTTGATACCGACGGTCAATGAATTTGACCGTCGTAAGCCCCTCGCCGGGCGGGGCCTCCGGCCCCTTGGCCGCCGCCTCAACGGCGGCTGATCAGCGGTCGAAAGGGGCGATCCGGGGCAACAAGAACGGCACCCGCCGGCAATAATCGGCATAGGGCTGGCCAAAGCGGGCTCTGAGATCGCGTTCTTCGAACAAGGCCCCAACCAGCAGATAGGTGCTGCCGAAAATGGCGGTGGCCAGACCCAGCGGCGACAGCGCCAGCCCCCACAGGATCAGGTGACCGCCCAGATAGAGCGGGTGGCGACTGAAGCGATAGGGCCCGGCCTCGGTCAAGGGCTCGTCCTCATCCCGACCCCGCAGTTGCGCCAGGCCGCCCAGGCGGCCCAGGTCGGTATGGCGTGCCGCCCAGATCATCACCGCCCAGCCGGCCAGATGCAGCACAGCCAGGCCCACCCGCGCCAGCGCGGGCAGATCGAACACCGGCCAGTCGCCCAGGGTGACGGCGCCGACCCAGGCGACAGCTGCGAAACACAGACCGGCGAACAGGTTGTAGGCCAGGCGATAGCCCCGCCCGAACAGCGGCCGCAACCAATCCTTCACGGCCGCACGCGCCAGCAGGGAATGGATCAGGCCGAACGCCCCCCAGGCCAGCGCATAGGCCAGCACCGCGCTCACCCCTGTCCCACCAGCTCGCGCAGGCGGGCCAGGCACGCGTCGCGGCCGGGCCGGTAATCGCGCTCTTCCCACCACTGATCGACCAGGGCCAGCACCTGGCCGATGCGCGGCCCCTTGGGGACGCCCAATTCCAGGCAGTCGGCGCCCCTGACCGGCAATTCCACCGGCTGCCACGCGTCGCATTCATCCAAAAGGGTGATCCACCGGGCGCTTTCGGTCGAGTTGGCCCTTCCGTCGATGGCGCGGGCCTCGGCCCAGGCGACCAGCAGCAGATCGCGGAAGGTGTCGGCGCCGACCATTCGAAGGGCGCGCCGGATCGCCGGCCCATCCATCCCCGGATCAAGCCGGACCTTGGGTGCGGCGATCGACACCAGCCGGGCGGTCTGCACCGCCGACATCTTCAGCCGCTCGCCCACCGTCCGCGCACCGGCGACGTCGGTATCGAGCACCGCCCCCAACCGGCGCAACCAATCGATTCCCAATCCGGGGCGAACCATCGCCCGGGTCTCAAGCCAGCACAGCACCCGCAGCCGGCCGAAGGCCGCGGCCTCGGGCAGAACATGGGCCAGGATGCCCAGGCCGTGCATCACCAGCATCACCGCCGCCGGATCGGGTGCCTGCATCAGCCGCACGAACTCGCCGGCCACCCGCTCGCCCGACAGTTCGACCAAACGGTGCGCCATGCGGCGGCAGGCGGCCAGCGCCGACTCGTTCATCGGCGGCCGGCCGTAATGGGCGTGGAAGCGGAAGAAGCGCAGCAGCCGCAGCACGTCCTCTTCCAGCCGCCTTTGCGGGTTGCCGACGAACACCACCCGGCCGGCGCCCAGGTCGGACAGCCCGTCGAACGGGTCGTAGACCCGGCCCTGACGGTCGGCGAACATGGCGTTCATGGTGAAGTCGCGCCGGGCGGCGTCGGCGGTCCAGTCGTCGGTGAAGGCGACCCGGGCGTGGCGGCCGAAGGTCTCGACATCCTCGCGTAGCGTGGTGATCTCGTAATGGGCCTTGCCGATCACCGCCGTCACCGTGCCATGGTCGATGCCGGTGGGGATGCAATGGATGCCGGCATCGTCCAGCAGCGCCATCACCACCTGCGGCGGGTCGTGGGTGGCGATGTCGATATCCTTGATCGGGCGCTTGAGCACGGCGTCGCGCACGCAGCCGCCGACGAAGCGGACCTCGGACCCGTCGGCGGTCAGGGCGTCCAGCACCGCCTGGGTCTCGGGGGCGTCCAGCCAGTCCTGCGGCGACAATTGCCCCACCGGCTCCGAGGATGAACGGGTGGCGATCACGGCTGCCCCAGGACGTCGGACAAATTGACCAGCATGCCGGCGGTGGCGCCCCAGATCATCCGCTGTTCCCAGGTCATCGACCAGAACGGGCGGTGGCGGCCCTCGACGATGCGGCGGTGCAGCTTGTGGTTTTCGGGATCGAGCAGGAAGTGCAGCGGCACCTCGAACACCTCGGCGACCTCGAACGGGTCGGCATTGGTCACCACCGGCGGCGTGATCACGCCGACGACGGGCGTGATGATGAAGCCGGTGCCGGTGACGTAATCGTCCAGCCGACCCAGGATGGTGACGCGTGACGCCGGCAGGCCGATCTCTTCCTCGGTTTCACGCAGCGCGCAGGTGACGGAATCGCCCTGGTCGGCCGGTTCCAGCCGGCCGCCGGGAAAGCTGATCTGGCCGGGATGGTGGGCCAGATGCTCGGTGCGCTGGGTCAACAAGACGGTGAAGCCTTCGGGATGCTCGACCAGCGGCACCAGCACGGCGGCGGGGGTGGGTTCGCTTCCATCCATCAGCGCGGCCCGGCCCGGAGCATCGGGGCCGTCGATCTGGCGTTCGAGATGAACGTCGCCCCGCGCAGCCGGATTACGGCCGCGCCCCAGCCGCTGGCGGATGTCTGCCAGGGTCAGTCGGGGTCGGTCAGCCGCCCCAGGGGAAAGAACGTCCCGCTGCTCCATAATCCGTACAATTCTTCGTCGTCGAACCGTTCCTCGAAGCCCAGCGCCACCAGTTCGTAATAGACCGGCCGGGTCAGACGCGCGTCCAGACCATCGCGCACCGTCACATAGGGAACCACTTCCCCGGTCTGGGGGCAATCGGCGAAGTAGATCGGATGGTCCTGATCGACCGTCACCAGATCATCGACATTGGTGCGAAAGCTGACCACCTGTTCGCGGCCCGAGCCGCCGGTGAACAGCTCGACCGCCAGGAAGGGAACGTCCTCGACGGTGATGGTGCCCTTCTCGCCCGGGCTGATCAGCCAATAGCGGCCATCGGCGTCACGGCTCATCATCTGGGCGAACAGGCAGACCATCTCTTTGCGATCGATCGAAGAGCCGTGGTAAAACCAACGCCCGGTTCGGTCGATATGAATCCCCAGATCGCCGCAATCACCCGGGTCCACCGGTCGCCCCACGAGGTTTGCCTTCTTGACCATCATCTCCGCCCCGGACGAAACCGTCAAAGCGCTCGAAACCACCGCCGCCCGCATGGCCGAGGCCCGCGCGGCGATCGGCCGCGTCATCTTCGGCCAGGATCGAGTCATCGACGAGACACTTATCACGCTGCTGGCGGGGGGTCACGCCCTGTTGATCGGCGTGCCCGGCCTGGCCAAGACCCGGCTGGTGCAGACGTTGGGGATCACCCTGGGATTGACCGACAAGCGGGTGCAGTTCACCCCCGATCTGATGCCGGCCGACATCCTGGGCTCGGAAGTGCTGGAGCAGGCGGCCGGCGGGGCGCGGGCCTTCCGCTTCCTGAAGGGGCCGGTGTTCTGCCAGCTTCTGATGGCCGACGAGATCAACCGCGCCAGCCCGCGCGCCCAATCGGCGCTGCTGCAGGCGATGCAGGAAGGCCGCGTCTCGGTGGCCGGCCATTACCACGATTTGCCCAAGCCGTTCCACGTCGTCGCCACCCAGAACCCGCTGGAGCAGGAAGGCACCTATCCGCTGCCCGAGGCGCAACTGGATCGTTTCCTGCTGCAGATCGATGTCGGCTATCCCGACCTTGCGGCCGAGCGCCACATGCTGATCGCCACCACCGGCCCGGCCGAGGCGCCGCCGCAGGCGGTCCTGACCGCCGCCGAACTGGTGGAGGCGCAGGATCTGGTGCGCCGCCTGCCGGTCGGCGAAAGCGTGGTCGAGGCGATCCTGGCCCTGGTCCGCGCCGGCCGGCCCGAGACCTCGGCCCTGGATGAAGTGCGCCGCCACGTCGCCTGGGGTCCCGGCCCGCGTGCCGCCCAAGCGCTGATGCTGGCCGCCCGCGCCCGCGCCCTGTTGGACGGCCGGCCGTCGCCGTCGGTCGACGACGTCGTCGCCCTGGCCCCGCCGGTGCTGCGCCATCGCATGGCGGTGGGCTTCGCCGCCCGCGCCGACGGCATCAGCGTCGGTCACATCATCGCCCGCCTGATCGAGACCATCGGGTGACCACCGAGGGCGCCGCCCGGCAATTGGCCGCCCGGCTGCCGCCCTTGCTGGTGGCGGCCGAACGGGTGGCCGCCGCCGTGACCGGCGGCGCACATGGGCGACGCCGGGCCGGACCGGGCGAATCCTTCTGGCAGTTCCGCCATGCCCAGACCGGCGACCCGGCCTCGGCCATCGACTGGCGGCAATCGGCGCGCGGCCAGGACCTGTTCGTGCGCCAGACCGAGTGGGCTGCCGCCCAGACGGTGTGGCTGTGGTGCGACGGCACCGCCTCGATGGAATGGCGCTCGGATCCGAACCTGCCGACCAAGGCCGAACGCGCCCTGGTGCTGACCCTGGCCTTGGCCGCCTGCCTGCTGCGCGGCGGCGAACGGGTGGCCGCCGCCGGCTGGCTGCCGACCGGCCACGGGCCGCAGGCCCTGTCGCGCTTGGCCGCCGCGCTGGCGGCAACGCCCGCGCCGCCCGCCGCCCCGCCGCCCAAGGGCGTCGAGATGGTGCTGGTGTCGGATTTCCTCGAGCCGTTGGACATGATCGCCGCCCGGGTCCGCGCCTGGGCCGGCGGCCGGGCCGGCGGCCACCTGTTGCAGGTGCTGGACCCGGCCGAGGAAACCCTGCCGTTCGACGGCCGCATCCGCTTCACCGACCCGGAAAGCGGCGCCGAGTTCCTGGCCCGGCGGGCGCAGGACCTGCGCGATGGCTACCAGCAGCGGATGACCGCCCACCGCGACGGATTGGTGGCCATCGCCCGCGCCGCCGGCTGGAGCTTTTCCTGCCACCATAGCGACCAGCCGCCACAGACCGCCCTGCTGGCCCTTTACCGCCGGCTGGCGTCGCCGCGAAACGGCCTGCCATGCTAGAGCTGGGCGCCATCGGCTTCACCGCGCCGTGGGCCTTGGGGGCGCTGGCCCTGGCTCCGATCCTGTGGCTGCTGCTGCGCCTGTTGCCGCCCGCACCGCGGCTCCAATCCTTCCCGCCGCTGGCCCTGCTGGCCGTGCTGGGTTCGGCCGAGGACAGCACGGCGCGCACGCCGTGGTGGATGCTGGCACTGCGCCTGCTGGCGGTGATCTTGCTGGTAGCCGCCGCCGCCGGGCCGGTGGCCCATCCGCGCGCACACCACGCCAACTCGCCGCTGGTGCTGGTGATCGACGATGGCTGGGCGGCGGCCGCCGACTGGCGCGACCGCCAATCCTTCGCCGAGACGATCCTGCGCCAGGCCGACCGCCTGGGCCGGCCGGTTCGCCTGGTCGCCACCGCGCCGCCGTTCCTGTCCGACGATTGGCTGACCGCCACCGAGGCGCTGGCGCGCCTGGCCGCGCTGGAACCGAAGCCGTGGCCGACGGCGCGGGCCGAGGTGCGAAAGGCGGTGGCGGCATGGTCGCGCGACACTGTCACCGAAGTCGTCTGGCTGACCGACGGGCTGGAAGACGGCGCCGGCCAAGAGCTGATGCGGGCGCTGCAAACCCTGGGCGGCGGCGTCGAGCTGGTGTTCGGCCGCGCGCCCCTGCTGCTGTCCCCGCCCGAGGAATCGGGCGCCGCCGACCGCCTGACCGCCCGGCTGGTCCGCGCCCAGGCCCTGCCCGAGCCCGAGCGCATCGCCGTCCGGGCCGCCGATCCGGCCGGGCGGGTGCTGGCCCGCGCCGAGACCGAATTGCCGGCCGGCCGCACCGAGGCGACCGTCGAGATCCGCCTGCCGGCCGACCTAAGGAACCAGGTGGCCCGGCTGGATGTCGATGGGATGATGGGGGCCGGCACCACCGCCTTGCTGGATGAACGCTGGCGCCGTCGCCCGGTCGGACTGGTGGCGCTGGACGAGGCGGCGGTGCCGCTGCTGGCGCCGCTTTATTACCTGGAACGCGCCCTGGCGCCGTTCGCCGACCTGCATCGCGGCGAGGTCGGCACCCTGATGGATCGCGGCGTGGCGATGCTGGTGCTGGCCGATCTGCCGCCGCCCTCGGCCAGCATGACTCGCCGGCTGACCGAATGGGTCGAGGCCGGCGGCGTGCTGGTCCGCTTCGCCGGCCCCGAGACCGCGCGCGCTATCGCTGGCAGTACCATCGCTGTCCGGGCCACCGCCGACCCGCTGGCCCCGGTGGCCTTGCGCAATGGCGGCCGCAGCCTGGGCGGCGCCATGAGCTGGACCAATCCGCAAGGCCTGGCCGCATTCCCCGATCACGGCCCCTTCGCCGGACTGGCCGCCGATCCCGACATCCGCGTCGCCTCGCAGGTGCTGGCCGAGCCGGTGCCGGACCTGGCCGAACGGACCTGGGCCAGCCTGGCCGACGGCACGCCGCTGGTGACCGGACGGCGCCAGGGCAAGGGCTGGCTGGCGCTGATCCACACCACCGCCAACGCCGAATGGAGCAACCTGCCGCTGTCCGGCCTGTTCGTCGAGATGACCCGCCGGCTGACCCACTTGTCCACCGGCCTGGTCGCCGATCGGCCGGCCGGGCCGGCCATGCCCATCGAGACGCTGGACGGTTTCGGCCGATTGACCCCGCCCGGCCCGCTGGCGGTGGCCCGGCCCGAGGGCGCGCCGGCCGGACCGCGCCACCCGCCCGGCTTCTACGGCTCCGGCCCCTGGCGCCAGGCGGTCAATCTGGCGCCGCTGATCGGACCCTTGCGCCCGCTGACGGCGGTGCCCGGGGTGAAATCCGCCGCGCTGTCGAGCCAAAAGCCCGGCGAGCGCGACCTGCGCGGGCCGCTGCTGCTGGCCGCCGGCCTGCTGGTCCTGCTGGACCTGATCGTGTCGCTGGGTCTGCGCGGCCTGCTGACCCGCGCGGTGCTGGCGGCCTTCGCCTTGACCGCCGCCGCCCTGCCAGCCCAAGCCGCCGATCCCGCCCCGCCCGAGGCGGCGTTGTCGACCCGGCTGGCCTGGGTGCGCACCCATGACGGCGAGACCGACCGCAAAAGTGCCGCCGGTCTGAAGGCCTTGTCGAAGCTGGTCGGCCAACGCTCGACCGCCCGGCTGGCCGCACCGGTCGGCCTTGATCTCGAATCCGACCCGGTCCATCTCTACCCGCTGATCTATTGGCCGGTGGGGGTGGCGCAAAAGCCGCCCTCGCCGGCGGCCATCGCCCGCCTGACCGCCTATCTGCGGGCCGGCGGCATGATCGTGCTGGACAGTGCCGGCGACGGAACCAATGCCGGCGGCGAGGCCGACGGCGCCCGTGCGCTCACCGCCGATCTGGCCTTGCCCGGCCTGGTGCCGGTCGGGCCGGAACATGTGCTGACCCGCTCGTTCTATCTGCTGCGCGAGTTGCCCGGGCGGTGGAACGGGACTGCCTGGGTCGGCGATCCCCGCGCCGGCGGCCAGGACGGCGTGTCGCCGGTGGTGGCCGGGGCCAACGATTGGGCCGGCGCCTGGGCCACCGACGAGCGCGACCGCCCGCTTTACGCCTGCGTCCCCGGCGGCGAGCGCCAACGCGAGATGGCGCTGCGCTTCGGCGTCAATCTGGTGATGTACGCCCTGACCGGCAATTACAAGGCCGATCAGGTCCACCTGCCGGCGATCCTGGAAAGGCTGGGCCGATGAACGCCAGCCTGCATTTCGCGCCGCTGCTGGACTGGTCGCACCTGGCGGTGCTGGCCTTGGCCTTCCTGGCCGTCGCCGCCTTCGCGGTGCTGCGGCGCGCCCGGGGTGCCTGGTGGCGGCTGGCCTTGTTCGCCGTGCTGACCGCCGCCCTGGCCGGCCCGCGCCTGACGGTGGCCGAGCGCCAATCCCTGCCCGACATCGCCCTGGTGCTGATGGATGACAGCCCGTCCAACCGCATCGACGGCCGGGCCGAGCGCGCCGAAGCGGCGCTGGCTGGGGTGCGCGAGCGCCTGGCCCGCCTGCCCAACCTTGAGGTCCGGGTCGAGCGGGTGGCCGGCACCGACCAGGGCACCCGCCTGTTCGAAGCCGCCGACCGCGCCCTGGCCGAGATCGGACGGCGCCGGCTGGCCGGCATCGTCGCCATCACCGACGGCCGCATCCACGATGCCAGCCCCCCGCCCCGCCTGGACGCGCCCCTGCACGTCCTGCTGACCGGCACCGCCACCGAACGCGACCGCCGCCTGACCATCGTCCGCCAGCCCGGCTTCGCCCTGGTCGGCAAAAGTGCACCGATCACGCTGCGCATCGACGATCCCGGCCAGACGGCCCCGGTGCGGCTGACTGTCGCCATCGACGGCACCCCGCTGATCGATTCGGCCCAGCCGGTCAATCGCGACCTGCATTTGGATATCCCCATCCGCCATGGCGGGACCAATCTGGTCGAGCTGGCCGCCGAGGCGGCCGCCGGCGAGCTGTCCGACGCCAACAACCGCCAACTGGTCTCGGTGTCGGGGGTGCGCGACCGGCTGAAGGTGCTGCTGGTCTCGGGCGAGCCCCATGCCGGCGAGCGGGCCTGGCGCAACCTGCTGAAGGCCGACCCCTCGGTCGATCTGGTCCATTTCACCATCCTGCGCCCGCCGGAAAAGGACGATCTGACGCCGATCCGCGAATTGTCGCTGATCACCTTCCCGGTCCGCGAATTGTTCGAGGAAAAGCTGCCCGACTTCGATCTGGTGGTGTTCGATCGCTATCGCGGCCGCGGCATCCTGACCGGCGGCTATTACCAGGCGCTGGCCGATTACGTCCGCAAGGGCGGAGCACTTCTGGTGTCGGTGGGGCCGGAATTCGCCGAGCCCGGCGCGCTTTCGGAATCCTCGCTGGGCGCGGTGCTGCCGGCTGCCCCCACCGGCCAGGTCATCGAGAAAAGCTTCCGCCCGCGCCTGGCCGAGATCGGGCGGCGCCACCCGGTCAGCGGCCCGCTGGCGGCGGCGGAAGCCGGCTGGGGGCCGTGGGTGCGCCAAATCGCGGTGGGGCCCAGCGCGGGCCAGACCGTGCTGACCGGCACCGACGGCCGGCCGCTGTTGGTGCTGAACCGGGTGGGCGAAGGCCGCGTCGGCCTGCTGCTGTCGGACACCGCCTGGCTGTGGGCCCGCGGCCACGAGGGCGGCGGCCCGCACGACGAATTGCTGCGCCGGCTGGCCCATTGGCTGATGCAGGAGCCCGAACTGGAGGAGGAGGCGCTGGCCGCCGAGATCCGCGCCGGCCGGCTGGAGGTGACCCGGCGCACCCTGGCCGACCAGGCCGGCCCGATCACCGTCACCCGCCCCGACGGCAGCAGTGCCGACCATCCCCTGGTCCCAGGGACCGACGGCGCGTTCCACGCCAGCCTGCCGGCCGATCAGCCAGGCTTGTGGCGGATCAGCGCCGGCGCCTTCCACACCGTGGCGGCGCATGGCGGGGCCAGCCCGCTGGAAATGGGCGAACTGACCGCCACCGCCGCCATCCTGGCCCCGATCGCGGCGGCCAGCCGGGGCTCGACCACCCAGCTCGCCAAGGACGGCATTCCCGACATCCGCCGCGTCGCGGGCGGCGGCGCGACCGCCGGAAATGGCTGGATCGGCGTGGTCGCCCGCGACGAATTCGTCGTCACCGGCGCTCGCGATGTTCCCTTTTTCACACCCATCTTGCTTTTGTTCCTATCACTTGGTGCAATCCTGGCCGCATGGTGGCGGGAAGGCAGGTGACATCAAGCTTTTCGAATTAACCGATCGTTTGGAGTCATTACCTATAGATTAACGCACATCGCCTGAGTACACTCGCCATCGCCGTACCAGAGAATCCAACATCCGCGACACGGCAGGGGGAAGATACCAAGGTGGTGGACAGGAAACTGGGCCTCATCGCGAGGGGTAAAAACTCCAAGATCGCAAAACGCCTGGCAGCGCAGATTCTGCCCGAGTGGCAGGTCTTTGTGCGCCGCCCGGATGGCAGCGCCGAACATTTCACCGTGACTCGCAAGCGCCAGCTGATGCTGGTGGCCAGCGTCGCCGCCCTGGCCTTCTGGGCCGGCACCGCCACCACTTTGCTGACCCGCCAGCCCGACGAACTGGCCGCCAAGGAACGCACGCTGGAAGAGATGATGGCGTCGTACCGCGCCGCCCAGCACCGCCTGAACTCGGCCGAGCGGCTGGTCGGCGACATCGCCCGCGAGGTCGATACCGTCCACACCAACCTGAAGACCCTGGCGGAATCCAACGACGCCCTGGCCAAGGACCGCCCCGGCAAGGGCGCGCCGGCTTTGGCGCGCGGCCGCGTGGTGCCGGAACCGGCCTATGACGAAAAGGGCCAGCCCGGCGCCAACGAGGCCGGCGCCGTGCGCGACCAGGTGCGCGAGCTGGAAGCCTCGCTCGAGCGGCTGCGCAACACCTCGGTCAAGGCCATCGAAAAGACCTCGGATGCCGCCGGCTCGCGCATCGCCGAGACCGAGAAGCAGATTTCCAAGCTGGGACTGGACCCGGCCCGCGTGCTGTCGCAGGCCAAGCGTTCGCCCGGTCTGGGCGGCCCGTTCATCCCGGCCCCGGCCGGCGCGGTGGAAGATGTCAGCATGGGCGCGCTGGTCGAGCGGATGGCCCAATGGAAGGGCGTCAAGGCCACCTTGCAGCGCCTGCCGCTGGCCGAGCCAATCCGCGGCGGCTATGAATTCAACAGCGGCTACGGCACCCGCAACGATCCGCTGAACAATCGCAGCGGCATCCATGAAGGCGTCGATCTGGGCGCACCGATCGGCACGCCGGTCTATGCCGCCGGCGACGGCATCATCACCCTGGCCGAACCATGGGACCGCTACGGCAACACCGTCGAGATCGACCATGGCAACGGCATTTCCAGCCGCTACGCCCATCTGTCGCGCATCAAGGTCAAGGACGGCCAGAAGGTGACGCGCTCGACGGTCATTGGCTTGGTGGGCAATTCCGGGCGTTCCACCGGCGCGCATCTGCACTATGAAGTGCGCGTCAACAATGCTCCCAAGGACCCGGTCAAATTCATCTCGGCAGGTCGTGATGTTCCGAAAGCTCGCTAAGGTCAACCCCATGGGCGGCGGCCACGCCAAATCGGCAGTCCCGCTGTCGGTGATCGGTCCCGACGTCCGTATCGTCGGCGACATCTTCACCCAGGGCGAGATGCAGATCGACGGCCAGGTCGAAGGCGATATCGCCTGTCAGAATCTGGTGGTCGGCGAAGGGGCCCGCATTTCCGGCGAGGTGACCGCCGAGACCGTGCATGTGCACGGCGAACTGCGCGGCAAGATCACCGCCACCACCATCTCGATCGCCCATTCCGCCAAGGTGATCGGCGACATCACCCATTGCAGCCTGGAGATCGAGGCCGGCGCCGAGGTCGAAGGCCATTTCGCCCGCAAGAATGCCGGCGCCCCGGCCGAGGCCGCCGCCGAGGCTCCGAAGAAGAGCAACGGCGCCGCCCTGCCCGCGCCCGCCGCCCCGGTGGCCCAGGCTGCGGTGATCGAGGCGACGACCGACGAGACCGCCCCCGCCACCATCAACTGACCGTCGGCGTTTCAGGCCGACAGCAAAAAGCCGCACCCCTCGGGGCGCGGCTTTTTTGTCGGGTGGCGCGACCCGAAGCGGGGCAGCGCAGCATTCGCCGGCCGCGGGACAGGCCAAGGCCTCGTGCGCGCACCCGCGCGCGACCCGGACTGGTTGGAAAAATCCCGCAGGCCCATGAAAAAGCCCCCGTTGGGGACTGTTTCGAAAGGAAAGTGGCGGGTGGGAGGAGGCTAGCGGCGAACCTTCTCTTGTTTGAAATCAAGGTGTTATGATGCACTGAGTCTGGGTATTTAGTGCACTGTCACCGTAATTCTCTGTCATCCGAGGAAAGCTGGCAGAACGCCGGCGCCTTACGGGAAGAACTCGAGCTGACCATTCGGAGGCTTGAGGCCCTTGAGATGACCAGCGCCGAATGTGGCCACGATGATATTCACTATGCAGTTTTGATCGGCATGGCGCTCGGCGCGTGGACACCGATCGGAAATGCGATCGATCGTCTCTTTCGCGATCCCCAGGGTGACCAGCGCGTCATCACGGCGACCACGCTTGTCAATGCGATCAAAGAGCTGTTTTCCATGCTGAATGATGCGGCTGTCCTCATTGAGCTGGTGATGGCCATTCGCCAATCGAAAGCCCCTCCCGAACCTCAAAAGGATATCCGGGAACTGGACGAGCGGAGGGAGTACCCCATGGTCGTACCGTACCTCCCCGGTCTGCCGGATATGCCGAATTGTCCCGCCCAATGCCTCCCACACCCGCTTCGCCAATCTCTTGGACGTGGTGTGGAAGTAGCTGGTCATGATGCCCGCTGCCCCGTGTACAGGCGCAGCGCCAACATCCCGGTCAGGACACCAGTCGCGAACCAACGGACGCTATCGAACTCACCGGCTTCCAGGCTGGTGAATTCCGCCATGGCGTCCTCGACCGCCTGCTGCCAGTCGCCGTCCTGACCTAGCCGCTCCTGGGCGAGAAGGCACCTGTGGTCAGCCGATCCAAGGTCAGTTTGCAGACGGAGTGCCGCAGCAGGCGATTTAGCCGATACCGCTCTTGATATGCACTCTTCTTGTTCGGGGTCACCGTATCGCGATACCGTTCGATCAGGTCAGCGAGCGTGGTGGTCGCCAGTTCGACCACGTGTTCGGGCTGCTCGGCAACATCGAGTTCAGCCTCCTTGCCACGCGCCCACGCGACCGCATCAACCTTCTTCGCGAATGTGCGCGAAATGGTTTTTTGATCGGCGCGGCGTACCTGAACCTGCCAATTTCCCGAGCGTTTTCTGATGCTTGCCAAGGTTGAATCGAGCCTCGCTGTGCCAAAACTGTGACAAAGCGGCTGATTCAGGGGTGTTTGGGAGCTTATCACCCGGCGGACTGTCTCTCTAACGTGTTGAAAACGTTGAGAGAAGCGCTTGGAGCGGGTGAAGGGAATCGAACCCTCGTCGTAAGCTTGGGAAGCTTCTGCTCTACCATTGAGCTACACCCGCATCCCCGAAGGGACCGGCATTATGTCGTCTTGGCCTGTCGTCGGCAAGAGGGTGATCGAGCGGGTGGGGACGGCGCACCCGCCCGGCCGTCGCCCGAAGGGGCGGCTCGTTTCCTAAAGCCTCCCCACTCAGAAGAATCAGAGATCATTTTCCCCCTGGTTGCTGCGCCGCGATAGGGCCTATCGTCATCGGCGAACACACTGAAAAGACAAAGACAAGGCAGAAAGGGAGGTCCCATGTTGCACGGTAAGGTGCTGGTGGCCCAAGGTGGCGGGCCGACTGCGGTCATCAACCAAAGCATGGCCGGCGTCGTGCTCGAGGCCAGAAAATTCCGCAACGTCGATCTGGTCTACGGCGCCTATCACGGCGTGCGCGGCATCATCAACGAGGACTTCCTGGATCTCACCCAGGAAACCACCCACAACCTGGAAATGGTCGCCGGTACGCCGTCCTCGGCGCTGGGCTCGACCCGCGACAAGCCCGACCTCAAATATTGCCAGGAAATCTTCAAGGTCCTGCAGGCGCACGGCATCGCCTATTTCTTCTATATCGGCGGCAACGATTCGTCCGACACCGTCAGGATCGTCTCGGAAGAAGCCCGCCGCGCCGGCTATCCGTTGCGCTGCATCCACATCCCCAAGACCATCGACAACGATCTGGTCGGCAACGACCACACCCCGGGCTTCCCGTCGGCGGCGCGCTTCGTGGCGCAGGGCTTCATGGGCGCCAATCTGGACAATGCCGCTCTGACCGGCGTCTATCTGGCCGTGGTGATGGGTCGCCATGCCGGCTTCCTGACCGCCGCCTCGGCGCTGGGCAAGAAGTTCCCCGATGACGGCCCGCACCTGATCTATGTGCCGGAACGGACCTTCGTGCTCGACAAGTTCCTGGCCGACGTCAAGGCCACCCAGGATAAGTACGGCCGCTGCGTCATCGCTGTGTCGGAAGGCATCCACGACGACAAGGGCCAGCCGATCATCACCCAACTGGCCAAGGAGGTCGAACACGACGCCCACGGCAACGTCCAGCTGTCGGGCACCGGCGCCCTGGGCGACCTGCTGGCCGAGGAGATCAAGACCAAGCTGGGCATCAAACGGGTGCGCGCCGACACCTTCGGCTATCTGCAACGGTCCTTCGTCGGCTGCGTTTCCGACGTCGACCAGCGCGAGGCCCGCGAGGTCGGCGAGAAGGCCGTGCAATACGCCATGTGGGGCCAGCAGGACGGCTCGGTGGCGATCGAGCGCACCGGCTTCTATTCGGTCGAGTACAAGCTGCAGCCGCTGGAAGCGGTGGCCGGCAAGACCCGGGTGATGGAGGACGAATTCATCAACGCCGAGGGCAACGGCGTCACCGACGCCTTTCGCATGTATCTGCGCCCGCTGTTGGGTTCGGGCATGCCCGACGCCTTCCGACTGCGGACCAATCACGTGCCGAAGGTGTTGAGCAAATAACCGGCGGCTGTTTGCGCCGGGGCCAAAACGCGCTATCTATGGAGGGGTCTCGACCAGGCCCCTCCGTCGATGGAAATCTCCCGCTTGCAGCCCGCCCCCTCTCCGTCTGATCCGCTCACTGCCCGGCCGCCCGGGCAGGTGGGGGTGCTTGACGGATTGTCGTTCAAGCAGGCCTTCGCGACCCTGGTGATCGCCCTGGGCGTCGGGCTGGGCATCAGCGGCTGGGAACTTTACGCCGAATATCAGCGCCTGCACGCCCGCACGCTGCAATCCACCCAGGACGACCTGCAGTTGGTGCGCGGCCTGGCCATCGAGGCCGCCTATCAATTGTCGGCCGACCTGGCCGGCGAGGTGGTGGGCGGGCTGTTCCGCGCCGAGGCGGTGACCGAGGTGCGGCTTCTCGACAATTTCGGCGGCAATCTGGGCCATATGGTGCGGGCCAAGACGGTGTCGCCGATGCCGGACACCGCCGAACGGCTGTTCGGCGACGTCACCCGCCACCGCCAGACCCTGGAATCACGCGCCCCCGACGGCAGCCTGACCACCGTCGGCACGTTGGAACTGACCCTGGATTCCAACACCTTGATGAATAGCTGGCTCAGCCAGGTCACCGCCACCATCTGGTCCGGTGCGGTGCGGGCCACCCTGCTGTGCGTGCTGATGGTGGCGGTCTTCTACATCCTGATCACCAAACCGCTTTTGAGGATCTCGGCGGCGATCGGCCGGGTCGACCCGTCGAAGCCCGGCGCCGCCCTGGTCAGCCTGCCGCGCCACCACGACCGCGACGAGCTGGGGCTGCTGGTCGGCAATGTCAACGCCATGTTGACGGGGGCGCAATCCAACCTGGACGCCCGCGACAAGGCCGAGGGCGAGCTGGCCAGCCTGGCCCGCACGCTGGAGCGCCGCGTCGCCGAGCGCACCGCCGAGCTGGCCCGCGAGAAGGAAGGGGTGGAACGCGCCCTGGCCCAGCTGAACATCGCCAACGCCGAGCTGGAACGTGCCTCGCGCGATATCAATGACGGCATCCGTTATGCCAGCCGCATTCAGACCGCGCTGCTGCCCGACCAGGGCGCGCTGGCCGGGCTGGTGGATGAATTGGCCATCGGCTGGCAACCGCTGGACATGGTCGGCGGCGATTATTACTGGGCCGGCACCTTCGGCAATCGCGGCGTCATCGCGGTGATGGACTGTACCGGCCACGGCGTGCCCGGCGCCTTCATGACGGCGGTGGTGGCGTCCAGCTTCTCGCGCGTGCTGCACCATCACGGCCACGACGACCCGGCCGAGATTTTGACCCAGTTGAACCGGCTGGTGAAATCGGCGTTGCGCCAGGACCGCGAGACGGCGGTGTCCAATGACGGCCTGGATGCCGGCATCTGCGTGATCGATCGCGGTTCCGGCACCGTCACCTGGGCCGGCGCCAACCTGCCCTTGCTGGTGGGCAAGGGCGGCGAGATCGAGCTGCTGCGCGGCGACCGCATGAGCCTAGGCTATCAGGACAGCCCCGAGGATTACCGCTTTACCTCGCACCAATTGGCCTGCGAGCCGGGCACCGCGTTCTATCTGTTCACCGACGGGGTGATCGACCAGGTCGGCGGCGAGAACCGCCGTCTGTTCGGACGCCGCCGCCTGCAGCAGATGCTGGCCGAGAATGCCGACCGGCCGCTGACCGAGCAGATGGATCTGCTGTTCCAGCGCCTGGGCCAATGGCGCGGCGACGAACGCCGCCGCGACGACATGACCTTCGTCGCCTTCAGGCCGCTGTCGGCGGGCTGATCACCAGGGGATTTCGCCGTCCGCCCCCTGGTCGGCCATCACACCACACTCAGGTCGAAGGCCGCCGCCATCAGGGCGCGGGTGTAATCGGTCCGGGGCGCCTGAAACAGCGTTTCGGCCGGGCCGGCCTCGACCACCAATCCATCCTTCATCACCATCACCTCGTCGGCCAGGGCACGCACTACGCGCAAATCGTGGCTGATGAACAGATAGGCGATGCCATGCCGGATTTGCAGGTCGCGCAACAGATCGACGATCTGCGCCTGCACCGAGACGTCCAGCGCGCTGGTCGGCTCGTCCAGCACCATCAATTTCGGCTTCAGCACCAGGGCGCGGGCGATGGCGATGCGCTGACGCTGACCGCCCGAGAATTCATGGGGATAACGGTCGGCGGTGGCCGGGTCCAGGCCGACCTCGGTCAGGGCCTGGTCGATCAGGGCGCGCCGCTCGGCCGCATCGGCGCCGATGTGGTGGACCTCAAGACCCTCGCCGATGATCTGGGCCACCGACAGGCGCGGGCTTAACGACCCATAGGGGTCCTGGAACACCATCTGCATGTGCCGGCGCAGCGGCCGCAGCCGGCCGGCCGGCAGTCCCTGCAGGTCGGTGCCGTCGAAGCGGATCGCGCCCTGGCTGTCTTGCAGCCGCAACAGCGCCAGCCCCAGGGTGGTCTTGCCCGACCCGGATTCGCCCACCACCCCCAAGGTGCGCCCGCGGCGCAGCGTCAGCGACACCCCGTCGACCGCCTTGACGTGGTCGATGGTGCGGCCCCAGATGCCGGCCTTCAACGGGAAATGGACCCTGAGATCGGTAAGTTCCAGGACCGGTTCGGCCGCATCGTCGCGGGCCGGCGGTCGGCCCTTGGGCTCGGCGGCCAGCAGGCGGACGGTATAGGGATGGGCCGGCGCGGTGAACACCTGCTCGACCGGACCGGTCTCGACGATCTCGCCCTGGTTCATGACGCAAACCCGGTCGGCCATGCGCCGGACGATGCCCAGATCGTGGGTGATGAACAACAGCGCCATGCCTAAGCGCGCCTGCAGATCCTTCAACAGCGCCAGGATCTGCGCCTGGATGGTGACGTCCAGCGCGGTGGTCGGCTCGTCGGCGATCAGGATGTCGGGCTCGCAGGCCAGGGCCATGGCGATCATCACCCGCTGGCGCTGGCCGCCCGACAGTTCGTGCGGAAGCGCCGCAAGCCGGCGTTCCGGGTTGGGCAGGCCGACCAGGGTCAAAAGCTCGACCACCCGGGCGCGCAAGGCATCGCCCTGCAGGCCCTTATGGATTTCAAGGACCTCGCCCACCTGCGCCGCGATGGAATGCAGTGGGTTCAGGCTGGTCATCGGTTCCTGGAACACCATGGCGACGCGGTCGCCACGCACGGCGCGCATCACCGGCTCGGGCGCGCCCACCAGTTCCTGCCCGTTCAGGCGGATCGAGCCGCCGGGATGGCTTGCCCGCGGATAGGGCAGCAATTGCAGGATCGACAACGCGGTCACCGACTTGCCCGAACCGGACTCGCCCACCAGCGCCAGGGTCTCGCCCCGTTCCAGGGTGAAGCCGATGCCCTTGACCGCATCGACCGCGCCGTCGCCCTGGCCGAAACGGACGCAGAGATCGGTGACTTCCAGCAGCGGGGGCAGGGTCATGTGGTCTTCCTGGGGTCGAAGGCATCGCGCACCGCCTCGCCGATGAACACCAGCAAGGACAGGATCACCGCCACCAGCAGGAAGCCGGTGATGCCCAGCCAGGGCGCGTGCAGGTTGGATTTGCCCTGGCTCAACAGCTCGCCCAGCGACGGCGAGCCCGGCGGCAGGCCGAGACCCAGGAAATCCAGCGCCGTCAGCGACACGATCGAGCCGTTCAGGATGAACGGCATGAAGGTCAGCGTGGCGACGGCGGCGTTGGGCAGGACGTGGCGGACCATGATGCGGGCATCGTTCATGCCCAAGGCCCGGGCGGCGCGGACATAGTCGAAATTGCGCGCCCGCAGGAACTCGGCCCGGACCACGCCGACCAGATTGGTCCAGGAAAACAGCAGCATCACCGCCAGCAAGGTCCAGAAGCCGGGAGAGATCACCGAGGCGACGATGATCAGGATCAACAGATGCGGCAGGCCGCCCCAGATTTCCAGGAAACGCTGGCCGACCAGATCGACCCGGCCGCCGAAATAGCCCTGCACCGCACCAGCCGCCACGCCCAGGACGGAACTGACCAGGGTCAGGGCCAGGCCGAACAGCAAGGACAGCCTGAGCCCATAGATCAGCCGGGCCAGCACGTCGCGGCCCTGGTCGTCGGTGCCCAGCCAGTTGCCGCCGCCGGGCGGGGCCGGATGGGGACGCGGTTCAAGGTAATTGATGGTGCCGAAGGAATAGCGCACCGGCGGCCACAGCGCCCAGCCCTTGGCATCGATCAGTTCGGCGACGGTGGGGTCGCGGTAATCGGTGGCGGTCTTGAAGTCGCCCCCGAAGGTGACTTCCGGATAATCCTTGATCATCGGCACATAGAAGGCGCCGTCATAACGCACCAGGATCGGGCGATCGTTGGCGATCAGCTCGGCCGCCAGCGACAGGGCCAGCACGGCCAGGAAGATCCACAAGGACCAGAAGCCGCGACGGTTGCGGCAAAAGGTTTCAAGGCGGCGCCGGGTCAACGGGGTCATTCGCCCCTCCGCCCGAAATCGATGCGCGGATCGACCCAGTGATACATCAGGTCGCCGATCAGGTTCAGCACCAGCCCCAGCAGGGTGAACAGGTAAAGGGTGCCGAACATCACCGGATAGTCGCGGTTGCTGACCGCCTCGAAGCCCAACAGGCCCAAGCCGTCCAGCGAAAAGATGATCTCGATCAGAATCGACGAGGCGAACAAGATGCCGACCAGCGCCGACGGAAAGCCGGCGATCACCAGCAGCATGGCGTTTCGGAAGATGTGGCGGTAAAGCACCTGGTTTTCGGTCAGGCCCTTGGCCCTGGCGGTGATCACATATTGCTTGTTGATCTCTTCCAGGAACGAGTTCTTGGTCAGCATGGTCAGGCTGGCGAAGCCGCCGATGACCATGGCGGCGACCGGCAGCGTCAGGTGCCACAGGTAATCCAGGACCTTGCCCCCTGCCGACAGAGTGTCCCAGTCCGGCCCGGTCAGGCCCTTTAAGGGGAACCACTGGACATAACGCCCGCCGGCGAACAGCACGATCAGCATGATGGCGAACAGGAAGCCCGGCACGGCATAGCCGACGATCACCGCCCACGAGGTGGCGACGTCGAAAGTGCCGCCGTCACGCCGGGCCTTGGCGATGCCCAACGGGATCGACACCAGATAGATGATCAAGGTGGTCCACAGGCCCAGCGACACCGACACCGGCATCTTTTCCAGCACCAGATCGACCACCGGCACGTCGCGATAGAAGCTTTTGCCGAAATCGAAGGTCAGGTAATTGCCGACCATGATCAGGAAACGCTGGTGCGCTGCCTTGTCGAAGCCGAACTGCTTCTCGATCTCGGCGATGTATTTGGCATCCAGGCCTTGGGCGCCGCGATAGGCGCCGGTGGTGCCCTCGCGCGCCGGGCCGGCGGCCTGAATGTCCGAACCGGCGCCGCCGATGCGCGATGCCGCCCCGGCATGGCCCTCGATGCGGGCGATGGCCTGCTCGACCGGGCCGCCCGGGGCCAGCTGGGCGATGGCGAAATTGACCAGCAAGATCCCCAGCAAGGTGACCGGGATCAGGATCAGGCGGCGGATGGCATAGGCGAGCATGGCGTTATTTCATCCACCAGGTGTGCATCTGCCAACCCTTCATCGGAACCGATTTCGGCATGCCGAATTTGTCCCAGAAGGCGACGCGATCATAGGGGATATGCCATTGCGGCACCACGTAATGGTTCCACAGCAACACCCGGTCCAGCGCCCGGGTCCGCGTCACCAGCTGATCGCGGTCGGGCGCCGCGATCACCAGATCGACCAGCTTGTCGATGGCTGGGTTCTTGATGCCGCCGACATTGCGCGCCCCCTTCTGCTCGGCCGCCTGGCTGGTCCAGTAGCTGGCCTGCTCGTTGCCAGGCGACAGGGATGCCCCCCAGCTCATGACGATGACGTCGAAATCGTGGCCGCGCACCCGGTTGACGTATTGGGTGGAATCGACGGTGCGGACCTTGGCCGCGATGCCCAGCCGGGCCAGGTTGCGGGCCCAGGGCAGGGCGATGCGCTCGAAGGCCGGCGAGTTCAGCAGAACCTCGAACATGAAGGGCTGGCCGGCACCATCGACCAGTTTGCCGTCAACCACCTGCCAGCCGGCCGCTTCCAGCAACGCCACCGCCCGTTTCAGATTGGCCCGGGCATAGCCGGTCCCGTCGGTGACCGGGCTGTGGAATTCGCTGGTGAAGACCGCGTCGGGGACCTGGCCGCGCAGGGGTTCCAGGATTTTCAGCTCGGCCGCGTCGGGCAAGCCGCGCGCGGCCAGCTCGGAATTGTCGAAATAGGATTGGGTGCGGGTGTACTGGCCGGAAAACAGCGTGCGGTTGGCCCATTCGAAATCGAAGGCCAGACCCAGCGCCTCGCGCACCCGGATGTCGGCGAACAGGGGCCTTCGCAGATTGAAGGCGAAGCCCTGCATGCCGGCCGGGCGCTGATGGGCGAAATTTTCCTTGCGGGCGCGGCCATCCTTCAAGGCGGCCCAATCCTGATAGCCCGAGGCCCATTTCTTGGCCTCGTTCTCGGGCCGGATGTCGTATTCGCCGGCCTTCAGGGCTTCCAGCGCCACCGTTGAATCGCGATAGACGTCGTAGCGGACGCGGTCGAAATTGAACTGGCCTTTGCGCACGGGCAAATCCTTGGCCCAGTAATCCTTGACCCGTTCATAGGTGACGAAGCGGCCGGGCTCGAACTTGGCGACGCGATAGGGGCCGCTGGACAAAGGCGGTTCCAGCGTCGTTTCCTCGAAGGCGCGGCCCTGCCAGTAATGCTTGGGCAGGATGGGAAGCTCGCCCAGGATCAGCGGCATCTCGCGGTTGTCGCCGGGCTTGAAGGTGAACTTGACGGCGCGCTCGCCGATCTTTTCCGCCCGCTCGACGCCCGCATAATAGAAGCGGTAGCTGGGTGCGCCCTTGGTGCGCAATATCTCCAGCGAGAAGATCACGTCCTCGGGCGTCACGCCCCTTCCGTCATGGAAACGCGCTTCCCGGCGCAGGGTGAAGATCACCCACGACCGGTCGGGCGGGGTCTCGACACTTTCGGCCACCAGCCCGTACATCGAGAAGGGCTCGTCGTCGGACGGCACCATCAAGCTGTCATAGGCCAACCCGATCCCGTCGGGGGCCTGGCCCTTGGCGATATAGGGATTGAAGGAATCGAACGGATCGGTGTCGGCCAGCTTCAGCTCGCCGCCCTTGGGCGCGTTGGGCACCACAGTGTCGAAATGGGAAAAGCCGGCCGGATATTTCAGGGCGCCATGCATGGCCAGGCCGTGCCGGGGTTCGGCGGCGGCCGGCAGGGCGATCAGCAGGGCGAGCAGGAAGGCCAGGATGCGCATGGGCCGGAGTGTGGCGCCAACATCAAGACGCGGCAAGCACCTTCAACGCCTGGGCGTGGGCACGGCTGTCGCCGGCCGCGCAGATGGTGCCGTCCGACGCGATGGTGACCGCGCGCCCCGTCCAGTCGGTGACGGTGCCGCCGGCCTGTTCGATCACCGGCACCAGGGCGCAGTAATCATAGGGTTTGAGGCCGGCTTCCACCACCAGATCGACGAAGCCCGAGGCCAGCAGGGCATAGGCATAGCAATCGCAGCCATAGCGCGGCTGACGCACGGATGCGGCGATGCGGTTCCAGGCCGGCAAGGTGGCGGCGTCGAAATGTTCCGGCCCGGTGGTATAGGCATAGGCCTTTTGCAGGTCGTCGCAGGCGCGCACCCGGGCGGGCGCACCGTTCAAGGTGGTGGCATGGTCCAGGCCGCCGATCCAGCGTTCGCCCAGGATGGCCTGGTCAATCACCCCCAGCACCGGACGGCCGCGATGGCACAGGCCGATCAGGGTGCCGAAGCTGGGCTTGCCGGTGATGAAGGCCTTGGTGCCGTCGATCGGGTCCAGCACCCACACCCATTCGGCGCCGGTATTTTCCTGGCCGTGTTCCTCGCCGAAGATGCCGTGCTCGGGGAAGCGTTCCTTGATCAGCACCCGCATCGCCGCCTCGACCTCGCGGTCGGCGATGGTGACCGGCGAATCGTCGGCCTTGACGTCGACGGCGACCGGCGTGCGGAAATAGCGCTTCACCACCGGGCGGGCGGCGTCGGCCAAGGCGTGGGCAAGGGTGACGAATTCGGTGGGAACGGCCTGCATGATCGACCTTGATGTTCGGTTGGGTGCAGTCTGGCGTGAAATCAGCGATCCGACCAGACCCGAATGGGGATTTCTAAGCCCCTTCCGCCGGTATAGGATTTGTCCCACCCCGACCGTGCCAGGAGCACCCGATGTCGTCCTTGAACCCGGTGATCGTCATCCCCGCCCGCCTGCCCGCCACCCGGCTGCCCAACAAGCCGCTGGCCGACATCTGCGGCGAACCGATGATCGTGCATGTGTGGCGCCGTTCGGTTGCCGCCGGCATCGGCCCGGTGGTGGTGGCCGCCGCCGATCCCGAGATCGCCGATGCCATCAAAGCCCATGGCGGCACGGCGGTGCTGACCGACCCCGATCATCCGTCGGGGTCCGACCGGGTGTGGGAGGCGTTGGAAAAGATCGACCCCGAGCGCCAGTTCGGTGCGGTGGTCAACGTCCAGGGCGACCTGCCGACCCTTGACCCGGCCATCATCCGCGCGGTGTTCGAGCCCTTGGACCAGCCGGGCGTCGACATCTCGACCCTGGTGGCCGAAATCGAGCTCGAGGAAGAGCGCACCAACCCCAACGTGGTCAAGGCGGTGTGCGGCTTTGCACCCGGCAGCCGCATCGCCCGGGCGCTGTATTTCACCCGCGCCACCTGCCCGTCGGGGGCTGGCCCGCACTATCATCATATCGGCCTTTACGCCTATCGCCGCGAGGCGCTGGCCCGCTTCGTGGTCCTGCCGCAGGGCGTGCTGGAACGGCGCGAGAAGCTGGAGCAGCTGCGCGCCCTGGAAAACGGCATGCGCATCGATTGCGCCTTGGTTGACACGGTTCCGCTGGGTGTCGATACTCCGGCCGATCTTGAACGGGCTCGTGCCCTGATTGCCGCCGGACCATGACCGACCATACCGAGCCTTCGCGCGCTATCGCTTTCCAGGGCCTGCCGGGCGCCTATTCGCACCTGGCGTGCAAGAACGCCTTTCCGGCCATGGTGCCGCTGCCCTGCATGACCTTCGAGGATTCCTTCGCCGCCGTGCGCGAGGGCCGTGCCCGCTATGCCATGATCCCGATCGACAATTCGCTGGCCGGCCGCGTCGCCGACGTGCATCACCTGATGCCCTATTCCGGCCTGCACATCATCGGCGAGCATTTCGAGCGCATCAACCACCACCTGCTGGCCCCCAAGGGCGCGACGCTGGACGGCATCCGCTCGGTGGAAAGCCATGTCCACGCCCTGGGCCAGTGCCGCAACCTGATCCGCAGCATGGGCCTGACGGTGATCGTCGGCGCCGACACCGCCGGCGCCGCCTCGGAGGTCGCCAAGTCGGGCGATCTGACCCGCGCAGCCATCGCCTCGGAACTGGCGGCCGAGACCTATGGGCTGGTGTCCCTGAAGGCCAACATCGAGGACGCCGAGCACAACACCACCCGCTTCATGGTGCTGTCGCGCGACGCCATCGAACCCAATCCCAACCAGCCCAACGTCACCACCTTCGTCTTTCGGGTGCGCAACCGTCCGGCGGCGCTTTATAAGGCGCTGGGCGGCTTCGCCACCAACGGCTTGAACATCACCAAGCTGGAAAGCTACATGGTCGGCGGCGAATTCGTCGCCGCCCAGTTCTATGTCGATGTCGAGGGACACCCGGCCCAGCGCCTGCTGCGCCTGGCCCTGGAAGAGCTGGAATTCTTCAGCCACGAGGTCCGCATCCTCGGCGTCTATCCTGCCCATCCGTTCCGTCTGGCGCAGCGCGTCGCCGGGGAGTAAGAAAAATGCACACCACGTCCGTCGTCGTCATCGGCCTGGGCTATGTCGGCCTGCCCCTCGCGGTCGGCATCGCCCGCCATTTCCCGACCATCGGTTTCGACATCTCGACCGACCGGGTCAAGGAACTGAAGTCCGGCCATGACCGCACCGGCGAGATCGAGGCCGACCGCCTGCGCGCCTCGACCATCCATCTGACCGCCGATCAGGCCGAGATCAAGGGCAAGGACGTCTATATCGTCACCGTGCCGACCCCGGTCGATCTGGAAAACCGCCCCGACCTCGGCCCGGTGCTGAAGGCCTGCGCCACCGTCGGCAAAGCCATGGGCAAGGGCGCGGTGGTGGTGTTCGAAAGCACCGTCTATCCCGGCGTCACCGAGGATATCTGCGGACCCGAGCTGGAACGGGTCTCGGGCCTGAAATGCGGCGCCGACTTCTTCCTGGGCTACAGCCCCGAGCGCATCAATCCCGGCGACAAGGAACACACCGTCGATCGCATCACCAAGGTCATCGCCGGGCAAACCCCGGCCATCACCGAGACGCTGGCCGGCATCTACGGCGCGGTGACCACCGGCGGCGTGTTCCGCGCCGCCTCGATCAAGGTGGCCGAAGCGGCCAAGGTCATCGAGAATTCCCAGCGCGACATCAACATCGCCTTCGTCAACGAACTGGCGATGATCTTCCAGAAGCTGGGCATCTCGATCCACGACGTGCTTGAGGCCTCGGCCACCAAGTGGAACTTCCTGAACTTCAAGCCGGGCCTGGTCGGCGGCCATTGCATCGGCGTCGATCCGTTCTATCTGGCCACCTGCGCCCTGAATAACGGCCATCACCCCGAAATCATCCTGTCGGGCCGGCGCATCAATGACGGCATGGGCCCGTGGATGGCGGCCCGCATCTCCGAGCAATTGGCGCCCAAGTCGCGCGTGCTGATGCTGGGCCTGACCTTCAAGGAAAACGTGCCCGACCTGCGCAACAGCAAGGTCATCGACGTCATCCGCGGCCTGATCCAGCGCGGCCACACCGTCGATATCCACGACCCCTTCGCCGACATCGACGAAGCCCGGCACGAATACGATGTCGAGCTGATGGCCGGCCTGGACGGCGCTTCGGGCTATGATTGCGTGGTCGGCGCGGTGCCGCACGATGCCTATGCCGGCTTCGGCCCGGAAGCCTTCGCCAAGCTGGTGGCCAGAAACGGCCTGGTCGCCGACATCAAGGGGATGTGGCGCAACACCGAGATGCCCGACGGCATCCGGGTCTGGCGGCTTTAGCCCTTGCGCATCCTGTTCGTCACCGCCAGCCGTATCGGCGACGCGGTGCTGTCGACCGGATTGCTGGCCTACCTTGCCCGCCAATACCCCCAGGCCCGCTTCTGGGTGGCCTGCGGTGCCCCGGCGGCGCCGCTGTTCGCCGCCGCCCCGTTCGTCGAGCGGGTCATCCCCATGGTCAAGCAGCGCCGCTCGCGCCATTGGCTGGAATTGTGGAAGCTGACCGTCGGCCATCGCTGGCAGATGGTGGTCGATCTGCGCGGATCGGCGCTGGGCTGGCTGCTGCCGACGCTGAAGCGCAGCATCATCAAATCCTCGTGGGAAGAACAGCACCGGCTGGTCCATCTGGCCGGCGTGCTGGGCCTGGATACCCCTCAGGCCCCGGTGGTGTGGACCACGCCCGCGCAGGACGACCAGGCCGCCCGCCTGCTGCCGGCCGGCCCACAGGTCCTGGCGGTCGGCCCCACCGCCAATTGGGGGGGCAAGCAATGGCCGGCCGAGAATTTCGCCGACCTGGTCGCCCGGCTGACGGTCGAGGGCGGCATCCTGCCCGGCGCCTGCGTGGCGGTGTTCGGCGCGGCGTCCGAGCGCGCCTCGGTCCAGGCGCTGCTGGATCGTGTCCCGCCCGAACGCCTGATCGACCTGATCGGCACCGTCGATCTGGGCACGGTGCCGGCGGTGCTGAAGCGGGCCGCCTTCTATGTCGGCAACGATTCCGGCCTGATGCATATCGCGGCGGCCACCGGCCTGCCGACGCTAGGCCTGTTCGGCCCCAGCTCCGAGGTATTCTATGGACCATGGGGCGAGCATTGCGCCTCGGTGCGCGGGCCGCGCTCGTTCACCGACATCTGCCATGCGCCCGATTACGATTACAAAAGCCAGGAATGCCTGATGCGCGACCTGTCGGTGGACAAGGTGAGTGCGGCTGCCGAAGCCTTATGGGTGCGGGCCGTAGGCCGCCAGCATCACCCGGACTGATTCGGCGATGGTGGTCTCGGCGGTCGGCCGCTCGGCCGGCTCGAGCCCCAGCAGGGCGCGGTGGAACACCTCGCCACGCAGCATGTTGACGAACAAATCGGTGGCCTGCCACGGATCGGGCACGACCAATTGGCCCTGGCGGTCCAACGCCGCCAGCACCTCGGCGACGCGCTGCTTGCCGCGCCATGGACCCTGTTCGTAATAGATGCGGGCCAAATCGGGGTGACGGGGCGATTCCGCCACCACCACCCGATAAAGTGCCATCACCTCGGGGGCCAGGAACAGATCCATCAAGGCCCGCGCGATGGCGGCCAGCGCCGTGCGGCCGTCGCCCTTGGCGGCCAGGACCAGCCCGCCGAGGCCTTCCGCCTGATCGTCGCAGCGGCGGCAGATGATGGCCCCGAACAGATCGTCCTTGCTGGCGAAATGGGCGTAGATGGTCGCCTTCGACACCCCGGCCGAGGCCGCCACCATGTCCATGCTGGTGGCGGCATAGCCTTGCTCGCAGAAGCAGACTTGCGCGGCGTCGAGAATGGCTGCGCGTTTGGCGGCCGAGCGAGGGGAAAGTACTTTGGTCATAAATCTAAACTAAACCAACCAGTTCAGTTTTTCAAAGCCCCCGCGAGGCCCTTTCGCGCACGCGCTCAATCTGCTAACCCCTGTGTGGGGATGCTGGGAGGGGGATGATCCGGCGTGGACACCATCGATATCGACGCGATTGAAGCGGCATTGCAGCTGATCGCCGACGGACGCTACGACAGCGTGCCGGCCGGCGCCGACCGGTTGGGCCGGGCGGTGCGCGCCCTGGCCGACACCTTGCAACGCCAGGCGCTGGATTCGATGAACCGCACCGTCGCCTATTCCATCGCGCTGAACGAGGAAGTTCTGTCGGTGATCGCCCTGGGCCGCGAGATCAGCGACATCGCCGAACGCGGTCAGGCCATCGCCGATTCGACCGGGGCGATGACCGGCTCGGTGGACGAGGTCGCCGCCGCCAGCGAGACCACCTTGGAAGAGGCCCGCTCGACCGCCCAGGCGGCGCTGCGCTCGATCGAGGCGTCGGCCCGGGCCGAGACCAGCATCGAGGCGATCGCCCACGCCGTCGATGACGCCCAGACCCGGGTCGGCACCCTGGCGGCCATTTCCGACGAAATCGCCACCATGGCCCGCTCGGTCGAGGCGATCTCGCGCCAGACCAACCTGCTGGCCTTGAACGCCGCCATCGAGGCGACCCGGGCCGGCGCCGCCGGCAAGGGCTTCGCCGTGGTCGCCGACGAGGTCAAGAAGCTGGCCAACAAGACCCGCGAGGTCGCCGAAACCATTCGCGGCCGCACCGATTCCCTGCGCGCCGGCATGGACGCCATCGTCGGCGGCATGGAAGCCAGCGCCGCCGCCGTGCAGGAAGGCCGCGCCGTCGTCGCCGAGGCCGGCCGCGACATGCGCACCGTGTCCGAGCATGCCGACCACACCACCGCCCTGATGCAAGACGTCACCGGCCACGTCGAAAGCCAGAAGCAAAGCGCCGGCGCCATCGCCGGCGACAGCGCCACCATCGCCGCCATGACCGAGCGCAGCCACCAGGGCATCATGGCCCTGACCGAGGTGGTCGATCATTCCCACAAGCTGGTGGTGCAGGGTCTGGCCACCGTCTCGGCCAAGGACGTCCCCAACAAGGACATCCGCCTGGCCATGAGCGATCACATGCTGTGGCGCAAGCGCCTGGCCCAATCCTTCATCGGCAAGAGCGAACTGCGCGAGGACGAGATCCGCGACCCGACGGCCACCCGCTTCGGGCGCTGGTATCACGGCAACCATCCCGAGAGGGTCCGCGCCCACCCGTCCTTCGCCCGGCTGGAAGAACCCAACCGCGCCCTGCATCAGGCCGGCGGCGCCATCGTCGATGCCTTGAAGGACGGCCGCCTGGCCGACGCCTTGGCCCAGATGGAGACTGTCGGCGCCTGCTCGGCCCAGATTCTCGAAGGCCTGCGCGAGTTGGCCGAGGCGATGGATCAGGCGATCAGCGCCTGAACCGCCAGCGCCGCCCGCGTCGCCGCCACCTGCTGTTCCACCGAAATCGGCCAGACACCGTCGGCCAGCCCCTTGGCCAGCGCCGCCATCAGCGCCTTGTGCCCCTTGTCCTGGTTGCCGGCCCAGCCCTTGGCCCGGGTGCCTGCCAAGGTCAGGGAGCGGTAATCGTCCAGGCTGGCGACCATTCCGTCGGCAAAGACCTCAAGCCGTTCCTTGGGATGGTCCTTGGCCCCCAATGCGCTATAGGTCAGGCTGCACACCGAGCCGTCGGCGAAGGACAAGGTGGCGACGAAATTGTCGTCGGCCCGCCAGTGCTTGGCGCCGGCGCGGATCGCCTGGGCCTCGATCTTGACCGCCAGGCTGCCGGTCAGGACGCAGAACAGGTCATAGACGTGGCAGGCCTCGCCCAGATTGCGCCCGCCGCCTTCCGGCCCCTGGGTCCAATGGTCGGCGGCCAGGAAGCCGGCATTCATGCGGTAATTAGCCATGATCGGGGTGCTGCGCCCGGCCAGAATCTCGTTTAAGCGGCGCACCGCCGGCGAGAAGCGGCGATTAAAGCCGGTCAGCAGCAGCGGTCCGTCGGGATGGGCGCGGATGAAATCCTCGATGGCGTCCAGTTCGGCCCCGGTCAGGCACAGGGGCTTTTCCACCAGCACCGCCTTGCCGGCGCGCAACGCCGCCAGCACCAGCGGCCCGTGCAGATCGTGGCGGGTGCCGATCACCACCAGCCCGACCGCCGGATCGCCCAGGATGGCGTCGGCATCGGTGGCGGCATAGGCGGCACCGACGCGGTCGGCCACCGCCTTGGCCGAGGCGCCGGTGCGGTTCATTACGCCGACCATGCGGAAGCGTTCGGGCATCGCCAGCATGTTGGGGATGTGGACCGCCTGCAGGAACGAGCCGGCCCCCAGGATGCCGACCCCGATGGCGCCGTCGCGGCCCGGGCGGGCCGCGCGGGTGGCGACACGGCGCTCGGGCGCGGCCTGATCGGGATAGGTCAGCAGGACCAGAAGCGGCCGGTCAGCGCCGTCCGTCAGGGCGCCATAGGCGACCGGCGCCTGCTCGATGGGGAAACTGACCGGGGCCAGCGGAGCCAGCCGCACGGCGCCGTCGGCCAGCAGGGCCAGATAGGCCTCCATGTTGCGGGTCTCGGTCCAGCGCACATAGGGCAGGGGATAATCGCGACCGCCTTGTTCAAACACCGGGTCATAGCGGCCCGGACCATAGGAACACGAGATCAGGAAATCCAGTTCCTTGGCATAAAAATCGGCGCGGTCGAGTTTCAATCCGACATCGCCGACCAGCACCACCCGGCCCTTCTTGCGACAGCTTTGCGCCGCCTGGGCGACGATGGCGTCGGACGGCGAGGCGGCGCAGATGATCGCCGCGTCGGCGCCGAACCCGTCGGTGCGCCGGGCGATGGCGCCGGCGACGTCGTCGGCCGGGTCCAGCACGAAGGCCGCGCCCAGTTCCGCCGCGACGGCGCGGCGGCGGGGATCGGGGTCGATGCCACCGACGCGGGCGCCGGCCGCCTTCAGCATCTGCACGGTCATCAGGCCCAGCACGCCCAGGCCGATCACCGCGATGGTCTCGCCCAGGCTGGGGGCGGCGCGGCGCACGCCCTGCAGGGCGATGGCCCCCAGGGTGACGGTGCAGGCATCCGCCACATCGACGCTGTCGGGGATGCGGGCGGCCAGGTTGACCGGGACGGCGATGAATTGGGCGTGGTTGGCTATGCTGGCGCCGGCGCAGGCGACGCGGTCGCCCACCTGGAACCCTTCGACCTGATCGCCGACGGCGACCACGGTGCCGGCCGCCGAATAGCCGGTAGGCTGGCCGCCCTCGATCTTGCCGCGCACCCGCTCGATGGCGGTGCGCACCCCTTGCTCGCGGGCGATGTCCAGCACCCGCTTGACATGCTGCGGCTGCTTCAGCGCCCGGCGGTAAAGCGGCATCCCCGACAGGGCCAGACTGGACGCCTCGGTGCCGACCGACACGCACGACGCCGCGACGGCGACCAGAATCTCGCCCGGCCCGGCCAACGGGGCCGGGACCTCCTCGACGACGGCCTTGCCCGAACGGATCAGCACCTGCTTCATCCCTAACCTTCCTTCACAACATTCCGCACCAGGGACGACAAAACCTGCTCCTCGCCTTCCCAGGTCAGTGTCGCCGCCAACGCCGCCACCTCGGCGCGCAACGACTGGCGCAAGGCCTGGTCCGATTCGACCAGTTCGCCCAGGGCCTTCTCCAGCGAGTCCCGGTCACGCGGATCGATGCACCAGCCGACCTTGCGGCAACCGATGGTTCCGGTCAACTCGGGCAAATCGGGATAGAGCAGCGGCAACCCGGCCGCCACCGCTTGGAAGAAGCCGTTGGGCAGAATGTAGCGGGTGTTCGAGGAATGTCCCCAATACAGCAGCGCCGAGGCGTCGGCATCGGCGACGAAACCCACCATCCGCTCCGACGCCATCGGGCCGGGAGTGTGCAATCGGCCGGTCAAACCGTAGCGCTCCGCCAAGGCGGCGACCTCGGCCTCGTAGAACGAGCCGACGAAGGCGACGTGCAGATGGGCCGGCAGCGCGGCCAGCGCGGCGGCCAGCGGTTCCAGCGCCTGTCCCGGCTTGCGATGCCCGATCACCGCCACCAGCAGCGCTTCCGGCCCCAGGCCGAGCTGCTGACGCAAGGTCGTGGCCGGCGACTGGCGCAGGCGATCGTCATGGCAATTGCGCAACACCACCGGGCTTACCGACAGCCAGCGGCCAATGGCCTGGGCGACGCCGGCCCCGACGGTGACCACCGCCGCCGCCTCGCGGGCGCAGGCGCGTTCCATCGCCAGCAGGAACGGCACGAAACGCGCGCGCCAAAACGGACTTAATTGCCCGGATTCCCAGACCTCGGGATAGACGTCGTGGGCATCATAGATGAACGGCACCGGGCGACGCAGGCGCCGCAACAGCCACACGGTGGGAAACAATCGGTATTCGTGCAGGTAATAAAGATCGGCCCGGGGCACCCGCCACAACGCCACCAGCGGCAGCACCACGAAATAGCGCACCACGAAGGCCAGGAAGTGCGCCCGCTCGCCCAGCCATTGCCGCCAGGGCGAAACCCGGCCGGCGGCCGGGCGGCGGTCGGCCGGCGGTGCCGCCGAAGCGCGGCTGAAGGTCAGGCCCAGCAGTTCGACCGGCCCATGGTCGCGTCGGCGGCTGGGCTGGGCCTCGGCCACCACCGAGCGCCAACCCAGCCGCGCGAACGAAGCGGCGATCTTGATCGTCCTGGTGTCCCGTTCCATCGCCAGCGGGACCAGGGACACCACGCATTTCATGGCGATCCTCGAAAAAATGGCCCCGAGCGTGGCCCGATCCGCCCCGGCAAGTCAATGGCCCAGAACACTTTTTGCCTTACCCGGAACGACAGCTGTGCTATACCCCGGCCATTCTCATTCCTGACCGCCTGCCGGAGGCCTTTTCATGTCCGATCTTCGCCCGATCCGCCGCGCCTTGTTCTCGGTCTCCGACAAGACCGGCCTGGTCGAGTTCGCCCGCTTCCTGGCCGAACGCGATGTCGAGATCCTGTCGACCGGGGGCACCTGCAAGGCGCTCCGCGATGCCGGCCTGACGGTGGTGGAAGTCGCCGACTATACCGGCTTCCCGGAAATGCTGGACGGCCGGGTCAAGACCCTGCACCCCAAGGTGCATGGCGGCCTGTTGGGCATTCGCGGCAATGCGGAACATGAGGCGGCGATGGCCGAGCACGGCATCAATCCCATCGACCTTTTGGTGGTCAACCTCTATCCGTTCGAGGCGACCGTCGCCAAGGGCGCCGATTACGACACCACCATCGAGAACATCGATATCGGCGGGCCGGCGATGATCCGCGCCGCCTCGAAGAACCACGATTCGGTGGCGGTGGTCGTCGATGTCGAGGATTACCAGCGGGTGATGGAGGAGATGACCGCCCATGCCGGCGCCACCACCTTGGGCCTGCGCAAGCACCTGGCCGCCACCGCCTACGCCCGCACCGGCGCCTATGACGCCGCCATCAGCCAGTGGTTCGCGCGTGAGCTGGGGGACACCTTCCCGCGCCGCGTCGTGGTGGCCGGACAGTTGAAGCAGTCGCTGCGCTATGGCGAGAACCCGCACCAGCAGGCCGCCTTCTACGTCACCGGCGACCAGCGCCCAGGCATCGCCACCGCCCGCCAGTTGCAGGGCAAGGAGCTCAGCTACAACAACCTGAACGACACCGACGCCGCCTTCGAGCTGGCCGCCGAGTTCGAGGCCCCCACCGTCGCCATCATCAAGCACGCCAATCCGTGCGGCGTCGCTTCCGGCCCCGACATCGTGTCGGCCTACAAGGCGGCCTTGGCCTGCGACCCGGTCTCGGCCTTCGGCGGCATCATCGCCATCAACCGCAAGCTGGACGGCGCCACCGCCGAAGAGATCTGCAAGCTGTTCACCGAAGTCGTCATCGCCCCCGAGGCCGACGAGGCCGCGGTGGCCGCCTTCGCCTCCAAGAAGAACCTGCGCCTGCTGGTCACCGGGGGGATGCCCGATCCCACCAGCGCCGGCATGACGCTGCGCGCGGTGTCGGGCGGCTATCTGTTCCAGAACAAGGATAACGGTCGCGTGTCGCTGGACGAATTGAAGGTGGTGACCAAGCGGGCGCCGACCGAGCAGGAAGTGAAAGACCTTTTGTTCGCCTTCCGCGTCTGCAAGCACGTCAAGTCCAACGCCATCATCTATGTCAAGGACGGCTGCACCGTGGGCATCGGCGCCGGCCAGATGAGCCGGGTCGATTCCAGCCGCATCGCCGCCTGGAAGAGCCAGGAAGCGGCGACCGCCGCCGGTCAGGCCCAGCCCCCCGGCACCATCGGTTCGGTGGTGGCGTCGGACGCCTTCTTCCCGTTCGCCGACGGCCTGCTGGCGGCGGCCGCCGCGGGCGCCACGGCGATCATCCAACCCGGTGGCTCGATGCGCGACGCCGAGGTGATCGCCGCGGCCGACGAGAAGGGCCTGGCGATGGTATTCACCGGGATGCGGCACTTCCGGCACTGAGACCGGACCTGCCAGGAAAGCCCTGTCGATGACATGGATGTGACCCACCGGGCCATGTTATTGACCGGGGGGCGCAAGTCCCGGGCTGAACAGATCCGAGCGAAGTTCCCTGGCGAGTTCGTCCCCAAGGCGAGCCAGCGCCCAGGCCCACAGGTGGACACCGTCCGAAAACCAATCGGCACGGGGGTGTGCAGTTCGATCCGCCCAGGCCGCGATATCGACAAGATGCCATCCGTGACGGGCGGCCAGCCCGCGTAGCGCGTTGTTGGTCCCGGCGGTCATGGCCGCCAGTACATAGGGGTTGTCGGTGAAGGCGGGCAGGTGGCCAATAGCCAGCGCCTTGGCCGAAGGCGGCTCGTTGTCGGTGTACAGGCCGGCCAAAGTGGAGATGGCGATCCGGCAACCGCCCTGTTCCAAAGTCACCCCCAGACGTTCGAGATCATCCACGAAAGCCGGACGATAGCCTTGATATCGGCGCACATCGGCATCATCGACCACCGGGCGCTTGGGCCGGTCGCGCAGAGCCTTGTCGGCGGCGGAGCGGTCACTGTCGGCAAGAAACCGGGATACTCGGCGGATCATGCCAGCAAAATGGAAATGCCCCCCCAGCGTGCCGTAACGTCCGTCCTCGGCGAACAGATCGTTCCAGCCGATCATCAGCAGGCAGACATCAGCGCGAATGGCGACAAGGCGCGGACGTTCATGCAGCGCGTTGAGGGTGGAATAGCCCTCGACACCGGCATTGACCCCTTCCATGCGCAAGCCCTCGAGGGCGAGGCTGGCTTCCATCGCCCGCACATAATCCCAGCCCGCGACCCCGAAGGTCACCGAATCTCCAACCGCCAGCAGCCGGGGCATGGTTCTTTCAGCCAGCAGGTCGGGCCCCTTGAAGCCGTCCGAATTGACAACCAACGGCAGACCGAAGCCGATCGACGACGCCTGCTCCAGGAAGCGCGCCCCTTCCTCGCGGCCGCTGGCGCGCTTTATCGCCGCCAGATCACGCGAGTCTGCGTACCATCCGGTCCGCAGCCGCCAGTGCCTCGGGTAGCGATCCGAGGGTTCCTGGTAGGGGTTGAGCTGAAGCCGCGCGTTGACCAGGCGCGCAACGGCTGGAATCTCGCTCCGCTCCAAGGCCGATACAAGCCTGGCCATACCCTCGGCCAGGCCCAGAGTGACGACCGCGATCACAACAATTGCCGCCGTGACCACCGCCGGACGGTTGCGCGATTCCCCCACTGTTCTCACGCCACCCGTCGATTGGCCTTCAATATCTTCATCGCCCCTTTGGCCTTCGAGTAGAATTCGTAGAACGAACGCGTATTGAAGGCGCTCCGCACGATATACCTGGGGCGCAGATAAAAGCGCCGATACGCCCATTTCTGCAACCCGATCAGCGTGTCCAGGTCCATGAACTCGGTCCAGTGATCGACGACGAATCCCCGATGCGGGTTGAGGGCGAATCCCTGCCACCGCCCCGGGGCAACGATACCCTTGGCCACCGCCTGATCGTACATCTCGGTGTTGGGGTACAGCTTGAGGACCGACACCTGCGCATAATCGGGGTCGAGACCAACCAGGAAGTCGATGTTGGCACGGACATCGGCCGGCGATCGTTCGTGCGGCAGACCAATGATGTAGTCGGCCACGGTCAAGATTCCGAGCTCGCGGCACCAGCGGAAGGCATTGCGGACCTTCTCGGTATTGGTTCCCTTCTTGAGAGCCTTCAGGCCTTCGTCGGAACCGGTCTCCACGCCGAAGGAAATCATCCGCAGACCGCTTTGCTTGGCCCGCTTCAGCGAGTCGTAGGTGACGGTATTGACCCGTCCGCGGAACTCCCACTCGATCTTCAGCCCGCGCCGGTCCAACTCGTCGCAGAACTCAATGATTTTCTTCGGGGTGATGTTGAACAGGTCGTCGTAAAAGCGGAATTCCTTGTAGCCCATGGCCAGGCATTCCTCGATTTCATCGACCACCTTTTCATGGGAACGCTGCCGGTAGCGCTTGTAGGGGACGTCGCAGAACGTGCACAGATAGGGACAGCCGCGCGACGACAAGATGGTCGCCATGTCCGCAGTAACGCCCAGAATGCTCTGGTAGCGTAAATGGCGAATCCATTTGCGGCTCACCGGCGGAAGAGCATCGACATCCTCGACATAGGCCGGCGGCACCGAAACACGCGCCAGGAAGCGCTTGTCGCGAAACTGCTGATCCTGCCACTCCGCGATGGATTCCCGGGTGTAGACGCCAAGAATCTTGGTGATGTCCTCATCGGCCTCTAGCGCGTTGACCAGCGCGGTGAACGCGTACTCGCCCTCGCCGACCACGATGGAATCGAATTGCGGAAGTTGGGCCGCCTCGAACGGATAGGCGATGGGATGGTGGCCACCTAAGCAGATATGGGCGTGGGGCACTATTCGGCGGACCGTCTCGGCCACCTTGCAGCAATCCACCAGTGAAATGGTGAAGCTGGTGATACCGACCACATCGGGACGAATGTCCTCGATCAGTTTAGGGATGGCAGCCTGACGGATACCTTGGGCGATGCAATCGATGAAATGCAACTCGTGTCCGCTGGTGTTCTTTTCCAGGTAGGACAGCACATAGAGCATGCCGAGAGGCGGAAACTCACCGAAATCATCGGCCTCCAGAAAAGTACCGTCCTCGCTGTGTGAATCCGGATTCTCGATAACCGTGTTCTCATCCGGAGGATTGATCATCAAAATCTTCATCGATTCCACATCCTTGTCTCGGGGTGCGACGTCATGAATGCCCCTACACCCGAAAGGGAAATACTTGACTTAAATTGTATAGTATTTACCCCCCCCTCCTGTCAATTGACCTCGACCTTCAAGATGCTTTCGGCCAGCGGCCCCGGTGCCGGGGCATCGATCTTGCGGGCGCCGAACAGCACTACGTCGCCCAAGCTGATCGGCACCGCCCACCGGGTCGGCAGAACGGCCCCCACCGGTCGCACGACGGCGCCGAGCGGACCCGGCAGAAGCGCCACGATCTTGTGCCACAGATATTGGATGGTGGTGTAGTGGCGGTAATCCGCGTTGAAGAGTTCGGCAAAACCGGCCCGCAACAGCCAGCGCCGCAGCAACGGACGCGTGAAATAATAAAGATGCATGTCCATCAACCAGGGCCAGCGCCGCCCCATCACCTGGGGAAACAACGCCGCCGCGTCCAGCGTGGAAAAGCACAAGATGCCGTTTTCCTTCAGCAGTCCGTTGGCCTGGGCCAGGAACGCATAGGGCTCCCGCAAATGTTCGAGCACGTCCCACGCGACCACCACGTCGTAGGGAGGAGACAAGGCCTCCCACGCCGTCTCCACGGTTCCCTGGTGAACCTTTGCCCCGGTGCGCTGGACGGCGATGCCCGACGCCCACCGGGATGGCTCGATTCCCTCGACCGACCAGCCCCGGCGAGCCGCGACCTCCAAAAACAAGCCACAATAGGCACCAACCTCCAGCAACCGCCCCTTCGCGCCCAGATGTTGCTCGATGCGGTCGAACAGCCGCTCGAAGGTGATCTCGCGCGCCTTGGCGTTTTGTAGGTACAACGGGTCCTCGACGTCCGCATAGAGATCGTCCAGGTTGGCGGGCTGCGCCTCGGGCGGGACCTGCATCAGGCCGCAATGCAGACACAGCGCCACCTGCGGTTTGCTGGCATGCCCCATGCTTGAGCAGCGATAGGCCTCGGCACCGCCATCACCATCGGTCGATGGCGCGTGATACTGCATCAGGTAGGTCGATCCGCACCCGGAACAGCGGGATTCGATGTTGACGGCGGGAACGGAGGGCCGACCGATCATGCGAGACCCGGCCAGATGCATCAGCTTGGCAATGCCGCGGAAGACCTCGAACTTCGGAATCTTCGACACACCCGAATGGCGGTCACGGAATTGGATGGGCACCTCGGCCACCTGGAAGCCTGCCCGGTGCAGTCGGTAGACCGTCTCCATGAAATATGAATAGCCCCCGGCCTTCAGCTTGGCGCACCGGCGCGAGCGCAGCATATCGACACGGAATGCCCGGAAAGAAGTGGTGAACTCGTGAAGTGGAATACCCAGTAGCAGCCTGGCCAAGGTGTTGGCGGACACACTGATGAACCGACGATAGCCTTCGTAATCGCTGGAACCGCCCGGGGCATAGCGCGAACCGATCACCAGATCCGCCCCTTGCTCCAACTGCTCGAGCAGGGCCGGAATCGACGCCGGGTCGTGGGACAGGTCGGCATCCATAGTGACCAGACGGTCGTAATTGTATTGCACCGCGTAGACCATGCCCAGTTGGTGCGCGGTTCCCAGGCCAAGCTTGGCCGGGCGATGGACCACATGTATGCGGGGATCGGCCTTTGCCAACTCTTCCAGATGGCGCCCGGTCCCATCGGTGGAATTGTCGTCCACCACCAAGACGTCGAACTCCGGACCGGCGGCGAAGATACGCTGCAGCAGGATATCGATGTTCGAGCGCTCATTGTATGTCGCGGTGAACACCAGCGTTCGCTGGCGCTTCTGCGGGCCAGCAGTCTTGTCCTGCGAGTCGGTCATCCCGTGTCACCCTTTCGTTCACATTCGACCAGCCGGTCCACCACTGCATCGACATCCATGGAAGCCACCCAGCCCAGCCGATCACGGGTCTGCGTCACGTCGGCCAGACTGCGGGCGATATTGGTGTGCCGTTCTCGTTCGGGGCGCACGTCCACATGGTCGCGCCAATCGAGTCCGACCGCGGCGAAAACCCGCTCGACGAAGTATTCCAGCGACACGCTACGTCCGGTGGCGATGATCTGATCCGAAGGCGTTTCGGCCCGCACCATGAGATGCATCGCCTCGACAAATTCCGGAGCCCACCCCCAATCCCTTACGGGATAGAGCGGACCGAGCGTCAGCCGCTCCTCGACACCGGCGGCGATGCGCACGGCCCCTGAAATGATTCGCGGCGTCACGAACCCCGCGCGGCGAAGCGGGGATTCATGGCTGAACAAGATCCCGGTCGAGACGTGCAGGCCGTACGCCGCCCTGTAGGTCGCCACCTGCCAAAAGGCGAAGGACTTACTGGTTCCATAGGGACTGAGCGGGGCGAACCGGGTCCGGCAATCGGCCGGAACATCGGTGTTCCCGAAGCATTCGGAAGATCCCGCGAAGAAGGCGTGAACCTTGGGATGGCGGCGCAAGGCTTCGAGAACGGCGACACAGGCACCTGCATTGTCTTGGAACGTGCCGAGCGGATCATCGAATGAGCGGCCCACGGAAGATTGGCCCGACAGCATGTACAATTCGTCGGGGCACAGCCGGTCGAGAACCGCCACGACATGATCGGTCGAATGCGGGTCAAGTCGAACCATGGAGACCCGCGAGCCAATGCCAAGGCGGACCAGATTGTCCGGTAGGCCTTCGGCCGCGCCGCGCGTGGTCCCGACAACGGTGTATCCGAGGCTCAGAAGATGGCGGGCCAAATAGCCGCCGTCCTGGCCGCTCACCCCAACAATTAGCGCCTTACGCGTCGTACTCATTCCCGGTCGATCAAGCAAGCGGTTCCGGCCAGCCCGCTAAGGGCTGCGCAACCTACCACCTCCGCCGCCAGCGGAACAATACCTTCCGCCCCTGACCGTTTGCGCGCGTCGCCACCGCCTCAACTTGACAGTGCCCGGCAAATTCTCTAACACGGCCATTGACTTGAAATCTCTCCTGACTGTCGGCAGGTATGACCCCAACTGCTCTGATCACCGGTATCACCGGCCAAGATGGCGCGTATTTGGCCGAATTGCTTCTGGCCAAGGGATATGTCGTCCATGGTATCAAACGACGCTCGTCATCGTTCAACACCGGACGCATCGATCACCTGTACCATGACCCGCATGAGGCGGGAACACGGCTTTTCCTTCACTATGGCGACCTGACCGACGCCACCAGCCTGATTCGAATCATCCAGGAAACCCAGCCGACCGAGATCTACAACCTGGCAGCACAAAGTCACGTCCAGGTCAGCTTTGAAAGCCCGGAATACACTGCCAATTCGGACGCTCTCGGCACGCTCCGCCTGCTCGAGGCGGTCCGCATCCTGGGCATGACCCGCCATGTCCGCTTCTATCAGGCATCGACATCGGAACTGTTCGGCAAGGTGGCCGAAACGCCGCAACGGGAAACCACGCCGTTCTACCCGCGCTCGCCCTACGGGGCCGCCAAGCTTTACGCCTATTGGATCACCGTCAACTACCGGGAAGCCTATGGCATCCACGCGTCGAACGGCATCCTGTTCAACCACGAGAGCCCGATTCGCGGCGAGACCTTCGTCACCCGCAAGATAACACGTGCGGTCTCGGCCATTCATGGCGGACGGCAGGACGTGCTCTACCTGGGCAATCTGGATGCCATCCGCGACTGGGGCCATGCCCGTGACTATGTCGAGGGTATGTGGCGGATTTTGCAGCAATCGACACCCGACGATTATGTCCTGGCTACCGGCGAGGGCCACAGCGTCCGTGAATTCGTCGAGCGTGCCTTCGCCCATGTGGGCACCGAAATCGTCTGGAGCGGCCACGGCGTCGATGAGTTTGGCCTGGAAAAAGCGACCGGAACCGTGCGCGTCCGCATCGACCCGCGCTATTTCCGCCCGACCGAGGTCGACCTGCTCATCGGTGACGCCACCAAGGCCCGTAATGTTCTGGGCTGGCAATCGACCATCGGCTTCCAAGAACTCGTCACCGAGATGATGGCGGCGGAACTTGGACCTGACGGCATCCGCTAGCGCTGCACACCTTTCGTCGAGTTAGAAGTCAGGGTATTGCAAGGGCGGTCGTTTAGACGGGAGGACCAGCTTGGTTCGGTTTTGGCAACACCCCACTCAGCCGGGCAATGCGGGGCAAGCATAATGTCGAGCCATCTCTCATTGCGCCCCTGGCCCCTGGCCTTGACTCTCGTCGGCATTCTCTACTGCTTTTCTCCGCTGCTTCACGTTCACCCGGTCGAGGGTTACGAGGCACGACTGATCTGGGATACCCTTGAGGGCCTTTCCTACGACAACGACTTGACGACCCGGCGCGCCTTTGTTCAGTCCGTCCTCTTGTTTTTCGCCAACCGCCTGCAAATGCAGCCATGGGATGTCTGGCATGCCAGCATTATTATCATGGCACCGGTGGCGTTCTTGTTCACCTATGGCTTTGTCCGCCATTTCCGCCCCATGAATCTGGGCGGATTCGTGGTGTTGACCCTGGCCATTCCATATTGGCTGATCACCATCCAGTTTCCCAGCGACACCACATTGGGCTATCCATTCGTCGCTGCCGCCTATTTTTTTCTCGTTAAAAGGCGTCTATTTCTGCCGCTCGCGGCGGGATTGCTGATCGTGGCGGCGCGGGCGCGAATGGACGCACTGCCCCTGGCTGCCGTCGCCGTCTTGATCCTGTGGATCGACCGGCCCGACTGGCGCCGATGGTTCGTCGATTCTCTAATTTTCGGCCTATCCTACTTGGTGATCGGTCAGGCCGTTCTCATGGCCCACGGCACCACCTTGCTCGCCTTGCTTCGTAACACGCTATCGCTGTCCCAAGCCATGGAGTTCACCGATTGGCGCACCGACATATGGTCCAAGACCTTTACCTTCAACTTAGTTTTAGTATCACCGTTCATTCTGTTTGAAGCATGGCGCGTCCGACATGAGCCGGCGGCGGTGGGCCGCCGCCTTTTGTGGGTACTGCCCGTACTGATGTATGTTTACCTGTGGCGCAACCTGACCACCAGCCCTCGGTATCTGTGTTACCTAGCACCGTTCCTGATGATCCTGACCTATGATGGGTTCCGGGGGGCGGTGGCATTCCTGCGAGAACGCCTGCCCTTCGCCCGTTGCCCCTGGGTCGTCCCGGCGCTCACCGCCTTCGTCCTGTTCGATCCGACGCTCCATCTGGTGTCGCTGAAAGGAAACTCCGACAACCTCGCCGAGCGCACCCACCGCAACATCGAGAAAATGCTGACCGGCAACTTCAATACCGGTCTGCTGTTCGGCTTCAACGCCTATTATGGTTTCCAATATGATCGCTGCTTCGCGTACGTCGAAGACACGATCGATGGTTTCCTGCGCTCGCCCTATCCGCGGCTGACGATGTTCGTCTGGGGCAACGACACCGAAAACAACGTGCACCAACTGACCGAGGAGCGATTGTTCGCCTGGTCCGGGGTCCGTTTCGGTCCTGAGACGTCGGGTCCGAACCTTCCCTTCAAGGTGGAAAAACTCGCGTTGCGCACCGACGAAACGCCAGAGCTGGAGCAGATCGTCGTGACCTTTACCGCCCAGGACAAGCAGATCGTGCTGTTCAGGCTGACTGGCCCCAATTCCGCCCGGACCATGCACACCATCGAAGGCGAGATGCTGACCAAGTATCTGGCCGAGACCGGGCAGACCTACCGGCCCGATGCCTACTATAAGGTGCTCGGGTTCAACCTCATCACCTCCTACTATCCGGCCTGGCTGGAGAGGGACGGGCATTGCCGGATCCGCGACCCGTTCAACGTGGCCGATTGGGACGGCGGCATCCGGCGCGTATCCACCGCGCCCACGCCTGCCCCGACGTGGCAGGCCATCACCCGTGGCGAGGCCCAGGCCCAGCCGCGCCCCGTGGTGGATGAGACCGGAGCCCCGCTGCCAGTGGCCGCGGGGCAGGCGCTGGCGTCTGTCGAGCCCCCCCGCGACCCCTGGCTGGACACCATTCCCGACTACGAAATGCGCCTGCAGGCCCGCGCCGACGCCATCAACAACAGCCTTATCGGCAGCACTCGCGTCCTTTGGGGGCTCGGCGTCCTGCTGCTGACGGTCGTTCTGTTCCTGGCGCGGTCAGCAAACCGGCTGAACCATGACTTAAGGGTCCTGGGTGGAGGCGCCGCCGACCGCCGACCGGATTGGATCGATCGGCTGCGGATACTCCGGGCCGAATATCGCAAGAGCAGAATCGAGGCGCATCTCGGCTCATCGCATGCAGACCCGACGCTCAAGGCCGAAGCCACCCGGCTTGCCAGCGAGCTTGCCGCATTGAGGGCACGCCATGACGTCTAGTCCTCTGACACGATTGATGTTGGTCCTGGCGCTTTGGGTCCTGCCGGTCACGGGCGGCCAGGCGGGTTCGACCGCCGGCGACACCGGCCGAGCCGCAGAAATGATGCGAGAACGCGCCCATGACAACCAATTGTGGATGAAGGTCAATCCACATTTCCAGCGCCGACTTTACGATACCGTTGCCGCCATCAATACCAAGACCGTCAAACAGCGCCGCATCGGCGGCTTTCTGACGGCAGCGGCCCTGGTGGCGCTGGCTGGGGTGTGGTGGCTGCTGGCACGGGCCCGTCGCCGGGTGCGCGACTTGCGCGTCGCCAGCGCCAGACCATCGTTCGAGGCCGAGATCGCCGAAATCGAGGCCCGTCAGATTGCCTTGTTGAAAGCGGTCCGAGAGCCGAGATGAGCCGGCGTCGATCCCACCCCCCCAAACTGTCGTGTTGCTCCGAAGGCGACGAAGCTTTATCACGATTGGTATTCGTGGATGATGGTCCCGAAGGCGTCTGCCGCTGGCGGCTGACGGGGACATGAAGGCGGAAGAATGGACATTCGTGGCAAACGATTGGTCGTCATTGGCGGCGCCGGACTGATCGGATCACATACCGTCGATCACCTGGTCCGTGAGGATGTCGGCGAGATCGTCATCTTCGACAATTTCGTGCGCGGCCATGCCGAGAACCTGGCGCAAGCACTGCGCGATCCCCGGGTGCGGATTTTCGACGTCGGCGGCGACATTTGCCAATCCGACATCCTGAGGGCCGCACTCGATGGCGCCGACGGCGTTTTTCATTTTGCTGCCCTTTGGCTGTTGCAATGCCATGACTTTCCCCGCGCGGCCTTCGACGTGAACATCCGCGGCACGTTCAACGTGCTCGAGGCCTGCGTAGCCGCCGGGATCAAACGCCTGGTCTATTCGTCCTCGGCGTCGGTGTACGGAGACGCCGTGCGCGAACCCATGGACGAAGACCACCCGTTTGAGAATCGGAACTTCTATGGCGCCACGAAGATCGCCGGCGAAGCCATGCTGCGCGCCTTCGCCAGCCGCTACGGATTGCCGGCTGTCGGATTGCGCTACATGAACGTTTATGGGCCTCGTCAGGACTATCTCGGCGCCTATATCGCCGTGATCATGAAGATGCTCGACGCCATCGACCGCGGCGAAGGTCCGACAATATTCGGCGACGGCAGTGAGGCTTTCGACTTCATCGCGGTCGAGGATTGCGCCACCGCCAATGTCTGCGCCATGCGCGCCGATACAGCCGACCGCTTTTACAATGTCGGCACAGGGGTTCGAACCAGCCTCAAGGAGTTGGCCGAAATCCTGGTCCGGATTACCGGCTGCACCCAACCTGTCCAATTCGCGCCACGCAGCCAGGCGACCCTGGTGCGCAACCGTATCGGCTGCCCCAAGCGAGCCCGAGCCGAAATCGGCTTCAACGCAGCGATCCCACTGGAAGAGGGCTTGGCTCGGTTGATCGCATGGCGGACCGCGCACAAGTCGGACGTGGCGGCTCGGCGCGAGCGGGCGGGAATGAAGTCATGAGACCCGCAGACGCATGCGCCAGGCCCCGGATCCGCAACGGGCGGAGACCGCCCGGATGAAAGTCTGCTTCGTCGTGCCCTATTCCTATACCCTGTTCAATCCCGAAACCAACTTCCCGTTCGGTGGCATGGAGGTTCAGGCCCACATGATCGCCACCACCCTGGCCAAGCGGCCGGGCTTCGATGTGCGATTCGTCGTCTTCAACCACGGGCAGCCGGCACGGCAACTGATTGATGGCATTCAGCTGATCTCATACCCCCGGCAACGGGTGCAACGGAGCGCCGCGAAGCCGATGTGGTCGTTACTGCCGCAGTGGAAGGGCCATGGCCGGGTGATTGCCCTTTCCCACCGGAAATCGACGAGGCCTCTCTATCACGCCATCATGGCGATCCAGGAAGCCATCGACCGTGTCAGAGCGCTGCCGACGGCCATCCGGCTCTATCGACAGTGGGCCAGAACGGAAAACCACCTGGCTTTTCTTGCCAGTCCATATTGTCAATCCCCCTGGCGTATCAGCACGTATCGCCAGATTGACGCGGATATTTTCGTCGGATTCGGCGCAAGCGAATTAATGGCGGAACTGGCTGCTTTCTGTGAGATAACCGACAAACGATTCGTTCTTTTCGGTGCCAGCGACTCGGACTTCGACCCTCAATACATTCCACATTCGAGCATTAGGAACTACTACGGCTGCCGAGCCGGACATTGCCATTTCTGCATCACCACGGCGGACCGGATCATCGTTCAGAACAAGGTGCAGCAGGCGGCGGCCATGGAGTATTTTGGCCGACACTCGCGTGTCATCGTCAATCCGATCAACCTTTCCCTTCGCGGAGGTGACCTTCCGGCCCGGCAGGAGCGCAAGCAGATCCTGTGGATCGGCAAGGCCGACATGGTCAAGCGACCTCTTCTGGCCATCGAGGTTGCCCGGGCCTGCCCCGACCTCGATTTCTTGCTGGTGGTCAACCCCAACCGGCCCGAGGTCGAGGAGCAGCTGGCCAAAGGCAAGCCCGCCAACGTCACCATCATCCCGCACCTGAAACGGCACGATGTGCCCGTCGAGGTCGAGCGCAGCCTGCTGCTGCTGAATACGTCTCGATTCGAGGGATTTCCCAACGTGTTCCTTGAGGCATTCCGCGCCGGCACTCCCGTGGCCTCGCTGGCGGTTGATCCCGACGGCGTGTTGTCGGAGCACGGATGCGGGGTATGCGCCGGAAACGACCTGCAGGCGCTCATCCGTCAAATCAGACACCTGGCCACCGACGTCCAGGCGTGGGAGTCGTGCTCGGCGGCTGCGCTTGCCTATGTGGCCAGCACTCACGACGTCGAACACGTCACCGATCAGGTCATCGAGGTCCTGGAGGATGTGGAGTCCAGCCGGACGACCGCGCGTCCCACTGCCGTCGAACCCCCGTCCCCATTCACTTCGACCTGATCCTGACGCCATGCACCGCCTGCGCCTTCTCGTCTTCCTTTCGCTGTTGATCAGCACCTCGGCCTGGGCCCAGAGGACATGGTCCCCCGAGGAGTTGCGGGAGCTACGTGCCCAGGAGATCGAGCAGTGGCGGCGCGAGATCCCCGACTACCAGATGCGGCTGTATGCCCGCTTGCAGCAGGTCAACCAAGGACAGCTTCAGGTCCAGCGCCTGCTGGTGGGCGGCCTTGTCGTGATCCTTGGCCTGGGATCGGCGGCGTGGTGGATGCTGGGAAGGCGGATCGGACAGCCGCACCAATCCCTGTCCTGGTGGGAACGAGGCAGGACCGCTCATCGCCGATGGCGTCTGACCCGCCGCTTGTCCGACCTGCGGGCAAGAGCACATGCCCAGGGCATACATGACCTTGACGGCGAATTCGATCGTCTTGACCAGCTTATGGCTCCACCCGTCCAGCCGTCGCGGCGGCGACGTTCAGGCATTTTCTGACGAAGGCGCCCATGCTTTTCAACTCCTATGAATTCCTTCTGGGCTTCCTGCCTGCCACCGTGCTGGCGGTGGCGCTCGTGCGGCGCTTCGGTCGTGTCCCGGCGCTCATGGTGCTGGTTTCGTCTTCCTTCGCGTTCTATTACCTCTGGGAACCAGACAATATTCTCCTTCTCGGCGCCTCCGTCCTGTTCAACTACATGGTCGGCAACGCCGTGTTCACCACACGGAGCCGCGCCCTTCTTGGCTTCGGCATCGCCATCAACCTTCTGGCCCTGGCCCATTTCAAGTATCGGGTGTTCTTCGCGACCACCATCGGCCTTCCTTCAGCCGAGGCGTTGGTCATTCCGTTGGGGATTTCGTTCTACACCTTCCATCAAATCAGCTTCCTGGTCGATGTCTACCGAAAGAACGTCTCGCCACGCGGTTTCGCCGAATACCTTCTCTATGTCGCCTTCTTCCCTCAGCTGATCGCCGGTCCGATCGTCCGCTTCACCGAGGTGATCGGCCAATTCAAGGACAGCAGGGCGTTTCGCATCGGTACAACCAACGTGGCCGTGGGCATGACCATGTTCGCCGCCGGCCTGTTCAAGAAGCAGGTGCTGGCCGATACATTCGCCTCGATCGCGTCGCCGGTCTTTCAGATCGCCGACACATCCACCCCGCTCTCTCTCGTCGAGGCATGGACGGGGGTTATCGCCTACACCTTGCAGATCTATTTCGACTTTTCCGGATACTCGGATATGGCTCTTGGCTTGGCGCGCATGTTCGGCGTGCGGCTCCCGGTCAACTTCAACTCACCCTACAAGGCGACAAGCATCATCGATTTCTGGAGGCGCTGGCATATTTCGCTGTCGCGGTTTCTTCGTGACTACCTTTACGTCGCGCTTGGCGGCAACCGGCATGGTCGCTTGCGCCGTTATGTCAACGTCTCTGCCGTGATGCTGTTGGGCGGATTATGGCACGGCGCCAGTTGGACTTTCGTTTTGTGGGGAGGACTGCACGGCGTCATGCTGATGCTCAACCACGCCTGGCGCGACCTGGGAGACACCCGCCTTCGCATTCCGGCCTGGGCGGGATGGGCGCTATCGATGATCGGCGTGATGGTCGCATGGACCTTGTTTCGCGCTGACAGCCTGCATGCTGTGTTGAACATCTGGCAAGGCATGATTGGCATGGGGGACCGCCTGGTTCTGCCCGCATCGTACCGCGAGGCATTGGGTCCGCTGTCCGCGGCGGCCGAGGCGCTGGGATTTCGGTGGACTGAGGGCAACATGGTCGCCCGGGGCTTTCCGACCGGACTCACTTTCGCCTGGCTGGCCATGGGCGTTGCCATCTGCCTGGGGCTACCGAATACTCAGGCCTGGCTGCGCCGCTATCGCCCCGCCTGCAGCCTCGTTTACGGAGACCTGGACGACCGCAGCATCCTTCGCTGGACCGGCTTGACGTTGGCGTGGCGGCCGACCCTGGCCTGGGCGGTGGTCACGATGGTGTTCCTGCTCTACGGACTCTACAATTTCGGGAATACTTCCGAATTCATCTATTGGCAGTTCTAGGACCACACCGTGACGAGTATGCGCCGTTATCTCTGGATCGCCATCGGAGCACCGCTTGTGCTGCTGGCAACGGTTGGCGCAGCGAACCTGCTGTTCATGGCCCGCATCAACGAATTGATGAGCGAAGAGACGGTCCGTGCCCTTTGGGCGAAGGGCAACACCGTATTCAACGCCATGACCATCAATGACCCACGACCCGAAATCATCCGAGCCCTCGATCCAGAGATTTTCGTCATCGGCTCATCCCGCTCGTTCCATCTGCGTGATTATGCGTTCTCGCGCTCGTTCTTCAGCCTGGGAGGGGCTCTCGGCCACTCGGGCTATATCGACCGCGGCATGTTCGAGGAGCGGAGGCGGGCCCTGGCCGACGTCGCCCGTCCACGCTATCTGCTGTTGTTCCTGGATTACTGGTGGTTCATGCGCGCCCCCCCCGGCCCGGCCGAGTCGGCGGGGCCGATCGCCACGCAGAAGCCGGCCAAGGATCGCCCGCGCTGGGGAATCGATCCGACCGCCAACACCATCCGCAGACTGACGCTGCCGACGACCCTGATGAAGTCCGGGTCTCTGACACCATCACGCTACCTGGACGTTCTTCTTGGGCGCGTGAACGCCAATGCCGACGGATTGATCCGCATCGGCTATGGCGCGGCGATGGCCGACACGGGTTTTGGCTCGGACGGCTCCTATTATTACCTATGGCTGGCCAAGACCGACCTGCCGGGACGGGCCTGTGATTTCGCCGCCGACCTGGCCCGTAAGAAAAACCTGCCCCACGGCGCCTATCGGTCGGGCCAATCCATCGACCCTCGCAATATCGAGGCGCTCAAGGACATGATCGCGCGCCTCGAGAAGGATGGAACCCGCGTGGTTCCCATCATTCCGCCCATTTCGCCCGCCATGGCCCGCGCCTATGAACAGGACCCCGGCTTCGCCTATATCGCCGAGTGGCGTGCGACGATGAAGAAGGAGGTGCCGTCGCTGTGGGATTTTCACGACCCTCGCCCCCTGGGATCCAGCGAGTGCGAATTCCTCGACGACATCCATGGTGCCGACGTCACCTATCTGCGCATCCTTCAGAAGATCGGTGAGAGCGACCCCACGTTGCGACCGATTTTGCGAATGGATGAAATCAAGCGCCTTGTCACCCAGTTTACCGGAAGGCAGTTCGTAACGGCCGCCGGCCTTGGCGATCGCCTGCCCAAACCGCCGCCGCCATCTCCCTCCGCCCCAAAGGTGGGACCGACCGAGTCGCGCCCCTCCCCCCCCGGATCACCGGCGGACCATCCTCTCGACCGTTCGGCCATCCTGATGTCGGAGCGCGCCGCCGCCAACGCCGACTTTCTGGCGCGCATGCCCGATTACGACCAGCGCGTCTACCAGCGGGTCCAGACCGCCAAGAACCGCGAACTGACCACCCTGCGCCTCGCCGTTGCCGTCGGCGCTACCGCCTTGATCGTCCTGGCCCTGCTATTGTGGCGGATCACGCGATTGACAAAGCCCCGGCACCTGGGGCCGTCCCCCAACATCCACTCGAACGCGGCCATCACGGAGGTCGAAGAGTCATTGAACCGCCTGGAACGTGACTTGGCCAACCGCCTCGAGAATAAGGTGCCATGACCCAAACGGACACATCCACGATCGCAATTGCCACCCCGGTTGTCGGGTCGGAAGAGCTGGAACTGCTGCGCGACGTCTTGGACAGCGGCTGGCTGACCCAGGGTCCGAAGGTTGCCGAGTTCGAACGCCGATTCGCACGCCGCCACGGTGTTTCCCACGCCATCGCCGTGACATCGTGCACCACCGGACTTCACCTTGCCTTGCTAAGTCTGGGCATCGGCCCCGGGGATGAAGTCATCGTCCCGTCCTTCACCTGGATCGCTTCGGCCAACGCCGTCTTGTATTGTGGGGCCATCCCCATTCTTTGCGACGTCGATCCTGCAACCTTCAACATCGACATCGACGACGCCCTCCGAAAGGTCACCGGCCGGACGCGTGCGGTGGTCGCCGTCCACCTTTTCGGGCTGTGCGCGGACGTGGCCGCCCTGCGGGCCTGCTTGCCCGACCGGGTGGAGATCGTCGAGGATGCGGCCTGCGCGGCCGGCGCCGCCCGCGGGGGACGTGCGGCTGGATCGCTGGGGCGGGTCGGGGTCTTTTCCTTCCATCCGCGCAAGACCATCACCACCGGAGAAGGGGGAATGATCACCACCGACGACGATGACCTTGCCGCCGTCATCCGCCAGTTGCGCAACCACGGCTCCACCCAGTCCGAGGAGGAACGCCACCACGGACCACGCCCTCATCTGCTTCCTGAATTCCCGGTTCTCGGCTACAACTATCGCATGACGGACTTGCAAGGGGCGGTGGGACTGGCCCAATTGGCGCGGCTCGATACCATGCTTGCGGCGCGCAGCCAGTGGGCCGCGTGGTATGGTGAGCATCTGTCCGCCATGAACTGGCTCACCCTGCCTGGGGTTCCGGGCGATTGCCGGCACGGGTGGCAGGCATATGTCACCTTGGTGGATGAATCCAGATCTCCGGCACCTGCGGCCGTGATCATGGATCGACTGGCAGAACAGGGGATTATGACCAGACCAGGTACCCATGCGATCCATAGGCTCGGATATTACCGGCAAAGGTTCGGCTACACCGACAATCAGTTCCCCGGTGCCAGCGCCTGTGCGACCCGGTCTCTGGCGATCCCATTGCACAATCGCATGACCGCCCAGGATTTCATGCGCGTCACCGAAGCCTTGGCGGCGCTCTAGCCATGTGCGGCATCGTCGGCATCTTAAATCTGGACGGCGCCCCGGCCGACAGGACTGTGCTTGCCGCGATGACCGCGACCATCGCCCATCGAGGTCCGGACGGCGGGGCCCAATATGTCGATGGCGCCTTGGGCCTGGGGCACCGCCGTCTGGCGATCATCGACCTTTCAGAGCGATCGAATCAACCGATGACCAGTGCGGACGGGCGATCATGCCTGGTCTACAATGGCGAGATCTATAATTTCACCGCTCTACGCGCCGAACTGGAAGGACTGGGACACCACTTCGTCAGCACGGGCGACACCGAGGTCGTTCTGGCCGCCTTGCGCCAGTGGAAGGCCGCAGCAATCGAACGCTTCAACGGCATGTTCGCGCTGGCCTTTTGGGATGCGGATACGGGCACACTGACGCTGGCCCGCGACCGTTACGGCATAAAGCCTCTCTATTGGACCAAAAGGGGCAATGCCCTGTTGTTTGCGTCCGAAGTGAAGGCATTCCTTCCACATCCCGCCTTTCGCGCCGAAATGGATGTCGAGGCGCTGGCCGAGTATCTGACATTCCAGAATTTCTTCTCGGACCGCATCCTGTTCAAGGGGGTCCATATGTTGCCCGCCGGGACCGTGGCGATCGTCGCCGCTGAACGGTCGGGGGAGGTCGTGCCGCGACGGTATTGGGACTTCCAATTTCAGGAGCCGCTCACCCGCTTGTCGGAAGCCGACTATATCGACCAATTCGACATGCTCTTCCGCCAAGCGGTCCAACGGCAGATGGTATCCGACGTCGAAGTGGGGAGCTTCCTGAGCGGCGGCATGGATACCGGCTCGATCACCGCCTTGGCGACACGCCACGCTCAGGGAATGCGCACGTTCACCATTGGCTTCGACCTGCGTTCGGCCTCGGGCATCGAGCTTAGCTTCGATGAACGACAGGCCGCCGAGTACATGTCGTACCTGTTCAAGACCGAGCATTACGAGATGGTACTCAAGGCCGGCGACATGGAACGGGTGCTGCCCCGGTTGATCTGGCATCTTGAGGAGCCTCGCGTCGGCCAGAGCTACCCCAATTTCTACGCCGCGCGGCTGGCCTCTGCCTTCAACAAGGTTGTTCTGGCTGGAACCGGCGGAGACGAGCTGTTCGGCGGATACCCCTGGCGCTATTACAGAGCCGTCGTCAACAGCGACTTCGAGGATTACGTCGAGAACTATTATCGCTACTGGCAGAGGCTCATCCCTGACGGCTTGCTGGGCGCCGTCATGGCGCCGTCTTGGCCATCCGTCAATCGTGACTTCACCAGAAGCCTGTTCCGCAATGTATTCGGACCCGAGACCAGCAGACTCAGCCGACCTGAAGATTATGTGAACTATTCCTTGTATTTCGAGGCGAAGACTTTCCTTCACGGCCTGCTGACCGTCGAGGACAAGCTCAGCATGGCACACGGCGTCGAGATTCGCGTCCCGTTCCTCGACAATGACTTGGTGGACTTCGCCACCCGCCTGCCCGTCGGGATGAAGCTTGGCCAATTGGGCCAAGTCGTCGGCTTCAACGAGAACGAGAGCGGCAACAAGTCGGAACGGTATTTCAGCCGCACCCAGGATGGCAAACTGCTGTTGCGCAAGGCCATGTCGCGTTATGTGCCGGAATCGGTCACTTCCGCGAACAAACAGGGCTTCTCGGGGCCAGACGCCAGCTGGTTCAAGGGCGAGAGCATCGATTTCGTCAAAGAAACCTTGATCCAAGGCAACGCCATGATCTACGACTACCTGGACCGTGGCAGCGTCCAGGAGCTGATCTTGGATCACCTCCATGGGCGCATCAACCGTCGGCTGCTGATCTGGTCGCTGCTTAGCTTGGAATTCTGGTGTCAGATTTTTCTTGGCGGCGGCCATTCGGCCGGTGCATACCATCGCCCCACCACCCCGAACCGATGATGACCATGAGCCAAGACCTTTTTAAGGGTAACGCCACCAAGATCGAGATGTCGCGCTATATCGATCTGGACATCTACCATGCGGTAGAGCGGACTCATCCGTTCTATGTGGAGATGACCGACGCGATTCACGACGTTCTCGTCCGTCTTGGCCTCGAGCGGCGACAGGCTCGTGCGTGGGAGTTTGGTGCCGGCACCGGCCTGGCAACCGAGGAGTTGCTGCGCTATCCGAACCTTTCGGTGGATGCCGTCGATTTGGACCAGGAATGCTGCCGCATTCTTGAAGACCACATGCAGGCGAAGGGCGGCCACCATGTCCGCGTCTTTTGCGACGATGCCCTGACCCACGGCGAAGTCGGAGCCTACGATCTCGCTTTGTCGGTGTTCGCCCACGACCACATCCCGAGCTCCTTGGCCGGCGCCCTGGTCAGAAACATCCGCAAGAACCTGAAGGCCGGCGGGCATTATGTGATGGGCGGCGAATTCCTGCCCCATTACGAGACCGAGGACCAATGGCGGCGGGCGCTTTACACTTATCACGGCTTCATCGTCGACCACGCCCTGCGCAACGAACATTTCGAGGTCGCCCAAATCGAGATCAGCGCCCTGCGCTCCGGTTTGTACCGCATCGGTGACTTCAAGCGTCATGAGGCCCTGTTCGAGGCGGAAATGCTGGCCGATGGGTTCCGCCTGGACAGCAAGATCAAGATCGGGCCGCTAGAGTCCGACGATGTCGGCGGTGTCTTCGTTTATGTCTTCGAGGCCATTTAAACATGGGCGCGGCGGCCCCTGACCTGCATGACTCGGTTTTGATCAACCCCCCGTTGTCAAGCCCCCTCCACCCCCAGCTCAATCTCCCCCTGCTCAAGGGGCATTTGGCCGCGCACGGATTCTCTGCCCGTGTCATCGACGCCAACATCCAGTTTTTCCATCGATTTCTCGGCCCCGGCCAGCCCCGCCTGACCCGCCAGGAATGTGACGAGAACCCCATCACCATCCTGAGTTACTACAACGACCTGGAGCGGGCTCTGCTGGAGAAGTCGCGCGCCTTCGACGGGCTGCATGTGGGCCTGCGGTCGCTGGCGATGAAGTGGAACCGGCTTCACTTCGGCGGCGTCCTTGCCAGCCTGGAGGATCGTGACGCCAATCCGTTCATCACCTTCTTCGAGGATCTGGTCCGGGCCGAGGTCTTGCCGGCCCAACCGCGCATCGTCGGAATCGCCGTCACCTTCCAGGACCAGATCGTTCCCTCTTTCACGCTGGCCGCAGTGCTGCGGCGGCTAATGCCGTCGGCGGTGATCGTGCTGGGCGGCCAGATCATCACCCGCTGCTACGACAGCATGGTGGAAAGCGCCGAGCTGGCCCGCTACTACGACTATCTGGCCCTGTGGGACGGGGAATTGCCGCTGCTGGCCATCCATCGCAAGGTGTTACGGGGCGACGGGGCGGCGGACCTGACCAACGTGATCGAGGCCTCGACCCGTTCGGTGGAATCGGTCTCGCGGACAGGGGCCTCGCTAGCCCCCACCGACATCCCCAAGGCGGACTTCTCGGATATCGATTTCGGCCAGTACCTGTTCCCCGAATTCCTGGTTCCGCTTCAGACGACGCGCGGCTGCTACGCCAACTGCGCCTTCTGCGCCATTCCATTCGGCTCGAACCGCTACCGCGTGCGCGAGGTCGAAAAGCTGCTGGACGAAATTGCCGACATCCAGAACCAGACCCTCGCCCGTCACGGCCATGCGGCGACATACTTCAAGTTCATGGAGGACACCTCCTCGCCATCCCTGCTGCTGGAGTTCGCTGAGCAGGTGGAACGGCGCGGACTGGACATCAAGTGGGAGACCTTCGCCCGACTCGAGAAGGCTTTCACGAAACCCGGTTTCATGGAGCAGCTGTTCCGCGGCGGATGCCGCAAGATCCATTGGGGCCTGGAAACCAATGATCCGGCCATTCTCAAGGATATGAACAAGAAGACTGACATGTCCCACACCGACGAGGTGCTGCGACTGTCGGGCGAGGCGGGCGTCCTCAATTTCTGCTTCATCCTGATTGGCTTTCCCGGCGAAACCGAGGAACAGCGCCAGGCGCTGACCCGCTACATCGTCGAGAATCCCCACATCCACACCCTGACCATCGCCACCTTCGACTTGACGCGAAAGTCGCCGATGGAAATCAGTTTCTCACCCGACAACCCCTATGGCCTCGACTGCGTCCCGGCCCAGGATTTCCAGGTGCGTCTGCCCTATACCGTCGATGGCCAGGACTGGAAGCCAACCATCGTTCCCGCCGCCCATCGAATGATGATCGAAATCGTCCGCAGCCGACCCGATATCGGTTTCGTCACGCTGTTCCCCGATCAGATCCGGTCCATGTTCTGCGACAAGTACGGCAACGCCTGGGGCCGGCATTTCGTCGAGCGCTATGGCGAGGACAACATCCGAGACATGCTCCTCAACACCGAGGCCTATGTGAAGACGTTCGAAAGCAAGGCCGAGATCGACGTGGCGACGCTGCCTGAGCCGCTCAAGCGCGAGCACTTTCGCACCAAGGAGGACATGGCACTGCTGGCCCAGGCGGTCCTGCGGCGGCGCGACTACGAAACCAGACGGATCGAGCAGGTGTGACATGATCTCGCTGGCCGACTATCTTCGTGAACTGCAAGACATCAGCACAGAAACAAATCAAGCCGATTGGTATGCCGACCTGCAGGCCGGCGTCGAATCGGGGCGCGCTTGGCTTGATTCTCTAAACGCCGAGCAATGGACCCAGGCCCGCGCCATCCTCGCTGATCTGATCAGAACCGAAGAGTTGAAGGCTTGGTACGGCGAGCCGGACGGCGACTCGCTGTTCCAGGGAACGTCCGTCAGCTCGCTGACCGTCGGAGCCGAACTGACCGACCCCTTGGTGCTGAACGGCATCGAGGACCTGGAAGAAGCCATCGTACGCGAATACATCGCCCGCCATCATCAGGTCGAGCCGCAGGTGAAGGCGGCGATCCTGGAGGATACCAGCGCCTGGCGCTCGGAAGGGGTGTTCTACGGGGTGGTCCTGGGATCGAAGATGCTGTCCCAGGCCTTCGACCTGACCATGGACGAGGACCATGCGGTGTTCCGGGTCGGCGACGTCATGGTCGATCCGCACGAAATCACCTCGTACCCGGCCGAAATTCGGCGGGAGTACTTTCTGCGCTCGCGCGAGCGCATCCAATGCTTCACCGGCTTGGACGACCTGACCCAGACGGAACTGGAAACCAGTCTGGTCCTGGCCGACATCAGCAAGCCCCGCATCGAACGCTATCATCGGCGGCTAATGCTGGCCCCCATCCGCTGCAACGAGATTGCCGCCGTGCTGTCGCGCCGGCTGACCCGTCGCATCGCCGAAGCCAGCGGCGGCACCATCCGTCCGCGGTCGCTGATGGTTACCATCTACGACACCGACACGCCCTACACCTACCATCAGGTGACCGGCTATTATGGCCGCCCCCTGTCACCGGTGCTGCCGGGCCTGACCGTGCTGGGCACCAGCGGCACCTGCAACGCCTTCCGCTGGCTCTACGCCTATCGCACCAGCCTGGTGGCGCAAAAGATGATGAAAAGCTCGCTGTATTCAGAAACCGCGCGACGGTTCGTGCCCTTCGTGTTCTTCGGCGTGCTGGTGGAACGCGACGCCGAAATCCTGCTCGACTTGAACCGGCTGTCGATCTTGCGCTATCGCGGCAACGTTTCGCCCTACATGGAATTTTGCTATCTCGCCAACCGAATCCGCGAATATTTGAACGCCACCCAACCCGCACCGTTTCCAGGCGAAGTCGAACTGAGGTGTCGCTGATGTGTACTGTGCTGGTGCTGCGTGACCTTGGCCTCCTTACAAAGAACCGCGACAAGGAAATCCCCGAGGTCGAAGACATCGTGCGGACCGCCGACTTGGTCGCCATCCGCTCCAGGGGCCTGACCTACTTCAGCGCGGCGGTCAACCGCCACGGCGTCGCCTTCGTCAGCACCGCCGTCAATTCGCCCGAGTGGACGCGCGCTGTCGAAGACGGAAAGTCCGACCTGTCCAGGGCAGTGATGGCGGAGGAACGCCGGGGCCTGATCAGCCCGACCGGCTTCCTGTCCGGGAGCTTCGCCGACCTGGCCTCGGCCGAGGCGGCGGCTTCTGTCCTGGCACACGCCGCCGAGCCGACCTGGATGGGCTACAACCTTATCTTGATGGACAAAGATCAGGCCTTTGTGATCGAGACGCACAAGACTGCGACCCATCGCCGGTCGCTGGCGGTGCGCGACGCAGTCACCAATCATTTCGTCGCGCTCGACCACGGCGCCAAATGTCACGCCGACTATCCCAGCAGCTTCGACCGTCTCGACTACGCCCGCGAACAGTTGCCGCTCATCAACGACCTGGACATGGTCCAGGCGGCGCTGCGGCCCCAGGACGCACGGCGCGAACGCATCTGGCGCACTGGCGCGTTCTCGACGATATCGTCGGCGATTATCGATCTTCGGACACGCACCATCCACCATGCCGATGGGGTGGACGCGCCTTATCGCGCCTATTCCCTGGCTTAACCGGAATGGTTCCAATGCCATCGGAATCGACGGTGTTCTATCGCGACCTGCTCACCGCCCTTCAGGCGGCTGAAGGGCCATGCTGGATTCACGGCGATGTCAACCGTTCCTATGCCGAGTTGGGCGCCGTCATGCGCCGTATCAACACCTGCCTGTCCGGGACCCAAGGGATCCGGGTGGCTGTCTTTTCCGGCAAGTCCTTGCCCGCCTACGCGGCGATCTACGCAATTCTTCTGTCGAAGAACAGCTGGGTGCCCCTGAACCCGGAGTTTCCCGCCGAGCGGACGCTGCAGATGTTGGAACTGGCCACGCCGGGGGTGATCCTGACCGACCGGCCGCTACCGGACCAGCTGACACGTTGGGCGCAGGCCGGCGATGTGCGCGTTCTGTCCTTGCCCGAGGCCTACGACGCCCAGGCCGAGACTGATTTCGAGGTCGATGGCTTCGATGACGACGCCGAGGCCTATGTCATGTTCACCTCGGGCTCGACCGGGCTGCCCAAAGGCGTACCGATGACACATGCCAATTTCCAGCCCTTCGTGCGCCATGCCATGCAGGTTCTGCCGCTACGACAAGGCGATGTGTTTTCCGACTATCATGATTTCGGGTTCGACATCTCGATTTTCTATTTGTTCTGCTGCCCGCTGGCGCAGGGAACGTTCGCGCCGGCCCTGACCGAGGCCGAGCGATTGCTGCCGCTGGCCCACTTGCGAACCCACGGCGTCACCGTTCTTGCCTCGGTCCCGTCAATCCTGGCCCGGCTGCGCGCCGTTGGCCACGGCCGGCCCATTCCCTCGTCTGTCCGCGTCCTGTTCATGTGCGGCGAACCATTCCGCCTGGACCTGCTGCGTTTCTGCCTGGACGACATGGCCGTCGCTCATGTGTCCAACTGGTACGGTCTGACCGAAACCGGCGTCGAGAATTTCTGGCATCCGTGTTCGGTGGAAGATATCGAACGCTTTTCGGATATCGGCTTCGCGCCTATCGGCACGCCGCTTCCGGCCACCCTGGCGCGGGTCGAGGCCGGCGAGCTTCTGATCGGTGGCGTCCAGGTTACTCCGGGATATCTTGGCGGCATCGGCTCCGAGCGATTCATCGAGCATGATGACGTGCGCTGGTACCGAACCGGCGACCGCGTGGTCGAGCGCGATGGCCTGACCTTCTGTAAGGGCCGCCTGGACTGGCAGATCAAGCTGAACGGCTACCGGATCGAATTGATGGACATCGAGGCCAATCTGCGCACCCTGCCTGGATTGACCGAAGCGGTATGCTTCGTCGAATCCATCGGTGGTCGCGACTTCCTGATGGCGGCGATCCAGTGCGAGGCCGATCTGGATCTCGACCATGCGCGAGCCCAACTGGCCACCCGCCTGCCGCCTTACATGGTGCCGAGCGCCCTGATCAAGGTCACCGACCTGCCGCTCAACAAGAGCGGCAAGATCGATCGCCCCGCCGTCCAGCGCATCTACCGACAGGGCCAGGAGAACCCTTGATGCCGTCCACGCTCGCACAAGGCGCCATCACCGAAGCGGTCGCCGAGATAAACGCCACCCTTCCACCTGGCATGCGCTTAGTCGACGCTCCCGAGACCGTTCTGACCGGAAGTGGGCGAACGATCGACTCGCTGGGCCTGGTCATGCTGATCGGCGCGGTGGAATCGGCGGTGCAACGCCGGACAGGCCGAATTGTCGTCATCGCGACCGACCCGGATGCGTTCGGAACCGAAAATCCCCTGGCCACCCTCGGTTCGCTGACCGCATGGATCGCGACCCGCATCACCACGGAGCCACCATCGTGACCGGCGGCCCCCTGATTTTCCTGGGCGCCACCGCAGTCCCGGAACTGATCGACGTGCTGGTCGATATCAATCAGGCGGGGGGATCCTGGGCGCCGCGCGGGATTCTCGACGACAATCCCGACCTCGCCGGCACCACCATCGCCGGCCTGCCGGTGTTGGGGCCATTGGAGCGGGTCGCGGAACACCCCGACGCCCGCTTCGTCTTTGCTATCGGCTCGCATTCGACCCGGCTCGCACGTCACTCCATCCTGTGCCGCCTCGATCTGCCCGACGACCGCTATGCCACCTTGATCCATCCCGGTGCAAAGGTCTACGCCAGCGCCAGCATCGGCGCCGGGTCCATCATTCATTTCGGCGCCGTCATCGCCAATGGCGTTCGACTGGGCCGCTGGGTGATCGTTTTGTGGAACAGCGTGATCGGCGCGGATTCGCGGGTCGGCGACGGCGCCTTGATCACCTCGCAGGTCACCACCAATTCGGGCGTGCGGATCGGTTCGTACAGCTTCATCGGCAGCGCCAGCGCCATCGCCGAGGCCGTGACCATCGGCCCCGGTGCCATGGTGGGAATGCGATCCCTGGTCCTGCGCAACGTGGCATCCGGAACCTTCCAGTTCGGCGATCCACCGCGTATCTTGTCGCGACAGGAGGTGCCCGACGGCATCATCGCCAATTGGGAAGAGTTCACCCGATGACAACAGCTAACGACCTGGCCGCGCCGGTCGCGCCAAACTGGGACGAACATGCCCGCCGATCGGATCGATGGCGGCCAGATCCTTTCGTCCTGTCGCAGTTGCTGGCCACCAACGCCGCCCTGGCTGAGCGTCCGGTCCCCGAGGAACTGTGCCGGCCGCGGCCGGACGGCGTCCCCATGCTGCTGGTTTGTGGGACGCCCCGGTCGGGCACGACGATGATGCTTCAACTGCTGGCCAACGCCTTTCGGCTGACCTATCCCGACAACATCGCCGCGCGGATGTGGGGGGCTCCCCATTTCGGCATCGCCGCCTCGAGGTCAATGCGCGACCAGGTGGGCGCCGGCTCCGTTGGCTACGAAAGCGTGGCCGGTATCTCCAAGGATATCTTCGGTCCCCACGATTTCGCCTATTTCTGGGAAAGATTTTTCCCTTTCGGTGAGAACGCCTTTCTTACGGACGAGGCCATGCGCCGGGCCGACACCGGCCGCCTGCTCGACGAACTGGCCGCCATGTGGACGGTAGGCGGGCGGGCCCCGCTGCTGTTTCGCGGGATCATTTTCACCATCAACGCCGACTTCTTCGCGACACTGTTTTCGCGAGCGCTGTTCATCGACATGCGGCGCGACCCCTGCGACCTCGCACTGTCCATGCTGAAGATCCGGCGGGAGCGTTACGGGTCGGAGCAGGTCTGGTGGGGATCGAGCCCGCCCGAGCGAACCGCGCTGGAGGGCCGCCGTCCCGAGGTCCAGGTGGCAGGGCAAATCCACCACCTGCGCCGCCGCATTGATGCCGGCTTGGCCAAGGTTGCGCCCGAGCGGGTCGTGCACCTGAACTACGAGAACGCCTGCCGCGACTTGCCAGCCACCTTGAACACGATCGCCGCCGCCGCCGCCGCGCTGGGTATCGAACTGGAAGCCCAGCCGGACCGTCCAATCCCCCCGAGCTTCGAGCCACGACGCCCCGATCGGTCCGATCCACGCTGGATCGACCTTAGTCGGCTCTTTGCCGCCTACCAAAGCTGTCCCGAAACCGCCTGCATCGATCCGGACTGATGGACGCCGCCATCGTCAACCTGGGTCTTGGCAATCTCGGTTCCGTCCAGGCCGCCCTGTGGCGTCACCACGCCCAGTCAACCATCACCTTCGACCCAAAGGTGATTGCTCAGGCGCCTCGTCTGCTTCTTCCCGGCGTGGGTTCGTTCGACGCCGCCATGGACCGTTTGCGCGCCAGCGGCCTCGACGAACTCCTGCGTCAACGTGCTCTGGGCGACGGCGTACCATTGCTGGGCATCTGCCTGGGCATGCAATTGCTGCTGGAACGAAGCGACGAGGGCCACCTGCCCGGGTTGGCCTGGATCAGCGGCCGCCTGGACCGATTTCAGCCCCAGGCTGGCCGGCCGGTTCCTCACATGGGCTGGAACACCGTGACACCGTCGCCATCCAGCCGGCTGTTCACCGGCATGCGTGCCGACGCCCGCTACTATTTCGTCCACTCTTTCCGAGCGACCGGCGTGCCTGACGGCGATGTCGCTGGAAGCACCTGGTACGGCGACAATTTCGCTTCGGCTGTCGAGAAGGGTTCGGTGGCCGGCGTTCAGTTCCATCCCGAGAAGAGCCATCAGGACGGGGCGCAGATCTTCCGCAATTTCCTGGAATGGCGTCGATGACCCGTGCCCGGGTAATACCCTGCCTGCTGCTGCGAAACGGCGGCCTGGTGAAGACGATAGGCTTCGGCAAGCCGACCTATGTGGGCGACCCCGTTAACGTCATCAGCATCTTCAATCTGTTGGAAGTCGATGAACTCGTCCTGCTTGATATCACCGCCACACCTGAGCGCCGAGGTCCTGATTTCGCCCTGGTGGAACGCATCGCCAACGAATGCACCGGCCCCCTGGCGGTTGGCGGGGGCATCCGCTCCATCGAGGACATCCGCCGGCTGCTGTTCATCGGCGCCGAGAAGGTGGTCATCAACACCGAAGCGGCGCGCAACCCCCGTCTGGTGCGCGAAGCCGCGGACATCTTCGGTAGCCAAGCGATTGTCGTCGCAATCGATGTCCGGCGACGCTGGATGCGCGGCTACCGGGCTATGGCGAATGGCGGGCGCACCGATCTTGGCATTGACCCGGTCAAGCATGCGGCGGCCATGGCCGAAGCCGGTGCCGGCGAAATCTTGCTGACCTCAATCGACCGCGATGGCACCATGTCCGGGTACGATCTCGACCTGATCCGCCAGGTGACCGCTGCGGTCTCGGTGCCGGTGATCGCTTGCGGCGGAGCGGGCTGTCGGGCCGACCTCGCGCGGCCAGTTCTGGAAGCGGCCGCCGCCGCCGCCGCCGCAGGCAGTTTGTTCGTCTTCCAAGGACCCGAACGCGGCGTATTGATCAACCTGCCAAGTCGTGCCGAGCTTGATGATTTGTTTTCGGGAAATCCACGATGAGCAATCTGCTGAACTGCCGACGCTGCCTTTACGACGAGACCTTCCCGGCCATTGAATTTGACGGCGAGGGTGTCTGCAACTATTGCCGAATTTTGGAACGGATGGAGGAACAGTACCCAAACGATTCCAGAGGCGAAGCAATCTTGGAGCGCATGGTGCTCCAGATGAAAAAAGCCGGACAGGGCAAAAAATATGATTGTATTGTTGGGGTGAGTGGCGGCTGCGATTCCAGCTATTTGCTTTATCGTCTTGTCCAGTATGGACTTCGACCCCTGGCGGTACATTATGATAACACTTGGAATTCACCGACAGCCACCCAGAACATCTTCAATGTCACCTCGGCGCTCAAGGTGCCGCTGTTCACCCATGTCATGGACAACCACGAGGCCGACGACCTTTACCGCGCCTTCCTGCTGTCCGGCGTACGTGAACTCGACTGCGCATCGGACATCGCCTTTGTGGCGACGCTATACCGTCAAGCCGAAAAGCATGGCGTGAAGTTCATCATTGAGGGCCATTCGTTCCGTACCGAAGGCTTCGCACCGCTAGGCTGGTCCTATTTCGACGGTAAGTATATCGAAAGCGTCCATCAAACCTTTGGCAAACTCAAGCATCTGAAGACTTTCCCAAATATGAGTTTGTGGCAATTCATCCGCTGGACGGGCCTGCGAAATATCAAGCGGCTTCGGCCCCTTTACTACATGAAGTATGACAAGGAAGAGGCCAAGGCGTTCCTGTCCAGCAATCTGGGCTGGCAATGGTACGGCGGCCACCATCTGGAAAATCGCATGGCGGCCTTCAAGCATTCCTATGTCACTCAGGCAAAGGGAGAAGACACCCGCATCCTCGGCTACGCCGCCATGGTGCGCTCAGGCCAAATGAGCCGAGAGGAAGGGCTGCGTCTCCTGGCCCTGCCGGCCGAGCACGACACGTCAATCGTCGAACTGGTCAAGAAGCGCCTGGGCTTCGACGACGAAACTCTTCAGACCCTGATGGCGCGCCCCTATCGTCCATATACCGACTTCGCCACCTACAAGCGCAGCTTCGAGCGCCTTCGCCCCTTGTTCTGGTTGCTCTTGCGTCTCGACCGGATACCGCAAAGCTTCTATATCAAGTATTGCTTTCCCCGGGTCGATGATTCCCTCTCCGCCCCGAAACCCTGAATTGCGTCACCATGTCCACCACCTGGGCCATCACCTTTGACATCGACTGGGCGCCCGATTGGTGCATTGCCCACTGCGCCCAGATGTGCCGTAAGGCCCAAGTTCCGGCCACCTTTTTCGCCACCCACGCTGCCGATGCCCTTGACGATCTGCGCCGCGACCCGCTATTCGAGATCGGCATCCATCCCAATTTCCTGGCCGGCAGCTCGCATGGCGCCACGCCCGCCGATGTGGTCGAGCACTGCCTGACCTTCGTCCCCGAAGCCCGCGCGATGCGCACCCACGCCCTCGTCCAGTCGTCGCCGCTTCTCGCCCTGGTCTGCGACCGCGCCCCCACGATCACCACCGATGTTTCGGTGCTTCTGCCCGACCACCCAGGCTTGCGACCGACTGACACATGGCTGGGCACGCCGCCGCGCCGCCTGACGCGCCTGCCCTATTTGTGGGAGGACGCCCTGTACGCCGACTGGCCGGACCGCGACTGGGCACGCCCCTGCCCGGCCCGCCACGGCTTGGCTATCCATAACTTCCACCCGGTCTGGGTGGCGTGCAACCTGGATTCCAACGCATCCTACCGCCGCCTGAAGGAGGAACTGGACGGTCGGCCGATGACGGAACTGGCCCGCAGGAGGTGTAATCCGGACCCCGGCGCCGGGACTGCCTTATCGACGTTGCTGTCGGCCATCGGCCGCGGCGGGCAGACCATCTCGGCCATTACCGACGCTTACCTAGGGGAGGCACCGTGCGCGTTGCCGTAATCGGGCGGACCCGTCCCCTGCTGGAAGCGGCACGACGCATCGTCGGCGCCGGCCACACTCTTGGCTTGGTTTGGACCTGCCGGGCCGAGCCGTTCTATCGCTGCGACGAAGCGCACTTCCAAGCGCTGGCCGAAACGGTGGGCGCACCCTTCTTTTCGGGATTGGACATCGCTACTCCTCAGGGACTTGAACGCTTGCGCTTGGCGGCTTGCGACGTGGCCATTTCCGCCAACTGGCTGACGGTTCTCCGGCCCGAGGTTCTGGCCCAGTTCCCCCTGGGCATCCTCAATGCCCATGCCGGCGACCTGCCGCGCTACCGCGGCAATGCCTGCCCCAACTGGGCAATCCTGAACGGCGAGCCTCATGTGGGACTTTGCATCCATCAAATGGCCGAAGACCTTGACAGCGGCCCGGTGCTGTTGCGCGAACACCTGCCGCTTACTGACGACACCTTCATCGGCGACGTCTACGCCTGGCTCGAGGACCGGATTCCGTTCATGTTCGCCGACACGATCGACGGACTCGCCTCAGGACGCCTGAGTCCGGTTGGACAGCCCGACGACCCGGCTGTGTCTCTGCGCTGCCATCCCCGACGCCCAGAAGATGGAAAGATTGACTGGACCCGGCCGGCGACGGAAGTCCATCGGCTGGTGCGGGCATCGTCGCGACCTTTTGATGGTGCGTTCACCACTTTGGAGGGGAGGGAGCGGCTGACCGTCTGGCGCACCACCCTGGTTCAGGCGCCAAGCCCCTTTCTCGCCGTCCCCGGCCAAGTCTGCCGCGTCAGCAATGCCGGGATCGACGTCGCCTGTGGCGAAGGCTTGATCCGCCTCACCGAGCTGTCCTTGGAGGGTGAGCCTGACGCGCGCCGCGCGTCGGCACTTGTCGGGGCCAGTCTGCGCAACCGATTGATTTAACCGTGCCGACCACACTAGGTTGACTTGTTTCCCCAATTTTTTCCAGAATGCCGCCGATATTGGAGAATCAGGATGTTGAGCGTTGATGTGATCACCCGAACGGTCGAAGAGTTCCTGCCCGACCTGGACCAACCGACCGGGGAATTCCTCCAACGTTGCTTTTCCCAGGACCTGTCCGTCTATTCCGACCGGCTGGCCGCATGCGGCTTTTCCGGACTGAACCGAGTCCTGGATGCCGGTTGCGGATTCGGCCAGTGGAGCCTGTGCCTGTCCCGGATGAACGCCCATGTGGAGGCCATCGATCCGTCCAGCGAGCGGATCATCCTGCTCAAGAGGTTGATCGCCTCGTTGGGGCTGGACAATCTTCGCGCGCGGCGCATGGACCTGGACGGGCTGGATTATCCTGACGGTCATTTCGACGGTGTCTTCCTGTTCAACGTCCTGACCATCCTGCCGTGGCGCCACGCCTTGCGCGAGCTTTACCGCCTTCTGGCGCCCGGCGGACGGATTTATGTCAACGCGGCGGGTGTTGGCTGGCAGGTTCATCGCTGGTATACCAGCCATAATGCTACCAAGGGATTTTCCCCGCGCGCCCGTATCCCCAAGATCTTCGACAAGACCTGGCGGTACGAACAAGGCCTGCCGGTCGAGGCCGAGGGTGACCTGCTGATTGAGCCGGCGGAGCTGACCGCCGAATTGAACGCCTGCGGTTTCGTCGATGTCCGGCTCTCCGGAGACGGCCAGACCCGCGTCGCGGGGTATGCCGGCCCCGAACCCCGGCGTTTCTATGACGGAGAATATTTCGGGCTTCCCGGCGTGTTCGAGGCAGTGGCAACAAAGCCCTAGTGGTTCAAGGCCTTTCCCGAGCTTGTCTTTCGCGTCGTTTCAGCAAACAATAGTTATTCTAAATTACAGCCGGTGAGATCGTGATGAAGCTCCTGTTCGGCATCTTTTCCGAAGATATGTCCCAACCCGCCTCGCTGCTGGGACATATGGCGATAACGCACGGTTGGAGCGTCGATATCATCTTTTTCCCGGACAGCGACGATGAAGACGCCATCGGCGAAAAGATCGAGGCGATCAAGCCCAATCTGGTGGCGCTGTCGATAAAGACCTTCGAACGACGCACCGGCGTGCGGGTGGCCCGCGTTGCCCGGTCCATGAAGGTTCCCGTGGTCGTCGGCGGTCCACACGTCGTCGGCGCCGGACTGGAGGACCTGAGATCGACCGGCCTGTTCAATGCCCTGGTAACCGGCGATGGCGCGGGAATTTTCACCGACCTGCTTGACGGCTACCGCAGCCTGGACAGCATGGTCATCATGGGCAAAAAGCACCCCGACAAGAGCGTCTACTACCGCCGCTACTTCTCGCCCAGTCAGGAAGCGACCATCCGCGAAAAGAAAATGCTGGAGGTGATGCTGGCGGTGGGCTGCCCGTACAAGTGCCATTTCTGCGCGACCTCGCGCAAGGTCGTCCCTCTTCCCACGGAGGAGGTCGCCAAGGAAATCATCGCCGCGAAAAAGAAATACGGCATCGAGATGATCAACTTTCTGGACGACACCTTCACCTACAGCGCCAAACGGGTCACCACCTTCCGCTCCATAATGGCGGCCCACGGTGCCGATTTTCAGTATTTCGTCCGTTCGCGCGTGGATTGCTTCAATGAAGAGATCGCGGACAACCTGATCGACATGGGGGTCGAGGACATCATCTTCGGCACCGAAACCGGTTCCCAGGCCCTGCTCGACTTCATGCGGAAGGACATCACCGTCGAAGAGATCAACCGCGCCATCGGTATCTGCAAGGATCGCGGCATCGCCTTCAATACCGGCCTGATGTTCGGCCTGCCCCGTCAATCTCGCCAAGACCTGGAACTGACCTTCGACTGGGTGAAGACTCAGACGCCGGAGAACCTGCACTTCTACATCTTCGTGCCATTCCCAGGAACGGAACTATACGATTATTGTGTCGAGAACGGGCACATGCCCACTAATATCGACTTTGACGATTATCTTAGCATCCGGGCCGAGGACGAGAACTACAAGGGCCTGCGCAACACCGCCGGCATTCTGCGTGGCATCGATTACGACATGAGTATCGACTACATCGAGCGGATAAAGGAATTTCAGAACGAACGCCGCGACCGTATCATCATGGATGCCGCAAAACTTGCGGATCGGGGCCGTTGGGCCATCTTCGGCGGCGGCAATTACTTCTATACCGTGCTTGAACGGCTATCAACCCGTTCATGGAACAACGTTGCCGGTTTCCATGATTACTGGAACGAATTCATGCACCGGAATTACGAAAACAAGATATCCCCTTGTGACATCAGAGAATTGGCACACAACCTTGACACGATCATCGTGACCCAACATCTTGGTAGCTATTATCGCAAGGCCATCGAGCCGATGCTGCGTCAAGAGTACGGATTCAAGGGCGACATCGTCTCGGTATCGACCCAAGGGGTGCCTCGTCGGCCAAACTCTGCCCGTGTAGCCTGAGGGGGCCATGCTTTCTTCCCTGGTGAGCGTCCTGTCTTCGGTGATTCGACACTGGCGATTCGCGCTGGCCATGGCGGGACGTGACGCGCTGACCCTGTCGCGCGGCAACGTGCTGGGAACCGGATGGTTGGTGCTGCGGCCGCTTCTGCAGGTCGGCATCTACGTGGTCATCGTCACCTTCATCTTCGGTGCCCGCCTGGGCGAAAATTTCAGCACCTTCGCCTACGCGCTTCACATCCTGTCGGGACTGGTCGTATGGCAGGCAGCGCAACGCGCCATCGAAGAGGCGCCAATGCTGTTGCGCGACCGCATGGATTTCATCAAGCAACAGGTCTATCCGGTCGAGACGCTGCCGGTGACCACCCTTCTCGCCAACGTCATCCCGCCGGCCGTGGGCCTGGCGACCTTCCTGTTCCTGGCGCTGTTCGAGGGGCAGTTGTCGTGGTCGGTGCTGGCTCTGCCGCTTCCCGTTGCCTTGCTCGCCCTTTTTCTTCTGGGGCTGAGCTGGGTGTTCATGATCGTCGGCGTCATCTTTCGCGATCTGCGCGAGATCATCACCGTCAGCATGAGCTTCCTCGTCTACTTCTCCCCGGTCCTGGTGTCCGAATCCATGGTGTCGCCCAGGGTCTGGCTGCTTTTGCAGATCAACCCCTTGTCCCATGTGGTCATCTGCTTCCGGGATGTCTTGCAGGGCCAGTTCCACCTGGCCAGTTGGGCCATCTTCACGATCATGACCCTGGCCGTCCTCACCTTCGGGGCTTGGCTGGTGGATCACCAAAAGCGGCACATCAATGAATACCTCTGACGGACAGGACATCGTTCTTGATGTCGCCAACGTGTCCAAGACGTTCCGCCTGTTCCACAATCCGGTGACCGGTCCGATCATGGCTGCGCTGAAGCCATGGAAGCGCCACGCTTATTACCAAGAGTTTCCCGCCCTCGACGACATCTCGTTCCGATGCCACCGCGGCGAGGTGATCGGCATCATCGGCCCCAACGGCGCCGGCAAAACCACCTTGCTGAAAATGGTGGCCGGCCTGCTGCCTGTCGATAAGGGACGGATCACCGTCAACGGAACGGTGACGGCCCTGCTGGCCCTCGGTCTGGGCGTGCACCCGGAGTTCTCGGGGCGCGAAAACATCCGCTACAGCGGGCTGCTACTGGGCATGACCGCGGACGAGATCGAGCGCAAGACCGAATCGATCATCGATTTCGCCGAGATCGGCGAGTTCATCGATCACCCGTTGCGGACCTATTCCTCCGGCATGCGCGCCCGGCTGCTTTTCTCCATCTCCATGAGCGTCGAGCCTGACATCTTGATTGTCGATGAGGCCCTGGCCACCGGAGACAACTATTTCGTGCAGAAGTGTCAGCGGAAGATCAAGACCATCTGCGAATCGGGCGCCACCGTCTTGTTCGTCTCGCACAACCTGTTCCAGATTTCCGATTTGACCGACCGCTGCATCTATATCCGCAACGGCCGCATGCTGTTCGACGGCAACACCCGAAACGCCGTCGATATGTACATCGCCGACATCCACCGCGAAACCAGCAGCAAGTTGGCAGACCACACGGTGCGCAGCCGCACGGTGTCGGCGGTCAAGGGACGCGGCACCATCATCGTCCACGATGCCTGGTTCGTTTCCGATGGGGATCGCACCAACAAGATCACCGTCGGCCACAGCGCCGAGCTGCATGTGGAAGTCGAGGCGCTCGAGAACCTCGACGATGTCACCATCGCCGTCGAGCTGCTATCAGACAAGTCGCTGACCACGTACGCGTTCCTGCAGATGTTCGACCTGACCCTCGGCGACCAAGTGGTGTACCGCACCTTCCCGCTCAAGACGGGTCGCCATGTGATCGTCCTGGGGTTCAACAACATCCATTTCGGCGACGGCGTCTACACGGCGACCCTCGACCTTTACCCTGGGCGATCCGACTACCGGTATTCGGTCGAGACGGTTCACTGCCGCTACGAGAATTTCTTCTCGTTCCACGCGGCCTACCGCAACAATCTGGTTTATGGCCGCGGCACTCTGTGCGAGATTCCCGTCGACTTTTTCCGAGTGGATTCTCCCACCCCATGACCACCAAGGTCGCCTGCGTCGGCAACATGAACAACAACATGTTCGCGATCGCCCGAATTTTGCGGCACTACGGGATCGACGCCCACCTGTTCCTGTTCAATTTCGAATTCCAGCATTTCCATCCTGCAGCCGACACGTTCAGCACGTCGTACGAAGGCTACACCCATCGATTGGACTGGGGCGACTTCGCCAGCTTCCTCGATTATCCCGAGGCCCTGGTGGTCCGCCCATTCAAGGGCTTCGACACCATCATCGGCTGCGGCACGCTGCCGGCCTTCCTGAACCGCGCCGGTCGCGCGCTGGATCTGCTGATCCCCTATGGGTCCGAGTGGGACCTGACCCGCTTCCGCTTCAATGCCTTTCCCGGGCACGGATGGCGGTCGCGTCGCCGGTGGCACATCGAACGGGGCTACCATCGATTCACCCGCCATCAGGCGCGGGGGATCGAGGGCTCACGCTACATCATCGGCACCCCCGGCCGCATCCCGGAGCACCTGACCCTCAAGGGGGAATTCCAGTACGTGATTCCTCCTATTATCGATACCATCGAGTTCGAGCCCGATTCCGTGGCCGCCCGAGCCGAGGTCTTTGGTGATTACGCGACGCTCACCACCGCCCTGGCGACCATGCGTGACATCCGGCGCCGCAAATCGCCGGTGATCTTTCACCACACACGCCATGTGTGGACCCGCTGTGACGACGGCATCGGCTGGAAAGGCAATGACCGCCTGATCCGCGGCTTCGCCAAGTTCGTCCATGGCGGCCATCCGGATGCCGCCCTCGTCTGCACGGAGTACGGTCCTGATGTCCAGGCGTCCAAGACGCTGGCGCGGGAGTTGGGCATTGCCGACCAGATGGTGTGGCTGCCCTTGCTGTCTCGGCGTGAGATCATGATGTGCCTTGCCCTTGCGGATTTCGGCTGCGGTGAGTTCCATTTCAGCTGGTTCGATTCGGGCACGACCCAGGAGACCCTGTGCATGGGGCGGCCATTGCTGCATTTCCGTGACGACGCCCTCCACCCGACGGCGACGCGCCCATTTTATCCGATGATCAACGTCGCCTGCGAGGACGACGTCGCCGACGCCTTGGCCGATTTTACCCGTCGGCCCGACCATTACCGGGCTATGGGCCGGGCCGGGCGGGAATGGTACCTGACCCACCGGGTCCAGCCCTTCCGTGATTGGGTGACACGAACCCTTGGCCTGCGGGCGGGAGCGGCACGGTGAGGGTGTGTTTCGTCGCCCCCGACGCCGGTGCGCCGCAACTGCCATCCGCACCACTGTCGCGATGGGCAGGCCTCGACGCCTGGAGCATGGCCCTCGGGCTAGCAGAGCTGCCCGGCGTCGAGGTCTCGCTGGCTGGGGGGGCCATCGGTGGTCCCGCCACCGTCAGCGCAAGCGGACTACATATCTTTCCCGCGCTTCGGTCGCGCCCCCGGCGCTCCCGCCTTCTGCCGGGCAGCCGCCGATCATTCGGCTGGGCACAGGTGGACGCCAAGGCCGTCGACTCATTCGCCAATGCGGCCGCCGATCTGTTCTGTTTCGTCGGCATCGTCCCCGAATCCGGCCATCTGCACGCGGCCTGCTACTGCCGCGACACCGCAACGCCCTACGTGGTCATCGCCGCGGACGATCACACGTTCTCACCGGCCTATTACTTCAATTCCCAGGAACTCGATTCGTATCGCATGGCCGGATTCACTGGCTTCCTGATCCTCGCCCAGGCGACACGCGTCTTGGCACAATCCGCACAACAGGCTCGGCTTGCCCCGGCGATTTGCTCCGGCATGACTCGCGTGGTGGCGCCGCCGGCTCCTCCCCGCGCGCCGGCGGCAGCCCCGAAGAGCCACGTGTTGTGGATGGGCCGGGCGAATCCGGCCGATCGCCCCGAGCGGGTTATCGAACTCGCCCGCGCACTGCCTGACGTGCCGTTCGCGATGGTTCTGCTGCCCGACATCGAATCCTATGCCACACGTCTGCGCCAGTGCCTGCCGCCCAATATCCGTGTGACCTCGGAAGCGGACATGGCCGCACTCGGCCAATGGATCGGCCAAGCCGCGCTCTTGGTGCACACCTCGGCGGGCGGCGGCGTGACATTGCCGCTGCGTATGGCTTGGGCCAACGCCATCCCGATCCTGTCGCTGGTCGATGGTACCGGCGCCTTGCCACCGGAGACCGGAGCCGTGACCGTGGCGCCGGTCCAGGCACCCGAAGCACTGCGAGCCCTGTTGCTGCGGCCCGACGAGCTGGACACCCAGGGGCGGATCAGCGCGACCCATCTGGCGGCAACCCACGATCGCACCAGGCAGATCGAATGCCTTGCGGCCGAGCTTCGGAGCGTAGTGGAGGAATGCCGTGGCGCTCGTCCGTGATCTTTCCCGTGCCGCCTGGGAGCGGTTGGAGCAAACCATCCCGCGCCTTTTGTGGCCGGTCAACCAACTCCTGGCGTTGCTGTTGCGTCGGCGCGTCACCGCCGGCTCGGTGCTTCACGTCTGTTATCCGGTCCATCTGATCCATTACATGGTCGATATCTTGCGTGCCAACGGATGCACGGCCGACTATGTCGCCGTCGGCACGTCGCAGGGCTGGAACGAATGCGACTACCATTTCCAGCGCTGGCGGAAATGGATGCCCCTGGCGTTGACCGAGTTCTGGTTCTTCTGGCGGGTGATGAGCCGTTATGAAGTAATCCACATGCATTTCATGCAAGGCATCAGCCGCACCGGATGGGAATGGCCTGTACTCAAGCGCCTGGGTCGCAAGATCGTCGTCTATTACTCGGGCTGCGAAGCCCGGGACAGCACCACCAACCAGTTGCTGCACCCGGACATGAACATCTGCCAGGATTGCGACTATCAGCGGCAATTGTGCGACGGCGACTGGTCACGCCGACACCGCGCCCTGACCAAGCGCTTCGCCGACCTGGAATTGGTCACCACGCCTGATCTGCTCGACTTCTGCCCCGGAGCCATTCATTTCCCTTTCTTTTGTCCTCCGGACGCCATCGTCCCGACACGGCAACGGCAAGGCTGGCCCGAGAACGGGTGCATGCGCATCGTTCATATCACCAATCATCCCGGCATCGAAGGGACCGCCGCGATCCGTGCGGCCGTCGAACGGCTGAAAAGCAAGGGCTGGCCGGTGGAGTTCCGCCACCTGTCCAACACCGCCTACCGGCAGGTGCTGCAGGAACTCGCCGATGCGGACCTTTCGGTCGGCAAGATGAAAATGGGCTATTACGCCAATGCCCAGGTGGAATCCATGCGCTGCGGCACTCCGGCGGTCACCCATGTCCGCCCTGAGTTTATGACCGACGACCTGCGCGCCAGCGCTCTTCTGCTCACCGACCTGGGGGGAATGGAAGCGGTGCTCGAACGGATGTTGGACAACCCGGCGCTGTTGGCCGAATACCGTCATAGTGCCGCGTCCAGCATCCAGGCGCTACACGATAACCAAATGCTCGCCAAGAGACTGATCGCCATGTATCGGGCTCTGGTCGCTGGCCGAGACCAGCAGTGGATCGCCGAGAACATTCCCGGCGGATTGTGCCCGGGCAACCGTTCCACGGACACCGCTGCCCCAACCGGAGACAAGGCCCAATGATGCCGCCCAAGATTGTCGTGGTAGGGCTGGCCGCCATCGGTGCCGGCATGATGCTCGCCCTGTTCGCGGCGGCCGCACCTTATGTGGGGGCCGGCTCGGACGACAATTTCGTCTTGTGGCGTCTGGCCGGAATGCCGCGTGGTTCACTGCTGCGGCTGGGAATCGAGGTGGCTGCGGCGGGGGGGGTGGTTGCATTGATCCCGATGCTGCGCCGGCTGTTCCAGCCGGGCGGAACCGTCGCACTGCTGGCCCGCCCAGCCGCCTCGGGACTTCGGAAGTTGTCATCGACCGCACCGCGAGGATGGAGAGCCATCAATCGCGACTGGGTCGCGACGGTGACGCTTCTGCCGTTCGGCGCCTATATCCTGGCCTTTATGGTCACGGTGCCGCCCGGTCTGCCGTGGATCGCCCCGGACAGCATGACCTATATCGGGTTCAGCCCGACCCGCACTCTGCTATACCCGGCATTGCTGCGCGCGCTTGCCGTCCTTTCCGACGACCCACGCGTGCTGGTCCTGCCGTTCCTGGTGGTCGGAATTGTCGCCACAATCGCCTTTGCCGAAGCGACGCAACGGGCTTTCCGCAACATCCTCGTCAGCGTGCCGGCTGGCATCGGCCTGCTGTTTTGCTGGTCTTTGCTCGAGCATGCCGGCTTCGTCCTCAGCGACTACCCTTTCTACGCCGCCTATACCGCGACCTTGGCCGCCGCGCTGATGGCGTTGCGCCAACCACGCCCGGCGTGGCTGATCACCGTCGGCCTTTTGATCGGCGTTTCAATCGCCATTCGTCCGGTCGGCATCGTCTTGTTGACCGTGCCGTTCTTCCTCGCATGCTCGCACATCCGTCAATGGCGCCGCCTTGTCCTGTTCCTGGCGTTGCCGCTGGCCGTCACCCTGCTGGCCCAGGCGGCTGCCAATCAGACGGTGTTTGGCTTTTTCGGTCTGTCACGCTTCAGCGGCTATCCATGGGCCGGCAATACCGCCTTGCTGATGACAGCGGAGACGCCAACCCGCCATCCCGAGCTGCGCGACGAAATCGTCGCCATGGCCAGGCCGTACCGCGAAGAGATCGATGCCACGGCCACGGCACAAGACCGCTACATCGCCTTGATAAACACGGCGAACCCGCTGATCGGCCACACCGGTTCCCTGGCCATGGCCTACGGCAAGCGCAAGGAGCTGGTCACCTTTGGCGACACGTCGGCCCAGGTGGCCCTGGTCGGCTGGATGAACGGCCTGTCAACCCTGAATGCTGGATTGGGCGCCCTGCCGGCCCAGACCTTTGCTTTGTCGATCTGGCAAGATGGCTTCCTGCTGGGCCTGGGACGCGAGGCGCATATGGCCAATCTCGGCGAATTCGCCACCTTGACGGCGCTCAAGATGCGGTTTTCCTGGCAGTCCGTCCTGCCCTGGTACGGCATTGGTTCGGATTTCTCCAGCCATCGCCAATTGTTGCCCGGCCAGGCCGACCTCGGCATGAGCACCGCAGTGTCCGAAAAGCCTCGCCACATGATTCCCGGCGTGTCCATCGGCGGATTCAACGTGGTGGTGGAACGACTCCAACGCCTCAGTCGGATCGTGCCGGTCCCCATGGTGATCTTGTTGTCGTCGCTGTTCGGCATGGGCGCCACCCTGGCCTATCTGGCGCGGTTCCGGTCGGTTCCGACGGTACATGCCGCCATCGCCATGCTGGGCGCGACGACCCTTTTGTACCATCTGATGATGTGTATCGCCCAAATCCCCATCGGCCGCTTCGTGGTGGTGGTCGCGGCGGCACCGGCGGTGTTGTTGTTCATTCCCCTGGCCGGTTTGGGTTGGCTGTTCAGCCGTCCCGCCAGGCGCCCAGGCGAAGGTTGACCGCCAACGAATCCTCGGGCACGGGTACCGGCGGCGCGTAATCATCGACGAACATGTGCTGCAGCAAGAGCGCCGACAGCAACACCATGAACATCTGGTCGTCGCGAGGCGCGATGCCGTGCGGCAGCGTGGCGCGCAGTTTCTGGACGTAGCGCTCGGCGAAGACGGGATCGATCACCGGGCATTGCTTCAGCGATGAGGGCGCCAGCAGGTCGGCCACCCAATCGGCGGCGACGGCTGAGAGGAAGCAAACCGCGTCTGGCGCCCGGTAGGGCTGTTTGCGCCGCTCACGGATCCGATCGGGAATCAGCCCGGCGAAGGCGTCCTTCAACACCGCCTTTTCCGTGCCGTCCGCCGCCAGGCACAAGTGATCTGGGAGCTGCCAGCCCAGATCGACCACAGCACTGTCGAGAAACGGACAACGGCCCTCAACACCGTGGGCCGCCATCATCCGATCCCCTTGAGACGTCAGCAGATAGCCCGCCAGAAGCGTCTCGAATTCGACCAATTGTGCCTGTCGCAGCCCCTCCAGTTCAGCCATCTCGGGATAACGCCGCCGCAACCATGCGGCCAGGGCCTGTGGTCCCTGGTCCGCACCGATGCGCTGGGAGAACAACCTTTGAGCGGCGCCCCCCGCAGCAAACCGGACCTCGTGCGAGAATAGGCCGGGAATTTTCTCGGTGGCGAAGCTGCGGTAGAAAGCCAGCATCGAGGCCCCCGCCCCCGCCCCCAGATGGGCTAGATAGGGGTGCAATGCCCTCAGTTCGGCCAGTGCCTCGTCGTCATTGAGTTCCGACAGACGGCCACGAAACATCGTCTCCTTGAACATGTCGTAGCCGAGAAAAATCTCGTCCGCGCCTTCGCCGCTCACCACGGCCTTGACGCCGGCCGCCGCCACCTGCCGCGACAGCAGCAACATGGGTGCCGCCGCCGAACGGAACTGAACAGTCTCGGCATGGAGTATCGCCTGGGGAAAGGCTGCGGAAATGTCGGCCTGCGACACCCGCACGCGATGATGGTCAAGACCGAACCTGCGGGCGACCTCGTCTTGGTAGTCGGTCTCGTCGAAACCCTCGTCTTCGAACGCTACCGAGAAGCTGGGGAGACGGGTCCGCTGAGATGCCGCGACAGCGGCAACGATAGTCGAATCCAGGCCGCCGCTCAGATAGACCCCCAGCGGCGCATCGCATCGAGACGCCCGGACATGGATGCTGGCGGTCAACGCCGCCCGGACCTGCTGGGCCGCTTCGGCGGCCCCGATGGCCAGGCCGTGGCGGCTTGTCTGAGCGGCCGACGCAACGAGACCGAACCGTCCCGGAGTCCATTCCACCCGGTGACCGGGCGGCACCGCCGCGATGCCCTGGAAGCAGGTTTCACCCGGCAGGTTTACCCACAATTGCGACACCCGCTGGATCGCCGCGCCGTCGAGCTGACGCTCGATCCCCGGCCAGGCGAAAAGGCTCTTGATTTCCGAGGCGGCGACGACGCCATCACCCTGGCGCACATAATGCAGCGGTCGTTCGCCGAAGCGATCACGGGCCATCAGAACCTTGTGATCTCGCCGATCGGCGAAGATCAAGGCATACGGCCCCTCGAGCCGGTCCAAGGCGTCCGTCCCCCAGTGGGCCAGAGCGGCCAGCAGCACCTCGGTATCCGATCTGGTCCGGAACTGCCGACCGACGGACTCCAGATCGCGGCGCAACTCCACGTGATTGTAGACCTCGCCGTTGAAAGCCAGCGCCCAGCGCCCGGTTTCATCGACCATGGGTTGGCGCCCGGCAGCGGGCTCGACCACCGCCAGCCGCGCGACCGCCAGACCCAGACCGGGAGCGACGCAAGTTCCATGCTGGTCCGGTCCGCGATGTGCGACCCCGGCCAGCATAGCCCGCAGGCGAAGGGCCGCTTCCGCCTCCGGCAGAGCAATCCCGAAAAACCCCGCTATTCCGCACATGGCCGACCCTTCCTCCGCATCCGCGGCAATGGTCGCACTGCCCTGTGGGTCAGAGTCCGGTCAATGAACAAGCCGAAGCGGGTCAACAGGTCGCCATACCCCACCTCGACAAAAGTGTCGATTCCTAGACCAGCCAGATGACGGATGCCCTGCGCCCAACGTACTGGCCGGCGCAGGTGGTCGGCCAAAATCCGCCGACGATCGACTTCGGCTTCGGGCATGAGAACACCCGTAACGTTGTCGATCACTGCCACCGTGGCGTTGCCGAGAACGATCGTTTCCAGATCCGAAGCGAACCCGCGCGCCGCCTCGTCCATCATCGGACAGTGCCAGGCACCCTGCACGGCGATGGGCTCGACCAGATGGGCGCCGCGTTCACGCATCATCTCCATCAGAGGCTCGACCACGGTCGCCTGGGCGCTGACAGTCAATTGACCAGGAGCATTGTAGTTGGCGATCCAGGCACCGGCACCATTCCGCCGAAGTTCAGCGCACACCGCCTCGACCACATCGTCGGACAGGCCTATCACCGCGACCATGGTTCCGGGGTGAAGCCCAGCCGCATCGCGCAGGCGCTGGCCGCGACGCACCACGGCGGTCAGGGCCGTTTCGGCATCCACGATCCCGGCCGCCCACAGGGCGGTCCATTGCCCGACGCTATAGCCGGCCACCCCGTCGCAGGTGCCGCCGTCTTGACGATAGCGGTGGTAATACGCCATCGCGACCAAAACCACCATGGCCGAAACGACGTCGGGCCGAGACAGGAAGTCCATGCCTCCCCGGGCCATCCCGTCCACCGGATCCTCGCCCAGCAGATCGGCGAGCAATGGCCGATGGAGACGCACGACATCGTCGTCGATCACCGCATCCGCCATTTCTACTCGGTGGGCTCCCTGCCCGGGAAAGATCACTGCCGTGGAAATGGCGCCAACTCCTGGTTCAGGCCGAGGCGGGCGATTTCCTCCCTCAGCTCTTGGATGTCGGGCAACGCCTCGATCCGTTTCAGAGCTTCGGCGCGCGACAGCGATCCCCGCCGGACCTGTTCCGCCAACTCGCCCACATAGGGATGGAAGCCGTAACGCTGGTGGTGAGCCAGTATCCCCAGGTCGTTCAGTCGGCAATTACTGGAATGCAGTCCGGTATCGACGGGGCGCCGCCATCCCAAAGGCTCGATATCGGCCAGCAGCCGTTCCTCGGAATAGGAAGAGACCAGCAACGGATTGGCGATCATCACGCTTGCCGCCCCAGGAAACCGTTCGACGTGGGCGCGGGCGCCATCACCAAGCCGGTCAGCCAGTCGGTCCTGGAGCGAACGGGCGCCGGCATCCAGCGCGGCCAGGGGAACCGTCAATATGGCCGAATTGCGGGGAACCTGGCCAGCGACATAGCCGCCGGCGACGATCGGCGCCTGATGGTGGACAGCGGTCGAGACCACATGATTGTTGATCAGCCCGATGCAGGAATTGCAGATATCGCTGGCCCGGGTGGCGGCGGCCGGCACATGGAGGCCACCTCGCAGGCTTTCCTGGTAAACTTGCCGTAAGAAACCGAATGCAGGCCGGACGAGTATATGGTCCACCTCCAGGGCATCGGTCACCGCGCGGATATTGGTCAAGGCCTGGTCCACGACGAAGCCGTTATCGATAGTCACCGCCAAACAGCGCAGCTTCCAGCGCCTGACCAGCAGGTACAAAAGCCAACTGGAATCCTTTCCGCCGCTATACGCCACGACCGCGTCATAGCGGGCGGACTTGCCGCGGACCTGGTCGAACGCTGCCTCGAGGCGCGCCAAGGCGGTGGCTTCGGTATCCGGGGCTGCGCGATCGAAGTCGCGGCACAGGGAACAGACACCGTCGGCATGCATGGTGAGGCCGGGAAAGGTGTCGGGAAGCACGCACCGAACGCAGCGCCGGGGCGCGGCCCGCCCTTCAGCCATGGGAGATCGCCCCGCCTTTTTCAGCGACCATCCGCACCATGCCGTCGATCGATGCCAGCCTGGGCGAGGTCAGGTCCGAATCGGTCAGGCGGATCGAGAAGGTCCGTTCAAGAAACCCCACCAACTCCACCAAGCCGTAGGAATCGACGAAGCCAGCCTCAAAAAGATTGGACCGGTCGTCCAGACGCTCCTGTCGCAGGTCGAAGAGGAACGTGGCCTGTAGGTACTCGACGATCACGTCTCTGGCCGCATTCGACAAGATCGAACCTCCCCTTATCCGTGAATTCCTGCCCCCAGGGCGTCCCGAGAGGACCGAACGTTAGCAGATTCCGAAAGCGCTGTCCCGATCTGTCGCCACGGCTCGCCCCTTGTCCGGGCAACAAATTCCGTCTATCGTCCGCCCCCTACGGGAGCAGGTTGCATAGTTCCGGATCCCAGGGCAATGCTCTTCAATTCCTTCGAGTTCATCTTCTTTTTCCTGCCGATTCTGGTCGGTGCCGTCTGGTTGTCCCACCACCTGGCCCCCGCTGCGGCAGCAATCACCATGCTGGCCGGGTCCCTGGCGTTCTACGCCTATTGGGATCCAACGGCATTGTTTTTGCTGTTGGTCTCGATCATCGCCAACTTCGCCCTCGGCCGCCGCATCCACGCCAGCGGATCGCTGGGCCTCCTGTGGGGCGGCATCGCCGTCAATTTGGGCTGGCTAGCCTATTTCAAGTATCGCTACTTCCTGGCCGGAGCGTTCGTCGATGTCGATCCTGCTGTCCGCGCCAGCCTGGTCATCCCGCTGGGGGTCTCGTTCTACACGCTGCATCAGATCAGCTTCCTCGTGGATTGCCGCCGCCAGCGCTTCCGCCGGCCCGACAGCCTGACCGACTACGCGCTTTACGTCAGTTTCTTCCCCCAGCTGATCGCCGGCCCGATCGTCCGCTATTCCGAGGTCGCGCCCCAATTCCACCAGTGCGGCGCTTTTGCCTTGCGTTGGCGCGACGTGGCCATCGCCTTGTCCATGTTCGCGATCGGATTGTTCAAGAAAGAGATATTTGCCGACACCTTCGGCACCCTGGCCACCCCGACGTTCAACCAGGCGGCGGCCGGCCAGCCGATCGGGTTGGTCGAGGGCTGGCTGGCGGCGGTGTTCTACACCTTGCAGATCTATTTCGATTTTTCAGCCTACTCGGACATGGCCATTGGCCTGGCCCGACTGTTCGGCATACGACTGCCCCTGAACTTCAATTCACCGCTGCGATCGACCAGCATGATCGAGTTCTGGCGCCGCTGGCACATCACCCTGTCCCGCTTCTTACGCGACTATGTATTCATGCCGCTGATGTTCGCCCTGGGCGGTCAGCGCGGCGGAACCATCCGCCGCCATCTGGTGATGTCGGCGTCTCTATTCGTGCTGATGCTTCTGTGTGGCATCTGGCATGGGGCGGATTGGACATTCGTATTGTGGGGAGCGATCCACGGCGTTCTGCTGGTCGCCAATCACTTGGCTCGAGCCTGGCTCGGACCGCCCGGCCGCCGGCCGCCGGTAGCGTTGAGCGCTGCCAAATGGCTGGGAACCTTCATACTCATCACCACCACCTTGGTGTTGTTCCGCTCGGACAGCCTTGGCCAGGCCGGCGCAATGCTCCAGGCTATGTTCGGCATGGACGGCCGGCTATCCCTTGCCGCCGACCTCCAGACCGTTCTCGCGGCGAAGTCCAAACTGGCATGGCTGGCCGCCGGCATGGTCACCGCACTGGCCCTGCCCAATGTCCCGTCCTTGATGCGGCGTTACCGGCCGGTGGTCGATTTCCATCGCGAGGCCTATGACCGGTGGTCCCTGCTACCGGATTGGCGGCCGACGGTGGCGTGGGCGGTAGCCGCCTCGATCCTGTTCCTGGCCGGCATCGCCACGTTTGGCGATACATCGCAGTTCATTTACTGGCAATTCTGATGCAGGACTTGCGATCCACCCTCCTGGCTCAGTGGCCGATCCGGTTCGGGCGGCGGCGCATTGCCGCCCGGCCGGCGCATCGCCCCTTCCGACGCTTCGGTCTGGCATTCCTGACGCTGGCGATGGGGGTGACCATTATCGGCGCGACCATGAATACCATCTTCATGTGGCGCCTGAACGAATTTTGGTCTCTGGACCAGTTGATCGCCAGCCAGGCGAAGGGCGCGCCAATCCTGTATAACGGCCTGACCATCGAGAAAGAAAATAACAGCAGCTTCAAACGTCACGTACTGGCAATGGCCGCTCCTGAAGTGATCGCCATCGGATCATCACGATCGTTTCCGGTTCGTGACTATATGTTCAGGACAAAGTTCTACAATTTCGGGGGCAGATTTGGGCGCTCCACCAATTTCCCTCTTGCAGACCTAGACATTAAGAAGCAGGAAATATTGGCGCAGCCCAGCATCCGCGTCGTTTTGTTGTTCCTGGACTATTTCTGGTTCATGACCGACGTCCCCATCGGCCAGGCGGCCACCCCGGTCACCACCGTCCGTCATGCGCCCAAAAACCGAGGAATCGCACTGGCGGGAGACGGATTACTGGCTCATTGGCTGCGCGCGGTCGCCTTGCCCCGCGCCTTGATCCGCGATGGTGTCCTGACTTGGACCCAATATTTCGATGTCATTCGCGGTCGGTATCCGACCCGGCGGGGTCCAATCGAGGCGGTGGGGTATTCCGCCGTTCTCAACGGCAGCGGCATTGCCCAGGATGGGTCGTATTACTATCTCTGGCTGAAGGCGATCGACGACAAGGCCGAAACCACCTGTTCGTATCTGGGCGACTTCCCAGCCAAGCAGCGGCTGCCCCATGGAGCCTATCGTCCGGATCAGAAACTCGACCCGGCCAAGGTCGCCGCATTCAAGGCGTTCGTCGATTCGCTGGCGACGGCCTCCGTTCATGTGGTGCCGATCCTGCCGCCGCTGCCGCCCTCGATGATCGATCGGATGACCGGGGATCCGTCCTACGCCTTTGTTGACCAATGGCGCACGGCCATGCATGCCACCTTCCCGTCGGTGTTCGACTTCCACGACATCCGCTCTCTGGGCGCGACCGAGTGCGAGTTCATGGATGACGTCCATGGACAAGACGTTGCCTACATGCGGATGTTTCGCGCGATGGCGGAGCGCGAGCCCGACCTCGCCCGGCTGTTCGACCAGCCCCTCATGGACCAGTTGATCGGGACCTTCGCTGGGCGCCGATTGGTGACCAGCCACGGACTCGGCCAAGCGGTGAGATAGGGGGAGGAATACAACATGTGCGGCATCGCGGGGATCGTCGATTGGCGAAAGGAGCCGGACCGGGAAACCGTCGCGGCGATGGTGGCAACCATGCCCCATCGCGGCCCGGATCACTGCGCCGTGGTCGGTTTCGGCCATGCGGTGCTCGGCCATCTGCGCTTGGCCATTATCGACCTGGACGCCGCCAGCAACCAACCGATGAGCCGCCAGGCGCTGGGACTGTCCATCGTCTTCAACGGCGAAATCTATAACTTCCCAGACCTTCGTCGCGAGTTGGAGGGCGAGGGAGCACGTTTTTCCACCCACGGCGATACCGAGGTGTTGCTGCACGCCTATGCCCGCTGGGGCACCGATTGCTTCCGGCGGCTCAACGGCATGTTCGCCCTGGCCATCTGGGACCAGACTCAACGCCGGCTCGTCCTGGCCCGCGACCGGCTGGGCAAAAAACCACTGTTTCTCAAACGCCTGCCCGGCGGCATCGCCTTCGCGTCGGAACTCAAGGCGCTGCGGCGGCACCCGGCGTTGGCCGGAGCCCAGATCCGTCCGGCGGCCTTGTCCCAGTTCCTTGCCCATGGGTATGTGCTGGGCGACCAATGTATCCTGGACGGCGTCGAGAAACTGCCGCCGGCCCATTTCGCGGTGCTGGAGCCGGGGAAGGAACTGGAAGTTCACCGATATTGGGACTTGGCGGCACGTTTCCGCGAGAAGCGGACATTCTCGGACGAAAAAAGCGCCGCAGAGGAATTGCGCGCGCTGATCGATGACGCCGTCCGCATCCGCTTGGTCGGCAACGTGCCTTTGGGCGCCTTCCTGTCGGGCGGCATCGATTCGGCGACTATCGTCGCCGCCATGGCGCACTTGCATCCAGCTGACCGGACCAAGACATTCTCGATCGGGTTTCGCGAAAGGGGATTCAGCGAAGTGCCGCAGGCCGAGGAGGTGGCGCGCATCCTTGGCGTCGATCACGCATCGCGCATCGTCGATGCCGACATGGGGGCTGCCCTTCCTTTCCTGGCCCGCATGGCCGACGAACCCTTCGCCGACACGTCGATCCTGCCCACCTATCATCTGGCCCGTTTCGCCCGCGAACAGGTGACCGTGGCCCTGTCGGGTGACGGTGGGGACGAACTGTTCGCCGGGTACGAGACCTATGTGGCCACCGCCTTGCATCGACGCTTGTCGCGCTTCGTGCCGCCCGCCGCCGCCCGCCGCTTGGCCGCCGCCGCCCATGCCCTGGTGCCGACCTGCTTCGGCAAGGTCAGCCTGGACTACAAGCTCAAGCAATTCCTGGGCGGACTGGCCCTGCCTTTGGAACGCGCCCACGCTTCCTGGCGAGAGATCCTCTCGGCCGACGAGCGCCATAACCTGCTGCGCGGAGACCGGGGGCAGGCGGTGACCATCCACGATCCTTTCGCCCGCTTCAACGCCCTCTTTGCCGAGGTCGCAGGCTGCCACTGGCTGGACCGGGCCAGCTATGTGGACATCAACACCTTCCTGGTGGACGACGTCTTGGTCAAGGTCGATCGGGCGACCATGGCCTGCTCCCTTGAGGCACGGGCGCCCCTGCTCGACTATCGGATCGTCGAACTGGCAGCCGCGCTCCCCCCTGAGTGGAAGCTAAACGGTTTTTCGAAGAAGTACCTCTTGCGCCAGTCTCAGCGAGCGCGCTTGCCCCAATCCGTCCTCGCCCGGCGCAAGCGGGGGTTCAACGCGCCGCTGGCCCATTGGCTGACCGGCGGACTGCGCGACTTGGCTTATGAAGCGACCACCTCGTCCGCCATGCTGGACTGGTTCGAGCGCGACGCCGTCGAGCGGCTGTGGCACGATCACCGGACACGGCGGCGGGACAACAGTTATCGCCTGGGAGTCCTGGCCATGCTGGGCTTCTGGATGGAGGAGAGCCGGTGATGCATCGACGCCTGTCCACCCTGCCCGCCGCCTTGACCAAGGGCGTCGCCTATCTGGTCTTCCTAGCGGTGGTCGTCGCCGGCGGCTTGACCCTGACCGAGGCGGCGTTCCGCTGGATCGGGCCCAAACCGGCCCGCGACGCGATCCTGGATCGCATGTTCTTCCGTTACTCGCCCTATGTGGAACAGGTCCAACCGCCCAACTCGGCCCATCACGCCGGCAGGTCCGATTATTGGATTCCCAAGAAGCCGCAGCCCGAGTGCGAGGGGCCCGATCGTTTGTTGGTGAACTACAACGACAAGGGCTATCGCGGCGACAGCTTCACCACCCTAGGACCCAAGACCGCCGATGAGATACGCGTGGTGATAACCGGCGGCTCGGCAGCCCAGAGCTGGGGGATCGGCCCCCGCTGCACCCTTGACGCCCGCATCCAAGCCATTCTGGAAAAGCGCTTTCCCGACCGGACCATCCGCATCGTCAATTTGGCAGGCGCCGCCTGGAAATCGTTTCAGGAGTTGATCGCCCTGGAATTGCACGGGCTACACATGGCCCCCGACCTGGTGGTGGTTTTGGATGGTTTCAACGACATCCAGCACGGCTTCGACATGCCGCCCAACCAGGCCTATCTGGCCGGCGCCATCGAATTCGCCTTCGAACGTTACCACAATGGCGCTTTGCGCAATCTGTCGGACCTGTCCCAGCAATTGTCCGTGGTCGATTACGCGGCGGCCCGGCTCCGCCCGCTGTCGGCAGGCGTGAGCGCCCCGCCGCGCAAGGCGTCGGACCTTCCCGACAAGGCCAAATCGGCAGCACCCGGTCAAATGAGCACCCGACTGAACGCGCTGCCCATCGACCGGGCGGCCATCGCTGGCCGCACCGATTTCGACCCCTATAACCGGGAGGTCGTGAATACCTACCTGCGCAACGTCGCCATGATGAAGTCGGTGATCCTGGGTGCCGGGAGCCGGCTTCTGGTGGTCTTGCAGCCAACCCTTTACCTGAAACATCCGATGTCCGCCGAAGAGACCGACATGATCTGGACCCACTTCCACCACACGGTCAATTTCGTCGTCCAGGGCTATTCGCGTGCATGGGATGGTCTGACCCGGCTCGAGGACCGGCGCGCCGGCTTCGACGTCATGAACGCAGACAGTGTGTTCCAGGGAGTGGACTGGACCGCATTCACCGACTACGTCCATCCAACGCCCCAGGGCAACCTGCTTCTGGGCGACCGAATCGGCGAACGGGTCGCCGACATCCTGACCCGATGACAGCCGTCATGTCCGGACTTCATCTGCTGATCACCGGCGCATCCGGCTATATCGGACAACACCTCCTCCGGCACGCCTTGTGCCAGGGCCACCGTGTCACGGTCCTGTCGCGCCGTCGCCCCTGTGAACCCTGTCGTTGGTTCGCATGGTCGCTGACCGATCCGGTACCGGCCCTGGCCTTGCAGGCCGACCGCGACCTTGGACCGATCGACGCGGTCCTCCATCTGTCGCACCAATGGGAAAGCGAACTGCCCGAGGACCAGGACGAGAACCTGACCGGATTCCGCTCATTGCTGGCCGCCAGCCGGGCGGCTGGCGTCGGCCGCTTCATCCTGGCCTCCAGCGTCTCGGCCCAGGCCGGCGCGCTCAACCGTTATGGCCGGATCAAGTGGCGCCTGACCCAAGAACTGACCGGCCCGGGGGAATTGGCCGCCCGCATCGGCCTGGTCTATGGCGGTCCGCCGTTGGGGCAGTGGGGCACGATGCGGACCCTGGCCGGCAAGCTGCCGATCCTGCCGATGGTCGGAACTGACAAGGGTGTGCAGCCCATCCACCTGGATGAGGTGTGTGACGGCCTGCTGCGCATGGCCGCCCTTCCCCGTCCGAGCCGGCCGGTGTTCGGCTTGGCCGATCCGGCCCCCATCGCTTTCGGGGCGTGGCTCAAACTGCTGGCCCGCACGGTTCATGGCAGAGGATTGACCATTGTGCCCCTGCCCTTGCCGCTGGTCCTGCTGGCCGTGCGGATCGTCAACCGCCTGCCCATCCCAGTGTCCATTGCCGAGGAACGGGTCATGGGTCTGGCCGGCCTGCCGGAAATCGACAGTGCCGATGACCTGGCCGAACTGGGCTTATCCCTGCGTCCTGCCGCCCAGGTCCTCGCCGAAGCGGGCCGGCGACGGCGACTGGTGACGGAAGCCGCCGCCGCCTTGGCCTCGGTAACGGGGCGCCGGCCACGCAAGGAGCAAATCGCCGCCTATGTGCGCGGCATCGAGCGCCATGGCGACGGGCAGCCGCTCATGCTTCCGCCTTTGGCTGCCCGCTGTCCGGCGCTGTTGCGGCTGATCGAGCCGCCCACCGGGGCGCTGACACCCGACGGATGGCGCGGCCGCCTGCACATGGCGCTGACCATCGCCGAGGCGGGTCTGGGCACCCATCCACCAGGCCGCCTTGCCGCCATCGCACGGCTGGTCGGGACCGGCGCCGCCGAGGCCCTGATGCTGCCCTTTCGTTGGCTGGCAGGGCGGAATCGATGAGTTCGGACCTGCCCATCCTCGTGGTTGGCACCGGGCCGGCGTCGGTATCCGCCGCTTTTCCTTTGGTCCAGGCCGGGTTGAGAGTCTGGATGATCGAAGCGGGCGAGGCCGCGCTGCCCACGCCGGCCGCCGACCGGCCGACCCTGACAGAGCTGCGAACAGGCCGGCCAGGGTCAGTGGCTCACCTGGTCGGGCACGACCTGGGCGGCCTGCGCGACATGTCAGGCTATTCGCCCAAACTACGAACCGCCGCGTCGCCCGCCTTCGTTGATCACTATGCCCGGGCAAACCGCCTGTCGGTGTCGAACTTCGAGCTGGTGGGAACCCTGACGCCGGGTGGACTTAGCAACATCTGGGGAGCAGCCTGCAGCGCGTACGACGCCGACGACCTGAGCGGCACCGGCTTGTCCCCCGACGACTTGGCCCCGTCCTATCGTGCGGTGGCCGAACGAATAGGCCTGAGCGGCTGCCTTGACGACGAGATGTCCGTCATCCATGGAACCGCCCTGCCCTTGCAGCCGGCCTTGCCACTGGGGCCGACCGCGACCCAATTGCTCGACACTCACTTGCGAACCGCCCCTTGCTCCGATTTCCGCCTCGGCCGCTCGCGCAACGCCGTGCTGAGCCAAGGCCTAGGTGAGCGCCAGCCGTGCGCGCTTGACATGACCTGCCTGTGGGGTTGCCCACGCCGCGCCATCTATTCGGCAGCCTACGACCTAGCCGAGTTGGAGCGCCACCCCAACCTCATCTTGTCACGCAAGGTGGTGGTCGATGTCATCTCCGCCGGTCCGGCCGGAGGACTGACCGTTGCCGGGCACCATGCTGATGGAACGCCGTTTCTGGCGCAGGCTGACCGAGTCCTGGTGGGGGCCGGAGCCGTCGCATCGACCCGGATGGCCCTGGAGGCGGCAGGTCGTTTCGACCAGCCGGTGCCGATGGGGTCCGCGCCGGCGGCGGCCTTCGCCTTGCTGCTGCCGTCACGAATCGGGCAGAGCGCACCCCAGAACGGCTTCGGCTTGGCGCAGATGAGCTTCCGTCTTGCCCTCAGCTCGCAGCCCCACGATTACGCCCTGGGCCTGCTTTACGACGCGACAACCCTGTCGATCGCCGATCTCGCCGCCCAAACGCCTTTGTCGCGCGCCGGCGCCGTCAGCGCCATCAGCACCCTGGCACCGGCAATGATGGTCGGCCTTGTCTACCTCCCAGGCGAATACGCGTCGTCCACCGCCACCTTGCTGCGGACCGGCGGAGGACAGTGCCGGATGGATCTGACCGGCGCGGTGACAGCCGAATACGGACCGACCATGCGCAGGCTGGCACGCACTCTTCGATCTCTTTTCGCGCAACGTGGCGCATGGCTGCTGCCCGGATCCTTCCGCCCATATCAGCCGGGCGCCGAGGTCCATTACGGTGCCAGTCTGCCCATGGGTACCGTGACCGGAAGGCTGGGCGAAATGCCGGGTGTTCCCGGCCTGCACCTGATCGACGGCGCCGTCTTGCCGCGCATTCCAGCCAAACACCACACCTTCACCGTCATGGCCAATGCCGATCGCATCGGTCGCGGCCTGGCCAAAACACTCCTCGACGCTTGACGAGTCCAAGTCCGACCGATCAAGGTGCAAATCTCTTCGCAGCCACGGATCGATGATGTCGCGAATCCTGCTTATTAATCCCTCGTACGCACCCAGTTACGGTGGCGCCAAGGCCTCGATCGTCAACCCGATCCACCCGACGCTCGGCCTTGCGACCGTTGCTGCCGTAGCGAGGAACGCCGGCCATGATGTCGCCATCTGGGACATGTCCTGGCGGCCTTACGACTTCGCCAAGGTCCGTGAGCAGATCATCGCCCACAGGGCGGACGTGGTGGGCATCACCGCCACCACCGCGCTGATGAACCAGTTGCGCGACCTTTCGGTCCTGATCAAGGACATCGATCCGGCCATCCGCGTGGTTGCCGGCGGCGCCCATCCTTCGGCCATGCCGTTCGAGACCCTGATGGAAACCCGCTGCGACGCGGTCTTCGTCGGCGAGGCAGACCTGACCTTCACCGAATATTGCGACGGGCGCCCCCTGGAATCGATCACGGGGCTGTGCTACCGCGATGGTGACCAAGTCCGTACCAACGCCCCGCGCCTGCCGATCGCCAACCTGGACGACCTGCCCATTCCAGCCTGGGACCTGTATCCGATCGCCGACTACCGGCAGATGTCACGGCTGATGGCCCGCCGGCCGCCGGTCACCATGGCCGAGTTCTCGCGGGGCTGCGTGTTCACCTGCGATTTCTGCGCCTCCAAGGTCACCATGGCCAAGGGCTACCGCAAGAAGTCACCGGAACGGTGCGCCGCCGAGGTGAAGCGGATGTATGAGTTGGGCTACCGTGAATTCATGCTGGCCGACGATATCTTCACCTCCGACCAGAAATGGGCCCGAGCCGTCTGCGAGGCGATTATCGCGACCGGAATCGATATGGCGTGGACCTGCACCAACGGCATTCGCGTCGAAAGCGCCGACGAAGAACTGTTCCGCATCATGCGCCGGGCCGGCTGCTATCGGGTGTCCTTCGGATTCGAATCGGGTAACGACGACGTGCTGCGCCAATTCGGCAAAGGTGGCCGGGCGTCGATCGAGCAGGGCAAGGCGGCCGTCCAGATGGCCCGCCGCGCCGGGATCGACACCAATGGATTCTTTCTGCTGGGTCTGTCGCCCGACACCGAAGAAACCATGCGTGACACCATCGAGTTCGCCAGCAAGATCCCGGTCGATATGATGAAGTTCGGGCTGTCCATCGCCTTTCCCGGAACGCCGATGTTCAACAGCTATGTCGCAGACGGACTGGTCAAGTCCTATGACTGGGACGAGTATTTCATCTATACGGACAAACCGCTTTTCTCGCACCGGCACCTGACGCTGGACGTCATTCAGAAATATATGGATCTTGCCTACAAGAAATGCATTCTATACAATCCAGGGTTTATTGCGCGCCGACTCCTGCGCGGCATCAGGACCGGCGAATTCTTTTGGGATATGTATTACGCTATCAAGTTTTTCTTCATGCCGGCCATCGGCAAGTCGGTGACATCTGTGTATTACGCCCGCGACCGCTGGCCAAGGTGGGATTTCCATAACAACCCGCCCAAACCGGCCCAATACCAGACGGTTCACAAGGTCCCGACGACCGCAGCGAAGCCCCCGGCGACCGAGGAGATGACTCGATGATCAGCGTGGTCATTCCGGCCTACAACGAAGAGGACGCCATCTCCGAGACCGTGGCGACACTTCGCGGCACATTGACCGAGTCCGGCTTCCCCGATTGCGAGATCATCGTCGTCGATGATGGTTCCACCGACCAGACCGGCCCCATCGCCACGGCGGCCGGAGCCCGGGTTCTCCGAAACCTAGAGAATCTCGGCTACGGCCAATCACTCAAGGTGGGCATCGCGGCGGCCAAGAACGACACCGTGGTCATCAGTGATGCCGACGGCACCTATCCCATTGATCGCATTCCCGACCTGATCCGCCGTTACCAAGAGGGCTGGGACATGGTGGTCGGCGCCCGCACCGGCGACCATTACCGGGAAAGCGCCGTCAAGGCGCCGTTGCGCCGCATGCTTCAGGCCCTGGTCGAGTTCACCGCCGGCCGCGCCATCCCCGACCCCAATTCTGGACTAAGGGTGTTCTCGCGCTCGGCAATCATGCCGTTCTTCCCGCACCTGTCCGACCGCTTCAGCTTCACCACGTCCAGCACGCTGGCCTATATGCTGATGAAGCGCACGGTACTGTACATCCCCATCGACTATCACAAGCGGATCGGCACCACCAAGGTCCGGCTGTTTCGGGATTCCTTGCGGACAATCCAGTACATCGTGTCCGCCATCGTCTATTACAACCCTCTGAAGCTTTTCCTGTTGGTCTCGGGCTTGTGCGCCGCCGTGGGGCTGTCCTGCCTGGGCGCCCTGCTACTCGGGGGCGGCAACGCGGCCTTGTGGGGCGGCATCACCGCACTGGCGGTTGCGGTGATCGTCTTCGCCTTGGGTCTGCTTGCCGAACAAATCCACCAGGTCTCGCTGCGAGAATGACGCCGCTCCGCCTGTGCACGATAGTCGGAGCCCGGCCGCAACTGGTCAAGGCGGCGGCGGTGTCGGCGGCGTTCGCCGACTGGAACCTCACCGGCGGACGCCCCATAGACGAGCGTATCGTCCACACCGGCCAACATTACGACGATTCCATGAGCGGGGTGTTCTTTCGGCAGCTGGGCATCCCCGAACCGGCCGTCAACCTGAACATTAATGGATCCAGCCTGTCGGCGATGACCGCCGCCATGCTCGCCGCCTTGGCCGACGAATTCGCCCGCTGGCGCCCCGACGTGGTCCTGCTGTACGGCGATACCACATCGACCCTGGCGGCGACCATTGCCGCCGAGCAGGCGCGCCTGCCTATCGCCCATGTTGAAGCGGGACCGCGCATGGGCAACCGCGATCACCCTGAGGAATTCAACCGAATCGTCGCCGATCACGCCGCTGCCTGGCTGTTCTGCCCATCAGAGGCGGCGGCCGCCAATCTGCGCCTCGAGGCGGTCACCGGCGAGATCGTGGTCAGCGGCGACGTCATGCTCGACGCCGTCCGCCGCTTCCGCCCGCTGGCGCCACCCTTTCCGGTGCCGGCCGGATTCGTGCTGGCCACCCTGCACCGACCACAGAACGCTGACGACCCCGCCCGACTGGCGGCGCTGATCTCTGGCCTGGGCGGTTTGGGACGGCCGGTGCTATTGCCATGCCACCCGCGCACGCGCAAGGCCCTGAGCAACCTGGCCGCCCCCGTCCCCGTCAACGTCACGGTGTGCGATCCTTTGGATTATCTCAGCCTTCTAGGCGCCCTCGACCAGTGCGCCTTTGTGGTAACCGACTCAGGCGGGCTTCCGAAGGAAGCCTTCTTCTTCGGACGCCGTAGCCTGACGGTCTCGACGGAATCGCCGTGGCCGGAACTTCTGACCCTGGACGCCACCAGGGTTGTCGCAGCCGACCCAGATGCGTTGGCCGCGGCCGCCGCTTGGGCAGAGCGGCGACTGGACAAGGCTCTGCCGCGACCTTTCGGCGATGGTCATGCCGGCAGGACCATCGCCCACCGTCTGGCCGCGATCGCCTGATCGATTGCCTTCGTGTATTAAATTACCTAGGTTGGCGTGATTGTGATCTGGATAAGAGTGTTACCGTGAACTCTAGAGCCATCGGCCATCCTCGCCTTGCCGTCATTGGCTGCGGTTATTGGGGCAAGAACCTTGTCCGGAACTTCGCCGCACTGGGCGCGCTGGAAGCGGTCTCGGACCGTGACGGAGCGCTGGCCGCGCGTATTGCCGCGCAATATCATGTCCGCCCCCTGACCGTTCCGGAAATCCTGGCGGAACCCGGTATCGGCGCCGTCGTCATCGCCACTCCGGCCGAGACCCACGCCACCTTGGTGCGCGAGACGCTGGAAGCAGGCAAGCACGTTTTCGTCGAGAAACCATTGGCCCTGTCGGTCACCGATGCCGAAGCGTTGGTGACGCTGGCAGAACGCGCTGGCTGCGTCCTGATGGTCGGACATCTGATGCAGTATCATCCCGCCTTCCTGGCCCTTAAGACGCTGTGCGTCGAAAACGGGCGTCTCGGCCGGCTGCAATACATCTATTCCAACCGCTTGAATTTGGGAAAGATCCGAACCGAGGAAAACACCCTGTGGAGCTTCGCTCCCCATGACATATCCATGATCCTGTCGCTGTTTCCCGGCGAGTTGGAGCAGGTGACGACGGTCGGCCATTCCTATCTTCACCGCACCATCGCCGACGTCACCACCACCCACCTGACCTTTAAGTCCGGCCAGGCTGCCCACATCTTCGTGTCGTGGCTGAACCCCTTCAAGGAACAGCGCCTGGTAGTGGTCGGCGACCAGGGCATGGCGGTGTTCGAGGACACCCGTCCCTGGCCGGAAAAACTGAAGCTGTTCCCGCACAAGGTCGAATGGCACAACGGCGTCCCCGAGGCCTCAAAGGCGGAAAGCATCGACATCCCCGTGGAACCCGGCGAGCCGCTGACCCTGGAATGTACCCATTTCCTGGACTGCGCAGCGACCGGAGCCCGGCCGCGGACCGATGGTGCCGAGGGTCTTCGCGTGCTGCGCGTCCTTGATGCCTCGCAACGGGCCATGGAAGCCGGCAAACCGGTTAGAATGGCGCCCCCCCCCGCCCCGGCGTCCTTCTATGCGCATGAAACGGCAATCATCGACGAGCCGGCTGAAATCGGCCCCGGGTCTCGAATCTGGCACTTCTCGCACGTTCTCAAGAATAGCCAGATCGGCAGCGGGTGCAATATCGGCCAGAATGTGGTCATCGGCCCCGACGTCACCATCGGCGACCATTGCAAGATCCAGAACAACGTCAGCGTCTATCCCGGCGTGACGTTGGAAGACGGTGTTTTTTGCGGTCCGTCGATGGTCTTTACCAACGTCCACAATCCGCGCGCCGAGATCGAGCGTAAGCACGAATACCGCCCGACCCTGGTCAAGCGCGGCGCGACCATCGGCGCCAACGCCACCATCGTCTGCGGTCACACCTTGGGACGGTACTGCTTTGTCGGGGCCGGGGCCGTGGTCACCCGCGACGTGCCCGACCACACCATCGTCGCCGGCAATCCGGCCAGGCCCATCGGCCATGTCTGCGCCTGCGGCGTCAAACTGCCGACCCCGTCGCCGGAGGGATTTGCTTGTCCCGCCTGCGGATCGACCTACCGGCTGGACGGCGACACGGTCACCTTGGTCGAAATGCAAGGGTCCTGAGCCATGGCGGTCCCCCTTCTCGATCTCAAGGCCCAGTTCTCCCTGCTGGAAGCCGACCTTCGTGCCGCCGTCGATCGCGTGATGGCCAGCCAGCATTTCATCCTCGGCCCCGAGGTCGAAGCGCTGGAAGCCGAGATCGCGGCCTATTGCGGCGTGGCCCACGGCATCGGCGTTTCCAGTGGCACCGATGCGTTGCTGGCGACGCTGATGGCGCTGGGTGTCGGGCCGGGAGACGAGGTGGTCACCACACCCTACTCGTTCTTCGCCACCGCCGGCGCCATCGCCCGCCTGGGTGCCCGGCCGGTCTTCGTCGATATCGACCGCGACACCTGGAACATCGACCCCGCCCTGGTGGAACCCGCGATCACCTCGGCGACCAAGGCGATATTGCCGGTGCACCTGTTCGGTCAATGCGCCGACATGGACGCGCTGGCCGCCATCGCTGACCGTCACGGCGTGCCCATCGTCGAAGACGCCGCCCAAGCCATCGGCGCTGAGGACGACCAAGGCCGTCGCGCCGGCTCGGTCGGCAACATGGCCTGCTTTTCGTTCTTTCCATCCAAGAATCTTGGCTGTTTCGGTGACGGGGGAATGGTGGTCACCGACGACCCCGCCTTGGCCGAACGCCTGCGGGTGTTGCGCGCCCACGGCTCGAAGCCGAAGTATCACCACGCCTTAATCGGTGGCAACTTCCGCCTCGACGCCCTGCAAGCCGCCGTCCTGCGGGTCAAGTTGCCCCATTTGGATGGCTGGACCGCCGCCCGCCAGCGCAACGCACGCTTCTACGACGATGCCCTTGCCAGTTTGCCCGCCGAATTGCTGCGCACGCCAACGACCCGTCCCGGCCGGCATATCTTCAATCAGTACGTCGTTTCCACGCCACGCCGCGACGCGCTGATGCAACATCTCAAGGCCTGCGGCATCGGATGCGAGGTCTATTATCCGGTTCCGTTGCATCGACAGGAATGCTTCGCCGACCTGGGCTACGGCCCGGGAAGCCTGCCAGTCGCCGAGGCCGCCGCGATGACCACCTTGGCTCTGCCTATTTATCCCGAGTTGACGCCAGCCCAATTGGCCGAGGTGGTCGACCGGATCGTCGTCTTCTTGTCCTCGTAGCCGCACCATGTGCGGGATTGCCGGCTTCATCCAACACGAATTGGCCGGGCATCCCGACGAATTGCGTCGCCGCGCGCAGGCCATGGCGGCAACGCTGGCCCACCGTGGCCCCGACGGCGAGGGCGTCTGGGTCGATGCGGCCGCCGGCGTCGCCCTGGCCCATCGCCGCCTGGCGGTGATCGACCTGTCCGACGCCGCGGCCCAGCCCATGCGCACTGCCCATGGCGATTACACCCTGATCTACAACGGCGAGATCTATAACGCCGCCCAACTGCGCCGAGATTTGGAAGCAGCGGGATATTCCTTCCGCAGCCGCTCGGACAGCGAAGTGCTGCTGGCAGCCTGTGTTGCCTGGGGCGTCGAAACCGCACTGCGCCGGGTGACCGGCATGTTCGCCTTCGGCCTGTGGGACGGCGGCAATCGTCGCCTGGTCCTGGCGCGTGACCGTATGGGCATGAAACCACTTTACTGGCGCCTACACGCCGGCGGCTTGGCCTTCGCGTCCGAGTTGAAAGCCCTGCGCGCCGATCCCGACTGGCGCCCGGCGCTGGACCGAGAATCCTTCGCCGCATTCTTCTCGCGATTGTACGTGCCATCACAGGCAACCATCTATGCCGGCGTGGAATCGCTTCCCCCCGGGACGGCGCTGGTGTTCTGCCCCGGTCGCCCGCCGGACCTGGTCCGCTATTGGTCGTTGGCCCAGGCGGTGGCGGCTGGATGTCGCGATCCCCTGCCGTCGTCCGACGCCGCCATCGCCGAGGCCATGGAGGCGTTGCTGCCCCGGGTGGTGTCGGATCATCTGATCGCCGACGTTCCCACCGGGGCATTCTTGTCGGGCGGAATCGATTCCACGACGGTAACGGCCTTGGCGGCCGAGGGGCATAACAGGTCGCTATCGACTTTCGCCATCGGCTACGGCGAGCCCGGATTCGACGAAAGCGGGAACGCCAAGGCGGTCGCCGACCATCTGGGCACCGACCACCACCAGCGCAGCATCACCGCCGCCGACGCCCTGACCGTGATCCCCAGGCTGGCAGACACCCACGACGAACTGATGGCCGACGGTTCGCAGGTTCCCACCCGATTGGTGTCGGCCCTGGCGCGAGAGCGCGTCACCGTGGCGCTGTCCGGAGACGGCGGCGACGAACTGTTCGGCGGATACGACCGCTACTGGGAGCGTGCGGCCCAATGGCAGGCGGTGGCGCGGCTGCCGGCATTCCTTCGCCCCGCTGCGGCGGCCGTCCTTGGGGTGGTCCCGGACTCGGCGCTGGCCGCGCCCATGCGGCGGCTCGGCCTGCTGGCGGACGCCCGTCAAAGCCTGCCGGTCATTCGCACCCTGCTCGCCCTGCCCACGATCGACCGCTATTACGCCACCAGTCAGTGGGTGTGGGATCAACCGCCGGTGACCTTCGCCCACGGACAGCGCCATCCCGCCGAATGGCGCGAATTGCCCAGAGCTGTCGCCGACCCGCTGGTCCGCATGCAATACGCCGATTCGGTGACCGTGCTCCCCGACGATCTGCTGCCCAAAGTGGACCGCGCCAGCATGGCGGTCGGCCTGGAGGTCCGAATGCCTTTGCTCGACCACCGCGTGGTGGAATTGGCTTGCAGAATCCCTCCCGGCGCCAGACGAAAGGGTGTGGCCACCAAGTGGCCGCTGAGATTGATGCTGGATCGCCGGGTGCCGAAGCGCCTGATCGATCGGACCAAGATGGGCTTCCACATGCCCATGACCCTCTGGATGCGCGGCCCGCTGCGCGCGTGGGCCGAAGAGATGTTGGCCCCGGCACGGCTGTCAGCCTGGGGGTTGTTCGACGTTGCCCGAGTCCAGGACCACTGGCGCGATTTCCTGGCCGACCGACCACCGGGACGGACCTATGACGCCGTGTGGGGCGTGCTGATGGCGTCGGCCTGGCTGGAACGGTGGGGAAAGGGCCTGGATCTCGGGGGGGACTGAGATGCGTATCCTAGCGGTAGGCAACGCGAACAGCGCGCATGTGCAGCAACGGTGCCAGGCCCTGGCGGCACGCGGCCACGAAGTCGCGTTGCTGAGCGAGGTCCGGGGCGTGGCCGCCAACGTGGCAACCTGCCCGCTGCCCGATGGCGGAACCTTTGCCCGCCTGCGCATGATGCGGCGCCACTTGACCGCCTGGCCATGCGATTGCGTCCACGTCCATTACGCCGCTGGATACGGTGCCTGGCTGGCCGCCCCGGGCCGGCGCCCGCTGGTGGTCAGCGTCATGGGCGGCGACCTGCTCGACGACGAGCAGGTGCCGCTGGGGCGGTTGGAGCGATGGCTGACCCGGTCTCTTCTGAACTCTGCCGACCTCGTCACCTCGAAATCAGAGACCTTGAGTCGGCGACTTGAAGCCCTGGGGGTGGGCCGCGACCGCATCCTGCCACTGGTCTGGGGGGTCGATATCTCCCGCTTCCGCCCGACCGACGGAAGTGATCTGCGTCGGCGGCTGGGCCTGGACCCGGCGGCACGCGTCATCCTGAGCCCTCGCGCCCTGCGCCCGTTCTACAATATCAACGTGATCATCGACGCCTTCGCTCGCCTTGCCGCCGTCCATGCCGACCTTGTATTGGCGGTGCTCGGCGACGCGGGCGATCCGGCTTACGCGACCCGCCTACGCTCGCGGGTCACCGAGGCCGGCCTGGATGGGAAAGTCATTTTCCCCGGGGCCGCCACGGCCGAGGAAATGCCCGCTTGGTACGGCTTGGCCGAGATCATGGTCTCGGTGCCGACCTCGGACGGCGTGCCGCAATCGCTGCTGGAGGCGATGGCCTGCGGTTGCCCCCCGGTGGTCGCCGACCTTCCTCACTACCAGGACTGGGTCGATCCCGGTCGAACCGCGTTGGTCACGCCGATCGATCCGACAGCGCTGGCGGCGACCATCTCTCGTCTGATCGACGACCCCGAACTGCGCACCCGCCTGAAATCCAGTGGCCCCGCCCTGGTGGCCGAGCGCGCCGACCTGACCAAAGACGTCATCCGGCTAGAGCAGCGCCTGACCCATCTGCGGCGGAGCCATCGCCCCGGCCCGGCCCGACGCTTGGCGATTTTGCTGGGGCTCGCCGCCCTCGTCGTCTCCCAGGCAGTGTCGGCACGCTTTACCCGCCACCTCGCCTGGCTATAGTAGGCGGATCGAAAGGCGCCGCCGTGAAGATTTGCCATCTCTCGTTTTCCCCCATTGCAGACGACGCCCGCGTCCGTCGCCATGGCGACGCGTTGGTGGAAGCAGGGCACACGGTCGTCGCCATCGGCCTGCCCGGCGCCAAGGGAGCGGCCCCGGAATGGGAGACGAGAGCCATCGACCCCACCGGTCCCTCGCACCTTCCCCGATGGTTGAGGGTGTTGGGCATGGCCGCCTGTCGCTGGCTTCCCGCCCTGGCCGAGCCGATCTATTGGAGCATGGCACACAATCGGGCGATGGCCGCCTGCGCCTGTGATATCAAGGCCGACCTGTTCGTCGCCAATGACTGGTCCACCTTGCCGATCGCCTGTCGCCTGGCCGAGACGCACCGCGCTCGCTTCGTCTATGACAGCCATGAATACGCCGTCGAGGAAGGAGCGGATCGCTGGACCTGGCGCCTTTTGGTGTCGCCCTTCGTCCGAGCGATCGAAACCCGCTTCATCAAGGACGCGGCGGCGGTATTCACCGTGGGCGATCGCATCGCCGCCATGATGCAGTCGGATCACGGCCTGCGCACGGCCCCGCTGGTGGTCCGCAACACCGTGCCGTTGGTCGAGAGCCCGTTCCGCCCATGCGGCGACATCGTCGAGGTGCTTTACCAGGGCTTGATCCGGGCCGACCGGGGATTGGAGACCCTGATCCGCAGCGTGCCACTATGGCGGCAGGAATTCCGCCTTCGCCTGCGCGGACCGGGCGAGCCGGCAATCGTCGATCACTTGAAAGCACTAGCCGCCACCCTGGCGGCCGATCGCATCGTTTTCGACCCACCGGTTCCCCCGTCCGACATGGTCGCGGCGGCCAATCGTTCGGATGTCGGAATCCACCCCATTCCGCCGATTTCCAACCAATCCCGCTATTGTCTACCGAACAAATTCTTCGAGTACGCCATGGCCGGCTTGGCGCTATGCGTCAGCGACAGCGACGAAATGACCGCCCTGCTGCGTCGTCACGCCCTGGGTCACGTCATCGACGCAGATACGCCGCACGCCATCGCCGAGGCGATCAACAGTTTCGACCGCCCGGGCATCGACGCCGCCAAGCGCCGCGCCATCGAGGCCTCGCGCCATCTTTGCTGGGAAAACGAACGGGCCCACCTGATATCGGCTTTCGCCGCCCTTGGAGACGGCTGAACAATGTGCGGCATCTGGGCATCCGTCGGCCTGCCGGCCACGCGCGCAGCCATCGCGGCCGTCGCCCATCGCGGCCCCGACGGCGAGGGGTGGCACGAGCATGACACCGCGGCCGGCCTGCTCGCCCTGGGGCACCGGCGGCTGGCCATCGTCGATTTGTCGGCGGATGGGGCGCAGCCGATGAGCCGAACGGAACCTCGACTGAGCGTCGTCTACAACGGCGAGATCTACAACCACCCGGAGCTCCGTGCCGAACTCGAATCGCTGGGCCATTCCTTCCGCACGCGCAGCGATACCGAGGTGCTGCTGTCGGCCTATGCGCAATGGGGCGAATCCTGCCTGGACCGCTTCAATGGCATGTTCGCCTTCGTCTTGTGGGATCAGGCTGCCAACCGGCTTTTCGCCGCCCGCGACCGCTTCGGCGTCAAGCCCTTGTATTTCTGGCGAGGTCCTGGCGGTGCCGTCGCCTTCGCCTCCGAGATCAAGCAGTTCACCGCCGTCCCGGGTTTCGTCGCCACTTTGGACCCCAACACGGCGACCGACTTCCTCACCTGGGGCGTCTTCGACCATTCGGCCGAAACGCTGTTCGCCGACGTTCGCCAGATTCGCGGCGGCGAGTGCGCCTCGTTGTCGCTTGAGCCGGGCGCCACGCCCGCAATCAGACGCTGGTACGCCCTGCCTGCCTGCGGCAGCCGGCCCTTGCCGCCCGACATCGCCATCGCGCGCTTCGCCGAACTGATGAGCGATTCCGTCAACCTGAGGCTGCGTGCCGACGTCCCGGTCGGATCGTGCCTGTCCGGTGGACTCGATTCCAGCGCCATCGTCTGCTTGGCGGCGCGCAGCCTCGGCAGCCCCCTGACCACCGTCAGCGCCCGCTATGACGGCGAGGCCGTGGATGAAGGTCGGTTCATCGACGTGGTCAACGCGGCCGTCCCGGCACACCCGATCGCGGTTCACCCGGACGGTGCCGACCTGGCCGCGCTGCTGGATCGTCTGGTGTTTCATCAAGACGGCCCCTTCGCCAGCACCAGCGTCTTCGCCCAGTGGCGGGTCTTCGAGGCGGCACGGGCGGCGGGCGTCCCGGTAATGCTGGACGGCCAAGGCGCCGACGAGCAATTGGCCGGCTACCACCCCGCGTTCACCGCCTACCATGCCGGCCTGCTGCGCCAGGGGCGGCTGGGCACCCTGGCGGCGGAACTGGCGGCTCAACGCCGGCGCCATGGAACCCCGGCAGCTTGGCAGGCCGCGGTCCTGCTCCGAGCGGCACTGCCCGAGGCCGGGCGGCTGGCCCTGCGCCGCCTGCGCCGAACCGGTCGATCCCCGTGGCTGCGCCCCGAGACAGCGCGCGGCCGCCACCAGCCTCTGCCCGCGACCGCCGACCTGGAGCGGTTGATCGAAAGCCAGATGAACGAGACCAGCTTGCCCATGCTGCTGCATTACGAGGACCGTAACAGCATGGCTCACGGCATCGAAACAAGGCTGCCGTTCCTGGATTACCGGCTGGTGGAGCTGTCGGTCGGACTAGGCGGCCAGCACAAAATCGTCGGCGGGGAAACCAAATGGCTTCTGCGCCGGGCGATGGACGGAATCCTGCCCAACCTCATTCGCGACCGCCAAGACAAGATCGGCTTCGCCACCCCCGAAAAGAGCTGGCTGGCCGGACCCGCGCGCACCTTGGTGAACGAGATGGTGGCAGAGGCGGCACGGCGGTTTCCCACATTGTTCGTCCCCTCCGCCCTGCAACAGCTGACGGACGACATGATGACCGGACGACGTCCCTTCGACTTCACCCTGTGGCGCGTCATCAGCTTCGCCGCCTGGGGCAAGGTCTTCCGGGTCAGCCTATGACGCAATCTTTCCTTGCCCGGACAGAAAGAGCGCGCCCGCATCGGAAAACGGCTCATCGACGAAGGCCGCGAGTCGAGGCATAACACTATCGCGCGGAAGCGCCAGAACATGGGGATGGTGTGATCGATGAAGATTCCGTTCGTGGATCTCAAGGCCCAGTATCAAAGCATCAAGAACGAGGTGGATGCCGCCATCGCCACGGTCGTCGATTCCTCCGCCTTCGTCGGCGGCAACGCCGTCAGCGCCTTCGAGCAAGCCTTCGCCGCCTTCGTCGGAACCCCGCATTGCATCGGCGTCGGCAACGGCACCGACGCCCTGACCCTGGCCTTGCGCGGGTTGGGCGTCGGGCCCGGAGACGAGGTGATCACCGTCGCCAATTCCTTCATCGCCAGTTCCGAGGCGATCAGCAATGCCGGCGCCAGCCCGGTCTTCGTCGATTGCGATCCCGCCACCTGCAATATCGACGTCGCCGCCCTGGGCAGGGCCATCACGCCCAGGACCCGGGCCATCGTGCCGGTGCACCTTTACGGCCGCCCCGCCGACATGGCGGCGATCATGGATCTTGCCCGGCGCCACGGGCTGAAGGTGGTCGAGGATTGCGCCCAGGCCCATGGCGCCACCCTTGACGGACGCATGATCGGGACCTTCGGCGACGCCGCCGCCTTCAGCTTCTATCCCGGCAAGAATCTGGGGGCCTATGGCGATGCCGGCGCGGTGATCACCAACGATGACGACCTGGCACGCCGCGTGCGGATGACCGCCAACCACGGCCGCATGTCGAAGTACGACCATGAATTCGAGGGCGTCAACAGCCGCCTCGACGGCCTGCAGGCGGCGGTCCTGACCGTCAAGCTTCGCCATCTGCCGGCCTGGACCGAGGCGCGCCGCCGTGTCGCCGCCCGCTATCTGGCCAATCTCGCCGATAGCGGCCTGCCGCTGCCGTCGGACCCGGCGGGCGGCAGGCACGTCTACCACCTGTTCGTGATCAGGCTGGCCGAACGCCAGCGGGTTCAGGCCGCGCTGGCCGAGGCCGGGATCGCCACCGGAATCCATTATCCCATCGCCTTGCCCAACCTGACCGCCTATGCCCATCTGGGTCACCGGCCACAGGATTTTCCGGTCGCCTCGGCTTACCAGGATCAGGTCCTCAGCCTGCCGATGTACCCCGAACTGACCGATGCGCAGATCGATCATGTCTGCGACCATCTGAAGGCCGCGTTGTAAGGAGAAGAGCTTGACCGTCCGTTTCGCCCTGGTCGGCTGCGGCACCATCGCCGCCAAACATGTCGAAGCCGTCGGCCGCATCGCCGACGCCTCGATCGTGGCGGTCTGCGACCGCGACCTCGACACCGCCCGCCGCCTGGGCGAGAAACTGGGGGTGCCCTTCTTCACCGATGCCGGACAGATGGCCGAAACGGTCGCGTTCGACGCCTTCTCGATCCTGACGCCGTCGGGCGATCATGCCGGCCGGGTTTTGGCCCTGGCCCCATACGGCCGCCATTTCGTCATCGAGAAGCCGATGGCCCTGAAGATCGACGACGCCGATTCCATGATCGCTGCCTGCGACCAGGCCGGGGCCAAGATCTTCGTGGTCAAGCAAAACCGCTACAACCCGCCGGTGGTCGCCCTGCGCCAGGCGGTCGAGGCCGGCCGCTTCGGCAAGATGGTGATGGGCACCGTGCGGGTACGCTGGGCGCGCCACCAGGCCTATTACGACCAGCGGCCGTGGCGCGGCACCTGGGCGCAGGATGGCGGCGTGCTGACCAACCAGGCGGCCCATCACATCGACATGCTGATCTGGATGATGGGCGAGGTCGAATCGGTGCAGGCCATGACCGCCACCCGCCTGGCCGACATCGAGGCCGAGGATACCGGCATCGCCGTCTTGCGCTTCACCTCGGGCGCCCTGGGGGTGATCGAGGCCACCACCGGCGCGCGTCCCAAGGATCTGGAAGGCTCGCTGAGCCTGCTTGGCGAAAAGGGCGCGGTGGAGATCGGCGGCTTCTTCATGAACGAACTGAAAAGCTGGAGCTTCACCGAACCCCAGCCCGGGGACGCCGCCATCTTCCAGACGGCGGGCACCACTCCGCCCATCCCCGCCTGGAACCTGGAGCAATATCTGCGGGGCGTCGTCGGCGCCATCCGCGACGGCCGGGCCGGACTGGTCGATGGGCTGGGCGGGCGGCGCTCGCTGGAACTGATCAACGCCATCTACGAGGCGGCGGAAACCGGCCGCACCATCCCCTTGCGCTTTCGGCCGCAACGTTGCCGCCTGGGCGGTCAGTAACCCAGCGCCGCCGCCCGCCGGGTCCAATGATCCAGGATCTCGCCGTGGGTGGCGGTCCAGGCGCCTTGCGCCCGGGCCTTGGCCACCACATGGCGAAACAGGCTCTCGACCCGGGGCTCGGCCAGATGGCTGGGATGGATCAGAAGCGACACCAGCCCGCCCAGTTCGGCCACCCGGCCGACCAGCCGATCGCTGAGGGACAGCGCCAGCGCCAGGTCCAGCCCCAGGGCGCCGGGGCGGAACAGCGCCACGTCCATCACGGCCAGAGGCAGCGCCAGCACGCCAACCTCGCGCTGGCGGCTTTCGTCCCACAGCGGCACCGGCAGACTGGTGCCGGCACGAAACCCCACCCCATCGTTGAACCCCAGCGTGCCATCGACTTCCAGGCCGGCGGCTTGCTGCAAGGCCGGGGTATGATCGATCCGCCAATGCAGCCAATGCTGCCGGGTCGCCCGCACCGGCCGGCCACTGGCCCGGGCCAGGGTCTGGGCCTGATCGGCCAGCAGTCCCGGTTCCAGCGCGCTGGCGAAACTGCCGTGCAATCCGACCTCGTGACCGCGTTCGGCGATGGCGCGCACCACCTCGCCCACCGGCCGGACCCGCCCCTCGAACCGGCAGGGATCGTCCAGGCGATAGACGCAATCGACCGGATGCGGCTTGGCGCACGGCCACACCGTGAAGAACCACGAGGCCCGGACACCCAGTTCGGTCTCGATGGCCAAGGCCCGCTCGACACTGGCCGCCAGGTCGGGAGCCCTGCTGAGCAGGCGCACCTGCCACAGGCTGGCCGGCACGGTGGCCAAAGCCGCCTTCAGCCGCGCGCGCCAGCCGTCGGCGCCCATGCGCAGCCGGGCCGAGCGCAGCCACTGACCGGGCGTCACCTGATGGGACAAGTCATCGACGTCGTGGCTGACCGCCAGGGCGAAGGCATGACCGTCGGGCCACAGGGGCTCCAGCCGCACCCCGTCGGCGGCCAGTCGGGCGCGCTGACCGGCCAGCCAGGCATCGATCTCGGGCTCGAACAGACGGCCGCGCTGGAAATTGTCGGAAAAAGGAAATTCCCAGCAACCCCACGGGTCGCGATGGGCCGAACGGCGCTCCTCGTCGCGCAGCAGCAGCGCCGCCAACTCGTCGGGCAGCCGGGGCGGCGATTGCCCCGCCGGCAAACCCAGCCACAGGCCGACGACGCGGTCGAGATGGTCCTGGCGCGTCATCGGCGTCCCGTCAGCTTGCGCCAGGCCCAGCCGGCCCAGAAGCGCGGCCAGTCGCGCTTGTTATAGGTGACCAGGCCCCGGCAATGCATGCAGCGGGGATCGCGACACAGGGGCGCGGTGGGGTCGGCCCGCAGCAGCGGCCTTTCCACCGCCATCAGGTCGCGGGCAGCAGCGGCGATGGCATAGGAATCGCCGACCGGCCCGGCCCGCAGGATGCCGGCCTCGACATAGGCGCCGTACAACCGCCCGAACCCTTGGCTGCAACCGGGAAAATCCTGCAGATGGTAAAGCCCGGACGCGGTGCGCAAGCCGATCCGCCCGGCCAGCAGGTTGCGGCGCGACAGGCCCAATTGGTCCTGGATGTAATGCACCGTGGAAAAGCCCGGGCTGTCGGTGACGTTGCCGACATTGACCAGCTTGCCGCCCATCCCGGCCAGGGCGGCGATCGGATGAAAGCAGGAAACGTCCCCGTCATGGCCGTCCAGCAGCGCTTGCGCCCCGGCGCCGATGGCGGCCCAGCCGCAGGCGGGATGGGCGCTGCGCCGTGCCTGGGGCCGCGCCGCCACGGCGACGGCCAAGCCGCCACTGGACGGCGGGTCGTCCGACGCCACCGGCGCCAGACCGCGCCTCAGGCCGGGAAAGGGCACCACCGGATGAAAGGCCAGCACCGCCAGGGTGCCGGTCGGACCGATCACCCGCAAGGTGGCGTCGATCAGCATGTCGGCGCGATTGCCGGCGACGGCGCCCAGGCGCCGCAGCGACGCCCGCATCAGCACATGGTCCCCCGCCGTCAGGCCGAGGGCGGCCAGGTGCCGTTCAAGCGCCGCTTGGTCCCACACGTCATCCCCCCAGAATCACCGCCACCGCTTGGGCCAGATCGTCCACCACATGGGCGGCCTTGGTCCCTTCCACATGCTTGTGTCCATGCCCGGTGCGCACCAGGAAGGTCTTCGCCCCCACCGCCAGGCCCAGCTCGACATCGACTTCCTTGTCGCCGATCATCACCGCCAGCTTGGGGTCGAAGCCGTGCTCGGCCACCGCCTGCTCGACCATGCCGGGCAAGGGCTTCCTGCAATCGCAATCGTCGTCTGGGCCGTGCGGGCACAGATAGATGCCGTCGATATGGGCGCCCTCGGTGGCCAGCATCTCGGTGAGGCGGGCATGGATGGCGTCCAGCCGGGCCATATCGAAATAGCCGCGCGCGATGCCGGACTGATTGGTGATCACCGCCACGCCCCAGCCGGCCTGGTTCAAGGCGCGGATGGCGGCCGCCGCCCCGGGATACAGTTCCAGTTGGTCGGGATCGGACAGGTAGTGCTTCTCGACATTGATGGTGCCGTCGCGGTCGATCAGCGCGAAACGCCTGGTCATGGTCAGTGCGCCTGGGTGCCGGGACCGCCGGCCAGCACTTCGACCCGGTCGCACAGCGCGTGGCCGATCAGGATGTGCATTTCCTGGATGCGGCCGACGATCTTGGACGGCACCACCAGCAGCGGATCGCACAGATCCTTCATCACGCCGCCGTCGCCGCCGGCGAAACCGGCCGCGACGCAGCCCATTTCCTTGCCGACTTCCAGCGCCTTGACCACGTTGGGGCTTTTGCCCGAGGTCGAGATGCCGATCAACACGTCGCCCGGCCGGGCCAGCGCCTCGACCTGGCGCGAGAAGATCCCTTCGAACGAATAATCGTTGGCGCAGGCGGTGAGCGTCGAGGTGTCGGTGGTGAGCGCGATGGCCGCCAGCGCCTTGCGGTTGATGCGATAGCGCACCACCATCTCGGCGGCCAGATGCTGGGCGTCGGCGGCCGAGCCGCCATTGCCGAAGAACAAGATCTTGCCGCCGGCTCCCAGGCTTTTGACACAGGCTTCGACCAGACGCTCGAACGGCTGGGCGACGGCATCGCGGGTGGCGGCCAGGACCTCGGCGTGCTCGTCCATCTGGGCCAGCAGGAATTGGGCGGGAGTCATCGGCGGCCTTTCGTCACAAAATCTTGTACAGGCGTGCGGCGAAGAATGCATCCATGCCGCCCTGTTCGGCAAGATGGCACGGCAGCGTGCGCAGATCGCCCTCGGCGGTGATCAGCTGGGCCAGCCCGCCCAGCTCGGCCGGCAGGATCGGACGGCGCGCCAGATCGGTGCGCTCGGCCAGCAGGCGGGCGATCTGGGCCGGGCCTTCCTCGGGTTCCAGCGAGCAGACGCAATAGATCAGAATGCCGCCCGGCTTCAGCATGGCCAAGGCGTTGGTCAGCAAAGCCCGCTGCTGGTCGGCCAGATAGGCGACGTCGCCCGGCCCCTTCAGCCACAGCCCGTCGGGATGGCGGCGCAGCGTGCCGGTGGCGGTGCAGGGCGCGTCCAGCAGCACCGCATCGAACGGCTGATCGGGCCGCCACGCCGCCGCGTCGGCCTCGACGATGGCGGCCTCCAGCCCCAGACGCTTCAAATTCTGGCGAAACCGCACCAGTCGCTTGGCCGACTTGTCAACCGCGGTGACAGCCGCGCCGGCTGCCGCCAATTGCAGCGCCTTGCCGCCCGGGGCGGCGCACAGATCGGCCACATTCTGGCCCTTGACGTCGCCCAGCAGGCGGGCGGGAATGGCGGCGGCCATGTCTTGCACCCACCATTGGCCCTCGGTGAAACCGGGCAGCACGGTGATGTCGCCGCCGGACGGCCGGCGCAACGAGCCGGTCGGCAGCAGCACCGCGCCCAGACGCTCGGCCCAATCGGCCGGATCGCCGGCGACGGTGATGTCGATCGGGGCCTCGGTCAGATGGGCGCTGGCGATGGCCTGGGCCATGTCCTCGCCATAGGTGGCGACCCACGATTCCCACATCCAGGCTGCGCTGTTCAGCCGGCCGGCATCCTGGGTCTTGGGCCAGTCGCGGCCGTCGCGGTCGATGCGGCGCAGAACGGCGTTGATCAGCTTGGCGAAGCCATTCAGCTTGCCGCCCTTGACCAGATCGACCGAGGTCGAGATGGCGGCATGGGGCGGCGTCTTCAGGAACAGCAATTGGGCCGCGCCGATGCGCAGGATGTCGTGCACCCGCTGGGCCTTGGCCCCGACCGGACGGTCCAGGCAGCGGGCCAGGCAATCGTCGATCTGACCCAGCCGGCGCAACGTGGTGGCGACCAGCAGGCGGGTGAAGCCGCGGTCGCGCTCGCTCATCGGGGCCAGACGCTTTTCCGATTCCAGCGCCTCGTCCAGCAGGCGCTTGCCCACCAGCACGGCGTCAAGAAGGTCGAGCGCCACGGCGCGGGGATCGGCGGAAGAGGAGGAAGGCTGTCGCATCCCCCTCCCTTACAGCAAAACCCGATCTGATGCCATCATCCCCGGGGCCATCAGCCCCACGGGCCTTTGGGGTCGGAACCATTGCCGCCCCACGGATTGCCGGCCGGCGGAATCATCGAGCCGCCGCCATGCCCGCGCTCACCCATGCGTCCGTCCCAGGTCATGCCCATCTCGGCGGCCATGGCGCGCAGCTGGCCGACGCGGTTGGCCATGGCCGGGTGGGTCGAGAACAGATTGTCGGCGCCCTTGCCCGACAGCGGATTGACGATGAACAGATGGGCGGTGGCGGGATTGCGCTCGGCCTGCCAGTTGGGGGTCTGGTGGGCGGCCCGTTCCAGGCCTTCCAGCGCGCTGGCCAGCCACAGGGGGTTGCCGCAGATGCGCGCCCCTTCGGCGTCGGCGGCATATTCACGAGTGCGCGAGATGGCCATCTGCACCAGGCTGGCAGCCAAGGGCGCCAGGATCATCATGACGATGCCGCCGATCAGCCCCAGGCCGCCGCCGCCTTCCTCGCCCTCCTCGCGAGGGCCTCCCCCGAACATCGAGGAAAAAGCCAGCATGTTGGCGATCATGCCGATGGCGCCGGCGATGGTGGCGGTCACCGTCATGATCAGGGTGTCGCGGTTCTTCACATGGGCCAGTTCGTGGGCCATGACGCCCTCGACCTCTTCCGGGCTCAAGGAATCGAGCAGGCCGGTGGTGGCGGCCACCGAGGCATGCTCGGGATCGCGGCCGGTGGCGAAGGCGTTGGGCTGGGCGGAATCGATGATGAACACCTTCGGCATCGGCATGCCGGCCCGCATGGCCAAGCGCTCGACGATGGCCACCAGACCCGGCGCCGAATGGCGATCGACCTGGGTGGCGCCGTACATCGACAGCACCATCTTGTCGGAATTCCAATAGGCGAAGGCGTTCATGCCCAGCGCCATCAGGAAGGCGATCACCACGCCGCCGGAACCACCGGCCAGCCAGCCGATCGCCAGAAACAGGCCGGTCATCGCGGCCAGAAGCATCGCGGTACGCGCCATGCCCATGAAAGTCACCCCTTTGGATGCAAAATGAACCCATAAGGGAATAATGCGGACTTTGCCCCTCTTCAAGCCGGGCGGCGCATCTGCTAGGGTCCGCCATCCGAGTTCCTGGGATAAGCGCGACATGGTGGGTCTGGACGGAATCGAGGTGGTGGTGCTGGCCGGCGGCCTGGGCACCCGCATCAGGGGGGTTTTGGGCGACACCCCGAAGGTGCTGGCCCCCATCAATGGCCGGCCGTTCCTGGACCATCTGCTGGACCATCTGGCCCGCCTGGGCGCCGGCCGCGCCGTGCTGTCCCTGGGCCATCTGGCCGGCAATGTGATCGCCCACCTGGATTCCAACCCGCCGCCCCTGCCGGTGGACACCATCATCGAGACCGAGCCGCTGGGCACCGGCGGCGCCATGCGCCTTGTCAACCCGCGATTGACGACCGATCCGGTGATGCTGTTGAACGGCGACACCTGGCTGGAGGTCGATTTCGCGGCCTTCCTGGCCGCCCACCGCAGCCATCGCCGGCTGTGTTCGATCCTGTGCGTCGAGGTGCCCGACGTGTCGCGCTATGGACGGGTCGAGATCGGCCCGGACGGCGCCTTGGCCGCCTTCGTCGAAAAGGACCCCGCCTTCACCGGGCCGGGCCGGATCAATGGCGGCGCCGTGTTGTTCTCGAAGGCGGCGCTGGCCCTGCTGGCTGATTCGAGCGGACCGTCGATCGAGCGCGATTTCCTGGCGGCGCTGCCCGCCGGCTCGATCCACGCCCACCTGGCCAGCGGCACCTTCATCGATATCGGCACACCCGACAGCCTGGCCCAGGCGCCATCCCTGCTGCCGCGCTCCTGATTTTCTGCTATACGAGTCGCCATGACCTTTCCCGAACAGCCCTTCCCCTCGATCGCCGCCTTCTTCGACGCCTATGCTGTGCAGATCGGCGGCGCGCTTGCCTCGATCCCGCGTGACCGCCTGGACGGGGCGCAAAGCCTGCTGGGCCAGGCGCTGGCCGCCGACCGCGCCATCTATGCCTGCGGCAATGGCGGCTCGGCGGCCATCGCCAACCACCTGGTGTGCGACCATGCCCGCGGCATTTCCGCCGATACCGGACTGCGACCGCGCGTCCATTCACTGTCGGCCACCGTCGAGATCCTGACCGCCATCGGCAACGACCAGGAATATGCCGAAGTGTTCGCCGCCCAATTGCGGCTGTTCGCCCGGCCCGGCGACGTTTTGATCACCATCTCGTCCTCGGGCGATTCGGAAAACATCGTCCGCGCCGTCCAATGGGCCAAGGACAACGACATGCGCACCATCGCGTTGACCGGGTTCAATGGTGGTCGCTCGGGCCGGCTGGCCGACGTCAACGTCCATGTGAGCGCCGACAATTACGGCGTGATCGAGGACGCCCACCAATCGGTGATGCATGCCTTGGCCCAATATATCCGCCAGGTCCGCATGCCGCCCGAGCTGGTGGCCGTGCGCAAGTTCTAAAAACGGGGGAAGCAGCGGTGAAGACGGTCCTGTGCGTTGTGGGGGCGCGCCCCAACTACATGAAGATCGGCCCGGTGATCGCCGCCCTGACCGCGTCCGGCATCAAGGCGCCGCTGGTCCATACCGGCCAGCATTACGACGCCGCGATGAACGACAGCTTCTTCACCGACCTGGGCCTGCCGCGCCCCGACGTCAACCTGGAAGTCGGCTCGGGCACCCACGCGGTGCAGACCGCCATGATCATGCAGCGCTTCGAGCCGGTGCTGGACGAGATCAAGCCCGATGCCGTTCTGGTGGTCGGCGATGTCAACTCGACCATCGCCTGCGCCCTGGTCGCCGCCAAGAAGGGTATCAAGGTGGTCCATGTCGAAGCCGGCCTGCGCTCGTACGACCGCGCCATGCCGGAAGAAGTCAACCGGGTGTTGACGGACCAGATTTCCGATTTCCTGTTCACCACCGAACGCTCGGCGCTGGCCAACCTGGAGCGCGAGGGCATCGACCCGAACCGGGTGCATTTCGTCGGCAACGTGATGATCGACACCCTGAAGGCCCATGTCGCCCGCGCGGTGCCGGCGGCGGTGACCTTGAAGGATGCTGCGTTCACCGACGGCTACACCCTGGTCACCTTGCACCGGCCGTCCAACGTCGATGAGCCCGAGGTGCTGGCCCGCCTGGTCGGCTGCCTGGCCGAGATCAGCGCCGCCACCCCGATCGTCTTCCCGATCCATCCGCGCACCCGCGCGCGCATCGAGGCGGCCGGCCTGATGGCCAAACTGACCGGCCCGCGCGTGGTGCTGCTGGAACCGCAAGGCTACCTGAACATGCTGGGCCTGATGAGCGCGGCGAAGGTGGTGGTCACCGATTCCGGCGGCCTGCAGGAGGAAACCACCGCCCTGGGCGTCCCCTGCCTGACCGTGCGCGAGAATACCGAGCGCCCGATCACCGTGACCGACGGCACCAACACCCTGGTCGGCATCGATTCCGGCGCGATCATGGCCGCTTTCAAGGATGTCCTGGCGACCGGCGGCAAGGCCGGCCGGGCGCCGGAATTGTGGGACGGCAAGGCGGCGACCCGGATCGCCCAAATTCTGGCGGAACGGCTGTAAACCGAAAAGCGCCTAACGCACCACGTCGGGGCCGTTCAGGTAGTTCCAGATATCCACCACCGGCTTGCCCTTGGTGTCCAGCTCCTTGTAGGCGCCATGCGGCGCGCACAGGATCAGCAGGTCGCTGCGGGCGATCACCTCGTCCAGCGGCAACAGGTCGGGCAGGGTGGTGACCAGCGGGTCGGTGATCAGCACCTCGCGGGCTTCCAGCGTCAGATCCTTGCGCATCTTGAAGGACAGCGAGGCGCGGGTATCGTCGCTGTTGGCCTTGAAGGCCATGCCCAAGAGCCCGACCGTCATCTGCTTCAGCGGATAGGTGTTCCTGAGCCGCTCGATGATGTGCAGGATCAGGCCTTCGTTGACCAGCATGGCCGAATGACCCATCGGGAACGAATTGCGGGCGAACGCCGCCAATTGCATGGTGTCCTTGAACAGGCACGGCCCGGCGGTGAAGCCGGCCGACGGCATGTCCTTGGCCCGTGGGTAATTGTGGGTCATGGCGTGCAGGATGCGGTAATAATCGACGCCCGCCTGGTCGGCGATCATGTAGAACTGGTTGGTGATCGCGAAGCTCATGTATCGGTAGGCGTTGTTGAACAGCTTGGCGAACTCGGCCTCCATCGGCGGCAGTTCGATGATCTCGGGCACCACCTTGTCGAACAAAGCCCGCGCGCGGGCCAGCGCGTCCGGGCTGGTGGCGCTGACGATCTGCGGAGTGGTGGCCAATTCCTTGATGGCCCAGCCCTGGACCACGCGCTCGGGGCAGAAGGCCACCAGGATCTTGCGCTGGCGGTCGGCCAGTGTGCGGTGCAGCCAGTCGGTGGTGCCGGGATAGACGGTCGAGCGCAAGATCAGCAACTGGCCGTCGCCGATCCACGGCAGCAGCGAATCGATGCACTGCTTGACCGCCTTGTGGACGGGGTTCAGGAACTCATCGACCGGGGTGCCGATGGTGATGATGACGGTTTCGGCGCGCGCCACCGACGAGATGTCGGCGTCCAGCGTCAGCCGGCCGGTATCGAGCGCCTCGCGCAGCAACTCGTCGGAACCGTGCTCGAGGAAGGGCATGCGGCCGGCGCGAATCTCGGGGAAGATCGCCTCGTTCAAATCATGGACCAGAACCTTCAAACCGGCATGACAGAATGACAGGGCCAGGGGCAGGCCGACATGGCCGGCGCCGCCGACGATGCACAGGTCGAAATCCTTGCGGGCTGAGGTCTGCATGACCGGGCGATCCTTGGACTGTCTTGACGAAGCGGCCCGCGACCGGACGGGTTGGCGCGGGTCGCGTGCGGGCGCGCCGATCATAGGTGTATCCGCCACGCTGTCAATTGCCGCGCGATCGTCGTAATTCCTTGCCAGAGCGCCCGCCACGCCGTAAGAACAGACCGTCCAGCGCATGGGATAAGTAGGCATGAAGTACGGTCGCAAGCGGGTTTTGGTGACGGGTGGCGCAGGCTTCCTGGGGTCGCATCTGTGCGAACGGCTGCTGGCCGACGGCGCCGACGTGCTGTGTGTCGATAATTTCTTCACCGGCACCAAGGAAAACATCGCCCATCTGATCGGCAACCCGTATTTCGAGCTGATCCGCCACGACGTGACCTTCCCGCTTTATGTCGAGGTCGATGAGATCTACAACCTGGCCTGCCCGGCCTCGCCGATCCATTATCAGCGCGACCCGGTGCAGACCACCAAGACCAGCGTGCACGGCGCCATCAACATGCTGGGACTGGCCAAGCGGGTCGGCGCCAAGATCTTCCAGGCCTCGACCTCGGAAGTGTATGGCGACCCCGAGGTCCATCCCCAGACCGAGGATTATCGCGGCGCGGTCAATCCGATCGGCCCGCGTGCCTGCTACGACGAGGGTAAGCGCTGCGCCGAGACCTTGTTCTTCGATTACTGGCGCCAGCACGGGCTGCGCATCAAGGTGGCGCGAATCTTCAACACCTACGGCCCGCGCATGCATCCCGACGACGGCCGGGTGGTGTCGAACTTCATCGTCCAGGCGCTGGAAGGCCGCCCGATCACCATTTACGGCGACGGCAGCCAGACCCGCTCGTTCTGCTTCGTCGATGATCTGATCGATGGCTTCGTCCGCCTGATGAACTCGCCCGACGAGGTCACCGGCCCGATCAACCTGGGCAATCCCTACGAGATGACCATCCGCCAGCTGGCCGAGTTGGTGATTTCCATGACCGGATCGAAGTCCGAGTTGATCACCAAGCCGCTGCCGGCCGACGACCCGCTGCAGCGCCAGCCCGACATCACCAAGGCTAAGGCGCTGCTGGACTGGACACCCGGCGTAGCGCTGGAAACCGGCCTGACCCGGACCATCGACTATTTCCGCGCCCGCGCGAACTGACACCCCCCCTCTCGGCACCGTTACGAGGCTCAGTATGAAGCTGTCCATCGTCATTCCTTGCTACAACGAGGAAAAGACCCTTGAAGCCATCGTCGATCGGGTCCTGGCCGCCGACCGTTGCGGCCTGGACCTCGAGATGGTCATCGTCGATGACGGCTCGCGCGACCGCTCGGTCGAGGTGATGAAGGAACTGGCCGCCAAGCATCCCGAGATTTCCACCCAGTTCCACGGCATCAACCAGGGCAAGGGTGCCGCGCTGCGCACCGGCTTCAAGCAGGCCACCGGCGATTTCGTGCTGGTCCAGGATGCCGACCTGGAATACAGCCCCAACGATTATCCCAAGCTGCTGCGCCCCTTGATCGACGGCCGCGCCGACGTGGTGTTCGGCTCGCGCTTCAAGGGCGGCGAGGAGAGCCGGGTGCTGTATTTCTGGCACTCGATGGGCAACAAGCTGCTGACGCTGGCGTCGAACATGTTCACCGATCTCAACCTCACCGACATGGAGACCTGCTACAAGGCCTTCCGTCGCGAGATCATCCAAAGCGTCGATATCGTCGAGAACCGCTTCGGCTTCGAGCCCGAGATCACCGCCAAGATCGCCCATATGCGCCCGCGTCCGCGCATCTTCGAGGTCGGCATCTCCTATGCCGGGCGGACCTACGAAGAGGGCAAGAAGATCGGCTGGAAAGACGGCGTGCGCGCCTTCTACTGCATCGTCCGCTACAACCTGTTCTCCTGATCGGCCATGTGCGGTATCGCGGGATCGACCACACCCGATCCTTCGGTGCTGGAGGCGATGGCCGCCCGATTGGCCCATCGTGGACCGGATGGGCGGGGTGTCTGGATTGCCGAGGGGATCGGTCTGGTTCATACCCGCTTGGCGGTGATCGACCTTTCCCCCGGCGGCGCCCAGCCGATGGCCAGCCCGTGCGGACGCTGGACCTTCGCCTTCAACGGCGAAATCTATAATTACCGCGACCTGAAGGCCGAGTTGGAAGCCGCCGGCGAAGCCTTCGTCACCGCCAGCGACACCGAAATCCTGCTGCGCCTGCTGATGCGGGGCGGTCTGGACGCCCTTGGTCGCCTGGCCGGCATGTTCGCCTTCGCCCTGTGGGATGCGCAAACGCGCGAGTTGCTGCTGGTGCGCGACCGCCTGGGGGTCAAGCCGCTGGTCTATGGCCGGCTGGCCGATGGCGGCATCGCCTTCGCGTCGGAAATCGAGTCCTTGCGCGCCCATCCCGGCCTGGATCTGGGACTGGACCGCGCCGCCTTGTCGGATTATCTCGCCTGCCTGTACGTGCCGGCGCCCCGCACCATCCATGCCGGCATCCGGAAATTGCCGCCCGGACACTGGTTACGCTGGCGAAACGGCCAGGCCGAGACCGGCCAATGGTGGCGCCCGCAGGTCACCGGCGAGCGCGCCCCCAGCCTGGACGAGGCGGTCGAAGAGGTTTTGCCGCTGCTACGCCAGGCGGTGGCCGCCCGCATGATCGCCGATGTCGAGGTCGGCTGCTTCCTCTCGGGCGGCATCGATTCCTCGGTGATCGCCGCCCTGATGGCCGAGGAACGCAAACGCCAGGGGGGGCCGCCGCCCAAGACCTTCACCATGACCTTCGCCGAGGCCGCCTATGACGAGCGCGACGCCGCCCGCGCGGTGGCCGACCATGTCGGGGCCATCCATACCGAATTGCCGGCCCAGGCCGAGACCGTCGGCTTCCTGGACGACATGGTCCGCCATTTCGGCGAACCGTTCGGCAATCCCACCGCGCTTCTGATCCGCGATCTGTCGGGGATGGCGCGTCGGCACGTCACCGTCGCCCTGGCCGGCGACGGCGGCGACGAGGTGTTCGCCGGCTATCCGCGCTATCAGGGCGGCATCTTCCAGGCCCGGCTGGCGCAAAGCGTGCCCGGCCCGGTACGCCGCGCCGGGGCCGCCCTGGCCAGGCTGATTCCGGAAAACAGCGCCGGCCGCCATTCCTGGCGCCGCGCCCGCGAGTTCCTGGCGGCGCTGGGACTGGACCCGGCCGAAGCCTATGCCGCGTGGGTGGAATATTTCGACCCGGCCGAGCGGGCCCTGCTGCTGGGCCAAAGCCCGCCGCCGCCGCGCCCGATGGCGGACCTTTATCGCGCCGCCCCCTCGGCCGCACCCCTGGACGCCATGCAACAGACCGACCTGGCCTCGTTCCTGCCCGGCAATCTGCTGGCTTATGGCGACGCCATGAGCATGGCCGTCGCCCTTGAAGTCCGCCTGCCGCTGATCGATCACCGGCTGGTCGAGGCGGTCGGGCGGATGTCGGCAGACCTGCGCATGGCCCAGGGCAAGAAGACCATCTTGAAGGCGGTGGCGCGCCGCCTGCTGCCGGCCGCCATCGTCGATCGGCCCAAATTGGGCTTCAACCCGCCGATGGGGGTGTGGCTGGGCACCTCGCTGGCGCCGCTGCTGCGAGATCGCCTGACGGCGGCCAGGATGGCCGAGCTGGGCCTGACCTGGGCGCCGGTGCGCCGATTGCTGGACGAACAAGCCGGCGGCCGGCGGGATCATTCTTTGAAATTGTGGTCGCTCCTGGTGCTGGACGCCTGGGAACGCAAGTGCCGGTGAAGCCCGGGAGGGAAGCAAGTCCATGAGTTCGTCGATCAAATCGACCAATATCGTCGAGGTCCACCACCATGTGACCTGCGAGGCGCGGGCCGATCTGAACCGCCATCGCGGCGGCGTGCTGTGGCTGACCGGTCTGTCCGGATCGGGCAAATCGACCATCGCCATGGAACTGGAACGCCAGCTGTTCAACAAGCGCTGGCAGGTCTATGTGCTGGACGGCGACAATGTCCGCCACGGACTGTGCTCGGACCTGGGCTTCTCGCCCGGCGACCGCACCGAGAATATTCGCCGCGTCGGCGAGGTGGCCCACCTGTTCGCCAAGGCCGGGCTGCTGGTGGTGACCGCCTTCATCAGCCCCTATCGCGCCGACCGCGAGCGGGTGCGCCAGATGGGGCCCGCGCAGTTCCACGAGATCCACGTCGCCACGCCCCTAGATGTCTGCGAACAGCGCGACCCCAAGGGCCTATACGAGAAGGCCCGGCGGGGCGAGATTCCCGATTTCACCGGCATCTCGGCGCCCTACGAGCCACCCGAGGCGCCCGAGCTGCGCCTGAATGCCGAAAACTGCACCATAGACCGGACGTTGACCACGCTGGTGGCCTATGTCGAGCGGACTTTCGCCCTTCCCTCCGACCAGGTCAGCGTCGGGCACGTCGCTTCTTAGGTTGTCACCGCCCCCGAGAATGCAGTATGGGGGGGGGAACTTATGGAACGGATAGCATGATCGGCGGATATTGATGGGCGCAGCAACGCAGGCAGACGCCATCCTGGTGACCGGCGGAGCGGGCTATATCGGCAGCCATGTCTGCCAGGTCCTATGCGACGCCGGCCGCCAGGTGGTGGTGCTGGACGACCTGTCGCGCGGCCATCGCCGCCAGATCCCCCCGGGCGTGACCTTCGTGCAAGGCGACATCGCCGATGACGCCCTGGTCGGCCAGCTGATCGCCAGCCATGGGATCGGCTGGGTCATGCATTTCGCCGGGCGCATCCTGGTGCCGGATTCGATGCGCGATCCGGTCGATTATTACACCACCAACGTCGCCAAAAGCCTGAGCCTGATCGCCACCTGCGCCCGGGCCGGAATCCGGGGCTTCGTCTTTTCCTCGACGGCGGCGGTCTACGGCACCCCCGCCCAACTACCGGTGACCGAGGACACGCCCTGCCGGCCGATGTCGCCCTATGGCCATTCGAAGCTGATGATTGAACAGATGCTGGCCGATATCGGTCAGGTGTCGGCGATGCGCTTCGTCTGCCTGCGCTATTTCAACGTCGCCGGCGCCGACCCTCAGGGCCGGCGCGGCCAGCGCGAGGATGAAACCACCCACCTGATCCGTGTCGCCTGCCAGGCGGCGGTGGGGCGGCGGGCGTTCCTGGAAGTGTTCGGCGACGATTACGACACCCCCGACGGTACCTGCATCCGCGACTTCATCCATGTCTGCGATCTGGCCGGGGTGCATTATGCCGCTCTCGGCTATCTGGATAGCGGCGGGAAATCGACCGTCATCAATTGCGGATACGGCCATGGCTACTCGATCCGCGAGGTGATCGCGGCGGTGGAACGGGTTACCGGCCGGCCTTTGCCGGTGCGTCAGGGGGGACGGCGCGACGGCGACATCCCGGCGATGGTGGCGGCGGTCGGGCGCATGCGCGCCCTGCTGGACTGGTCGCCGCGATACGACGACCTGGACCAGATCATCCGCACCGCCCTGGCGTGGGAAGAATCGCTGAACCGGACGGACGCCGCCGGTCACGGCTGACGGCGCAGCGTCACCGTCTCGGGTCCGCGCCGCAACCAGGCGGTCGCCACCGAATAGCGCAGCCAGAACAGATAGGCCGGCAACCACGCCATCACCCGGAAGCGTGACGGCTTGTCGGCGCGCTCGTACCAGCGGGCGGCTTCCTCGTCGACCTTCCAGCCCAGCCGCACCGCCTTGGCCATCAGTTCGATGGCGAAGGTGAAGCCCAGGCGCGATTCCAGCTCGACACTATCCAGCAGCCGGCGCGAGAACATCCGGAAGGCGTTGGTGCCGTCATGGACCGGTATGCCGCCGATATGGTGCAGCGCCAGCGAGCCGGTGACGGTGATCAACTTCTTCAGCCAATGGCAGCCCTCGAAACAGCCACCCTTGACGAAACGGCTGGCGGCGACGACGTCGCAACCGGCCTTCATCTTGGCCACCATGCGATCAATGACGTCGGCGTTGTAATCGTCGTCGGCCATGTAGACCAGCACCATGGGCGCCGTCGAGGCGGCCAGGCCGGCCCGCACGGCGGCGTGGGGGCCGCGCTCGGGGTTCTTCACCAACCGGATCTCCATGCCGTCCTGGGGATAGGCGGCGATGGCCGGAAGCGTGTTGTCCTCGGCGAAATCGTAGCAGATCAGCACCCGGAACGGCGTCTTGACCTCGCGCCGGAAGGCGTCGAGCACCGGGATGATGTTGCTGCCCTCGTTATAGACTGGAATGACGATATCCAGTTGGGCGTCGAGAGCAGATTCAGCGGCCATCTCAGCGGGCTCCGTCAAGATAGGCGGCCAGCATGGCCTCGGAGGTGGGAACCATTCCCAGGGCCGCCACCTTGTCGATATTGACGTCGTAGCGGGTGGTGATCAATTCGGGATGCATGGTGAAATCCTGGATGGTCCGGCCTTGCCGGGCCGCCACCATCTCCAGCAGGCGGCCGACCGTGATGGAGGCCGACGCCGAGATGTTGAAGAGGCCTTGTCCTCCCGCCGACAGGATGGCGTCCACCCGCTCGCCCAGCACGTCTAGATGCAGCAGATGCAGCGTGCTGTCCAGGGTTTGCCGGATCGGCTGGCCGTTCAGGGCATCGAACACCGGATTCTTGCGCAGGCCCGGCCCGATCAGGGTGCCCAGCCGCAGGATCAGGCAGGCACTGGCATGGCGGGCCACCAGCTGTTCGGCCAGGTATTTGTGGAAGCCGTAGACGTCCAGCCCGGCCGGGTCGATGGTCGCCGTCTCGACGCTGGTGGCTTGGCTTTCCCGCCCATGGCCATAGATATCCACCGTCGAGGCCAGGACATAAAGACGATGGCGGATCGAGGCGGCGCGCGCCATCACCGGGGCGACATTGGCGGCGAAGCTGGCGGCCGGGTTTTGGTTGGCCCAGAAGCGCCGGCCGTCGCCGTTGCAATCGACCACCATGTCGGCCTCGGCCGGCAAGGAATCGTCGCGGCCGACACGGATCACCATCCGCCCGGCCTGTTCCCAGCGGGCGGCGAGAAAACCGCCCAGGAAACCGCCGGTTCCGATGACGACGATCGGCCCCATGGTCACGGGACGATCTTGACGTCGGGCAGCGGGACGATGAACTTGCCGCCCTTCTTGATGAAGTCGGAATTGCCCAGGAAGAAATCCAGGTAGTTCCAGGTCAGCAGCAAGGCGGTGTCGATGCCGCTGGCCAGGAAGGAATCGTCGCCGACGATGGGGATATGGCTGCCCGGCGTCACCTTGCCGACCTTCAACGCGTTGTTTTCCGCCACCATTTCGATATCGGAAGGTCCCAGCTTCAGGTAGTTCAGCAAGGTGTTGCCCTTGGCCGGCGCGCCATAGGCGCCGACCCGGCCGCCCTTGGCCTTGACCTCTGCGATCAGGGCCAGGATGCGGTCGCGGATCCGTTCCACCCGGGCGGCGAAATCGCGGTACCGGGCCGGGTCGGTGATGCCCCAGGCCTGCTCGTCGGCGCGCATGGCGGTGATGCTGTCCTCGGTGGCGCGGGCAGATTCGGCCCGGCAGACGAACAGGCGCAGCGCCGGCCCCGAGGCGCCGACCTCGGTCCGCTCGACCCGAAAGGCGCGCAGGCCGACCTTGGCGAACAGATGATCCAGCGGGGTCAGCGCCAGATAGCACAGATGCTCGTGGTAGATGGTGTCGAAATACAGCCGCTCGACCATATCGACCAGATAGGGGAACTCGATGATGAAGACACCGTCATCGGCCAGCAGGGTCCGCACCCCGGCGGCGAACGAGGCGATGTCATCGACATGGGCAAAGACGTTGGTGGCGGTGATCAGGGCGGCGCGGCCATGGCTGGTGGCCAGGCGTTCGGCCAGGCCGGCCTCGAAGAACTGGTCGATGACCTCGAACCCGGCCTCGCGGGCGCACTTGCCGGCCGAGGACGGCTCGATGCCCAGCAGGCGGCAGCGCCCTTCCGGATAGCGGCGCAGCATGATGCCGTCATTGCAGCCGATATCGACGGCCAGCGCGCCGGCCGGCGGATCGAACCGGGCCAGCGCGCCGTCGATCAGCCCCTGATAATGTTGGCACAGCGCCCGCGACGTCGAGGACAGGTACAGGTACTCGTCGAAGATGTCCTCGGAATAGACGATGTGGACCAACTGCGACAGGCCGCAATCGGTGCACAGATGCATTTCCAGCGGAAAGGCCTGCTCGGCGGCGATGTCGGCCGGGGCCAGGAAGGAATTGGACGGCGGCTGCGCCCCCAGATCCAGGGTGCGGACCAAATGCGATCCGCCGCAGATGCGGCAGGTGGTCCGGACACGCATGCGCATGCTCATGGCGATCAATCCTTGCTGGCCGGCATCAAGCCGGCATTGTCCACATACCATTGGGCCAGCAGGGGCACGCCCTGGGCCAGCGAAACCTTGGGGGCATAGCCCAACCCCGCCAGCTTGGCGATGTCCGGGCAACGGCGCATGGTGCCGCCCGGCTGCAAGGTGCCGGGAACCAGCTCGACCGCGCGGCCGAAGAAGGCGCCGACCTGGCGGGCGACGTCGGCCACCGACACCTCGTCCATGGTGCCGATGTGATAGATGCTCATATGTTCGGCCTTGTCCATCATCAGGGCCAGCCCATCGACGAAATCGTCGATATAGACGAAGGACCGTGTTTCCTGGCCGCTGCCCTGGATCGGGAAGGTCACCGGTCGGCCGGCCGGGGTGGCGGCGTGGACATCCTTCATGCGCAGCACGAATTGCGGCAGTACGTGTTCCCAGCCCATGTCGGGGCCATAGACATTGTGCGGACGGAAGATGGTCATGCGCTCGAAATGCTTGCGACCGTAGTTCAGCGCCATCAATTCGCAGATGATCTTGCCGCCGCCATAGGAATAACGGGGATTCAAGGGATCGGGCACCACCAGCGGCACGGTCTCGGGGGTGGGGACCACCGGCGGGGTCTGATAGACCTCGGAACTGGACGCCAGCACGAAATCTCCGACCCCATGGGCGATGCAGGCATCGATGACATTGGTCATGCCCTTGACGCCGACATCCAGCACCAGATCGGGCTTGGTGTAGAAGAACTCGGTGCCGTTGACATAGGCCAGATGGGCGACGCAATCCATGCCCTTGACCGCGTCCGACACCTTGGCCAGATCGCGGATGTCGGCCTCGACCATCTCGTACTGGCCGTGAACGTCCTTCAGGCGACGGTCGGCGCCCCGGCTGTTGTTGTCGAGCACCCGGACGGTATGACCATCAGCCAGCAGACGCTTGACGATGCCCGCACCGATGAAGCCGGTGCCGCCGGTAACCAGGATTTTCTTGGCCACGAGGCGCTCCCCTTAATTCTGTCTGGAGTAAAGATCGAGACCGCCGCAGCTGGAGGTCCTTCGGTAGCGATCGAAATGCTGGCCATCCCATACCGGAGGGGCGCCGGCACCGATGGCGATGGTGGCGAAGGCGCCGTCGCGGATCAGTCCGCCGACGCCGTCGCGTTCGAAGCTCATGCCCAACTGGCGGTCTTCCCAATAGATGGTCGCCAGCACGAAGTACGGCCCTTCCAGGGCGAACCACGGCAGGCTGAGATGAACGTCGTTGATATAGAGCGGCCGGGCGACGTCCTTGATGCAAGCCGCCTGCAAGACATTGCGCCGATGGGATTCGGCCACCGAGGTCACCCCGGTTACTCCGGCCACCACCAGCAGGCAGGCCACGGCGTAAAGCGCGAAACCGGCCCCGACCAGACGGCGCATCCACGGCCCCGCTTCGACGCGGGCCAGGGTGACGGTCCCGGCGAAGACCATGAACACGACCATGACGAAGTAATAGTTTTCCGCCGCCGCCGTCTTCGCGCTGGCGGGAATCGACAGCACGGCCGAAACCCCCAGCCCGATCAGCGACAGCAGCAGGCGGTCGTCGCGCCAGGCGGCGCGCAACCCGCCCGGCAGCCGCGACAGGGCCAGCGGGATCAGGGCCACCATGGCCAGATAGGGGGTGGTCTTGACCAGCAAATTGCCGAGATTGCGCCCCAGTTGCCACCAGGCGAAGAACATCGTCTGTTTCTTCAAGAAGGCCATGTCGCGATAGGCCTGGCCACCGATCCAGCCGCTCAAGGCCACTACCGCCACCGGGATGGCCAGCGACAGCGCCGCCAGCCGCCATTGCCGGCGGGCCAGCAGGAACAGGAACAAGGCAGCGCCGACGAAGATGTTGGACTGCTTGAAGCTCCAGGCGGCGGCGGCGAACAGGGCGGCGGCGATGGTGGCCGCCATCGGCCGGTCCGGGTACCAACGCAGGAACACCAAAAGCGCGGCCACCGCCGACACCACCGCACCCAGCTCGCAGGTCACCGCGACGGCCCAATAGCCGATCAGCGGCCCGAAGAAGAAACACAGCGACAACGGCCAGGCCAGAGTGCGCCAGAAGACGTTGTCGGCGGCGGCCAATCGCAGCAGCCGCGCCAGCAGCGCCGAGCCGGCGGCGCACAGCGACAAGGTCGCCACCTTGGTCAAGGTCGGCAGCCACCAATCATTCAGCCCCAGAAGCTTCTGGCCCAGGCCGGCGAAGGTGCCGTAGAAGGCATAGAACAGCCAATTATAGTAGCTGGCGGCGAAGGGAATCCGGTAGGGGTCCTGATAGACCGCTTCGCCGTTGATGAATTTCCAGATGGCGAACAACGCCTCGAACTCGGCGCCGCTGGTGACGGCCTGCATCGGCTGGCGCAACGACAGGGCATCGCTGGCCCGCACGGCCATCAGCAACAGGGCACACGCCGCCGCCGTCCAGCCCATCCATGCCACCGTCGCGCCACGTGAACGCATCACTTGAATGCCTGCCCTTGATCCTTTGGTCGGCAGGACCCTACTCAGCGGCCCGATCAATTGCAACCGTGTTCGCCGCGCCCTCGGGCCGGCTCGCCATGGCCAGCAGTGCGGCGGCCAGCCACATCGACGCCTGCCACCAGCTTTGCCAGAAGCCATAGGATACGGTGGCGACGACGAAGGTCCCGACGAACGCCGCCAGGCCGGCGGCCCGCTCGACCCGACGCGCCGGATCGATCCGGGACAACACCCGCAGCACCGCCAACAGGAAGGCCGACAGCAAGGCTGCGCCGGGTAGTCCCAGTTCCAGCCAAACCTGCAGCACCGCGTTGTGCGGATGAAGCGGCAGCAGGGGCTCGCGCAGTCCGACGTTGGTGCGCGTGCCGTCGGCATCGTAGCGCCAGACCTGGATTTCCTCGTCGGCGCCGGGAATGCTCCGCGACGCCTCCATGCCCCATCCCCGGATCGGCTTTTCGGCGATGTGCTGGCCGGTGAACCCCCAGATGGTCATGCGGTGGTGCGACGACATCGGCAGCCACCGCCAGTTCTGGAAGGTATGGTGCGGATCCGGCATGCGTTGGGCGGCCAGCGGAATCGCCACCATCAGCGCGATCGTAGCCACGGCGACCGCACGCAACAGCCCGGGCGGCCGCAGCAGGGATGCCACCGCCGCCAGAATGGCCAGGGCGACCGCCAGCCGGGTCGACAGGCTGTCGCCCAGGAACAACCCGGCCAGCACCAGCGCCAAAGCCGCCACCCCCCAGCGGAACCGGTGGGAAAGCCCCAGGACGATGGCGGCCGGCGCGACCATGGCCACGATCACCGCACCCCGCCCCAGCGAGCTTCTGAGCAGCGAGATCGAGCCGTTCGCCAACGTCTGCCGAACATAGGTGACGCCGTTTCCGGTCAGATATTCGACGATCAGGACACACCCGGCCAGTATTACCGCCGCCAGCAGGGCCAGGCCGGTCCATCGGCGCCAGTGATCCTCGACGTCCAGGGCGGCGGCGACGGTCACCAGGCCGGCCAAGGTGGAAAGAGCCAGCTTGGCCGTCCCTCCCAGCGCCTCGCGCGGGTCGATGGCCCACAAGGTGCTGATCGCCCCCCAGACCACCAGCAGCGCGGGCAGGATCAATATCGCCCGCGGCAGGCGCCGCAACGCGCCGGTCCGCAAGACCAGCGGCACCGTCGCCAGCGCCAGCAAGGCCCCCAACGGGGCAATCCCCAGCGGAGCGGCTACCCCCAGGACGGGCATCAGAAAGGCCGCGGTGACGAAGCCATAGCCGGCCAAGCGCTGCGCCGTCATGGCCGGCGTCCCGGAACCGGCGCGATCCCTGCCGCCAGCACCGAGTCGCACATCACGGCGCCAACCCTGCGCGACCCCTGGGGCGTGGTGTGGACGACGTCCCACAGGTCGCCATCGGTGAATTCCAGCTTGGCCCCGACATCCAGGCAGCGCAGGCCGAGTTGGCCGCAGGTCTGCAAGGTGACGGCGTTGAAGGCGGCCAATTCGAAATAGTCGTCGAGATTGCCGCTGATCGTCTTGCCGGCCCGGCGATAGGAACCGCCGGCCTGGGTGGCGAAAACCGGTTCTGCGCCGAAGGCTCGAATGGTCTCGGCCAGAACCCGCAAGCGCTGCGCATAGGCCTCCAGCTCGGGCTTCTTTTGCATGGCGACCGCCTGTTGGCGCCGATCATGGTCGGCGGTGCCCACCATCACCTGCTGGGCCGACGCGTCACGCCACAGGCGATCGACCCGACGCGACTGCGTCTCGGCCCCTCCGGTCGCCGACAAAGCGTGATAGCCGGCCTTCCAGGCGGCGAAATTGCCGCGCGCGGTGGTCACCAATCCATACAGGGCGCTTTTCATCAGCAGGCGCTCGGCCCATGGCGGGCGGCCGGATTCGGTGTAGCGCTGGACGTCGTCCTCGATCACCCGGCCATCCAGGACCTTTTCGTTGATGCCCAGGTAAACCAGAACCACGGCCGGCCGCAAAGCCGGGACATGGCGGAACCAGATGTCGAAATCCAGAATGTGCCCCCGCGACGATTGCCCGGCCACCCCGGCATTGGCGATGGGCGTCGGCGCGCCGCGTTCGGCCAGGCAGGCCGACAACACATCGGTCCAGGTCTCGCCTTCCGACACGAAACGCTCGTCCGTCGTGCTGCCGCCCACCGCCAGGATCGCCACATCGGCGGGCGTCCCGTACTTGCCGCGAAACCCGAAGGAGTCGCGGCGATAGGACACCGTGTCCGCGCGGCCATATTTGTCGGCGGCGGACAATTGCCAGGTCACATCGCGGTAGATCGACAAACGCTGCAGGTCGGAATTGGCAGAATCGCCTAGCCAGCCGCCGAACACCAGCTCGGCCAGGATCAGCAGACCGGCCAGAAGGGCCAGATTCCATCCGACAAGTCTCAGAACCGCACCCATGCCAGAAATCCGCTCAGCCTCATCGGACTGTCTTAATGGTCCGCCCGCATCGTGGCAAGCCACCACACCACCGAGGCCAAGGCCGGGCCGACCCGGATCATCTCGCCCACGGCCTTCCACCAATGCCCTTGCTGGCGAAACGCGGCGGCCGCCTCGACATGAAGGATCACCGCGCGCGTCAATGCCGCCCGCCAACCGCCCGGCCGCGCCCGCATCGCCGGCAGGTGCCGCCGCAACACGGCATAGGAACAGTGCCGTCGCCGGGCGACATTGGCGGTGATGCCGCTGGGATTGACGTGATAGCGCATCAAGGCGCCCGGAAACACCCGAAAGCGCCCGATCCGGGCCAGCCGCAGCCACAGATCATGGTCCTGCGCCGCCCGCAGCGATGGTTCGAAGCCACCGGCATCCAGGACCGCCTGACGACGGGCGACCACGGTCGACGTGCCGACGAAGCCGCGAACCGACAAGGCCAGAAACGGGTCGCCGGCCTGGGCGAAATGGCGCGCGCAATCGCGCACCGACTGGCGGCCGTCGCACTCCTGCACCAGGACGTCATGGGATACGTAAAGGATTTCGGGATCGGCGAGAAGGTCCAGACTGACGCGAATCTTGTCTGGCAGCCATTCATCGTCGGCGTCCAGAAAGGCGACGAAGGTCGAGCTGGCGGCAACCAACGCCCGATTCCGCGCCGCCCCCGCCCCCTGGTTGGCCTGACGAACCACCACCAGCTCGGTCGCCCCCAGGCCCGGGCGACACGATTCGGCCATGTCGGCAGTGCCATCGACGGAACCGTCATCGACCACCACCACCTGCCGCGGCGGCAGGGTCTGGGCGGCGACGCTGGCCAGGGCGCGCGCGATGGTCTGGGCATTGTTGTAGGCCGGCATGACGACCGAAACGTCGGCAAGGCTCATGAGGCCAGAGCCTCCAGCCCCTGATCCGTCGGCGCCCCTTCGCCATGGACGCGAATGGTCAGTTCCAACATCAGCAGAGCGTACAGGCGATGGCCGTGGCGGCCGGGGTCGGCGCGCAGCCTGCGAATGCCGTCGGCGCTCCACCAGCCCCGCGCCAGGCAACGGGGCAGGGTCAGCACCCGCTCGGCCAGACCGCCCAACGGCCCCCGCATCCAAGCCGGCACCGGCGAGGCGAATCCCTGCTTGGGGGCGTTCAGCAGCTCGTCGGGCAGGAACGGCGCCGCCATCGCCCGCTCCAGGGCCTTCTGCCGGCCGCCGGGGGTGCGCAATTCGGGCGGGACCGCCAGGGCCGCCTCGACCAGCCGATGATCCAGGAAGGGAACGCGCCCCTCGACCGAGGCGGCCATGCTGGTGCGGTCCAGCAGCAGCAGCAGGTCCTCGGGAAGATAGGTATTCAGCTCGGCATAAAGGCCGGCGCTTTGCGCCGCTCCGGCGAAATCACCGAAATGCCGCGCCTGGGCCGGCACCGGCGACGGCAGGCGGCAGCCCAGCATCGCCTTGATCGGCGTGGGAAAGAAGGTCGAATGATCGTGCAGATAGCCGCCGCGATCATTGGCGAACTTCTCGGCCCGGGCCAGCCGCCACCGCGTCATCGGATCGACCAGACCGGCCAGCGGCTCGATGGCGCCGCGGCGCAGCCAGGCCGGCAATCCGAGATAGCGGGATTCGACCGGCAACCGAAAATACCGGCCGTAGCCGGCGAACAGCTCGTCACCGCCGGTGCCGTTCAGCGCCACCCGCACCTCTTGACCCAGGACCGCCTCGATCAACTGGTTGGGCAGCAGGCTGGCGTCGGCCAGCGGCTCGTCGCAGAACCATGCCAGGCGCGGCAAATGGTCGGCGATGTCGGCCATCGACAGGTCGAACAGGGTATGACGGGTGCCGTAGCGCTGCGCCACCAGGGCGGCCAGCGGGCTTTCGTCCACCATTGCCCCTTCGAAACGAACCGTGTAGGTGTTGAGCGGCCGATCCAGACGGCGGGCCGCCAGGGCCACCAGCAGGCCGGAATCGATTCCGCCCGACAGCAGCGCCCCCACCGGCACGTCGGATCGCAATTGCAGCCGGACCGCGTCATCCAGCAGGTCGGTCAGATGGCGCCGGACCCCTTCGCCGTCGCCGGGCAGACCGGCCGCCGCCTGCGCCATCCAATAACGCTGGATGTGGACGGTGCCGTCGGCTTCCGCGGTCAGCCGGTGGCCGGGCGGCAATTTCGCCACCCCCTTCCACAAAGTTGCCGGTGCCGGAACCCAACCATGCGCCAAGTACTGGGCGACGGCATCCTCGTCCACCTCGGGCCGGATCAGGCCGCTGGCGAACAGGGCCTTGACCTCCGAGGCGAACACCAGCGCGCCGGCGGCGGTGCGCGCCCAATAGACCGGCTTGATCCCCAGACGGTCGCGGACCAGGGTCAGGCGGTGCGGGTCGCGTTCGTAAAGGGCCAGCCCGTACATCCCGTTCAGCCGATGCGCGAAATCGGCGCCCAGGCGCGTCGCCAACGGCAGCACCACCTCCATGTCGCCATGGGTCCGCCACGGATAGCCCGCGCATTCGTCGCGCAGTTCCAGGTAATTGTAGATTTCGCCATTGCCCATCAGCACGCGCTCGCCGGTCCCTTCGACGATGGGCTGGTCGCCGGTGGCGAGGTCGATGATGGCCAGGCGGGCGAAGCCGCAGACATACCGGCGGTCGGGCGCGGTCCATTTGCCGACACCGTCGGGGCCGCGGTGACGCATCGCCGCCAGCATGGCCGGCATATCCGCATTGGGGGGTTCGACCGTCCGTGGGACGAACAGGCCGGCCATACCGCACATCAGACCGCCTCCAGAATAATCCGCCAGGACCAAGGCAAGGCCCGAACATCCTCGACGACGATCCGGGTCGCCGCCTCGCCCTGGCCATAGGCGATCCAGCGCGTCACCGGCCGCAGGAGCACGGCACCATCCACCACCAGCCGGACCGCCCCCCGAGGCGTCTCGATCACCGCGACATCGTCGTCGATGCGGACCGGCCAAGGCGTCGTCAGCGTCCGTGCCAGGCGGTGGCGCCCCCGTCCATCGATCCGGTCGTCGATGATGGCCGCCATATCGGTCACTGTCCAGTTCCGCTCGCATCGCCGGACGCCTTGGCGCCGGAACGCCCCGTGCACCAGGTCGATCCCGTCGGGCCGACGGCGCAGGACCGGCGGCTCCCCGCCTTCCCGGCGGCGGAAATCATCGCCGTAATAGGGACGATTGGCCGCCGTGGGATCGGCGCCGTCGATGGTCAGGCCGTTATGCACCGCCGCCGAACGATACAAGGCGGCCTCGCCGTCGTCGCCATAGGCGCCGCGGCCGGGATCGACGATCAGGGGCAGGCCCCGCCAGTGCAGCTCGAAGCCGCCCAGGTCATGGTGGCCGTGGCCGGGGATGAACGGCCAGCCCTGCGGCGCAGCATGCACCAGCAGCGCCCAGTCGCCCCGGTCGGCCCGGGCCCAGCCATCGGCGAGTGGATCACCCAGGGCCGGCCGCGCCAAGGCCGCCAGGTCCCGTCGTTCGTCATCGGTCAAGAGGGCCAGCCAGCCCCCCGTGCCGCCCGGCAGCAACCCGACCAGGAATGCCGGTGGGCAATCCGGCGAAATGTCGCCAACCAGCGGAAATCCCCCCGGCAGCGCGTAGATCGCCGCCGCCGTCAGCGCGCGCGCGGCGATGGCGGCCAGGGCCTCGCTTTCCGGACGGCCCGAGCGCCGCGCCGCCAGCCAGGCCGAGATATAGTTCCGGGCAAGCAACAAATGGTAATGGCTGGATTCCTCCCGCAGAAGACCCGAAGGGGTGAAGATGCGCCCGGCCTCGGCCAGCAGAATCTCGCCCCCCAGTTCTGCGCAGCGGTCCCAGCCCAGGGCACAGCCCAGCAGGAACAGGCCCCGGCCGTTATTGGACAAGTGGTTGCCGGTATAATGGTCGCCGGAATATTCCAGACGGGCTGCGATGGCCGGGCCATGGGCCGCCAGCACCGCGACGGTGTCGGCGACCGGCCCGGGCAGGCCGCCGCTCCGCCGGGCGAAATCCAGAAGGTTGATCAGGCGCTCGGCGGCGGTGTAGGGGTGCCAGTCCCAGCCGGGTCCCGGACTGCCGAACCGCGACCGCCATTCTTGCCACAAGGCGCACACCCAGGCGGGATCAAGGCCTTCGGCCTGCACTGGAAGCCAGGCGAAGCGGTGGACCGCCAGACGGGTCTCGATATCGGGAAAGTCCTGGTCGAACAAGGCGCCCGGCGCCTGCGGCGACAGGGTGACGCAGGCCCCTGGCAGGCTTAGGGTCAGCGGTGCCGTCGGCGGCATCGCCGGCAATTCGGCGAATGGCGCCAGCCGCGACGGCAGTGGCAGGGCGAGGTCGGCAAGATAGGGCGGGCGCCCTGGGACGAACCGCGCCGCCGCCGCCGCCCGGCCCACGGCCCGTTCCAGCAGATACCGCCGCAGGGCGGGATCGCCCACCAGTTGGCGGGCCTTGCGAACCAACGCCCCGATCATGACGGTTCTCCCACCCGGCATCGCCACTGCGCGCGATCGATTTCGGCGAAAATCCCGGCGGCGTCCAACGGCTCGGGCCTGGCGCAGGCGGCCAGACGGTCGGGCAATTCATCGGCGGTCGCCGCCGGCACCGCCAGCCCCGGCGGCAGGATATCGTTGGCCAGCAGGCCCTGCGGCAGGAAACGGATGGCCGGCAAGCCCGCCAGCAGGGCCTCGAGCCCCACGGAACTGCCGGCAAAGAGCACCACCCGCAAAGGGCCGGACCGGGACAACGGCCCCGGGCTGCGGTCCAGGCCGGGCTCGGGATGAAAGCCGACCGAGGTCATCGGATGCTCGCGCACCAGAAAGCGCCAGCCATGGGCCGTCGCCGCCCGAGCCGCCGCCAACATCTGCCTCGCCACCCCGATCTGGGCCGGAAGGGGCAGGAAGATCGCCCCGTCGGCCGCCCACGGCAACGGCGTGGGGGTGGGGAAGCGCCAGGCGCCGCCGATCCACAGGCGGTCCGCCGGCACCCCCCAGTCGACCAGCCGATCACGGCTGGCCGGGCCGGCGCAGGCGATGCTGTCGGGCAGGGCCGCCACGCCGTCCGGTAGGGAATGGATTGCGTAATTGCTTTCCAGGCTGCCGATGGTGGCATGCTGATAGCCCAGGGTCCGGATGGCACCGGCCCTGGCGTGGCGGACGAAAGCGCGTTCCCAGGCATGGTTTTCCCACGGCCAAGCCACCAGAACCGGCCGCGCCGCCGCCAGGAAGCGCCGCTGACAATGGATTTGCCAGGCGATCATCGCCGGCGTGCCGGTGGCGCCCTCGTGGGCGGCGGCGCGACGGACCAGCCAGGTCAGCGGCCCCGACACCTGCGGGCGCCACCGGCGAAACACCAGGGCCAGGGCGGCAGCCATCGAGCCCCAGCCATGCAGTCCGACCCCCAGTTCGGCGGCGCGGGAAGGCGGGCAATCGACGTGCAGAATTCGTTGTACTTCAGGAACAATTTCGGCCAGCTGGCCGAAATAGGCGTCGAACCCGTCGGGCCGGCTGGCCGGATGGCCATAGACCAGCATCGCCGGCCGCCCAGGGGGAACGGCGCAGGCGGCCCCGCGCCCCCGCCAAGCCGCCCGCGCCATGCGGACCGCCACCCGCGCCCGTGCCAGCCAGCCGCGCAGCCCCAGACGCAGCGCGGTTCCGGCCAGAGACGGTGCCGCCCCGGCCGTCACCCCCGGCAAGGTCGCCAGATGGCGAAACAGCCAAGGATCGTCGCACAGGCACAAAACGCGATCGCCACCGGCCGCCCAGCCGCCGACCAGGCGAGACCAGGCCAGCATCAGCCCGAGATCGGATACATTGCCGCCGGCGGTGCAGGCGTGGGACAGAATTGCCGATGGCTGGCGGCCCAGTTCGGCGGCCAGCCGCCACCATTCCGGCAAGACGGCATCATAGGCCTCGGCCAGGGCGCGAGCCGTCGGCTTGCCGCCGGGAAGGTCGGCATTGCAGCCGGCGACGGCGCACCACTCGTCCCAACCGCTTGGGGGAATGTCCCCGGTATGGTGCAAAAGGACCGGCATCAGCGACCGTAGAGGCAGGTGGCTGGCGTCAGGGCCAGAATCAGGGTGCGGGTCTCGGCCGAGCCCAGGCCCGGCAGCGCCCGCGAAAAGACCCAGCGCCAGCTCACTTCGGCCTCGCGGCGGGCGCAGCCTTTGGCGGTCAGGTCGGCGGTCAGCTGCTGCCAGGCCGAAACCGGCCGGCCGTCGGCGGGAACCTCCTCGCCGGCGATATGGGTGATCCCCAGGCTGCGCATCTGGCTCCACCGCGCGGCGGGGTCGGCGCCCGAGCGGCGCATGTCGATGCGAGCCTGTAAGATCTCGCTGGCGATGTAATAGGGCACGTTCAGGTGATAGGACAATTGACGTTCCGACAACATCACCTTGTCGTCGCGCCCCAGATGCCCGTTCAGCCAGCGGGCCAGGGGATAGCCGGCGACGGCCCGCTCCAGAAAGTCCTCGCGGCTTTCGACGCTGACCAGATGGCGCAGATAGGCGGCGGCGAACACCCCCTGGCCGGCCATTTGAACCAGCACCAGCAGGGCCAGGCCCGCCACCATGGGGCGTTTGACCCCCAGCCAGCCGGCGCCGCGCTCGGCCGCCACCATCGCCCCCAGGGCCAGCAGCGGCAGGACCGGCACGAGGTGGCGGATGCGCTGCGACGACGCCGTCATGATCCACGCCAGATAGAACAGCAAGGCGATGGCGACCATCGGCGTCAGGGGGCTGGTCGTCAGCCGGTCGCGGTGACGGATCAGGCCGGCCACGGCAAAGGGGGCCAGGATCAGCAACAGGGGTCCGGGACCGGACCGGCCTGCCTCCCACATCGCCGGGCCCCACCCCAGAATCGCCCGAACCGGATAAGCGAGCGCCAGGCCGATGCCGGGCGTCTCGGGATTTTCCGCGGGGAAGAACAACGAGCGGAAGATGTCGTGATGCGCGGCGCTCCACAGCGGACCGTCGGCCAGCCCCAGGGCGCCGAACGCCATCGGAAACACCGGGTCGCCGGTCTGGCTCCAGTTCCACAGATACCACTGGCCGCCGGCCAGGGCCGCCGCGACGCCATATCCCAGCACCGCCCGCGGCGCGAACCGCCTGCGGGCCAACAAAACCAGCCCGGTGGCTGCGATCAGCAGCAATCCCAGGGTCTTGCCGCCGGCATAGAACCCCGCCGCCAGGCCGGCCAGCAATTCCCATCGCCAGCCGGGCTCGCGCCAGGCGCGGGCCACCGCATAGGCGGCAAGCACGGCAAAGCCGGCCAGCCGGGTCTCGACCTGCCCGCCCGAGGCGCCGAACATCCAGGCCGGCATGCTCAGCAGGGCGGCGGCCAGAGCCAGGCACCAGGCGCGCGGCAGCCATCCCCCGGCCAGCACCGCCACCAGCGCCACCGGCATCAGCCCGGTCACCATGGCCCACAGGGTCAAGGCCCGCTCGCCCCCCAGGGCCAAGGCCGGCAGATAGGCCATCTGCACCAGAAGCTGGGTGACGCCATCGATGGCCCGAGGCACCAGGATCAGCCGCCCGTCGGCCAGGATCTGCCGGGGCCGGGCGAAATGATAGGCCAGCGTGTCGGCATCGGCCGGCGGCCCCAGCGCCACGACGACATAAAGGGCGACCACCACCAGCAGGACCAGCGCCAACAGCCGTTCCGGCGCCGTGAATGACACAACCCGAACCGGACGCGGCAGCGCCACCACACCCACCGACAGTCCAAGCAGTATCGAAATCAGGATCGCGGCGTGAAGCCAGCCCTGCCAGGCCAGGAAGAAGACCAGCCAGCCGACCAGCCCCAATCCCAGCGGAAAGGCCAGGACGGCGGCCAGGGCGGCGGGCATCCCTGGAGTCAGACCCAAGAGCCGCAGCAGCAGGGCGCCGCCGCCGAAGCAGGCCGACAGGTTCAAAAGCAGGGCCGCCGGAACGCCGATCATCCGACCCCCAGTTTGGCCGCCAAGGGTGCCAACAGAGGCCGGAACTGCCAGAGATAGGCCGCCAGGCCGACGACGACCCACAGCCAGGCCGCGACCGCCAGCCCCTTAGCGCCCATCCAGCGCCTCCAGGACCTGGCGTCCGTCATAGATCGCGACATAGGGATCGGACGTCACCGGCTGCAACTTGGCCAGTATATCGGCCAGATGCGTTCCCAGGCGGTCGGCGGTCAGGTCGAACGGCTGCATCTCGGGTGCGCCCGAGACGGTGCGGCGGTATTCGGCGGCGCGGGTGACGATGATCCACCGATAGCCGCCCTGGCGAAAGCGTTGCACGAATTCGTCGCGCGACATCGGTGGCGGCTTTCCCGTGGTCAGCCACGACTTTTCCTCGTCGGGAAACAGCCGCAACTGCGCCGAGGCTTGCGGGCAATAATAGCTGTGCGGGGTCATCAGCGACAGATAGCGCTCCCCCGGCTTCAGGTTGGCGTGCAGCCAGCGACAGGGCGCATAGAAGGCCCCGGTCAAGGTCGGCGTCTTCAGGTGATAGTCGGCGGCGCTGACCACACCCACAGCCGGCGGCAGCCGCAGCGCGCCGTAGATGGCGACGAACGCCCCTTGCGCCACGACCAGCGGCAACACCGCCGCCACCAGCACGCCTCGCCACCAACCGCGCGCCACCCCCGCCACCATCGCCAGACCGATGGCCGAAAACGCCGCCAGCATCGGAATGATCGGCATCAGGAACCGGACCTGCTGCGACAGCAGGAAGAACCACAAGACGAAATAGACCGCGCACATCAGAACGACGGCGGCGCCCTGGCGCGGTCGCGCGACGGCCGCCAGCGGGGCCAAGGCCAGCAGGTAGGGCGCGCCCAGGACCATCCCGTCGAAATATTGCATCGGCGCGACCGACATGAACCAGGGCGCCAGCACCAGATCCACCAGCGACCGGCCGGTGCCGTACTGGTTTCGCAGATCGGCGAAATAATCCACCCCCCCGGGCGTGAACAGCTGATTGAACATCGGAAACAGCGGATTGCCGGTCAGACCGGCCATGTGCAGGGCATGCGGCACGAACAGCGCCACCCCGCACACCGCCCCAAGCGCAACCTGGCCCACCAGGGACGGGCGGCGAAGGATCGCCAGCAGCATCGGAACGCCCAGCGCCAAGGCCACCGCCCCGCCATGGAACTTGACCAGCAATCCGCCGCCCAGCATCAACCCGGCCAGCACCATCAAGCCCGGCCGGAAGTCCTGGCGCCACGCCAGAAACGCCACCAGCGCCAGGACGGCATAGGCGGTCAGCGCCACCTCGACCTCGGGCGTGGCCATTTCCCACACCATGACCCGGCAGGCCAGAACCATCAGCGCAGCCCCGATGGCCGCGCGACCGCCGCCGCCCATGCGCCGGGTCAGGGCGGCCGCGCCGATGGCGGCGACGAAGCCGAACAGGGCGGTGATCATCTGCACCGACGCCTCGCCAGCGGTGGCCAGGGTCAGGCGGATCAGGTTTCCGGTCAGTTCCGGGAAGAAGACATGCGGCAGGCCGCGATCCCATGCCGGCAGAACGCGGCCGCGCTCGAGATCGAGCTGGGGAACCGCCAGATGATACATCAGGCTGTCGTAATCGTTGGGGGGCGCCATCCCCTGCAGCAGCGCCGACAGGGCGGTCGCCAAGAGGGCTATCCACAAGGCCGCCAACAGCGGATCGTGCCGAGCGAACGCCACTTCCCGCCGGACCGCGTTCAGGCCCAGGCCCCATCCCATCATCCGCCAGCCGGGCAGCGCCAGTGCCGCAGCCGCGGCCGACAGGCCCCACATCGACACGGCGTCATAGCGCCACGAGGCCAGGGCGAACACGCCGAAATATAGCGGCAGCACGCCCAAGAGAAACGCCGCGCCCAGCCGCTCGGCGCCGGTCAAGGCGTCCCGGCGGTCGAGCCCGATCACCAGGGGCCAGCCCAATCCCAGGCAGACCAGGGCAAAAGCCAGGATATGAACGGTCGCCATCATGGTCACGGCCCGAACAGGAAACGGCCGAAAACGCCGATCTTTTCACGGTAATAGCCGACGCTGTACGCAAAGTACGCCCCCTGGACAGCGATGATCCACACCACCGCCAGCGGCACCACCCATCGCGACGGCACCTTCATCGCGTCCTCACCACGCGTCATAGCGGTTGGCGACCGACAGGTCGCGGCATAACAAGACGCCCCAGAATCCCTCGAAATCCAGCGCCCGCCATATCGGCCGCAGCGCCACCAAGGGCGAGCGCACCGGATATTGCCGGTAAAGCCGGGTCAGCACCGGCCGCCAGCCGGCCAACCGCGCCAGCAGCAGCCAGTCATCCGGGCGAAGCTCGAAGATATGCAGTTCCTCGGCGGTCCAGCGAGCGGCCATGCGGTCGTCGGACATGCGCAAATCGGCGCCGCCGAAACGACTGTCGCGCCGCCACGGCACCGTCATCAGCAAATGGTCGGCGCTGCCGCTTTCGGCCAGGCGATGCAGAAAGCGCAAGGGATCGGTCAGGTGCTCGACCATCTCGAAGGTCATGAACAGATCCGGGCGGATTCCGGCCAGGTCCATCTCCTCGGCCCGGCACAAGATGGCGTCGCCGCCCTTGGCGGTAACCTTGTCCACAGCCACCGGGTCCAGGTTGACCGACACCACCCGCGCCACCGCGTCTTTCGGCGCCAAGGCCTGCAGATAGCGGGCATGGTTGCCCGACGAATCGCCGATGTCGGCCAGGACCAGGCCGGGCCGCCCCAGATGCCGGACCGCATCCAGCATCAGGCTGACCTGCCAGGCATGCAGGCCCCGCATCTTGATCTTCCAGTAGCGCTGGTATTCCTGGGGATCGAAGCCGCCGGTATATTGATCGGCAATGTCGGGGATAACCGCCTCGAGCCGCTGATAGACATCCGCAAGCCCCTGTTCCGCCACGGCGGCCCGAACGCTGGCGGCCGACAGCCGCTGATAGAGGGCCCGGGTATCCAGTCCGACGGCTTTAGCCAGTCCGATCACATTCATCGCTGCGCACACCACACGTTGGCCATGACCTTGTCCACCGGCGTCTCCGCCGCCCCCGAAACCGGATGATAATAGCCGTAATGGCTGAGACGCGAGACCCCGTCGCAGGACCGGCGGACCACCGCCAGCGCCTCGGCGGCATTGACGATAACATAAGGCAGCCGCACGGCGGCACCGGCCTCGTCGCCGCCGAAATCCATCCGAAACGACGATACCGCCTTGTCCTCGATGGTCGGGCCTTCATGTTCGCGCAGATCCATCAGCAAGGTGCCGGCAGTGTGCGCCCAAGCCTGGGCGATGGTGTCGCGCCAGCTTTCGTGCAGATGCAAGATGCCCAGCACCAGCACCAGATCGAACTGGCGCCCGGCGATGGCAGACCAGTCGGACTCGCCCACATGGTGGAACTCGGCCTGGGGGTGGCGGGTCTTGGCCTTGGCGATCATCTCGGCGCTGATGTCGATGCCGGTATAGCGGAAATCCTTCAGGTTCTCGGCCATCACGCCAGCGAAGCCGCCTTGCGCGCAGCCGACATCCAGAACGCTGATGCCGTCTTTCAGCAGGTCCTTCAGGAAGAACCATTCCGAGGCATAGACCTGGGCGCTGGTGGCCCGCTCGTGGTCGAAAAAATCGACTACGTGTCCCCAGGCCCGGGCGTTGTGTTCGCCGCCACTCATCCGCCCTGTCCCACGAAATCCAGCGGGTCGCGGGCATTGTCCAGCCCGGCGATGGCGGCGCGGCCCATGGCCAGCACCGCCTCTTCCGCCGAGCCGCCGATATGGGGCAGGGCCAGCATGTTGGGGTGACGCAGAAGGTCGAAGTCCACCGGCGGTTCCTCGGCGAAGACGTCGAAGGCGGCCCCGGCCAGATGGCCGTCGGCCAGCATCGCCTTGATCGCGGCCTCGTCCACCAGACCGCCGCGGGCCATGTTGATCAAGATCGAGCCCCGGCGCATCAGACCCAGCTTGTCGGCCGGCAGGATGTTTCGGGTCGAGCCGTCCAGCGGCAGATGCAGCGTCACGATGTCGGCTTCGGCCAGCAGGGCGTCCAGCCCCATCTTCTCGATGCCATGGGTGGCGTAGAAATCGGCGAAATCCTGGATGTCGTGCGCCAGCACCCGGCAGCCGAACGCCTTCAGCAGCACCGCCAGGTCCTTGCCGACATGGCCGCAGCCGACGATGCCGACACTGCGCTGGGATAATTGCCGTCCCATCAATTGCCGCCAGCCGCCGTCACGCACCAGGGCGTTGCCCTGGGGGACATGGCGCAACAGGGCGATGGCCGCCGAAATCACCAGCTCCGACACCGAGCGCTTGTTGACACCGCCGGTCCAGCCCAGCTTCTTGCCCATTCGGCCGAGTGCCGCCAGGTCTATCATGTCCAGCCCGACGCCGTACTTGCCGACAACCTTCAATTCCGGCAGGCGGACCAGAATCGCCTCATCCAGCTTTTCCAGGGCGGTGATCGCCTTGTCGTGCTCAGCCAGAAACTCGATCAGGGCCTCGCCAGCCAGCGACACACCGGCATCGTTGAACGTAACGTGTTCGTAACGTTCCAGCAGCTCGGCCCGCAGGATCGGGTGGCGCGAGAAGGATCGCGAGGCGACGGCAACTCGGGTGGTGGTGTCACGGGTCATGCGGGCGCACCTTGTCCAGGAATTCGGCGCACAAGCGGCGGAAGGGCTCGTCGATGATGTGGATGGCCCGCGCCACCTGACCATCGGGTCCAGGCAGGATCAAGGTGGCCGAGCCCTGGCCGACATTCTTCTTGTCCTTGGCGAGTGCGGCCAGGAAGCGGTCCAGCGGCACCGGCACCGATTGATAGCCGGCATAGTTGCGGGCCAGGACCGGCCGCGCCTGGCACCAATATTCCTTGGCTCCCGATCCCAGGCGCCAGCTCATCCAGCCGGCCATGTCCAGGCCGATGGTGACGGCGATGCCGTGCGGCACGGCGAAGTCGGTGGCCGCCTCGATGGCGTGGCCGAAGGAATGGCCCAGGTTGAAGACCAGGCGCGGGCCGGTATCGAACTCGTCCTTCTCGATATAGCCTTGCTTGATCTCCAGTGCGCGGCGGATGGTGGCTTCCATCACCGTGGGCTGGGTCCACAGGGAATCGTAGGATTGGGCGATGGCGGCGAAATCGGCGGGGCCGGCGATCATGTGGACCTTCAGCATCTCGCCGATGCCGGACCGGATCTCGCGCGGGTCAAGTGTGGCGAGGAAGCGGGTGGACAGGAAGATGTCCCGGGGCGGCGTGAAGGTGCCCAGGATGTTCTTGGCGTCGCCGCAATTGATCGAGGATTTCGAGCCGATGCAGGAATCGCACTGGGCCAGCAAGGTGGTGGGGTAGAAGCGCCAATCGACGCCGCGCAGCATGGTCGCCGACAGGAAACAGGTGATGTCTTGCAAGATGCCGCCGCCGATGGCCACCAGCACATGGTCGCGGCGCAGACCGTTCGCCACCAGATGCTCGACATAGGCGGGAAAGCGTTCCAGCGACTTGGCCGCCTCGGTCGCCTCGATCAGCAGGACGCTTCGGCTCGCCAGCACATGGCCCATCCGGTCGCGGTAAAGCTCGGCCACCCGGGCATCCACCAGGAAATGGGCGCCTTCGGGCACCGACGCGTTCAGTCGCGCCAACGCATCGACATCGAAATGAACCCGGTAAGGCCCCTTGTGCGACTGGATGGTCAAGCCGTCAGACACGGGTGAACCCTCCGTCGATGGCGATGGTCTGGCCCGAGATGAAGGAATTGTCCGGCCCGGCCAGCCAGGCGACGAAGGCGGCGATCTCGTCCGGGCGGCCCAGGCGCCTGGCCGGGACCTGCGCCACCAATTCCTGGATGCCGGCCTCGCCCAGCACGCTGCGGGTCAGCTCGGTGTCGATGAAGCCGGGTGCGACGCCGTTGACCAGCACGCCGTCGGCCGCCACTTCGGCCGCCGCCGCCGCCGTCAGGCCATCCAGGGCGAACTTGGCGGCCGAATAGCTGCCGCGCCCGGCCTTCGAGACCACTCCCCAGATCGAGCCGACATTGACCACCCGGCCCCAGCCCTTGGCCCGCATGCCGGGCAGCACCGCCTGCATCAGGCGAAGCGGAGCGGTGACGTTGACCTGCTGGATGCGGGCGAAATCGGCGGGATCGATCTCGGCGAAGGGCTGGACCTTGTTGATGCCGGCATTGTTGACCAGGATATCGGCCCCCAGGCCGGCCAACTGGGTGGCGAAGCCTTCCAACTGGTCCGGATCGGCGAAGTCGGCGGCGAAATAATCGGCTCCCTGCGGCCCCTGCCCGCCTGGCCGGGTGCCGGTGACCAGCACGCGGGCGCCGTCGGCCAGAAGACGCGCGGCGATGGCGGCGCCGATGCCGCGCGTGCCGCCGGTGACCACCGCCAATTTGCCGGTCAAAGGAAGAATCATGCCGGTTTCTCCGCCACGATGTTCCAGGCAAAGCCGATATGGCGGCCCAGCGCCAGCTCGGTCTTGGTTTCCGACACGAAGGGGGCGCCATAGATCAAGACGCCGCCGGGATGGGCGGCCCGGCCCAGCCAGCCCAGCACCTTGCGCCGGATCTGGGTCAGGCGCGGGATGGCGAAATTATCCCATTGAAAGCTGCTTTTGCGATAGCGCCGCAGCGGGAACGCTGACAGCAGGCGGTCCAGTTCTGCAGCGGAATAAATCCGGGTGAACGGGTTCCTGGTCTGGCCGTGCTTGGGCTTGCCTTCGGTGACGCGGCCGACCCATTGGGCCTCGGGCCAGCGGAACATCTCGCCGCGCACCAGGCCCAAAGGGACGATGGTCCCCCAGAAGATGGCCGAATGGCGGGCATAGAGCATCAGCACCGCTCTTCCGCCCGGCTTCAGGACCCGAAACACCTCGGCGATGGTCTTGTCGGTGTCTTGGGAATGGTGCAGCACGCCGTTGGAATAGACGATGTCGAAGCTGGCATCCCTAAACGGCAGGTTCTCGGCGTCGGCGTTATAGGCGCGGCCCTCGCCGCCCGTGACCAGCCCCAACTTCAGCGCGGTCGAGATGGCCCGTTCCGGCGTGATGTCCACCGCCGTCACCGAGGCGCCATAGCGCTTGAACAGGCAGGAATGGGCGCCGCCGCCGGGGCCGATCTCCAGGACGCTCTTGCCGGCCAGCTCGGCCAGCGGCATCTCGACCACAGGCAGCATCTCGCGGACACGGAACAGGTCCTCGGTGTCGGTCAGCATGGCTTCCAGCCGCTCAGGGTTCAGCGAGCGGTCGGTCGGGCCGTAAAGCTGTTCGTACAAATCGCCCCACCAGGCGCGGATATCGTCCTTCAACCCGCCATGGGAAGCGGCGGCGAACAAGGCCGCCACCTGACGCTCGCGATCCAGCGGATGGCGCGCCCCGCACGACGAACAGACCAGGGCGTCGGAATCCACCGCCAGCGCCCCCGCCCGGCAGGCCGGGCAGCGCAAGGTGGTGGCGGCGTCCCTCGCCAGCAGGTCGGTCCAGCCGGTCAATAGCGGCCCCACAGCGGATCAGCCTGCATCGCGGCCTCGACGATGCCGATATCGTGCGGGCTGTCGACCGAATAGCTGGGCTGGAACGGATAGGGCGCGATGTGCTGGTGATGGCCGTAATCATAAAGCCGGTTGGAATCACAGGCTTCCTTGATCTCCAGCGGGCTGGGCGCCAGGCTGGTGAACAGTTTCAGGAAATCCCAGCGAAAGCCGAAGATGCCATAGATGCGCTTGGCCCCCAGCTCGGGCGAGAATTGTTTACAATGCGGAATGGGCTGGCGCGAGGTATAGAGCACCCGGCCCGACAGATCGTGGATGATCTTCAGGGCGTCGGGGTTCTTGAACTGCGCCTCGTCAATGATGTCCATGGCCAGCATGGTGCCGCGCACCTCGCCTGCGCGCTCTTCCATCGGCTTGATGGTGGCGGCGATCATATCGGGATGCATCATCGGCTCGTCGCCCTGGACATTCAGCACGATGTCGTCTTCGGCCACATCCACGCCGCACTTGGTGGCAGCCTCGGCGACCCGGTCCAGCGCCCTGGTGTGGGTGTCGGCGGTCATGATCACCGGATAGCCCTTGGATTCGCCGAACGCCTTGATTTCCTCGTCGCAGGTGCAGATGGCCAGGACATCCCAGCGCGGGAACAGCCGGGCGCGCTCGAACACATGCTCGATCATCGGGCGGCCGAAGATGGGAAACAACGGCTTGCCGGGGAAACGGCTGGCCGCCATGCGGGCGGGGATCAGGCCGATGATCTTGCTCATGACGGGCACTCCAGATTCCAGCGCGCCTTCCACTGGGGATCGGCGCAATAGATGCGATAGACCAGTTGCATGGTGGCCAGGGCGTCGGCCGACGAGCCGGCACTGATGGCCCCGCCGCGCAGCACCGCGTCGGCGAATTCGGCGATTTCGTCGGCCCAGCTGGGATCCCGGTTATAGCGGGTGGTCTGTTCCTTGGGGTCGCCCTGGTCGTCTTCGCCGGCCCACACCACCGACAGGGTCTCGGCGCCATAGGATTTCGACCCCGACAGGATGCCCGACAGGATCAAGGCCCCCTTGCGACAGGTAATTTCGAGATTGAAACGATGCCGCCATTGAGTGGCGGTCGAATGCAGCATGGCGACGCAGCCGGTTTCCGAGCGCATCAGCGCGTAGGCGTTGTCCTCGATGTCGTGGCCCCAGAAATCGTTCGAGACGATGCTGCTGACCTCGTGGAATTCACCGCCGAACAGCCGCATCAGATCGACCATGTGGATGCCCTGGTCGAGCAGGATGCCGCCGCCGGCCACGGCGCGCTGGGTGCGCCAGTCGGAATGCGCCCCGAAAGAGATGAATTGCGACTTGCCGTAGACGCCGCGCATGTTGAGCACATCGCCCATCTCGCCCGAGGCGACGATGGCCAGCGCGTCGCGCACCGAATCGTGATAGCGGTGGTTGAAGCCGTATTTCAGGCGAAGGTCGGGGTGACGGGCCTCGGCTTCGATGACCCGCTCGATGTCGGAAACGTCGCGGCCCGGCGGCTTCTCGCAAAAGACATGCAGCCCCTTGTCCAGGCCGGCGATGGTGACGTCGGCCGCCACCTCGTTGGTCAGGCAGACGAACAAGACGTCCAGGCTTTCATTGTCCAGCAACGCCTCGGGGGTGCGGTAATGGCGCACGCCGTCGGCCAGCCGGCCCTCGGACTCGAAGGTGCGGTCGCACACCGCGACCGTTTTCATATCGCAACGAAGGTCGATGAACTGGCGGCGGCGCTTGCCGACGACGCCGAAGCCGGCGATTCCGACGCGAAGGGGCGTGCTCATGCCGGGGTCCGATACAGATCGGCCAGGGCCTCGTCGGGCCGGCCCAGGCGCGTGGATTCGCCATCGGCATCGACCGCCACCCAGCCGCCGGCCTCGTCCGAGCGGTAGAAGGCGTTCAACAGCTTGATGGTGGAGAGGCAATCATCGCGGGTCACCGGATAGGGCCGGCCGGACTGGAAATCGGCGGCGATGTCGCGATACATCGCCTCGTGCCCGAAGCCGTAGACGCAGCGCGAGAAATCCTCAGACGCCTGGGTGCAGGCGGCGGGATCGGGGGTGAAGATCTGCAGCTCGTTGACGGCGATGCCGCCGATCTGGGCCAGGCCCTTCTCGCCGACGATGGACAGGGATGCCTCGAAATCGTCGGGTCGGGCCGCCGTGGTCACTTCCAGATTGCCGACGGCGCCGGTCGGATAGGTCAGGGTGGCGACCACGGCGTCTTCCACCTCGATCTCGGCACCCAGGGTGCGCATGGTGGCGTTGACCTTATCGACCTCGCCGCCCAGGTAACGCAGCAGATCGACATGGTGGATGCCCTGGTTGGTCAGGCAGCCGCCATCCTGGGCGAAGGTGCCGCGCCAGGGGGCCAGGTCGTAATAACGTTGCGGCCGGCACCAGCGGGTGCGCACCGACATGATGCGGATGGCGCCCAGTTCGCCGCTGACGATGGCCTGCTTGACCCGCTGGACCGCCAGGTTGTAGCGATTCTGGAACACCGGGAAGATGCGCACGCCGACACGATCTGCCAGATCGTAGGCGGCATTCAGCTGCGATGGCGTCATGAAGGTCGGCTTCTCGACGATGACGTGCTTGCCCCAGCGTTCCATCACCTCGGTGGCGTGTTCGGCATGCATGCCCGACGGCGTGATCACCGCCACCACCGAGATTTCCGGATGGGCGCGCAGCATGGCACGGTAGTCGATGTAATACGGCACGTTGAATTCTTCGCCATAGGCGCGGGCCTTGTCCGCCACCAGATCGCACACCGCCGACAGATGCACGCCACTGGTGGCGGCGATCGAGCGGCAATGGTGGCCGGCGATGCGGCCGCAGCCGATGACGGCGACGGCAAGGGTATTGGCGCTCATGGACGGTTTCCTTGGATTGCGGCGCGGATCAGGGCGATGACCGGGGCGAACAATTCGGGCGTGGCGGCGGAAAAACGGGAATAGCCGGCCAGGCACGGCTCGGCGAAATCCTTGCGATACATCACCCGACCGTCGAGGCGGGCATGGATGGCGGCGGCATGGGCGCCGAAGGCGACGTGACAGAAATTGCCGGCGCCCTTCAGGACCTTGAAGCCCAGGGTCTCCATCTCGGCCAGGAACAGGGCCTTGCCGGCCTCGAGGCGGGCGACCGAGGCCCGCATGGCATCGGCGTGGTCCAGCATGGCTTCGAAGGCGTGCACCGCCACGGCGCCGACCTCGTACATCGGACGGACCTTGTGCAGGATCTTGGCGACCTCGGGCGAGGCCACGCCATAGCCGATGCGGATGCCGGCCATGCCCCAGGCCTTGCCGGTCGAACGGCACACCACCAGGTGCGGGTAGCGCGCGATCGCCGGCACCACGCTGTCGGGATGAAAGGGGTGATAGGCCTCGTCCACCAGCATCAAGGCGCCGGCCTCGCCGGCCGCCGCGATGATGGACTCCAACTGCTCGGGCGGGACCACCGTACCGGTCGGGCTGTCGGGATTGGGCAGGCACACCAGCTTGGGGCCTTCGGTGCGGATGGCCGTCAGCAGCCGGTCGATGGCCAAGACCGGGCCGTCGGAGCCACGTTCGTACTCGATGCCGACGACACGGGCGCCGTACATGCGGCTGTAGACCGAATACATGGCGAAGGTCGGCACGGTGTGGATGACGGTGTCGCCGGGCTCGACATAGGCCTCGAACACCGAACGGATCACCCCGTCGGAACCGGCGGCCAGCATCAGGTTGCCCGGCTCGACCCCGGCCCAGGCGGCCAGCTTGGCGTAAAGCTGGGCCGATTCCGGATAGGTGCAATAGGCCTCGGCCGGCAGGGCGCGCATCACCTCGGCCACCACCCGGTTCAGCTCGGGGTCCCAGTTCTCGTTCTTGTCCAGCCACAGCCGCGCGGGATCGCGCGGGCTTCCGCGGGTCCAGTCGGGACGGGTCAGTGTCGGGTCGGCAACGGCGGTACGTGGCGCAGGCATCGAATGCGATCGGGTCATGGAGGCTCTTACCGGAGACGCCAAACCTTATCGGCTATTTCTCGGCCCACGGCAAGCCGTGCGCCGCGCTCACACGACCGCCGGGTCATGGTCGAGCATGGCGCGGAAAGCCGGGCTGCGGCTTGACAGTTCCAAAAACGTGCCGCTCTCGACCACGCGCCCATGATCGAGCAGGTACAAGAGGTCGCATTTGCGGACGGTGCTCAGGCGGTGGGCGATGATGACCAGGGTCACCTGGCCGGTCAGTTCCTCGATGGCGGCCGACACTTCGCGCTCGGTGGCGTTGTCCAGGGCCGAGGTCGCCTCGTCGAGCACCAGCAATTGCGGCTGGTGGTATAGCGCCCGCGCGATACCGATCCGCTGCCGCTGCCCGCCCGACAGCAGCGAGCCGTTCTCGCCCAGCATCGTGTCCAGCCCTTGCGGCAATTTGCGGATGAAATCGGCCAGCCGCGACTGTTCCAGGGCGCGCCACACCGCGGCGTCGTCGATGGCGTCGTCGGCCAACCCGATGGCGACATTGCGGCGGACGCTGTCGTCCAGCAGATAAATGAATTGCGGCACATAGCCCAGGGAGCGCTGCCACGCGGCGATGTCGGCCACCGGTGCGCCATCCACCAGAAGCCGGCCGGACTGGGGCTCGAGCAGACCCAGGATAATGTCGGCCAGCGTGGTCTTGCCGGCGCCAGAGCCGCCGACCAGACCGATGGATTGGCCGCGCGCGATGGTCAGGTCGATATGGTCCAGCGAGGGCCGTTCGGCCCCGGGATAGGTGTAGCTGAGCGCATCCACCCGCACCTCGCGTTGCATCGCCAGCCGACCCTCACCCGCAGGCGACGGCGCGGCGGCGGCGGCGGCCTCCAGGCCGCGATGGTGCGCCAAGACGTTGTTCATCGCCGGGATGTTGAAGCGGATGGTGTTGAGATAAAGCACCAGCTTGTTGAAGGTCGGCATCAGCCGGAACCCGGCCAGGGCGTACAGCGCCAGCAGCGGCAGCACTTCGACGGTGACGCCGCCCCGGGCCCGGACCATGACCACCGCCACCACGAACGCGAACACCAGCAGGGTTTCGATGGTCAGCCGGGGCACCTCGACGATGGTCTGGTTGAAGACCTGGATCTGCGACATCTCGTGCCGCAGGCGGACGAAGGCATCGACGAAAAACGGCTCGCAGCGCCGGACCCGGACTTCCTTGAACCCGCCCAGGCTTTGATTGAGTCCCTGCAAGATGACCGCGTGCAGCGCCTGCGACCGCCGGCCACCGCTGGTGATGCGGCGATGGGTCACGACATAGAAGAACGCCAGCACCGACCCCAGGAACAACCCCATCGCCACGGTGACCACCGGATCGGTCAGCACCAGCACGGTGAAGATCCCCACGACGATCATCCCTTCGGCCACAAGCCGCATGAACGGCTTGAGCACACCGCGAAAGACATCGTCGCAGGCCAGGTTGATGTTGCGGATCAGCTCGGCGGAATTGTGCTTGAGGTGAAACACATAGGACGCGGTCATGTAGGTCCGCATCAGCTGGCTGGCGCCACGGGCCACCGCATCCATGATGATGCTGTTTTCGACCCAGGCCGCGAACAGCAACAGGCCGTTCTTCAGCAGATAGAAAAGGGCGACCGCGATGGCCAGGGGCAGCACGATCTCTTCCCCGTTCACTTCGCCAAGAACGCCCAGACGGTGCGCGAACGGCAGGTGCAGCGGCTGGTCGGGCACCGCGATGGCGTTGACCAGCGGCAGGATCAGGCCCAACCCGACCATTTCGAACACCGCCGATACCCCCATCAGCGGGATCAGCAGCCACAGCCGGCGGGCACAGCCGGCCGGCAGCAAGCCGATGGAGTCCCGAACGGCGCGGATCAACCCCTTCATGGCCTTCCCCCTGCCGACACGATTTCCAAGACGCTGTCGGCGACGTCGGCCGGCGCGGCCAGCACCCGGTTGGTCTCGGTCCACAGCCGGGTCGCCTCGAGGGCGCTGGCCGCCTTGGTCAGAAGGTCGGGCAAAGTCCGGGCCTCGCGGCATTCAAGCGCCAGTTCGGCCAGGGGCGGACGGTCGGGCCGATTGTAGGTGTGATACCATGTCACCAACTCGGCATCCATAAGCAGGTAGAGCCCCACCCCCATCGGCCGGGGCGAAACCCGGTTGAAGTAGTTGAGGATGTTGAGGCTGGTCGAAAAGCAGGTGGTGGCGACATCGGCGGCACAGACCGATTCCTCGCTCTCCAGGGGATCGAGGATGGTCTCGAGCCCGCCGGCCAGCAATTCCATCGCCCGCAGCCTGCGGGCGTCTTCTTCTTTCGGGTGCGGCCGCAAAACCACCAGGGCACCGGGAAGAACGGCCCGCAACGCTTCGCCCAGCGTGGACAAGGTCCGCCAATATCCGTCGATTTCCAGGAACTGCCCATAGAAGCCGACCACCGGGCGATCGTCGGCGACGCCCAGACGAGCCCGGGCGGCAGCCCGCATGGCCATGGGATCAGCCGCCGCCGCCAAGGCGCCGAAACGGACATTGCCGACGATCCGGGTTTGACTGCCGGGCACTTCCTTGTGGGTCAGACGCGCGCTCTCGGCGTCGCCGACCAGGAAGGTCGAGGCCACCGGCCCCCATCCCGGATTGACGTCGCCCGGATAATCCTGCAGCGCGAAGGTGGGAATCGCGCCGGCGGCGGCGGCCAAGGCCTCGTCGATGCCGCGCCCCTGGCCGGAAAGGCCGGACAGAATGGCATCGGGCCGGCAGGACCGCACCAGCTCGGCGGCAAAGGCCAGCACCTCGCCCTCTTCCGATGGCGCCGCCACCACCTCGATGCCGGCGGCGCGCAGAACCTCGAAGGCCGGCATGGCGGCGGTGACCGTGACCCGCCAACCGGCACGGCAGGACGCCGCCCGCAAGACCGGCAGCAAGTGCGCCGCCCCGCCCGTATCACGGGCGGAAACCAGCAGGTGGAAGGGAGAATCAGGAGAGGGAGCCATCGCGTACCAGTCGGGCCGCACGGCCCTCGAGTTGCACGAACTTGTCGAACTCGCTTTCGGGCGACGACAAGCCCCGCTCGATGAAAAGGTCCAGCAGCGTCGCCATGCAATGATAGGCGATCTGGCGCATGCCGTCGCCCGATCCGTCGATGGTCCGGCCGTATCCGGCGGTCAGGTGGCCAAGCCGCGCGAGAAAGACGCCGCGCTCGGGCTGATCGAACAGGCAGAAGCGCTGTACGGCATAGGCAAAATCCCATACCGGCGGTGCGAACACGTCGGTGCTTTCCTCGAAATCCACTAATATGGCCGTGCCCGCCCCGTCATAGAGCACGTTCCCCTGATGAATTTCGCCATGCAGGCATTGGGCGCCCGGCTGCAGGTGCCAGTCGGGGCGGTACTCGGCGCACCAACGCTGTAACCAGTCGCGATTGCGCTCGGCCCAACCGGGCGGAAATCCCATCGCGGCGAGGTCGCCGCCGCCGCGCAGCACCTCGGCCAGCCGGTCGCGGTGCCCGCGCAGACGGTCGTTGCGCGTCGCCGCCAGACGGCAGACCTCTGGGGCGACGGTGGTTTCGGCCAGCGCGCGGTGCGCCGCCGCCATGACCCGCCCCAGCGCCACCAGATCGCCGTCGGAACCGTCGAAATGGCGAGCCATGACCAAAGGCCGGATATCGAGGCGCAATTGGTGACCGCGCCACACGAAGGCGATCCCGGCGGCCAGGATCGGGTTGACGGGAACGCCGGCCGCCGCAAGGCCATCGACCAGGGCCTTTTCCAAAGAGGCCGTGCCGATATGCGAGGTGATCCGCAGGAACCACTGGCCGTCCGGACCGGTCAGGGCGTAGCCGCCGATGGCGGTTCCCGCCGCCGCCGCCGCCGACAAGGCCCGCAAACGTGCCCCTGCGACCGGCAGGACCGGGCGAACCGCCTTGATCACCGCCGCCGCCAGATCGGCCGCCGGCTCGGTGGCGAAGGTGATCCGACCGGGACAATCGCTGGTTTCCCAGGCATAGGTGATCCGGAACGGCACCATCACGCCGCTGGCCCCTCGAGCGCATGCCAGTCGATCGGCTGGCCGGCCTCGATGGCGCGACCGACGCGGCGACCGGCGGCCAGATCCCAGCTGCCGACCGGAATACCCAGGGCCGGCCAGGCAAAGCCCACATTCTTCAAATCGATGACGTCGCCCGGGCGCAGGGGGCGGCGGGCCACCAAGCCGCTGCGGGTATCGAGGTCACGCGGCTCGCGCGGCAGCGTGGGAAAGCGGCCGATCGCCTGCCAGCATTCGGTCATGGTCCGCAGCATGTCGGGCAGCCGGCCGATCGGGGCAGCGGTGACGACATCTTGCTCCGCCTCGTCCGGATCGTCGCAGACGCCCTTTTCGATCAGGTCGGCCCCCAGCGCCACCGCCGCATACATCATCTGTTCGCCGCGATAATGACAAGACAGGCCGACCGGGCAATCCAGCGCCGCCTTGTAAGCGGGGATCGCCGCCAGATTATGCTGCTCGGCCGGGGTCGGATTGGCGCCGGGATGATGGTTGACGATGATTCCCGTGGCCCCGTGGCGTCGCGCCTCTTCCACCGCCCGAACGATTTCCCACACATAAAGGCCACCGGCATCAAAGATGATCGGCAGGCCCGAGCGGGCACAATGGCGGATCAGCGGCAGATGATCGACGTTGTTGCGGGCGATCTTGAGGGCCGCGCCGCCCTGGGCGACCATGAAATCCACCGCCACGGTGTCATAGACGCTGGCGACGAACGGCACCTCTAGCTCGCGGCACAGACCCAGCAGGTCGGCATAGAACGACAGCGGATTGCATTTGCGCTCGATCAGCTGGCGGTAATCCTCGACACGGCGGCCGTGCGCGTGGGCATAGGCCGCCTGAATGCCGGTTCCGGCCATGCAGATCTCGGGATCGTGCAGGATTTCGGTCTTGAACACCACCGGACCGGCGGCGGCGATGCGGTGCGCATAGGATCGCGCCTGCTCCAGCGACTGGTTGAAGAAGGTCCCCACCTCGGCCATGAACACCGGAGGAGAGCCCGCGCCAACCGTAAAATTTCCGATCCGCACTGCCGTCATGATCCTGGGCTCCGCTCCACCATCGAGACCTCGCGGCCCCATTCATATGTCTGGCGCCACAATACATCACCCTTGTCGGATGCCGGGATGCCATTGTCGCAGACCACCGTGCGCGACCGCCAGGGCTCGACGGCAAGGGCGAGGGCAGCCTCGGCATTCTTGCCCTCGGTCCGGCCCCGCATATAGGCCCCGATGATGGCGGCAACCCGCGAGCGCCCGGCGCCATCGCGAAAGGGATCGATCAGGTCGAGCCACGGCGAATGATCGCCCAGGCGGGTGTCGCCATCGGCCACCGCCTCGATGGCGGCCTCGAAGCCGGCGACATCACGGAAGATGACTTGGCCCGATCCGCCATCCCGGGCGATGGGATGGACGTCGATCCCGGCAAGGTCCAGATGCAGGGCCGGGCGACCGGCGACGGCCGCCAGGAAGCCGGCCGAATTGATCGAGGAACACACCGCCAGGTCGCCGGCTTTCGCCACCACGCTGACCCGTTCGTCGAACTGGACCCGCAGGCACCGCCCTTCGGCTTCCAGGGACGCCACCACGTCTTGCAGTCCCGTCGTCCGCGGCAGGCTGTCATAGATGCTTTTCGACTTGATGATGCAGCCCCAGTCGGGATGCGCCCGCACCAATGCCAGCACCGAGCGGTAGAAATCCACGACATGACCCAGCGAGTTGCTGGCCTCCGGCCCATACGAGGTGTCGAGGACGGTCAGCACGAACCGCAGGTTCGGCGCCAAGGCGGCGCGATAGCCGGCAGCCCGCCGGTCGTCGCCGGCCAGATGCCCGTCTCCCATCACGATGCCGACATCGACCATGGTGCGGTAATCGAGCCGGTGCACATGGTAGAAGCCGCGATGGTACGGCCCCCAGGAAAAGACCAGATCGGCCATGCCGAAATGGTGCAAAGCCACCGGCAAGGGGTGAATCGACCAGAAGTTCCACAAGAACGCGCCGCCTTCCAGCCGCAGGGCCAGGGCCAGGGCCAGCGTCTGCGGCAGGAACACCCAGCTTTGATAGGCCGCCTTGGCGTTCACCTGCCGGATCAGGGCGCGGTAGGATTCGATCAGCACCGTCAGCTGGCACAAGGTGGTCCAACGCCACAGGGCGACCTTGCCGAGGCGTCGCGGAAACGCCGATGCCGCCAGTCCCAGGCAGCCGACGCTGTCGATCAGCGGGCGGGCCAGATGATCGGGCAGGAACGCGGCGTCGGCCCAGCCCAGGCCCATGGCGCCGGCCCGGTCGCGGGTGGCGTCGTCCAGCGGGGCGTCGCGCCGGTTGCAGTAAAGAACGACGCGGGCGGGATCGAGCCCACTGCCGTCATGCCAGTAAAGGTGGCCGCCGGCCGGATATTGCTCGAAGATCCAGGCGATGTTCTGTTGCAGGATGGTTCCTTGCTGGCGCGCCTGGGAATCGACCTTGATTTCCGGCCGGGGCACCCGGCGGAACAGACGCCGAATCCACTGGCGCGGGCTTTCCGGCAGCACCCGCAGCAACGAGATGGCGGCCCGCAGCGAAGGCAGCGCGACCAGCCGCGCGGCCGGACCGGGATCGAACGGCAGGTGCGCCGCCGTCCAGTCCCCCAGACAGGGAAAGCGGACCAAGCATTCCACCAGACGGACATCGCCATCGACCCGCCCGGTGCGATAGGCGCACTCGGCGAACAACGGCAGGATCAGGGCTTCACGATTGTAGGCGCAGTAATAGGACCGCATCGCCCGCCGGATGCCGTCGGCCTGATCGCCATAGCGCGCGGGGATCCAGATCCCGCCGTCATCGTCCATCGGCAATGCGTCGGCCAGGGTCAACAGGCGCCATTCCAGCCGCAAACTCAGCGCCCGGCCATGTTCGTCGGTCACCGGCAAGCCGATATCATGGATCCGCAGGCCCGGCATCAACCCGAGCCGGGCCAGGATATCCAGGCATTTGCGCGCGCCAGGCGACGCCGATCCGACATGCAGGACAAGGCCCGCGCCATGGCGCAACAGGGCCAGGACCAACAATCCGGGCGTCAGGCGCAGCGCCCAGACATGAACGCCGCCGCCGCGCCGGGTCATGCGAAAATCGGCCTCAGAAACAAGGACATGTCGCGACCTTGCGCGGCGGACATGACGTCGGCGGCGGTGGGCATGTCGGCGAGATAGGCCGCCGCCACCTCATCGGTGAAGTCCGCGTTGCGGGTGTAGCGCATCTCGCGGGTCCGATCCTGCTCGACCGGCTCCATGGCGCAAAGAGCGCCGGACGCCAACGCATCGACCAGCGAATCATGGGCGGCCTTGACCGACAACATGCCCCACAGGAACGGGTCGGCGGCCTGCGGCTTGGGAAAAGCGTGATAGTACATGGCGCCGGAATCCAGGCCCTTGCTGAGCTTGTGGATGGTCGCCCCGACCATGTCGGGCCGCCGGTCGGCCAGCGCCCAGAAATTGCACGAGCTGCCCCGATAATAGGGCGAGATCCCCATATGGATGTTCAGCGCCTCACGCTCGACCAATCGGTCGCACAGGGCGCCCTTCAGATAGCTCGCCCCGAAGACCACCGTATGGTCGGCCGCGAGGACCGGAGCGAAAACGGACGGCGCCACCTGGCTGGCGTCGCCCATCTTCAGGGCCAGAACCCGCACATTGCCCGGCAGGAAGTCCACCGACCCGAACACTTGGTCCTCGGCCGCCATGACTCGGCCGAAATAGTCCCGCATCACCTCGGACTTGCGGAAGAAGTCGGCGACCTGGCCGGGAAACACCGTGTTGCATTCCATCACCGCATGGACGGTGTCGAACACCCTGGCCAGAGAGCGGATCAGCGAAAGGTGGCGCGGCTGGTTGCTGGTAAAGACGGCAACGCTCATCGATCCTCCAATTCCGCCATGATAAGGGCATGGTCCTGGCGTGGCAGTTCGAACCGCGAACTCGGTCGGCGTTCCATGTTCGAGCGGAACCCGATCTTGACCCCCAGCTCCTCGAGAATGGCGACGGTGTCCTGGTTGTAGCTGTTGCAGGGGTGCGCCATCGCCAGCGGAGCATGGCCGGTCAGCGCCATCAGGTGACGGCGGTTGGCCAGATATTCCCGCTTCTGCTGGTCATAGCTCATTTCCCCCAGGGTGGTGAAATGCGTGTAGGAATGCAGCCCCAGGATATGGCCGTGCGCGTCGAGCGCCCTGAGATGGGAATCCTCCATCCACAAAAGGTGGCGCAGCTCCTCGGCCTGCAGGCCGGCCCGCTCGACCAGGCTGTCCATGATTTCCTCGAACGGGTCGTGCCCCAGCACCCGATCGCGCAGGAATCGGAAACGCCGGTCGGCATCGGTGTAGAAAGGGAATTCGGCTAGATACCGCCCCGGATCGAAATCGACCGTGGCCTTCGCCGCCATGTCGGCATAGCGCGACCGGGCCAGCGCCCGCTCGAAATTGTCGTAGAAATCATCGACGGTCGGATAGGCCACCGTCCGCAGATAGCGATAGACCTCCATCTTGCGCAAATGCCCCTCGAAGACCGAGGAATAGATGAACCAGAAGGCGGTCAGGCCGAAATCGGCCAGGACCGGTGCGGCGACCTCGTATTGGCACAACAGCGCGTCGTCGAAGGTCAGGCACAGATGGTGCGGTTCCAACCGCTCCTCCACCGCCCGCTCCAGCCAGGCCTCGGCGCTGAGGATGCGGTCGGGCCCCAGATGACGCAACATGCGCGCCAGATCGTCGGCGTTGATGGCCCCCTGGCCGGCGGGGTGGCGCTGGTCCCAGAAGTGATGGAACATGACGCCGTGCGGAACCGAGGCCACGCTCATGATGTCTCCGCCACAAGAGCCCGGGCCACCATCAGGTCCAGGCGGTAATCGATGTCGATCGATCGTTCGGCCGGCATGATATAGGCACGGGTGTCGGGAAAGCTGAAGCCCAACCGCTGGCGGAAGGCATCGACCCGCGCCACATAGACCGCCCCGTTGGGCACATAGGCCGTCGGCAATTGCTGGCGCTGGGCGTCTGTCGGCGCCGCCAGCAGCGGGCGCATGCGGCCGTCCTCGTCCAGGGTGGACATCCAGAACGGCGATTTCGGCGCCACGCAGACCGACATGACCGCCGGCGCGCCGCTGTCGTGACACAGGCGGATACAGGCGTCGATGTCCGATGCCAGCCGCAACGGCGAGGTCGCCTGCAGCAACACCAGATAATCATAGGCCCCCAGGCTGTCGAGGGCATGCAGCAGGACCGGCCCCAGCGGCACGGTGTCGGTGGACAATTCGGCAGGACGCAGGAACGGCACCTCGCAGCCGGCCAAGGCGGCGGCGTCAGCGATTTCCTGGTCGTCGGTGGACAACACCACCCGGTCGAGCAGGGCCGCCCCCTTGGCCGCCTCGACGCTCCACGCCACCACCGGACGGCCGCCCAGATCAAGCAGATGTTTTCGCGGCAGCCCCTTCGAGCCGCCGCGCGCCGCGATCACCGCCAGGACCGATTTTCCGTCGATCATCCTTAAGTGTCCTGCAGCCCTGGGACCACCAGACCATGCGTGTCGTAGCAGCTCTTGCACAGGGCCAGTTCGTCGTGGCGCATATCCGCCAGCATGGCGCGGTAATGGTTGAGGATGTCGGAATGCCAGATTTCGGCGATGGTCTGGGTGGCCAGGTCGCCGATCAGCATCATGTTATCGGAATCCATGCAGCAGGCGGTGACCTTGCCGTCCCAGTTGATCGACAGCTTGTCGAACACCTCGGGGCATTCCGGATGGACCTTGATGACCGATTCCATTTCCTTCAGGCGCTTCAACTCGTCCAGTTCGTGCGGGCGCAGGCGGACGGCGTTGACATCGACATATTCCAGCACGGTGCGTCCGACATTGACGTGGTCGGCGCATTCGGCGGCCAGCGCCTTGAAGGCCTGGACCAACTCGCGGCTTTCATAGGTGATGGTGGTCGACAGGTGCAAGAATGGCTTGTCGGCATCGCCGCGCTTGGCGTGCAGCTTTCTGACCGTTTCCAGCAGACCGTCGAAGAAATCGATGTTGCGCATCTCGGCATAGCTTTTCCGATCGACGCCCTGGAACGAGAACTTCAGGGAATCCAGCGGAATCGCCAGCAAGGCGTCCATCATCGCCTCGTCCAGCTTGCTGCCGTTGGTGTTGACATGGGTCAGCATGCCGGCGTCATGGGCCATGGCGATGTATTCGACCACCTTGGGATGGGACAGCGGTTCGCCCCAGCGGATGAACCGCAACGGGGTCCGGTGCTCGCGGCACTCGGCGATGATCTTGTGGAAGATCTCGTCGGCCATGAAGCCCTTGTCGCGCTTTTGCGAGAAGTTCCCGGTCGGACACATCAGGCAGCGGAAATTGCAGGTGTTGGTCAGCTCGACATCGATCAGCCGGGGAAAGGCCGGCAAGTCGGCCAGCTTCTGCTTCGAGTTGCCCTGATTGCAGGAATCGTAGATCGGCTGATAGGGATTTTCTCGTGTCACGTCCATGTCCGCCAAGCACTCACGAAAGGCGATCAGACGACGCACCCGCAGGATCGACGTCGTAACCGCGGGAATCGAGGAGCATCACCTCCCAGAAACGTCGGGCAGCGTTGCCGATGCTGCCGAAGCTGCAAAAATACTCCAGAACGGCATCGCGATCTATGACCTTGCCGGCTTGCAGCATCGCCACCAGATCGGTGGCGCCGCTGATGACCGGGGTCGGACCCAACAGCGCGCGATCGATCAGCGACGGCACCGGACAGACCGGATAATAGGGCTTGCCGGCCGCCAGGGTCTCGACGAAGGCGCCGGAATTGATCGGCCCGACCACGAAGTCGGCCCAAGCCAGATGCCGGTCCAGACCGCTGTCCTTGACGATCTCCGCCTCTAACCCGAAGCGCCGCAACGCCTCGGCATAATAGTCCAGGTTCTGCGGCCCCGGATGAAGTTTGACCCGAATGGACGCACATCCCATTTGGTGCAAGGCGGCGACGGTTTCCACCATGTTGGCGAAGATATTCGAGGTGAAGGCCGGAGTGTCGTCGCAATCGGCATAGATGGGCAGCACCAGCGCCCGGCCGGTGGCCAGCGGCGCCATCGCCGGACGGCGCAGGATTTCCAGCGCGGGATAGCCGGTTCGGACCGTGCGGGCCGGGCCGCCGGTCGAGGCGGCCCATTCCTCGTTCTGACGGCCCCACGACAGCAGCCGGTCCACCGCCGGCGGGCCCGAGGCGTCGCCGCACCGGCTGTCATAGCGCTGGCGGGTCAGGAACATTCCGTTCAGCAATTCATCGACGCCGACCCCTTCGCCCCGCGCCACCTCGGCGATGATCCGGCACACCGCGTTGGTGGAATCGCCCAGCACGACCCGGGAAAAGCGATGCCGGCGGAACAGACGGCGGTGGCTCTTGACCTGGCGTGCCATGTCCTCGATCCAGCCGGTGGCGAAAATACGCTGGCGGATGAAATTGCGCAGCCCCAGTTCGACCCCGGTGGCCGGCCGGGCCGCCCAGGCCTGCTCGTAGGCATCGATGATGGCGCGGATTTGCGCCTTTTCGGCCCCGGTCAGGGTGACGGCGGGCAAGCTGACCGGAACGACCCCGTCGGTCAGCCAGCGCCACAACAGTTTCGGCCGCTTCGGCATGATGCCGGCCATGATGGCCGGAGCCACCCCGGCCGGGAAATCCTGGGTCAGGGTGCGCACCGTGGCCCAGTTGGACAAGATCAGCACCGTCGCCGGCTTGCGCCGCCGGACCAGCGCCAGGACCCGCCCGGCCAGGTCCAGGGCCTCGGTGTAAAGGCCGCGCATCACGCGGCGCGACCACGGGTCGGGCAGCGGCGCGCCATAGCCGTCAAGGCGTTCGGAAAAGCCCTTGTCGCCGGGTTCGGGGGCATCCAGCCGGTCGATCAGCACGATACCGTGCCGCGCGCAGGCTTCGGCGGCGATCTGGCGCTTCTGGATCGCATCGACCAAATCCAGCTCGGCCCGCATGTCCAGCAAGACCATCTCGCCCGGGCGAAAGCGGGCGCAGGCGCGATCCAGCGCGCAAGCCAGGCGCTCGAAGGCGTTGCCGGCCAGGCTGACATCGCGGACGAACAGCTTGCCCAGCGACACCCCGCCGAACCGCGACGCGTCGTGTCCATCGACGAACACCCACTGGCAATGGCGCTGGTGGCACAGATGGGGCGCGCCCCGTTCGGCCGGCCAATCCGTCAGCATGCCTTCGAAATGGATGGCCGGCTGACCGCGATCCAGGCAGTCGCGCCAGGCCAGCCAGTCGGTGCTGACAACCAGGGTTTCGGGATCGACGGCCAAGCCGGCGACGTGACGACGATGCGAGACCAGCATCAGCCGTGGAAACACCCGATCCAGTCGGGAATCGACGATGGCGACCGAAAGATCGCGGGGGGGAGCCGACACTGCCGTCACAGGACCAGGAAGTTCCTGATCATCGTCAGACCGGTTTCACCGCTCTTTTCCGGGTGGAACTGGCACCCGATCAGGTTGCCGCGCCGCACCGCCGCCAGGACCCGGTGGCCGCCATAGGCGCATTCGGCCAAGATATCGGCGCGGTCGTCGGGCTGACCGGCGAAGGAATGGACGAAATAGACGCTGGCCGGGTCGGACAATCCGGCCAGCAGCCCCTGCCCCCAATGGTCGGTGATCAGCTGGTTCCAGCCGATATGCGGAACCTTGACCGGGCGGCCGTCGGTCCCGGTGGCGGGAATGCGCCGCACCATGCCGGGAACCAGACCCAGCCCGGGGTGATGGCCGAATTCCTCGCTGCCGTCGAACAGCATCTGCATGCCGACGCAAACCCCCAGGAACGGGCGGCCGGTGGCCGCATAGGCCTTCAGCGGCTCGATCAGGCCCCGCGATTGCACCCCAGTCATGGAATCGGCGAAGGCGCCGACCCCGGGCAGGACCAGGCGGTCGGCCCGGGTCACCTGCTCGGCGGTTTCGGCCAGTTCGACGGTGGCTCCGCAATGACGGAAGGCCCGGGCGACGGACAAAAGATTCCCCGCCCCGAAATCGACGATGGTTACCTTGGTGGTCATAGCTTGCGCACCGGCAGGTTGCGGGCCAGCGACTTCTCGCGGATGGCCGGCAAGGTCAGTTTGTCGTAATGCAGCATGTAGGCGATGGCGACGGCGTCGGCGCCGCCCTTCTCGACCACCTCGGGCAGATGGTCGAAAGTCCCCATGCCGCCCGAGGCGATGACCGGAATGGTGACGGCGTCGTTGACCGCCTTGACCAGTTCCCAGTCGAAGCCCTTGCGGGTTCCCTCGCGGTCGACCGAGGTCAGCAGGATTTCCCCCGCCCCCAATTCCTGGCCGCGCCGCGCCCATTCGACCACGTCCAGGTCGGTATGCTCGCGGCCGCAATCGCGATAGACCTCCCACCGGCCGGGGCCGCTGCGCTTGGCGTCGATCTGCAACACCATGCATTGCGAACCGAACCGCTCGGCGACCTCGGAGATCAGCTCGGGGCGCAAGGTGGCGGCGGAATTGATCGCCACCTTGTCGGCGCCGGCCCGCAACATGTCACGCACATCATCGACCGAACGCAGCCCGCCGCCGACGGTGATCGGCACGAACACCTCTTCCGCCGTGCGCCGCACGATGTTGGTCAAGGTGTCGCGGTTGTACAGGCTGGCCACCGCGTCCATGTACAATATCTCGTCGGCGCCCTGCTGGTAATAGCGGCGGGCGAAGGTCTGCGGATCGCCGACCACCCGCACGCCCTCGAGCTGGATTCCCTTGATCAGGTTCGGACCCTTGATGTCCAGCCGGGCGATCAGACGAAGATTGGCCATGACCGCTTAGTTACCCTGCCAAACCGTGTTGCGCAGCTTCCACTCGCCGTTGTCCTTGCGCCAGATGTGGGGCGAGCGGAAACGGTCGGCGAGGTGCAGGAAGTAGTCGCGGTCCATGATCGGCTGCTCGAACAGGCGCGCCGCCTCGGGGAATTCCGTCTCGGGCAGCGACAGATAGCCCAGCAGCTCGTCGATGAAGCGTTCGGGGAATTCGCCGTCATAGCGCTTGACCAGGGCGACGCCCTCGTCGCGGGTGATGTCGCCAGACCGGATTTCCTGCGCGGCGTCATAGGTGGCCCGGCCGATGCCGAACTTGATGTTGGTGGTGAAGTAATGCAGATCGTCGATCCGGTCGTCGATGCTGTTGTACTTCGAATAGGTTCCGGGCGTCCGCTCGGGCGAGGCCTGGAAGCCGCCATGCTCGACCGAATAGTAATAGCAGCTCTGCGGGTGCCACTTGGTGTAATAGCCCAGATAATGGACCTCGGTGCCGACCCGCTGCAGATCGGCCGGATTGGCCGGCAGATAGGGCTGCAAATCGCTCTCGTCCACGCCGAAATCGCCGATCAGGTCGGCCACCGAAACGCCGCCCAGATAAATCTGCGACTTGTCGGGCGCGGTGAAATAGCGCCAGTCGCGCAGGGCCTTGTCGTTGTCGGCGATGGGATTGCCGTACTCGGCCTCGTTCTCGCCGTAGAACACCAGCGGGATGTCGTAAATCACGCTCATCTTCGGGGCCAGGGCCTTCTGGCCGATGATGAAGGCCTGGAACGGGTGGTAGATGGTCTCGACCGACAGGCGGGTCAGCAGGCGGTGGACCCGGCCGTTGGGGGTGACCAGATTGTTGTCGAACCCGGCATGAATCCATGCCTGGAAGTTCTTCCAACCCCAGTCGGTGTAGATGTGCGGCGCCCAGGTCACCGTCAGCGGATGCATGCCGTATTTGTGCTTGAGCAGGTGGGCGGCGTAGAAGCTGTCCTTGCCGCCCGAGCCCGGGACCACGCAATCATAGCGCCCGTCGGTGCGGCGGAAGCGGTCGCACAGGTCGCGCAGCTGGCGGTCGCGCTCGTCCCAGTCGATCGCCGCCTTGGTCTGGGCGGTCCGGCAGGCGTCGCAAACGCCATGCTCGTCGAAATTGATGGTCTGCTTGACGCTTTCCTTGGTGTGCTTGTACTCGGCGGTCGAATTGGGCCGCTGATTCGAGATCACGCAAGACCGGCAGAAGCGCACGTCGGCGGGCAGGCCGTACTTGGTCGGCAGATCCCCGTCGCGCTGGAAGGGAGCGAAATCGATCTCAACATGACGAGGAAATCTGAACATGGGGGTGCCCTTGCAAATCAGCCGAAGATGGATGCGAACTCGCCGTTCGCACGTTCGAAGTCGTCTAGACGACCGATGTCGATCCAGTATTCCCGCACCGGAAAAGCCGACGTCAATCTTTGCCCGGCGATCAGGGTGGAAAACAGCTCTGGCATGTCGAAATAGCGCCCTTTCGGCACAAGGTCCAGTGCCGAGGGCGAAATCGTGTAAATGCCCGCATTGACGAAAAACGATTGCACCGGCTTTTCGACCACGCTGGCGATGCGGTCGCCATCCAGGTTGACCACGCCATAGGGAACCTGGAAGTCGTATTCACGCACGCACATGGTCGCCTCGGCGCCCTGTTCGTCGTGAAACTTGAGCAGGCTGGCGAAATTGACCTTGGTCAGCACGTCGCCGTTCATGACCACGAACGGGGCCTCGGGCCGTTCCGGCATCAGCGACAGCGCCCCAGCCGTGCCCAGGCGATCCTTCTCTTCGAGATAGCGGATCTCGCAGCCGAAGGCCGAGCCGTCGCCGAAATGATCCTTGACCTGGTCGGCCCGGTAATTGACCGAGATGTAGAAACGCCGGAAATCCATCGCCACGAAATTATCGACGATGGTTTCCAGCAGCGGCTTGCGACCGACCTTCAGCAGCGGCTTGGGTGTGTCGTCGGTCAGCGGACGCAGGCGATTGCCCAACCCGCCGGCCATCAGCACCACCCAATTGGGCCGGGCTTCGTGACGACGATGCAGTTCGGTGTCGAGAACCAAATCGACGACGCGGCCATCGGGGGCGACGATCGGCAATTGGTGGATCACCGCGCTGCTGAGGATGTCCAGCAGATGCGCCGGACTGTCACTGGGCCGGCCGAACCGGAAGTGGGTGTTCATGATGGCCTGAACCGGCGCCTCGAGCCCGATGCCGCGCAGGATGCCGCGTCGGACGTCGCCGTCGGTCACCGTTCCCAGCAGATGGCGTTCGTCGTCCACCACTAGGCAGATTTGAAGCCCGGCTTCGTCCAGGACGGCGATGGCCGACCCGATGGGGGTGTCCGGCCCGATCAGTGTTTTATGCCAGCTCATCGGCAATCCTCGTCTCCGATCGGTCGGGCGGGATTTCCCGCTACCCTTGCGCCATCCGCGACATCGCAAATCACCACGGCACCGGCCGCGACCAAAGCGCCCGAGCCGATTCTTATTCCCTGTATCACCGTCGCACCGGTCCCGACCAGCGTCCGTTCGCCGATCCTGACGTCGCCGGACAGAACCGCACCCGGAGCTATATGCGCATGGGCGCCGACATGACAATCATGATCGATGGCGGCGCGGGTGTTGACGATGGCGTCGCACCCGACGCGACAGCCGGTTTGCACCACCGCGCCAGCCAGGATCTGGGCGCCCTCGTCCAGCACCACGCCGCCGCCGACCACCGCCGAAGGATCGACCAGCGTGGCGAAAACGAAGCCCCGCGCCCGATAGGCGGCGAAGACCTTGGCGCGCAAATCGGCCGGTCCGACGGCCCCGATTCCGTTGACCACCCGGGTCCGCTGACGGTCGCAGCGCTCCAGCGCCTCGTCGCCGCCCAGAACCGGCACCCCCAGAACCGTCGAGCCGACCCGACCGGGATCGGCATCGACCAGACCATCGACCGTCGTTCCGGCGCGGCGCAGGGCGTCGATGACCACCTTGGCATGACCGCCGGCCCCGATGACGAAAACCTGCATGGTCACGGCTCGATCCTTTCGCCCGCCCGATAGGCCCGGCCGGCCGGCCGCCCCAGCAGCTCCCAGTAGCGGGCCGGCGACAATCCGTCGCCCGGTCGCTTGACCCCCAGATTGGCCACGGTGAACGGATCGCCGGCGGCGATGTCGCCAGTCGCCACCAGACTTTTGCGCGCCACCATCATGTTGCGGCTTTCCGCCGCGGTCGGGCGCTTGTCGGCCTCGCCCAGCATGGTCTCGACGGCCCGGATGCTGCGCACCATCTGGGCCAAGGCGGCCGGCTCCAGCGATGCCTTGTGATCCGGCCCTGGCAGCGAACGGTCCAGGGTCATGTGCTTCTCGATGACCACCGCCCCCAGGGCGGTCGCGGCCACCGCCGCCTCGAGACCCTCGGTGTGGTCCGAGAACCCCACCGGCAACCCGAAGGCCCGCGACAATGTGCCCATCGCCCGCAGATTGACCTCGGCCGGCGGGGCGGGATATTCCGTGGTGCAATGGAGCAAGGTGACGTTGGCCGCCAGGGCGGCCCGCCCGGCTGCCGAGGCGAAGGCCGCCGCGAAGGCCGACGACGACGGATCGCCCAGCCCCAGATAGCCGTGCGCCAGAACGCCCAGGGCGTCCTCGACATCGGCCAGGGTGCACATGCCGGTGGACAAGATGACCGGAACCCCGGTCGCGGCGGCGGCGTGCAGCAAGGGCGCGTTGGTGATCTCGCCCGATGGCAGCTTCAGGCGCGGCAATCCCAGCTCGCGGGTCAGGAAGCGCAAGGACGGCAGATCGAACGGCGTCGACAGGAACTCGATGCCCCGTGCGGCGCAGCGGCGCCGCAGGACGTGATGCGCCTCGTCCGACAATTCCAGCCGGCGCAGCATCTCGAACTGGCTTTCGACGGTTCCGGTAGTACGCTTCTGGTAATCGGCCTTGGGCGCGTCGATGGCGGCGATCTCGGTGGCGCGGAAGGTCTGGAACTTGACGATGTCGGCACCGGCTTCGGCGGCGGCATCCACCAGCGCCAGCGCCTGTTCCAGCTTGCCGTCGTGATTGACGCCGGCCTCGGCGATGATGGTCACGGCCATGACGATGTCTCCGGCAGGTCGAAGAAGGGCTTGCGCCTGAGCTGGGCGATATCGATGCCGGCCAGGATGTCCGCCACCGTCGGGCCGACATTGCCGCCGCCGTAAGGGGGCTGCGTGGCGTCCAGGGTGGCGCGAAAGGCCGGGTCCAGGCCCTGTTCGATGGCGGCGGCGATGGCGGCGGCGTCCAGATCGCCGCAATGGATCACCGATTGCGCCCGCAGCCGGCCGGCCTGGCGATCGCCGATATCGATGGTGGGCACCTTCAGGGCCGGCGCCTCGATCAGGCCGCTGGAGGAATTGCCGATCACCAGCGATGCGCGGCGCATCACCGAAAGATAGCGTCGCTGCCCCAGAGTGTCGTGCAGGCTGACCCGCTCGGGCCGGGCGGCGGCGAAAGCCGCCAGACGCCGCGAGACCACCTGGTGACCGGCATCGGCATTGACCCCGGTGATGACGATCCGGGCCTGGGGAAAGCCATCCAATGCCGCCAGCAGATGGTCGATGGCCGCGCCCTCGTCGCCGTCGCGGCGGGTCACCGGATGGTAGGTGACCAGAAAGGTCGGAGAACGGAGCGGCAGGCCGAGATCCTGATCCAGGACCGGATCGGGCAGGGGGTCCAGGGCCAGCGCGCTATCGACCCCGGGGGCGCCGACGGTGAAGATGAAGGCCGGATTTTCCCCCATCTGCCGGATGCGGCGGGCATAGGGCGGGGCGGCGGCGAAATGCAGCGACGCCATCTTGGTGATGGCGTGGCGGATGGATTCGTCCACCGCTCCCTCGGTCACCTCGCCGCCATGCAGGTGAGCCAGTGGTATCGCCAGCAGCAGTGCCGCCTGGGCGGCCGCGAGGATCTCGAAGCGGTCGCCCAGAACCACCACCAGATCGGGCCGCAGCGCCGCCAGCGCCTCGGCCATGCCGATGGTGCCGCGTCCGACCGCGCGGGCCATAGCCAGCAAGCTATCGTCGGGTTCCAAGGTCGGCACCGAGGTCACGCTGAAACCGTCGGCCTTGATCTGGTCGACGGTGCGGCCGAAACGATGGTCCAGATGCGCACCGGTGGCGATCACCGACAGGTCGAGGCCCGGATGGGCGCGCACGGCATCCATCACCGGGCGCAACAGCCCGTAATCGGCACGGGCGCCGGTCACCACCGCCACATGCCGGGTCGATGTCACGACAGCGCCTCCCGCACGGCATCGATGACGCGCGACTGTTCGGCGTCGGTCAGATGCGTCGAGCAGGGCAGCGTCACCACGCGATCCCACACCCCGTCGGCGACCGCCATATCGGTGGCCGGCGCGACCCGGTAGGGCTCTTGCCGGTGGATCGGCTTCCAGAACGGCCGGGCCTCGATGCCCTGGATCTTCAGCTTCTGGCACAAATCGGCGACGCTTGACGACAGCACCAGGCCCGAGAACCAGCAGGCGCTTTCGGCCCACTCGGGGACCGGAAAGCGCCCGACCCCGGCCAGACCGGCGAAGGCCTGGTCGTAGGTCGCCGAAATCCGCCGCTTGGCGGCGACCAGGGCGTCGGCCCGCTCCAACTGCGCCACCCCGACCGCGGCCTGAATGTTGGTCATCCGGAAATTGAAGCCGACCCGGTCGTGGTCATAGGCCGGCCCGACCCGGGCAGTGGTGCTGAGATGGGCGACCAGCGCCATCTGGACCGGATCGTTGCCCAGCACCGCGCCGCCGCCGCCCGAGGTCACCGTCTTGTTGCCATTGAAGGAAAACACCGACAGATCGGCCCCCATCGCCCCCACCGGCCGTCCCTTGTAGCGGGCACCCAAGGCGGCGGCGGCATCGGCCACCACCGGCAGGCCGAAGTCGCGGGCGATGGCGCCGATGGCATCCATGTCCGCCGGCTGGCCCAGGGTGTAGACCGGCATGATCGCCGCGACCCGCGCCCCGGTGGCCTTGTGGCGCAGGGCGCCGCCGCGCCGCTCGGCCTGGGTTTCCAACATCCGGCGCAGCAGGACCGGGTCCAGGGTCCAGGACCCGGCATCGACATCCATCAGCCAGGGCCGCGCGCCGCAATGGCTGATGGCGTTCGCGCTGGCGATGAAGGTGAAGCTGGGCAGCACCACCAGATCGCCAAGGCCAACCCCCGCCGCCACCAGGGCCAGTTGCAGCCCGGTCGTGCCGCTGGAGGTGGGAACGGCATGGGCGGCACCGGCCGCTTCGGCGGTCAGGCTGGCCAGGCGATCGACGAACGGCCCCACCGACGACACGAAGGTCGAGGTGATGCATTCCTGCAGATAGGCCGCCTCGTTCCCGCCCAGATTCGGTACGCACAACGGAATCATTGGCCCCTCACATCTTCTGTTCCAGGCTTTTATGCCGTTCCTCGTGGACCAGCTCGGGGACGGCGCGGCGCACCGCGGCCACCACCTCGTCCTTGACCCAGCGCTCCGAGCCCCGGATCGCCGCGACATCCTGTAGGAAGGCCTCCACGGTCCCGGCCGGCGGCGGCGTCTCGACCACCACGCCCAGGGCGGTGAACCGTGCGGTGTCGATGCGGTCACCGGTGCGGTGGAATTCCTCGAACGGCTTCTCGCCGGTCGTGTCGGACGGCGCGAACCAGCACGGCCACCCCCCCTTGGGAATGGCGGTCATCGCCCGGGCCTCGTCCTCGCTGGAGCACAGAATCGGCTCGAGACCATGATGGCGCAGGAAGGCGACGGCGATGTCGGAAAAGGTCATCAGGTCGCTGTCGGGGTCGAAGCGCGGAAAGAACACTTCGTTGGCCCGCCCCAGGAAGGCCGCCAGCAGGCACAGCTGGCCGGATTCCTCGTGCGAGATGAAATAGCGGCGCACATCGGACGGCGCCGCCAGCGGCTGTCCCTTGGCCAGGCGGCTTTCGAAACCCTCGAGCAGGCTGCCGGCGGAAAAAGCGACATTGGCGAAACGGGCCGAGCTGGCCACGGCCTGGCCGGCCTGCTCGAACAGCACCTTTTCCATCAGGTTCTTGGTGGCCCCCATCAGGTTGACCGGGCGCACCGACTTGTCGGTCGAGACCGAGAATATCCGCGACAGCCCCCGGGCCGACGGGTGATCCAGGAAACGCGACAGCGCCCCGACATTGACATCGACCATGCGCAACAGGCTGTAGACGTCGCGTTCGGACCGCACATGCTTGACGGCCGAGAAATTGACGAAGGCGTCGTAAGGGCAGTGATCGGCGGCGAAGCGCAGGAACTCGTCGGTGCCGAAATCGACACTGACGGTCTTGAAGTCCTCGGGCAGGGCCAGGTCCGAGGACGAGCGCAGGTCGCGGACGATTTCCACCAGGGTATTTTCGTTGACGTCCACCAGATGCAGGCTGGCCGGCCGGAACCGGACCACCTGCTTGACGAACGCCCCGCCGATCGAGCCGGCGGCACCGACCACCAGCAGGCGCTTGCCGTCAATGGCGGCCCGCAGCGCCGGAGAATGGGCGTCGATGTCGTCGGCGAACAGGGCGCGGGTGCGCCGAAGAATGCGAGACAGCAACGGGTCGGCGGTATGAAAATGGGTCACGGACGATCCTCGACGCCAGAGCGGACGGAAATGCCAAGAAAGCGGGGGGCGAACACGCGGTCGGGTCCCATAAAGGCCCTGGCGCGGTCGAAAGTGGCCTGCGGGGCCTTGAGATCGGTAACGATCGCCGCCTCGGCCGTGGAAAACGTCTTGGGCGTCGGCAGGACGGCCAGGGCGGCACACCTGTCCCGCTCGGCAGCGTCATCGACGAATCCCAAAATCTCGACGGGGTGATCCAAGGCCGCCAGCACCGCCATCTCGCCGATCTCGGATGCCCCCCACAAGACGACCCGCTTCCAGCCACGGTCGCTGCAGGCGGCAAAGATATCGCCGTATTCCTGGCGAGCGGCCCGGACAAGATAGAAGGATTGCCGCAGGAATTCGGCGGTCAGACGCCCCTTCTCGGCCAGCCCGGTCGGCGTCAGGTAATAGGCGTAGCGATTGGCCGGCGCCATTGCCACCTTGATCAGGCCGGTCTTGACGCACCTTTTGAGATAGGCATTGGCCAGACCCAAGGCGATCCCGAGATCGCGGGCGATGGTCCTTTGGGTGACCCGGCTGTTGCCGTCGATGGCGGACAGCAGCTTCAACAGAAGCCCAGGCTCGTCCCTGGTAAGCGCTTTGTCGATGGATTCTGACATGGGTACCCCGGCAAGGAGGCCCAGCCATACCATGTTCATCCCATGAACGTCAATCCGTCGCCCGGCCGCATTTTGGTCTTGCTGCCCTGGCCGCCGATGCGGCATGAAAGCCGGTATGTTCCCCACCCTTCCCACGACCTCGTACGGTCTGACGCTTGCGACTGTCGCTCTGGCCGCTCTGGCGCTGACCGTCGCCGGACTGCTCAGCCGCCCGCCGGCCGAGCCGTCCCGCCACGGCGCCCGGGTCCTGATGATCGGCTGGACCGCCCTGGCGAGCCTGGAATTCTGGATTCTGGGGCCGGCCTCCTATCTCGCCACCTATGCCGATCTGGATTTCACCCCCCTGGTGCAGACCTATCTGGTCGATCGGCATCCGGGCGGACAGTTCGCGCATGCCTTCGCCGGCGGAAACGACGTCGCCGCCCTGGGATTGTTCACCGGACAATATGTGGCGCTCGACCGCCTTCTGCTGTCGGTCCTGCCCCTGTGGGCGACCAGCGCGATCTTGCGCATCGCCCAGGAAGGGGTGGCCCTGGTCGGCATGTACCTGCTCGCGCGCAGGTCGTTGGGCGCCGACCGGCTGCTGGCGCTGGCGGTGGCGGCGGTCTACACCCTGAGCAACCAGTATTTCGTCAAGCTGACCTGGGTTCACGGCCTGGGTTTTGCCCTGATCCCGCTGTTGATCCACCTGGCGGTGGGACGCTCGGCGCGCCGGAATTATTGGCCGCCGCTGATCGGGATCGGCCTGCTGCACACCATCTCCAGCACGCCCACCCATAGCGGCATGGCGGCCGTTGGCGCCTTGGCCCTGTCGCTGGCAATGGTGCCGCGCTGCCGGCCGCTGAAAAGCATGATGGGGATCGCCGCCCTGGGCGGCCTGCTGGTCCTGAACTGGCACGAATCCTTGTGGGCCAAGGCGCAATTGTCGCCCTATGCCTTCCGCTCGGCGGAAACCGTGCTGACGCTCGCCCCGGTCGATACCGTGGTTCACGCGCTGATCCAGATCACCGACCTTGCCGATCACCGCATCGCCTGCCTGTGGCTGGGCCTGGCCGCGCTGTGGCTGGCGCGGTCGCCCCAATGGAAACGGATGGCGGTGGTCCTGCTGGTCAGCGCCGTCGGCGGGCTGGTCATCCAGAACCTGCCGTGGGCCGCCATGGGCAAGCTGAAGCCGCTGGCCAGCCTGAATTGGGATCGGGTCCGGCTGTCCCTGGACATCCTGGCCCTGATGGCAGTCTGCCTTGGCACCGGCGCGCTGGCGGCTGCCGGCCAGCGGCGCGCCCGCCATGCCGTGTTCGCGGCCGTCGGCGGATTGGCCGTCGCCAATCTCGTTTGGTGCAAGGCCTACAATCTCAGCACCTGGGTCAGCCTGGGCGGTCTGGCCAACGACGTCGCCGGGCTGGAAAACGTGGCCGCCATCCGGTTGCCCACCACCGAACCGGTGCGGGTGGTGACCGTGCCCTATCGCCTGCCGAACAACCTGGCCGCCGCCGCCGGATTAAGCAGCTTCGACGGAATGTTCAATCTGAACCTGACCAATTATTCGTATTTCTGGCTGCATGCCGTCCTCAAGCATCCCGGCGACGCCGAATCCAGCTATATCACGCTGGAAACCGCGGCTTTGGACATGAAATGCTGCGCCAGCATCGACCTGACCGGGCATGCCGACCTGGCGATGTTGCGCCTGGTCAATGTCGGCTATGTCCTGAGCGCGCTCCCCCTGACCGGGGCCGATGTCCGCCAGGTCTGGGGACCGCCGCCCGACCAGGACCTGCCCAGCCGCCGCACCGATCCTGTCGGTCAGCGCGTCCTGGGCTATCTGCGCGAGATGGTGTCGGCTCCGGCGATCAGGGTCTATGCCATCGGCAGTCCGGCGCCCCGGCTGTATCCCGCGCGCTACGCCGTCGCCAGTTCCGACAACGACCGTCATCCCGGATTCTATGAACTGGTCCGCCGGCATGGACCGGACGGCGGCATCGTCGCCGCCGAGGACACCCTGGCCAGCCTGCGGCCGACCAACAGTCTGTCTGTGGTGGGCTTCGATCTGGTGACCGACGGAATCGACGCCCGGGTCGATGCCCCCGATGGCGGCGTGGTTGTCGTGTCGATCCCGTTCTCGCCGTATTGGAGCGCCAAGATCGACGGGAATCCGGTGGTTCTTCAGCCGGTCAACGGCGCCCAGATGGCGATGGCCATTCCGGCCGGCACCCGTGCGGTCGAACTTCGCTATCATCGACCCAGGCTACGGGAAAAGCTGGGGCTTCGCTGAAGCCCCAGCTTTCGATCCGATCCCGTGATTACGACGCGGCGTCCGTCGCGGCGGTCGCCACCGAAGCGGTCTTGTTGCGCCGCTTCTGCTTCTGGCCGCTGAAGAAGTAGTAATAGACGGCCCGCCAGGCGGCCTTGATCCAGCTGACCGGGTCGGACGGCTGCGCGCCCCGGAAGATCCGGAAGCTCAGCAGGTACGTGTTGAAGATGGACCCGATGAAATTATAGACGCTGGTGATCGGCAGGCTGGCCAATGGCTTCAGCATCGGCTGCATGAAATCGGGAAGATTGCAGAAGATCGGGCCAAGATAGACCAGATTGACCTGGATCCGGCGCTCGATCGGGGTGTAGTTCGTCAGGACGGATTCGTTTCTATACGTATTGTTGTAGTCGAAATCATCCGGAAGAACATTCTTCAGCTTGGCATATTCGGTCAGTTCCGTTTTGGGGAACGGGCAGAACACGCTGAAGGTCGTCGCCGTCGGCGACGCCTTGCGGGCGAAGTTGATCGAGGTGAAATCGTCTTCCAACGTCGTCCCGGGCAGCCCCAGCATGGTGTTGGAATGGGTATAGATGCCGTATTTGCGCGACACCTCATAGGCGTCCAGCATCACCTTGTCCGGCATGTTGCGCTTGAGCACGGTCATCCGGGCCTCGAGCACGCCGGTCTCGATGGACATCGACACCGAACAGCAGCCGGCCTTCTTCAGCAGCCGGCCAACATCGTCGGTCAACCCATCCGCGCGGATCAGGCAATAGAACGGCAGACCGATTTCCGCCGAATAGCGCTCGGCGAATTCTTCCAGCCAAGCATCGGCGCGAATCGCGAACACATCGTCCGAGAAGCGGATGAACCGCAATTGCGGATAGGTCTCGCGGACATGCTTGATTTCGGCCAGCAGGTGATCCACCGACCGGCGGACGAACAGCTTGCGGCCATCGCCCTTGAACATTCGGTTGAAGGCGTGATTGAAGCAATAGGTGCACTTGTAGGGGCAGCCCCGCTGGGTCTGGAACGACCGGATGCCGACACGCTGCAGGTTGGGATCGAAGTCATAGATCAGCGAGCGGTCGAGGAACGGCAGCGAGTCCAGATCCTCGATCACTTCCTTGATCAAGGTGTCGCCCGAGGATTGCAGCACGTTGGGGATGCCGGAGAAATCCTGCCCGGCTTCGATCCGGTCCAAGATCGCCGGCAAGGCGTTGTCGCCGTGCCCGACGACGATGGCATCAAGGCCCATCTTGTCGAGGACTTCCGGGAAGTAGGTCGGATGCGGCCCCCCCATGACGCGCCAGACCTTGCGCCCGGTTTGGCGCATATAGTCCTTCACCTCATTGTCGCCATCGATGAAGAACTGTTCGTTGGCGGTAATCGTCGAATAGCCGATCACGTCGGGTTCGAACTCGCGCAACGCTTCTTCCATCGACTGGCGGGTCAGGACGCATAGCCGCGTCTGGTGGCCCTTTCGCTTGGCGATCGCCGACAACAGCATGACGCCCAAGGGCTCGGAATAGAACAGGTGGGATGTGACGAAGAGTATTTTCATGGGGGCGGAGTATTGCATGGCAGCGAACCGCAAATCCACCACATCCTGTGTGGGGACATCGCCGGGGCGACCGACCGGATTCAGCCACCACCAAGAAGTGGTTTGACCTGCGCCAGCAGACGCTGTGCCACCTGGCGATTGCCCGCCACCCCTAAATGGCAGAAGTCGGTAAAGACCGGATTTTCCGCCAGAACATCGAGGCTATCAGTGAAATCGACCACCCAGGACATTGGCCGCTCCGCCAACTGGCGGCGCAGCTCGGCGTAAACGGCCAGATACTCGGCTCGCTGCCGATCATCCAGGGTCAAGTAGTCGGTCCGGTGACGGCCGATATAGGCGTTGGGCTGCAAGACCGCCAGAAAATGCCCTCCCCGGGCGGTTACGATGGCGTGGGCAATGCGCCAGTTTTCGATCAAGGTGGACACGACTTGGCGGGTACGCCGGGAATCGCCCGCACACATCCAGTGAACTTCGATGGCTTGGACACCCTCTTTGCCAGCCATCATCCGGCTTCGCTTGACGATGCGTTGGGCCATGTCTCGGGTATGTTCGAGAAACACCATGTCACCAATTCGTCCAAGCATCACGGCAAGACTCTGCCCTTTGCCCTGCGCCTGCCATTCCAGGCCCCGGTTGATCTGGTCCTCGAAATGATGGGCGTTGATTCTTGAGCCCGGCTCGCACTGATGCTCGATGTCGTTGACGCCATCATAGAAGATTACGACGTCTGGCATCTGGTTCTGGTTAGCAAGGTTGATCAGACGGTCCAGGCTATTCCGGCTCATATAGCCGGATTCTCCCTCGTTGAACACGACGACACCCGGCAAAGCGGCCTGCAACTGAGCTGGGATGGTATCGGCATCGGCGACCCCCGTCCCCCAAACGGTTGACCCGCCGAAGACGCCTATGGTCTTGCCGGATAAGGGTACAGATGGCTCGAAATGGCGACGGCTGCCGCCGGCATCGACCGTCGTATGGCGGCCTTGATAAGGCTCTCTGCGCCAATCGACATACGAGCGGAAGCGGACCGGGATGGCACGATGTTCCTGGTAGATTTGCCGGGCCAAGGCTCGATCGTCATAAACGGGCAATTCTGCCCGGGAGTCCGACGCTACTTCCAGAATGTCGTAGCGGACGGTGTTGTAGCCGGAAATCAGAACCCAGCAGAACCCGTTAAGGACCGCCAACAAAACGGCCAGCACCACCCCATTGGCGATACACAGGCGCAAAAAGGCTTTAAGTCTTGCCATCTCTATCGAACGCCACGATTGACAACCCAAGGCAGTCCATTGTGACGTGGCGCATCCGTGTTCACGCAAAGGTGTGCGAACACGCTATCATATAGCCTATATCAAATGGCACCAGTGCTAGACTTATTATATAAGTCTGGGCGAGGCAAGAACATTAGGGAAATCAGAGCCAGCCCCCCCGAGACCGCCAAAAACAAGGCATGCATCAAGACGCTGGTGGCGAAGGCCAGGTCCGCCGGCACGCCGGCCAGCGCCGCCGTCGCCGTCCACGCCCCCTGGATCGGACCGAAACTGGCCAGTCCGTTAATGGGCAGAACGAAGGCCAGAACCGCAGCGCAACCGCAGAACATCGTCACCATCGGCTGCTGGTCGGCGCCAAGCGCGATGGCGCACCAATGGAAGAAGGTGAAGTTGACCGCAAAGGTCAGCAGGCTGACCAGATAAAGGACCCACAAACCGCGACGCCGATCGAATCCGCTGAGGATGCCGCACAGCGGTCGGTCCAGGCGGGCCATCCAGGGACGCTCGGCGAATGACGCCACCAGGCGGTGCAGGGCGGCCACCACCCGCGGCAGCAGCAGCGCCGTCAAGGTGGCGCCGATGGCCAACACCAAAGCGGCCGGCGCCAACGGGCGCAAGGCCGGGATGTCCGGCCCCAGCCAGACCGTGGCGAGACCGCCGAAGAACAACACCGCCAGCAGATCGTAGCCGCGCAGAGCCAGCAACAGCCCGGCCGAATGCCAGGCATCGATGCCCAACCGCCGCAGGAGCAACGGCAAGGCCAGCTCGCCCGACCGCATCGGCGCCACCGAGGCAACGAAATTGTGCAGCACCGAAATGGCCAGCAAGGGCGGTGTCGGCGGCCGCCGGACGACGATGGCCAGGCGGATTCCGCGCAGCAGGCTGATCACCGGCACCAACAATGCCGCCGCCACCAACCAGCCCGGCCGGGCGGCGGTCAGATGCCCGCCGATGGCGCCGATATCGACCTTGGCGGCGATCACGGCGGTCATGGCGGCGGTGATGACCAATGCTGCGATCAGCCGCAGCCAAACCTTCCGGCGCGACGATTCCGGGGCGGTCACGGCGCCGCCTCGTCCAGGATCGCGGCAACCAACCGACGGCCGATCTCGGGTTTGTAATGGAACGGATCGGCGGCATAGAAGCCGCTCCGGTCGGACAGATCCGACCACGACAGATCCTTCGACCCCGGAAAGTATCGCGCCACGTCGGCACGGAACCGCAGGAAATCCGGCCAGGCCGGCAGGGATCTCAGCAGCTCGAGGATCACCGGTGCCAGCGGATTGATGAACACCTTGACGGTCACACCGCGCGCTTGCAGGCGCTGGACGGTCTCTGCCAAGTGGGCCAGCCGCCACTCAGCATAACGGACATCATGGTAATGGCGGGCCCGTAACATGGCCAAGGTCGCCTGGTCGTCGATCCGCGCCCCCGGCGCATCGGCGGCCTTCACCCGGTTGCCGGCGGGGACGGCCACGCCCGGAGGTTCGCCTTTGACCGCGGCCCGCCACAGCGTGTCCAGGCTGGCGACGGCGGCCGGACCGCTGAGCAGGTAGCTGGCGACCGCCTGGCCCTCGCGCGCCGCGAAGGCGCCCCGGCTGGCCGGAAAGCCCCGTTCGTTCATCATGTAGAAATCCAGCCCGATCAGAACCAGCCGTGTCTGGCCGACGTAGCCGTCGAGAAATTCGGCGATCTCCTCGGGCACCGCCGAGGCAAACGACGCGTTGAGAAAGCGCCAGGGCGGCGGCAGCATCGCCGGGTCGATGATGGCGGTCTTGCTGGAACCGATGATCAGGGCGTCGTGACCACCCAATCGGGCCAGATGCGGCTTGGCGTCGCGCTCGCTGGACGCGTAAAGCCCCCACGGCGCGCGGCCCAGCCGACCGAACGGATCGACCGTCGCCGTCAGCGCCGCAGCCGCCGCGCATGCCGCGGCGGCGACCGACAGGGCGATCCGCAGGTAACCGGCGGGGGAGGAAATCTGCATTACCGCGACCTGCTCAGAAATTGAAGTAGATGAATTCGCTGACCTGCGACATTCCCAGGATTCCCGCCGCCAGCATCAAGCCGACCACCGCCGCCCACGACGGAACCGGGCGCCACCGCCAGGATTCATCACGCGGGTCCAGGGCGATCTCGGGCACGATCCGTTGGGTGTTGGGCATCAGCCAGCAGATTAGCAGCAGCAGCGCGGCAAGAGCGGACGTCTCCAGCGGCGTGGTCACGACCTGCTCGCTGAACACCGCGCCGAATTGTACACCGTGCGCCTCCAGCCAGCCAGCCCCAGGCAGATCGGCCACCCGGCGCGGCAGGCGCAGCTGATCCAGACCGGCCATCGCCGTCAGGACGCGCCCGGCCGAGACCACCGAGTCGGCCCGGAAGAACACCCAGGCCACCATCACCGCCACGAAGGTCAGCGTCCCGGCAACCAGCCGCCCGCCGGCACCGGTCAGCAGGCGGCGGCCCATCCGGTCCTGCAGCCCATGCCAGGCATGATTGACCATCAGATAAAGTCCGTGCAGCCCGCCCCAAATCACGAAGGTCCAATTGGCCCCGTGCCACAATCCGCCCAGCAGCATGGTCAGCATCAGGTTGACGTGGCGCCGGGCGCTGCCCCGGCGGTTGCCGCCCAGCGGGAAATACAGATAGTCGCGCAGGAAGCGCGATAGGGTCATATGCCAGCGCCGCCAGAAATCGACGATCGACAGGGCCTGGTACGGCGAATTGAAGTTCAACGGGAAGCGGACGCCGATCACCCGGGCCAGCCCCAGCGCCATGTCCGAATAGCCGGAAAAGTCGAAATAGATCTGCAAGGTGTAGCACAGCGCCCCCAGCCAGGCGTCGCCCAGAGTCAGCGCCGTCCCATCCCGTGCGGCCTCGAACACCGCGCTGGCGGTGGGCGCCACGTGGTCGGCTAGTCCCACCTTCTTGAACAGGCCGATGGCGAAGACCGTCAGGCCAACCGCCAGGTCGTGGGGCCGGATCCGGTAGGTTTCCGGCTCGGCGAACTGCGGCATCATGTCTTTGTGGTGCAGGATCGGGCCGGCGATCAGATGGGGGAAATAGGTGACGAACAGGCCGTAATGCAGGGGATTGGCCTCGCAGACCTGACGACGGTAGGCATCGATCAGGAAGGCGGTCTGGGTGAAGGTGAAGAACGATATGCCCAGCGGCAGCTCGATGCCGGCGGCGGCGGCGCGCATATCGACCAACGGAACCAAACCGTCGGCCAGAAAGGCGGCATACTTGAAATAGCCCAGCGCCGTCAGGTTGGCGCCGATTCCCGCGATCAGCCACGTTCGCCGCAAGGCCGGTGAATCGATGGCGGCGAACAGGGCCAGACGGCGGCCGATCAGGAAATTGACGGCGATGGACAGCGTCAGGATCGGCAGATTGCGCCAGTCCCACCACGCATAGAACAGCACCGAGACGACCAGAAGCCAGGTTTCGGCAGCGACGGTACGGCCGGTCCGCCCCAGGGCGAAGAACACCGCCAGCGTCACCGGCAGGAACAGGAAAAGAAACTCGAATGAGTTGAACAGCATCGCGCCGTCCGCCGTGCCGTCTCAGCTGTCGCCGGGTGGTTCGTTTCGGCTGGTCTCGGCCACCAGACAGGCGGGATCGACAAGTTCGCCCTTGGCGACGATCAACTCGGCCAGCATGCCGAAACAGACCAACTGGACGGCGATCACCCCGGTCATGACCCCGAAGGACAGCAGCGGGCGGTGGCCGATGGCGTTGTCGGTGAACAGCCAAACGCCGGTCAACCACGCCAGAACCGCGGCGCTGACCAGGCCCAGCGCCACGCCGATGCCGCCAAACAGATGGCCCGGTCGGGTCGAGTAGCGGGTCAGGGCCACCACGGTCAGCAAATCCAAGAGACCGCGGACATAGCGCTCGAGCCCGTATTTGGAAACGCCAAAGCGACGGGGATGGTGCTGGACGGGAATCTCGCCGATCCGGAAACCCTGGGCGTGGGCCAGGACCGGAATATAACGGTGCAGCTCGCCATACAGGCGAATGTTGCGCACCACGCCGGCCCGATAGGCCTTGAAGCCGCAATTGAAGTCTCGCAGCTTCACGCCCGACACCTTCGACGTCACCGCGTTGAACAAGCGCGACGGCAAGGTCTTGTCCAGCGGGTCCTGGCGGCGTTCCTTCCAGCCGGACACCAGGTCGTAGCCCTCTTCGAGCTTGTCGAGAAAACGCGGAATCTCTTGCGGGTCGTCTTGCAGATCGGCGTCCATGGTCACGATCGTCCGGCCACGCGCCGCCCGGAACCCGACCGACAGCGCCATCGCCTTGCCGAAATTGCGCCGCATCCGGATGGCGTGCACCGAGCCATCCTCGGCGGCCAGGCGGGTCATCTCGTCCCAGCTGCCGTCCTGGCTGCCATCGTCGATAAACAGGATTTCCCAGGTTCGGCCGGGCACCGGCTGCAGACTCGCACGCACCCCCGCCACCAGCGCGGCCAGCGTCTCGCGCTCGTTGAAAGCGGGAACGACGATACTGATGTCCAGAGTGTCACTGCAGTCGGTCACGCCACCTCCATACCCTGAGAAAAGCGAGCCACCGCAGGATGGCCACCCGAGACACAAGTGCTACGATGAAGGGGGTGCTGGCAAGCAAAAACCGCGACCGGATCGGGGACCATCACGCGGCAAACGCGTCATAGACCCTGGCCGCCCATCCCTTCAGCGTCCGCTCGCCCAGCCATTGCGCGACCGGCACGAAGAAGCCGCTCTTGGGACGGTTGAGGACCTCGTGGGGCAGCGCCGGGACCGAACAGGCCGCCATGTCCTGCTTGCCGGGTCCTTGGCCGTCGCCCGCCAGGGCGACCACCGTCCGGAACAGCTCGACATCGACCAGCGGCACGCGGATTTCCAGCGAATGGGCCATGCCGGCCCAATCGGCGTCGCGCAAAAGCTGGTTGCGCATGTAAAAGCCCATTTCCAGGGCGGACACCTTCCGGCGATCACCCGCGATGTCCGCCGCCGCCGCCGCCAGGGCGGCACGGGCCTGCAGGTCGCGCCAGCCGATCCTGGCCATCTCGGGATCCATGACCCCGGCCAGTTCCCACGGCATGTGCAGGCCGCGCCGCAACAAATAGGCGTCGCCGAAGCTGGTCCCGTATTCCAGCAGGCCGGCGGCCTTGGGCGAGGCAAACCGCCCGATCCACGGTGCGGTCATCCGTCGCACCATTCGGCCCAGTCCGGACACGTGGCGCAGGGGCGCCATCGCGGCGACCAGCCGGGGAAGCTGGCGAAAGGAATCATACCCCCCGAACAGCTCGTCGCCGCCCAGCCCCGACAACGCGACCTTCAAACCGCATTCCCGCGCCGCCCTGGCCACGAACCATGTGTTCACCCCATCGACCGACGGCTGATCCATGTCGGCGATGATGCGCTCGCGATGGGCGGCAAAATCGGCGGCGGTGATATGGATGGTGCGATGGTGGGTGCCGTAATGGGCGGCGATGCGCTCGGCCAGCGGCGTCTCGTCCCTGGGTCCGCCGGCGAACTCCCGAAAACCCAGCGTCACGGTATGGGGCAAGGTTTCCGTCAGCTCGCGGGTACAGGCGGTCAGGGTCGCCGAGTCCAGCCCCGACGACAGGAAAACCCCGACCGGAACATCGGCCTCCAGGTGGTGGCGGACGCTGTCCAGCAAGGCCTCGCGCAGGCTGGCCCCGGCTGGCCCGGCCGGGCGTCCGAATTCCGCGCGCAGATCGAAGAATTGCCCGTACCGGCGTGTGCCGTCGGACCCGGCCCAGATCCACGATCCCGCCGCCACCGGCTTGATGCGGTCGTACAGCGTATGGGGTTCGGGGACATGGCCCCACAGAAAGAAGCCGACATGGCCGGCCGGATCCGGGCGGGTGTCGATGGCGCCGCCGGCCAGCAGCGCCTTGACCTGGGACGCCGCCCGCAGGGTACTTCCGTCATCGGCGACGTAAAGCGGCTTGATCCCGAAGGGATCGCGGGCCAGCAGCATCCCCTGCCGGGCCTGGTCCCACAGGGCAAGGGCGAACATGCCACGCAGACGCTCCAGCATGGCCATGCCGTCGCGGCGATACAGCTCCAGGATCACCTCGGTATCGGTATGCGAGCGGAAGGTGACGCCCTCGGCCTCCAATTCGGCCCGCAAGGCCCGGTAATTGTAGATCTCGCCGTTGAAAACGATGCGATAGCCGCCGCAGGTGCTGGCCATCGGCTGAGCCCCGGCCGGCGACAGGTCGATGATGGCCAGACGGCGATGCGCCAGCCCGACCCGGCCATCTGGCGACAGCCACAGACCCCGGCCGTCGGGACCGCGCGCCGTCATGGCATCGCGAATCCGCACCAACTCGTCGGCATCCACCGGACGGGAAGCGCCGGCTCCGGCGAGAATCGCGGCTAGGCCACACATGGATTCGGTCTTTCCCAAAGGCCAAGGATCGCCGTATATAGCCCTGGGTTCAGGCCAGGGGCAATCCTATGAAGCAGGTCATCCAAAGTGCGCGGTCCGGCAAGCTGGCCTTGACCGAGGTCCCCGAGCCTCGGGTCCGGTCGGGGACGGTGCTGGTGCGTACGCGGGCGTCGCTGATTTCCGCCGGCACCGAGCGGATGGTCATCGACTTCGCCAAGAAAAGCCTGGCCGGCAAGGCCAAGGAACGGCCCGACCTTGTGCGCAAGGTGGTGGACAAGGCCAAGCGCGACGGCGTGCTGGCCACGTTCAAGGCGGTGATGGCCCGCCTGGACGAGCCGCTGCCGCTGGGCTATTCCGCCGCCGGCGAGGTGGTGGCCGTCGGCGCCGGCTGCGAAGGCCTGTTCCAGGTCGGCCAGCGCGTCGCCATGGCCGGGGCCGGCCTGGCCAACCATGCCGAACTGAACGTGGTGCCGCGCAATCTGGTCGCCCCCATCCCCGACGGTCTCTCGGACGAGGAGGCCTGCTTCGGCACCGTCGCCGCCATCGCCATGGCCGGCCTGCGCAATCTGGCGCCGCAGCTGGGCGACGTCGTCGCGGTGCTGGGCGTCGGCCTGGTCGGCCAGATCGCCCAGCAATTGGCCACCCTGGCCGGGGTGCGGGTAATCGCCATCGACGTCAATCCCGCGCGCCTGGAGCTGGCGCGGCGCACCGGGGCCGAGCTGTCCTGGAAACTGGGCGAGCCCGGCCTGGCCGAGGCGGTCGCCACCCTGACCGGTGGCCTGGGATGCGACGGTATCCTGGTCTGCGCCGCCACCGATTCGGCGGAACCGCTGGAACTGGCCGCCGAGCTGGCCCGCGACCGCGCCCGGGTAGTGATGGTCGGCAAGACCGGCACCGAATTCCCCTATGCGGCCTTCATGAAGAAGGAACTGCAGCTGATGGTGTCGCGGTCCTATGGCCCAGGCCGCTATGACGAGGATTTCGAAGGCCGGGGCCTGAAATATCCGGCCGGCTGGGTGCGCTGGACCGAGGCGGAAAACCTGAAGGAATGCGTGCGTCTGATGAGCCCGACCCTGGCCCGGCGCCTGGATGTCGGCGCCCTGATCACCCATCGCTTTCCCTTCGATCGCGCCGAAAGCGCCTATGACCTGGTCACCCGCGGGGCCGAGCCCCACCTGGGCGTCATCCTTCATTACGACGAGGCAACAAAAGCCGCCACACCAATCTTCCCGGCGCCTCTTGTCGCCGATGGCGGCTGCGTGCTGGGCGTGGTCGGCGCCGGCAATTTCGCCCGCACCGTGCTGCTGCCGGAATTCAAGCGCCTGCCCGGCGTCAACTTCCGCACCATCTGCACCACCCGCGGACAGACTGCCGAACATGCCCGCACCGCCTTCGGCTTCACCACCGCCACCACCGATCTCGACCAATTACTGGGCGACCCCTCCATCAACGGCGTGCTGGTGGCCACCCGCCATTCCAACCATGCCGAGCTGACGGCGCGCTGCCTGGCCGCCGGCAAGTCGGTGATCGTCGAAAAGCCGCTGGCGCTGGATCGCCTGCAATTGAACCAGGTGATCGCCGCCCGCCGGGGCTCGGCCGGTTTCTTCCTGGTCGGCTTCAACCGCCGCTTCGCACCGCTGACCGTCAAGGCCCGCGCCCTGCTGGCCCGCCACCACGGGCCGAAGATCCTGGTGCTCCGGGTCAATGCCGGCGCACTGCCGGCGGAAAGCTGGGTCAACGCCGCCGAGGAAGGGGGCGGTCGCATTCTGGGCGAGGTCTGCCACTTCGTCGATCTGGCCCGCACCCTGGTCGGCAGCCCGATCTCCACCGTCCAGGCCGATGCCGCCCGCGTCACCCATGGCGGTTGCGACGACCTGACCGTCACCTTGGCCTTCAAGGACGGCTCGCTAGCCACCATCATCTACACCGCCCAGGGCGATTCGTCCTATTCCAAAGAACGCTTCGAGTGTTTCGCTGGCGGAACTGTTCTGGTGATCGACAATTTCCTGACTCTGACGGTGACCGAGAACGGCAAGACCCGCACGGAAAAGTCCGGATTGGGCCAGGACAAGGGCCACCGGGCGGAACTGGAGGCCTTCGCCGCGGCGGTAGCGGCCGGCGGCCCGGCTCCGGTCGATGAGGCCGAGCTGATCGAGACCAGCCTGGCCACCATCGCCGTGCTCGATTCGCTGGCCCGGGGTCAGCGCGTCGCCCTGGCGGAGTAAGGACGGTGATGCCGCAGGCTTGGCCATGGCTAGTGGTCGCAGGCGCCGCCACCCTGGTTGCCGGCCGGGCCGTGCTGTCCTGGCTGAAGCGGCGCCAGATCCTCGATTTTCCCAACGAACGGTCCAGCCACACCCTGCCAACCCCGCGCGGCGGCGGCCTGGCCACCAGCCCGGTGATGGCGGCGCTGATGCTGCTGATGGGATGGCAGGCTCGGCACCCCTTGGCCCTGGCCTTGGGGGCGGGAACGGTGGTTCTGCTGGCGGTCTCGTGGATCGACGATCGGCGCGGCTTGGCCCCCGGCCCACGTTTCCTGGTCCAGGCGGCCATGGTCGCCTTGGGTGTGACGATGCTGGCAGGCTGGGTCATCAGCCCGGCCCTGCCCTGGTGGCTCGACGCACTGCTGGCCGGCCTGGGCTGGCTGTGGTTCGTCAACCTTTATAATTTCATGGACGGCATCGACGGAATCACCGGGATCGAAACGATGTCGCTGGGCGGCGGCATCGCCATCGTCGCCGGTCTGGCCGGCGCCGACCCGGTGGTGGCGTCCGCCGCCCTGACCGTCGCGGTGATCGGCGGAACCTTCCTGCATTTCAACTGGCACCCGGCCCGGATGTTCCTGGGCGATTCCGGCAGCGTGCCGTTCGGCTTCGTGCTGGGCGGATTGTTGGCCGCCCTGGCCGCCGAGGGCCAGCTGGCCGCCGCGCTGATCCTGCCGGCCTATTATGTCGCCGACGCCACCATCACCCTGACCCGCCGGGCCCTCAGGGGCGAGAAGGTGTGGCAGGCCCACCGCCTGCATTTCTATCAGCGCGCCGTCCAGGGCGGCAAACGCCACGATCAGGTGGCCGCAATCATCGGCGCCGCCAATATCGTGCTGATCGGCGCCGCCGCCCTGGCCGCCATGGGCCTGACCTGGGTCGGGCTTGGCGCCGCCATCGCGGTGGTCGCCGCCCTGCTGGCTGTGCTGAGTCGCTGGTCGAAGGGAGCCCCGGCATGAAGATCCTGGTCACCGGCGCCAGCGGCTTCGTCGGCGGTCCGGTCTGCCGCGCCTTGATGGCGCGCGGCCATCGGGTGGTGGCCGCCAGCCGCCGCGATCTGCCGGGGCTGGTGGTGATCCGCATCGGCGAGCTAGGCCCCGACACCGACTGGCGCCCGGCGCTTGATGGTGTCGAGGCGGTGGTGCATCTGGCCGCCCGCGCCCATGTCATGCAGGAAGCCGAGACCGATCCGCTGGCGCTGTTTCGCCGGATCAATCGCGACGCCACCTTGCACCTGGCCGAACAGGCCGCCGGCGCCGGGGTGAAGCATTTTCTGTTCGCCAGCTCCATCAAGGTCAATGGCGAGGCCACTCTTCCCGACCGGCCGTTCACCGCCGACGACCCGCCGGCCCCGTGCGATCCCTACGGCATAGCCAAGGCCGAGGCCGAGCAAGGCTTGCGCGCCGTCGCCGGGCCGATGGCCCTGACCATCCTGCGCCCGCCGCTGATCCACGGCCCCGGCGCCAAGGGCAACCTGGCGACACTGCTGAAGGTGTTGAACACCGGCCTGCCCTTGCCGCTGGGTGGGCTGGCCAACCGCCGCTCGCTGGTCGGCATCGACAATCTGGCCGATGCGCTGGGATTCCTGCTGGAACGCCGGGCCGCGGGCACCTTCCTGATCCGCGACGGCGAAGACGTTTCGACATCGCAATTACTGCGCCTGCTGGGCGCCGGCCTGGGCCGGCCGGCCCGGTTGATCCCGCTGCCCGCGATCCTCTTCCGACTGCTCGGCCGATCTGGCACCATCAGGCGCCTGACCGGATCGCTGGTGGTCGATGATTCGCCTCTCAGGGCGTTGGGATGGACCCCGCCTTTGTCCCTGAAGGACGGCTTGGCCCGCATGACGTCGGCTTGGAGAAACACCCGATGACCTTGATTCCCGTGATCCTGTCCGGTGGTGCCGGCACCCGCCTGTGGCCGCTGTCGCGCGAGATGATGCCCAAGCAGATGCTGAAACTGCTGTCCGAGCGCACGCTGCTGCAGGAGACCGCGCTCAGGGCCAACGCCGCCCCCATCGTGGTGTGCAATCAGGAACACCGCTTCATCGTCGCCGAGCAATTGCGCGAGATCGGCATCGAGCCCAAAGCCATCGTCATCGAGCCGTGCGGCCGCAATACCGCGCCCGCCGTCGCCGTCGCCGCCCTGCTGGCCGCCGATCAACCGGACGCGCTGCTGCTGGTGATGCCGTCGGACCATCTGGTGCGCGACGTCGCCGCCTTTCAGGCTGCCATCGCCAAGGCCATGCCGCTGGCGAAGGCCGGCCATCTGGTGACCTTCGGAATCGAGCCGACCGAGCCCAATACAGGTTACGGCTATATCCAGCGGGGCGAGGCGGTGATGGACGGCTTCACCGTGCGGCGCTTCGTCGAGAAGCCCGACCGCGCCACCGCCGAAACCTATCTGGCCGAGGGCACCTATGCCTGGAACAGCGGCATCTTCCTGTTCCCCGCCCGCCTGTACCTTGAGGAACTGGCCCGCCTGCGCCCCGGCATGATCCAGGGCTGCCGCGACGCGCTGGAACAAGGCGCGACCGACCTGTTCTTCTTCCGCCTGGCCGAAGGACCGTTCGCCACCCTTTCCGGCGAAAGCATCGATTACGCGGTGATGGAACAGACCGCCCGCGCCGCCATGGTGCCGGTCGAGATGGGCTGGTCGGACATCGGCTCGTGGTCGTCGCTGTGGCAGGAAAGCCAGCCCGACGACAACGGCAACGTCACCATCGGCGACGTCATCACCACCGGTACCGAAGGCTGCTATCTGCGCAGCGACGACCGCCTGCTGACCACCATCGGGGTCAAGGATCTGGTGGTGGTCGCCACCGACGACGCCGTTCTGGTCGCCGGCAAGGCGCATGACCAGGACGTCAAGAAGATCGTCGAGGCCCTGAAGGCCAAGAACCGGTCCGAGGCCACCCATGGCAGCCGCGCCTGGCGCCCCTGGGGCTGGTTCCAGAATCTCGATGACGGCCACCGCTTCCGGGTCAAGCACATCCAGGTCAATCCCGGAGCGAAGCTGTCCCTGCAGAAGCACTGGCACCGGTCCGAGCATTGGGTGGTGGTGACCGGCACCGCCCTGGTGACCTGCGGCGAGCAGACGTTCACGCTGCGCGAGAACGAATCGACCTTCATCCCGGCCGGAACCCCGCACCGGCTGGAAAATCCCGGCCGGCTGCCGCTGCGGATGATCGAGGTCCAGTCGGGGGAATATGTCGGCGAGGACGATATCGTCCGCCTGGAAGACGCCTACGGTCGCACCGAGAAATAGCGATGGCAGGCGATGGCGGTCGAGGCATCCTCGATCTCGCCGTCGTTCAGCATCCGCGCCAATTCGTCATGGGAAACCGTGACCGGCTGGCCCAGCCCCGGCTCGGAATCGCGGGGCGTGGCTGCCGGGCGGCAGCGGGTGGCGGCGAACAGCGCCCCCTTGGCGCGGATGGTGCTGGCCTCGGGATAGAAGAAGCCCAGCGGCACCAGATCGGCCGGGTCGCAAGTCAGGCCGGCTTCTTCTTCCAGTTCGCGCCGCGCAGCGCTCTCGGCGCTCTCGCCGGCATCGACGAAGCCGCGCGGCAATTCCCACAGCCAGGCATCGACGGCATGGCGATAGTTGCGCAGCAATACGAACCCGTCGGCGGTCACCGGCAACACCGACACGCCGCCGATCCCGTCGGGTCTCAGGCCTTTGGGAACCATGGTCAGGTAATTGGGAACCTCGACACCGTCGGCGGCGATATGGTCGAAATCGACACGCCACACCCGGTTCTCACAGGCAGGCCTGCGGCCCAGCAGCCGGACCGGCGGCGCCATCAGCGGTGTTCCAACCCGGCAGGTTCGTAGACCACGATCTTGCTGCCGGCATAATCGATATCGAAACGAACCTCGATCAGCGGGTGCAACGCCTCGCGCACCGCCTGCTGGCGCTCGGGCTCGACATAGAACAAGACGAAGCCGCCGCCGCCGGCGCCCAGCAGCTTGCCGCCGATGGCGCCGGCATCGCGGCCGGCCTTGTAAATTCGATCGATGTCGTCGGAACTGACCGAATCGGCCAGACCGCGCTTCAGACACCAGCTTTCATGCAGCAGGCGGCCGATGTCGGACAGGTCGCGGTCGGGATCGCCCAGGATGGTCTGGGCCTGATCGACCATCGCCACCATCTGGGTGATGTCGGCGGCGCGCTTTTCCAGATTGGCGATCTTCTTGCCGGCCACTTCCGTCGCGAAGCGCGACAGGCCGGTGAAGAACAGCATGAAATGGCCCAGCAGATCGCGACGGCGTTCGGGGGCCATCACCAGCGGCACCACCGAAAAATTGCCGTCGGTGAAGAAATCGACACGGTTCATGCCGCCATAGGCCGCCCAGATCTGATCCTGCGAGCCGACATTCTCGCCGATCACCTGCTGCTCGATGCGGATCGCCTCGCGGGCCAGGAAATTCTGCGACACCATCCGGCCCTTCTGCGCATAAAGCGCCTTCAACAGCCCGACGGTGAAGGACGACGACGAGCCCAGGCCGGATCGGGCCGGCAGATCGCCGTCATGATGGATCTCGACGCCGTAATCGACCCCGGTCTCGGCCAGCACGGCGCGCACCGCCGGATGCTGAATCTCGCTGATGTCCTTGACCGTTTCGACCTTGGAATAGACCACCCGATGGCGATGTTCGAAGAATTGCGGCAAGGCCCGAAGCGAGATATAGCAATATTTGTCGATGGCGAAGCCCAAGACCGAGCCGCCATGGTTCAAGTACCATTGCGGATAGTCCGAACCGCCGCCGAACAGGGAAATACGAAAGGGGGTGCGGCTGATGATCATGCGCCTTCCTCTTCCAACAGCTTACGCCGCAGGCGATGGACCGCCATCTCCTCGATGTGACGGCGGGTGTCCCAGCCGAAGCGCTGGGTCACCATGTCCAGATAGCGCGGATTGGCAAAATATTCGTGAAAGCCGTCGTCGCGGAACTTCAGGACCTGGGCGGCCGAGGCATGCTCGGTCGGCAAGGGCTGGCAATCAAAGGAATGCTGCGAGAAGCCCGACCATTCCTGGGGCAGCGCCCACCCCTGCGCCACCGCCATGGCATAGAGCTGCGAGCCGGGATAGGCCATGGCCGAATAGAAATTGGCGAACTCGCAATTGACTTCCTTGGCCAGCTCCAGCGTCTCGCGCATGGTTTCCACCGTGTCGTCGGGCAGGCCGAAGATATAATTGCCGATGACGTTGATGCCGGCCTTCTGGATGTCGCGCACCACGGCGACGATATCTTCGTATTTCAGCCGCTTGTCCGAGCCGTCGCGAACATGTTTCGACCCCGATTCGATGCCCAGCGCCAGCCAGCGGATGCCGGCCTTGCGCAACTTTTCCAGCATGTGCGGCTTGACGGTATCGACGCGGGAATAGGCCCAGAAATTCAGCTGGTCGGAATAGCCCAGGGCGATCAGCCCGTCGCAGATGGCGAAGACGTGGCGTTCGTTCAGCACGAACATCTCGTCGATGATCTTGAAGGTCTTGATTCCATAGGTGCGGTACAGATGATCGATCTCGGCCACCACCGCTTCCGGCTTGCGCATGCGGTAACGGTTGGCGTCGAAGGGGGCGTTGATGCAGCAGAAGCTGCACTTGTAGGGGCAGCCCAGCGAGGTGTAGATCGAGGCATAGGGCTGGCGCGCGCCCAGATCGCCGAAACATTGCCAATTATGGGCGCGGTAACGCTCCATCGGCAGCATGTCCCAGACATTGCCGTGCAAATCGGCATCCAGGTCGCTGATCAAGGTGGCGCTGGGATTGATGCGGACCTCGTCCTCGTCCCACCACACCAGGCCCTCGACCGCCGCCAGGTCGGGTTCGCCCGCCTGCAATTGGGCCACCAGCTGCACCAATGTCACCGGCCCCTCGCCCTTGCAGGCGAAATCCACCGGCTCCTCGCGCAGCGTCCGCTCGGGCAGGGCCGAGACATGGCCGCCGACGATCAGGATCGGGGTGTCGGGCAACACCTCCTTGATGGCCCGGCAGCCCTCGGCGGCGCCGACCATCATCTGGGTCGAAGCCGACGGCTGATGGCCGAACACCACCATGCCGACCAGGGTCGGGGCAAGCTCGGCGACCCGTTCGGCCACGTGCTGCGGCCCCCAGCCCTCGGCTTCCGAATCGATGATCGCCACGCTTAGGCCACGGTCGCGGACGTAACCGGCGATCAGGCGGCACCACAAGGGCGGCTCGATGGCGGTCAGCTCGTTGCCCAGCTGCTGATAGACGAGTTCACGCCCGCCCGGGTTGATCAACACGACATCAATGGTCATGGCAGCACCCCGCGGACCCATTCCAATGTTTCTTGCAAGCCGTCGGACAAAGCGATGCGGGGGCGCCAGCCCATGGCCAGCAGACGGCCGGCATCGAGCTGCTTCCTGGGCATGCCATCGGGCTTGGTCAGGTCGAATTGCAGTTCGGTGTCATAGCCGGCGATGGCGCACACCTTTTCGGTCAGCTCGCGGATCGACACATCCTCGCCGGCGCCGATATTGATGATGTCGTCGTCGGAATAGCGCTCCATCAGGAACACCATGGCGTCGGCGGCATCATCGACATGCAGGAATTCGCGCCGCGGGCTGCCGGTACCCCACACCACCACCGGGGCGCGGGCCGCCTGGGCCTCCAGCACCTTGCGCAATGTCGCCGGCACCACATGGCTGGCCGCCGGGTCGAGATTATCGCCGGGACCGTACAGGTTAGTCGGCACCACCGAGATGAAATCGCGGCCGTACTGGCGACGATAGCCCTTGGCCATGGCGATGGCGCCCAGCTTGGCCATGGCATAGCCCTCGTTGGTGGGCTCCAGCGGGCCGGTCATCATCGCGGTCTCGGGGATCGGCTGCTCGCAAATGCGCGGATAGACGCAGGCCGAGCCCAGGAACATCAGCTTGGCCACCCCGCTCAGGTGGGCGCCATGGATGATGTTGGTGGCGATGGCACTGTTGTCGAAGAAGAACTCGCCGGGCCGGGCGGAATTGGCCTGGATGCCCCCGACCCGGGCGGCGGCGATGAACACCGCGTCGGGCTTGTGCTCGGCCATCCACGCCTCGACCTCGGCCTGCCGGCGCAGGTCCAGCCGGGCCTTGTCCACCGTCAGGATTTCGCAATCGACGGCGGCCAGACGCCGCACCAGGGCCTGGCCGACCATTCCCTTATGGCCGGCCACCCAAACCCGCTTCCCGGCAAGCTCGAAGGTCAAGGGCTTGGTCCTAGACGTTGGTGTAGATGGTGTTCTTGATCATGCGGTAGCCCTTGATCAGCTCGGCGATACCCATGTCGAGCGAGTGGGCGGGCTTCCAGCCGGTCTTCTCGATCTTCTCGTTCGAGACGATATAGTCACGCTTGTCGGGGTCTTCACCCACCGGCGCTTCCAGGAAGACGAAATCCTTGATCTGGTTCTGAATGCGCTGGCACAGCTCGAACTTCGACAGGTTGGCGTCGGACAGGCCGACATTGTAGGGCTGGCCCTTCATCGCCTCGAAATTGTCGAGCGCGTGCAAGAAGGCGCGCGACACGTCGCGCACATGGATGTAATTGCGCTTGAAGTGGCTTTCGAACAGCACCACGAAGCGGTCATAGACGGCGCGGTAGGTGAAGTCGTTGACCAGCAGGTCGAGGCGCATGCGCGGCGCCATGCCGAACACCGTGGCCAGACGGAAGCTGACGGCGTTGCCGTGGTCCAGCACCGCCTTTTCCACTTCCACCTTATGCACGCCATACAGCGAGATCGGACGCAAGGGCGTCTCCTCGGTGCAGAACTTGCCCGATTCGCCGACGCCATAGCCGGAATTGGTGATCGGCATCAGCACGCGCTGCTGCTTCGACAGCGCCTTGATCAGCATCAGCTGGCCGTCCAGGTTGGTGGTGGTGGCGCCGATCGGGTCCTGCTTGCACAAGGGCGCGCCGACCAGGGCGGCCAGCGGCACCACCACATCGGCCTTGGCCAACAGCGGCTTCAGAACCGATTCCTCGCGGGCGTCGCCCTTGACCACGTCGAAATTGGGGTCGGCGACGCAATGGGCCAGCGAGTTCTGCTTGAACATGAAATTGTCCAGCACGGTGACCTTGTGGCCGGCCTTCAGCAGCTCGGGCACCATGATCGAACCGAGATAACCCGCACCACCGGTGACCAGAACGTTGTAGCTCATCCCTTGGGTCCTCTTTCTTGTGGTCTGGGCGCCGTGGCGCCGATATCCGGGCGGCGCCGCAGCGGCCGAGCCCAGGGTAATTCAGGTTTTTGACATGTTTTTCGCGCCGGCGGAAACAGTTAGCGGCACACCGGGTCCAGAACCTCGCGCAGGCGGGTGATCTGGGGGGTCAGGTCGAAGGCGTGGTTGCCGACGAAGAACCCGTAATCATGGGCAAGATCGGCGTTGGGAACCGCGCCGCCGACCACGTCGTAATCGTAGAAGCGCAGCACGTCGTGGCGCAGGAAATTGCCGCCGGTGATGATGCGATAGCCGATATCGGCGGCGGCCAGCGCCTCGAACACCTTGCCCCGGTTGGGCTTCAGCGCCGGGTTGAGGATGATGGTGAACGAGAAGGCCGAGCTTTTGCCGTTCTCGCGCTGGATGATGAAGCGCTCGTCGCCAGCGAACAGATCCTGGAACAGCTTGAGATTCTTGCGGCGCTGGGCGGTGAAGCCCGGCAGCTTCTTCAACTGCTCGCGGCCGATGGCGGCCTCGATCTCCAGCGGGCGCACGTTGTAGCCCGGCAGGATGAAGCGATAGGCCTCGTAATGGTCGTTGGACTTCTTCTGGTAAAGGGTGGAATCGGCCGGCAGGTCACGGGTCCAGCCATGGGCGCGCAGCGACCGGCACAGATGCGCCAGCTCGTCGTCATCGGTCAGGACGATGCCGCCTTCCATGGTCGAGATGTGGTGCGAGAAGAAGAAGCTGAAGGTGTTGAGATGCCCGAAGGTGCCGCACTTCTTGCCGTTCAGCTCGGCATCCATGCTTTCGCAATTGTCTTCCAGCATCATCAGGCCGTGAGCGTCGGCGAAGGCGCGGATGGTGTCCAGCGCCGCCGGGTTGCCCAGGATCGAGACCGCCACGATGGCGCGGGTCTTGGGCGTCAGGGCCTTTTCCAACTGGGCGACGTCGATGTTCAGGGTCTGCAGATCGACGTCGACGAAGCGCAGTTTCAGGCCGTATTGCTGCAGCGGATGATAGGTGGTGGCCCACGAGATCACCGGCACGATCACTTCGTCGCCGCGGGCCAGGGGCCGGTCCTGCTTGAAGCAGAATGCCGCCACCGCGATCAGGTTGGCCGACGAGCCGGAATTGACCATGATGCCGTGCTTCTGGCCGTGATAGGCGGCGAATTCCGCCTCGAAAGCCTTGACCTGAGCGCCCATGGTGGTGAAGGTCGAATCGATCACCGCCTTGGCGGCCTCGATTTCCTCGGGGCCCCAGGTCGGGGCGGCAAGCTCGTAGAACATCGTGAAAATACTCCCCGTCGCGCGACAGTTCGGGATTCAGGCTGCCCTATAGCATATAGGGCCAGACCGGCAAAGTCCGCTCTGCCGCCTGAACCGTCTCGTTGCACATGCCTCGCCAACCGTTATACTCCGCCGCAAGCGAACCATGGCGGGCACGTTCGAAGGATAATCGTCTTGGATACCTTGATTTCCGTGGTCTTCTCGTTTCGCAACGAGGAGAGCAACATCCCGGTGGCGGTGACCCGCACGCGCGACGCAATCCAGGCCGCCGGCTGCGATTACGAGCTGATCTTCGTCGATGACGATTCATCCGATTCCTCGGCCACCGTTCTGGCCGGTTTCCATGCCGCCGACCCGCGGATCAAGGTGGTCACCATGTCGCGGCGCTTCGGGGTGTCCGAGTGCGTGCTGGCCGGAATGGCCGTCGCCCGCGGCGACGCCGTGGTCTATCTGGATACCGATCTCCAGGACCCGCCCGAGCTGATCTCGGAGATGATCGCCCGCTGGCGCGACGGCGCCGATATCGTCCACACCGTGCGCAGCCACCGCCTGGGCGAGCATCCGGCCAAGATGTGGCTGACCCGCCAGGCCTATCGGCTGATCCAGTGGGCCTCGACCATCAACCTGCCGATCAATGCCGGCGACTTCAAACTGTTGTCGCGCCGCGCCGTCGATCAGTTGCTGGCGCTTCCGGAATCGGATCCCTATCTGCGCGGTCTGGTCAGCTGGATCGGCTTTCCCCAGGCCTTCGTGACCTACGAGCGGCAAGCCCGCCACGCCGGCGAGACCCATTTCCCGATCTTTTCGCGCAACCCGTGGAAGACCGCCGTCAACGGCTTCATCTCGTTCTCGTTCACGCCGCTTTACGCCATTCTCGCCACCGGGCTGACCGGCTTGGCCATCGGGGTGCCGCTGCTGCTGGCCGGGCTGATGGGCTTGGTGTTCGGCGGCTCGGGCGGTCTGGCCGTGGGGGCCTTGGCCCTGCTGGCGTGGGCCTCGCTGATGGCGGCGATCGGCCTGGTCGGCCTTTACATCGTGCGCATCTACAAGGATGTGCGTGGACGCCCGCGTTATGTCGTCCGCTCGACCCTAGGCATCGACGGCCAGCCGGCGCCGAAAGGCTGACGGCTAGCAGCCTGTCGGACTCGAGCTTTCGGCGGAGTACGTGGGGCGGTAGTTCCGCTGGATCGCCTGGGACTGGGGCGTGACCGTCTGGCCGGGTGGATGCTGGGGAGATCGCCCGGCGCGCCCGGTTTTGTA
>NZ_LWQU01000103.1 GCF_001650635.1 Magnetospirillum moscoviense | reverse complement strand
TCTATGGTCTGTTTCAACAACGACCACTTTGGCGCATTGCGACGCCGGTGAGCAGGGGCCGTCCACCCCATCATTGCGGGCGCGGCCAAGCGGCCGGATGGCCGCGCCCGGCGAGGGACAGCCAAAAAATTAGACCATCGTGCCTCATATCTGAGGCTCGATGGTCTAAGGGCTTCCTTATTTCTTCTTGGTCAGCTTGTTCAGCCGCTCGGTGCGCTTGGCCTTGGGCTCGCTGTCGGCCTCGGTGTCGGCCGGCGGGGTCTGGTTGACGAACGGGTTGACGCCCTGCAGCACCATCCACACCTGGGCGAAGAAGGCGCTGGCGACGCCGATGCCGGCGAACGAGATCATCAGCCGGACCGCATCGACCGCCACGCCGGGCAGACCTTCGGTCGGCAGGGTGACCGCCGCCTCGTCCCACAGCATGTTCATCACCAGGAAGGGCAGGCCGCACAGGACATAGCCCAGGCCCACCCCCAGGCCGCCGGCCAGCACCATCAATTGGAGGCGGTTGCCGCCGGCCTCGCCCTTCTTGGACAGGGCGACATGGGGCAGCACCAGGAAGAAGCAGCCGATCAGCAGTTGGAAGATCTGCACGCCGGCCACCGCCAGCATCGGGCCGTCCTTGATGCCGTCCAGCAGCAGTTCCAGGAACGGCCGGGGGAAGCTTTCGAACATCAAGGCGACCTGATAGATCACCGCCACCAGCAGCGCACGGAGGCCGAAGCCGAAACGGACCGGCTGTTCATCCAGGGCGACCTGACGCATCCAGGCGGTGGCGAAGGCGCCGATGGCCAGGGCCTGCAGGGCGAAGCCGATCGACGGGCCGGGAGCCGGAGTCGCCGCAGCCAGGCGCGCCACGATGGCCACCGCCAGCCAGGGGGCGACGCAGCGCAGGAACGGGCCGGGCCGCTCCATCGGTAATTGGAAGGCGCGGGCAGCTTGGGGGGTGAAGCGAGTCAGGCTCATGGGTGCCTCGGGTGCCAAAGGGGCGACACCATAGCGCGAAACCGTCAGCCGGTCACCAGCCCCGGCGTATGAAACTGCCATCCGCCGCGGCCGGCGCGCTTGGCGCGGTACATCGCCTCGTCGGCGGCGGCGACCAGGGTATCGGGGGCGATTCCGTCGTGCGGATAAAGGGCGATGCCGATGCTGGTGCCGGCCTGCACGCGGTCGCCGTCGATTTCGAAGGGTTCGGCCAGCGACGCCACCAGTTTGGTGGCGATGCGGCCGGCATCGTCGGGCCCCTGTACGCCGGGAACGATGATGGCGAATTCGTCGCCGCCCAGGCGGGCCACCAGATCCGAGGTCCGCACCGCGCCCTCGATACGGGCGGCGGCGCGTTTCAGCACCTTGTCGCCGGCGGCGTGGCCCAGCGTGTCGTTGACCTGCTTGAAGCCGTCGAGGTCGAGATAGAGCAGCGCGAACGAGCAGCCATCTTCCTTGGCCAGTCGGACCTGATTGGCCAATCGGGCCTCGAACTGGGCTCGGTTCAGAAGGTCGGTCAGGGCGTCATGCTCGGCCCGCCACCGCACCCTGGCCTCGCGCCGCTTGCGGTCGGTGATGTCCAGGAAGGTGGCGACATAGCCCTCGACGCGGCCGTCGGGGGTCTTCAGGACCGAAATGGACAGCGATTCCGGGAAGACCTCGCCGGCCTTGGTCTTGTTCCACACCTCGCCGTGCCATTCGCCGGCCTGCAAAAGCTCGCTCCACAGGGCGCGGTAGAACGCCTCATCGTGGCGGCCGGACGACAGGACCGACGGGTTCTTGCCGATGACGTCGGCGGCCTCGAAGCCGGTGAAGCGGGTGAAGGACGGGTTGACGGCGATGATGCGGTTGTGGTCGTCCGAGACCATCACCCCTTCCGAGATGTGGTCGAACACCGTCTTGGCCTGGCGCAGCACCCGTTCGTGATCGCGCCTGGCCGCTTCTCGCTGCTCGATGCTGGCGCGGAACACCTGGGTCGCGCGGATCAGGTCGCCGATTTCGTCCCCGCGGTCGGTCTCCTGCTCGGGCACCTCCAGCCCCTGGGCCAGGCGGCGCATCGTGCGGGTCACCTGGGCCAGCGGCCGGGTGACCGACTTGCCGATCATCCAGGCCAGCAGCACGCCGATCAGGCCGATCAGGCCGGTGTTGCTGCCCCAATGCAAGATGGTGTCGCGCCAGACCTGATCGAGATCATCGACATAGATCCCCGAGCCGATGATCCAGCCCCACGGTTCGAAGCGTTGGACATAGGACAGCTTGGGGCGCGGCTCGGTGCTGCCGGGGCGGGGCCAGAGATACGTGACGAAGGCCCCCTCGCCCGAGGCGGTGCGCTCGACGAATTCCTGGAACAGCTGGCGGCCGCTGGGATCGCGGGTCTGGCTGACATCACGGCCGATCCATTCGCCCGACGGGTGCCAGACGATGACCGGGATCAGGTCGTTGATCCACAGATAGTCGTTCTTGCGCCACGACATCGAGGCGATCGCTTCGACCCCTCGGGTGCGGGCCTCGGCATGGCTGATGGCCCCGACGCGGGCCTGGTCATCCAGATAATGCAGATGGCCCAGCGCCGCCTCGACCAGGATGCGGGCCTGGCTCTGGCGCTCCACCTGGATGCGTTGGTGCACGGCCTGGACGCCGCCGATGGCGATCACCGCCACCGCCGCCAACATGACGACCAGGATAAGATAGAGCCTAAGCCCGATTGGTGTGTTGCGTAGCATCCCCGACCTCGCGGCTGGGTCTAGCATACCCCTTCCTGCCGCGGATACCCAACCGAAGGTATCGCAGGGCGAGGAAATTTTGAGTCCCGGGTTACTTGTTCAGTTCGAAATAGCCCTGGACCAGCATGATCTGCTTGATCAAATCCTCGGCCGAGATCGGCTTGGTCAGGACCTTCGAGGCGCCGACCTGGCGGGTCAGTTCGTGGGCCTGCTCGTTCTTGTCGCCGGTCAGGATCAGCACCGGCTTCTTGCAATTGACGTTGGCCTTGTCCGAGCGCAGTTCCTGCAGGAACTGGCCGCCATCCATCTTGTCCATGTGCAGGTCGCACAAGATGACGTCGGGGAAGATCTCGCCCGAGCGCAGCATCTCCAAAGCCTCGATGCCGTTCCTGGCCTCGGTGATCTGGGCCGGGTTGGCCTTGGTCAACAGCTTCTTGATGATGTTGCGCATCACCTCTTGGTCGTCGATGATCATGACGTGCAAGCCGGCGGTGCCGATCTGGATGGACAGGGCGGCGCCGTCCTTGAACTTCTCGACCTGCTTGTTGACCTCCTTGGGCAGCGGAATCTTGTGCAGGCGGCAATGATTGCCCAGGGCCTGGCCGACATCCTCGCGCGAGAAGGCGTAGCGGGTCTCGACGCCGCCGCGCACCGCCGGGAAGGTGACGGTCAAGGCGACATCCTGGGCCGGGTCGAACGACAGCGCCAGCGGCGGCGTGTCGGGCATCGGCTTTCCGTTGGTTTCGCCATAGCGGCGCATCGCATCCAGAAAGTCTGCGCGCGGAAAAACGATGACGCGGCGTTCCATGATCATGATTGGTATTCACCCGGTTCAAAACCCGACGATGTCATACCTTGTACGCCTGTGTATTTCCAGTGGCGGCGTGCGACGCGAAGAAATGATTTCAAAGAGCCACCGCCTGGCGCAGCCCGCGCAACAGCGCCCGCGTCTGGTTTTCGGCCAGCGAGTAGTAGATGCGGGTGGCGTCGCGGCGGGTGGTGACCAGTCCGGCGACGCGCAGTCGGGCCAGATGCTGCGACAGCGCCGATGGTTGCAGGCCGACCAGGTCGCGCAGCTCGCCGACACTGCGTTCGCCGTTGGCCAGCTCGGACAGGATGGCCAGGCGTACCGGGTTGGCCATGCCCTGCAGCACCAGGACGGCCCGGTTGAATTCCGACTGGCCGGGCAAGGGCGACCGTGTGCCGCGCGACAGGTTTTGCGGCAGAACGCCGCGGGCCTGCAACTCGCCAAGAATCGTCTGGGCCTCGGTGGGCGACAGTGCCAGGCCGGTGTCGGCGGCGCGATCGCACACCTCGTCGGCGGTCAGCGCACCGTCGGGCCGGAAAAGATCAGCGAGGCGATGGCCAGGCGGTGGGCGGTTGGGCACAGGCCGGCCCGGCGCAGGGCGGAAATGGCGGTTTGCATGCTGTTGGCGGTCATCGGGTCCTCCGGGCTGCGATATGCGAACGAAAATCACTCGCAACAAAAGCGCAAGCGGAAATTCCGATCCCGCGGTTCAGCGGCGTGGGGCGGGCGGTTCGCAGACCAGGCGGATGCCGATATTATAGCTGCCCAGGCGGCCATCGTTCTTGGCCCGCGCGTCCCAGCGGGCGTTGGCCGAGTAATAGTACCACGAGCCCCCCTTGATCACCCGCTGGGGGCAGGCGGCAAGGTCCTGTTCGATCGGCCCGGAACGGTTGGCCGACCAGCAATCCTGGACCCATTCCCAGACATTGCCGTTCATGTCGACCAGGCCCCAGGGATTGGCCGGGAAGCTGCCCGCCGGTAGCGACCCGTAGATCGGGGCCGGGCCGCAATCGCGGCAATTGGCCAGGTTGGCGCGGGGGTCGTCACCCCACCAGAACGCCGTGTCGGTTCCGGCCCGGGCGGCGGCTTCCCATTCGCGTTCCGATGGCAGGCGGCATGTCAGTCCGGACCGCGCCGACACCCACCGGGCGTAGCCCTGGGCGTCCTCCCAACTGACATTGATGACCGGGCGTTGTCCCTTCCCCCACCCATGGTCATCCGACACCGGGCGGCAGTTCCCCTTTTGAGAGCATTTTGCCCATTCATCAAAGGATATCTCGCTATGACTTACGTATAGGGCGGGCTGCTCGGGTGAAGCCCCGATGGGGATCATGATCATGCGCGGGCATTCTGCGCACAGCACTACATTTTGTGGCGCTTCGGCAATAGCCCCCCAACCAGTCAGGTTCATGGCGCCAAAAATCGTCAAGATTCGAAGAATTCGCACAGCCGATACCGTCGTCTTCAGGTCCTGGTTATTGGAACAATACCATGTTTGTGGCAGAATACCGTGCCTCCCTGTGTCGGCGAATTGGGGGGCATAACAGCGGGGTTGGACGCTTTGCCCAAAGATGGAAAGACAGCGGCGGACGGTGCGCCAGCGGTGCAGCAGACCGTTATCGAAGCAAGCGGATCGACCCGGGTCGTCATTCCCGGCGCCGATTTCCTGCTCGAGGCCGATTACGTTCGGGCTGGCGCCGACCTGATTCTGGTGGGTGCCGACGGCACCCGTGTCGTCGTCCGCAATTACTTCGCCACCGAAACCCCGCCGGCCCTGGCCAACGCCGCCGGCGCGGTGATCGACCCCGAATTGGCCGAATTGCTGGCCGGCCCGCTGGCGCCCGGGCAATTCGCCCAGGCCGGGGTTCCCGGCAGCGGCTTGAAGAGCATCGGCAAGGTCGAGACCAGTTCCGGTTCGGTCGAGGCCCGCCATGCCGACGGCACCCGCAGCACCTTGAAGCCCGGCGACCCGGTCTATCAGGGCGACCAACTGCTGGCCGCCGACGGCGCCAATGTCGGGCTGGTCTTCGCCGACGGCACCGCCTTCGCGCTGGGCTCGAAGGGCCGCGCCGTCCTCGACAATCTGGTGTTCGATGCTGACGCCCATACCGGCTCGGGCCAGTTGTCGGTGGTGTCGGGCTCGTTCACCTTCGTCTCGGGCCAAATCCCCAAGACCACCCCCGACGCGCTGCAGATCAAGACCCCGGCGATGACCATGGGCATCCGCGGCACCGCCGGCGGCGGCGCGGTGTCGGGCGCGGGCGTCAAGGTGGTGCTGGTGCCGGAAAAGGGTGGCGTGGTCGGCGAGCTGACCTTCACCACCAAATCGGGCCAAAGCTTCACCGTCAACACCCCCGGCATGGGCCTGTCGGTCAGCCCGAGCGGGGCGGCGCAGGTCCAGGCCTTCAGCGCCCAGCAATTCGGCGCCATGGTCGGCAACGCGGCGACCGGCAGTTTCACCCAGAATGTCAGCGGCGGCTTCAATTCGGGCACCGGCCCGGGCAACGAGCCGGGGCCGGGACAGTTCCTGCCGTCGGTCCCCAATCCCAACCTGAATTTCGACCAAAAATCACCGTTGGATAAATCCGCCGCCGATAGAGTGGCCTCGCTGGTGCAAGAGGGTGGAAAGGCGCTGCAGGCCGAGATCAAGGTCCTGATCCAAGCGATCGACACGACCTTGCCGCCGCCGCCGACAGCGACGACGACAGCCGACCCGTACGCGTCGAAGATCACCACGGCGGTCACTGCGGTTTCGGCGTTGACCGGCGCCGTCACCGGTATCGCCAAGGTACTGGCGACGCTGAATCCGTCCGAGCAGGCCCATCTGCTCTATGACATGATCCTGACCGACGTCAGCGGCACCAAGCTGGAAGAAGCCCAGGCGATCCTGCAACTGCTGAGCGGCCATAGCTGGAAGCCGGCCAGCGAAACCGCCGCCGATGGCTCGGTCATCATCACCTATTCGTTCCCGACCCAGGTGCCCGCCGATTATGCCGGCTCGGTCGAGGGCCAGGGCTTCATCGCCTTCACGCCCGAGCAGCAGGCGGCGGCGCGCGCCGCCATGGCCGAATGGGCCAAGGTCGCCAACATCACCTTCGTCGAGGTCACCGGCGACGGCGGCGAAGTTCGCTTCGCCTCCACCACCACCGGCCCGGAAACCGCCTGGGCCTATCTTCCCGGCGACGGTACCGGCGGCGACGTGTGGTTCGACGCCGGCGACCCGCAATTGGGCTCGTTGATTCCCGGCAGCTACGGCTTTTTGACCCTGCTGCACGAGTTGGGTCACGCCTTGGGCCTGGAACATGCCGGCGATTATAACGGCTTTGCCGTCCAGACCAGCGCCTACGATTCGCAGATCTACAGCATCATGTCGTATTTTGGCGGCGGTCTGGTCGGCTATTCCGATAGCCCGCTGCTGCACGATATCGTCGCCATCCAGCAGATGTACGGGGCGCGCGGCGAGGATCTGGCGGCGCAATATCTGGGCGGCCTGCCCTTCGCCACCATCGCCGCCGACGGCACCATCGCCTTTGCCGCCTCGCAGGATTACGACGACGACGGCGACATCGACGCCTCCGACGATGCCATCGAGACGGAAATCAACGCCACCATCGCCGCCATCTCGTCGGACCTGGACGGCGACGGCACCATCGGCGACGTCGATGACAAGATCGCCACCCTTGAAGCGTTGATGACCACCAAGCAAACAGCGGCCGAGGCCATCGTCACCGAGTTGGGGACGGCGGCGCAAAGCAGCGCGCTTTACGTCAATCTGCAGACCGCGACGGCGGAAGTGAAGGTGGCCAAGGCCGCCGCCAACGCCCAGGTGGTGGCGGCCAAGCAGGCCGCCGTGCAGACCAAGATCGACGCGCTGATGACGGCATGGGAAGCCGATTCCACCGCCGACATCTCGACCATCACCGCGCTGAAGGCCAAGCTCACCACCTATCAGACCCAGTTCAACACCTACAAGGCCGAAGCGACCACCCTTTCGGCCAATTTCGTCAGCACCAAGATCAACAACCTGATCAGCAACACGATCGGGCCGGCCCAGACCAAGCTGACCACCGCCCTCGAGGCGGCGACCGCCAAGGCCAACATCCTGGGCACCGTCGCCGCCAATCCCAATGACAACACCGTCATCACCACCGCCATCAATGCCTGGGTCGATGGCACCGCCACCTCGGACGAGGCGACCAAGGAAGGCACCCGCGTCACCGCCACCTTGACGGTCAACGCCGCCAAGACCGCCAGTGCCAATGCCATCGCGGCCTTGGAAGCGGCCCGCACCGCCGAGCAGCCGGCCTATCTGGATTGGCAGGAAAAGCTGGGCACCGCGCAGGGCAAGCGCGCCTATGCCGACAGCACCGTCAAGCCGATCGTTGACGACGCCGCCGACGCGGTGGCCACCTTCTCGACCACCGCCACCACCGTGGTCATCGGCGCCGCCACCGTCAATGTCACCGCCGGTGCCAGCCTGACCTTGGCTGCCAACAAGACCCTTGAAGCGCTGGGAGAAACCGGCTCAGCCCGGCTGACCGCCATCGACCAGGCGTTGTCGGCGGCCCTGTCGGCCAAGACCAACGCCGCCGCCAATTACACCGCGGCCGTCAATGCCTACAAGGCCGCCCATGCCGGCGCTTCCGACGCCGATGCCGACAAATATGTCGAGGTGGCGGCGTGGAAAGTGCAGAAGGTGGTCGCCGACGACGCCTATGCCCGCATCCTGACCGCCGACGCCCTGGTCCGGCTGGGCAGCGACTACAATATCGCCCTGCAAAAGGTTGCCAGTGCGGTGTCGGCCGCCACCACCGCGACCAAGGCCACGTTGCTGGCCGACGCGCTGACGGCGGCCAATGCCGCCAAGAGTACCGCAGATACCGCTTTCACCAATTCCAGCCAGGCCGACCTGGCGGTGACCACCCAGGCCAAGACCTTGGCCGCCGATGCGGTGACCAAGATCCAGGCCGCCGCCAACGCGCCGTCCGACACCAGTCTGCTGAACGCCGCCCTGGCCCTGCCGCCGCAGGACGCCACCCTGGAAGCCACCACCATCCTGGTGGCGCAGGGTCTGGCCGCTGACCTTGAGGTCAAGGGCTTCTTCACCTCGTTGCTGACCGAATATCAGGCCGCCTATGCCACGGTGAACGCCGCCGCATCCGCCGCCGAAGCGATCGCCGCCCAGGCCGAGACCGCCTATGTCACCCTGCACGGCCAGGTCCTGACCCTGGAACAATCGGCGGTGACCGCGCTTGGCGCGGTGCTGACCGCCTATGACAATCTGGCCAAGGCCCAGGGCGCCGAGGCCGCCGCCGAATGGTACGAGAGCTTCTCGGAAACCATGGCGACCAAGAGCGTCAGCAATGACCTGCTGACCGCCGTCAATGCCGCCGTCGATGCCACCAAGCTGGCCGAGCAGGCCGCCCAGACCGCCAAGACTCAGGCCGGCGAGGCCAACACCCACGTCGCCGACGTCGCCGCGACCCAATCGGACGCCACCGATGCCCGCGCCGCCGCCGATCTGGCCCAGACCAAGTATCTGGAGGCCGAGGCCGCCCGTGCTCAGGCCCAGGCTCTGCTGGCCAAATCGACCACCTGGCGGGTCCATTCCAACGACATGGACACCATCTACCAGGCGGCGGTGAAGGCGGTCCTGTCGGCCTCGGCGGCGCGTGATTCCGCCGATTCGGCCGCCGACAACGCCGAGGCGATTCTGGCCCTGGCCCAGGCCCAGGCCTCTGGTGACGCCGGGGCCATCGCTGCGGCCCAGGCCGCCCAGGCGGCGGTCGCCACCCAGGCCGAGACCCGGGGCATCGAAGCTGCGCAGAAGCAGGCGGCGGCCGCTGTCGAAGAGGTGCTGCGGCTGCAGGCCCAGGCCCAGGCGGCGCTGACCCAGGTCAACCAGGCGCAAGCCGCCTTCGCCACTGGCCTGGTCAACACCAACCAGGGCATCGTCGCCACCGACCTCGGCACCGTCCAGACCAAGCTGGGCCAGGCCCAGACCGAGCTGGCCACCGCGCAGGCGGCGAACACCCGTACGGCAGCCGAGACCGCCGCCACCGCCGCCCGTGCCCGCCTGGAAGAAGCCCGTACCGCCACCGCCGACGCCATCGCCAAGGCCGACGCGGCGGCGGTCGATTGCGCCGATGCCGGCCTGGCCGCCATCGCCACCTCGAAGACCGCCGCCGACAACGCCGCCACCGCCGCCGTCAATTTCGCCAATGCGGCCAAGAACGCCCTGGCGGCGGCCAAGACCAAGCTTGATTTGATGAACCCGACGCGCAACGACAATGCGACGTTGGCCGGCGACATCGACACGCTGAAGAATACCGCCGTCAATTCCTCGAACGACCCCAACGGTGTCAACGACGCCGCCGGCAAGCTGGCGGCGGCGGCGGCCGAACTGGCCACCGTCAAGGCCATCGTCGCCTCGTTGCTGGCCTTGGGGCCGGCGGCGGCGGCCAAGGCCAAGAGTGCCAACGATTCGATCCTGTTCCTTGAACAACAGGTGATCAAGGCATCGAAGGCGGTGGCCGAGGCCGAGGCCGCCGAGAAGCAGGCCCTGCAGGTCGATGCCGCCGCCGAGGCCAAGCTGGCCACCTTCACCGCCGCCGCCGCCGCCAAGGCCGCCGCCGAGGCCGCCGCCGCCGAGGCCGCCGCGCGTGAGCTGGAACGCATCGCCGAGGCCGAGCGCACCCGTACCGCCCTGGACGACGCCGCCAACAGTCAGGCCGGCGGCTATGCCACCGACGCGCAGACCTACAAGAACCAGGCGCGCGACTACCAGAACGAGGCGCGCACCGCCTTCGACGACGGCGACATCGCCGGCGTCCAGTTGGCCTCGACCAAGGCCGCCGCCGCCGCGCTGAAGGCCAAGGCGGCGTTCCAGGCCGCCGCCGACGTCGCCGACGGCCATGCCGTCGCCATCGGCAACGTCGCCACCGCCGCCGATTACAACAAGCAGGCGCAAAGCTATGCCGCGGCGGCGCGGGCGATTTCCGACGCCGCCACCAATCTGGAAGCCGCCGCCGCGTCGTGGCGGACCGGCACGGTGGTCACCGCCCGCTTCGGATCGGTCGCCGCCAATACGCTGGCCACGACCTCGCTGACCACGGCCAAGTCGTCCTATGACGCCGCCGCCACCGCCGCTGCCGCCGCCCGCGCCGAAACCCGCGATCCTTTGGTGGCCGCCGCCGCCGCCGAAGCCGCCCGCGATTCGCAGGCGACCTCGAAGGCCGCGGCCCTGGCCGATTATCAGACGGCCCTGGCCGCCAACAACAACGACGCCACCAATCTGGTGGTGATGGCCTACAAGGACGCCTACGACGCCGCCTCGGCCGCCTATGACAACGCCGTCGATGCCGCCACCAAGGCCCGCGCCGCCGCCGATTCGGCGGTCACCCGCGCCAATCTGGCCGAGGCCACCTCGGATTCCGCCTATGATTCCTATGTCGCCGCGCAGGAATCGGTGGCCGATGCCGCCTCGGTCCAGGCCAACGCCGAAGCGGCCGAAATCATCGCCCAATACACCGCCCAGCGCGACATCGAGACCTCGATGGCGGCGGCCCTGGCTTCGGCCGACGCGGCGCTGAAGAAGGTCACCACCAACGCGGGCGACACCGATAACCTGGATTACGCCGCCACCGCCAAGACCAAGGCCGATGCCGCCAAGGCCCAGGCCGACGCCGCCAAGGCGGCGTTCGACGCGGCCGCGGTCGATCCCAACGACGCCACCGTGTTCGGCATCTCGGACGCCACCGGGTACAATACCGCCGCCCAGACCGCCTACAACCAGGCGAAGGCGGCGTCCGACGCCGCCCAGCTGGTGGTGGCCGACGCCGACGCGGCGGTGATCGCCGCCAAGGCCGCCTATGACAAGGCCGCCGACCTGCCCGACCAGATGCTGGTCGATCTCAATAACGACGGCAATTTCGACAACGATGCCAACGATCCGCAGGCGGTCGCGGCGGCCGCCGCCCGGGCCGTGCTGTCCAAGGCGGCGACCGATTACGCCAAGGCCCTGGGCATCCAGTCCGAAGTCGCCAAGCAGGCGGCGCTGGCCAAGTCCTATGCCGACCAGGCCTTCGAATCGCTGAACGTCACCAAGTCGCTGCAGGCCCAGACCCAGGCGGCCGGTGCCGCCAGCCTGGCCGACGCCCAGTTCGCCGCCGACCAGGCCAAGGATTCCGCCGCCAGCGCGGCGACCAAGGCCGCCGAAGCCCAGGCCGCCGCCCAGGCCGCCCGCGACCTGATCGACGGCACCGGGTCGAACGACCTGCGCACCACGCTGAACACCCAGATCACCGACGCCACCGGTCGCCTGACCGATTTCGGCGATTCCAGTGCCGGCCGCTACAAGGCGCTGGCCGACAAGATCGCCGCGCTGCAGACCAAGTTGACCACGCTGCAGGGCCAGGGCGTCACCGTCAACGGTGTCGACGTCAATGCGCTGAACACCGCCAGCGGCACCGCCAACACCGCCATCGGCACCGCCCGGGTGGCGGTGTTGGGCGATGCCGGCAACAACGTCCTGTCGGCCTCCGCCAAGGCCGACGCCGCCTATACGGCCGCGTCCAACGCTTTTGACGCCCCCAACAGCACCGACGATGCGGCCGGGCTGGCCGCGTCGGCGCAGAACGCCTATGACGCCACCGGCACCACCAACGATGCCGCCGGCCAGGCCGCCGCCGCCGCCGCCGCCAGCGACCTCGCCACCGCCAAGGCCGCGGCGGAAGCGGCCGGCGTCTTCGCCAAGACCGCCGCCGCCGCCTCGGAATCGGCGGCCATCAAGGCGGCCGTGGCCCAGGATCAGGTCAAGGTGGTGGCCAACCTGCAATCCGACATCTCGGGCAAGGTCGCTGCCGCCGCCAAGGCGCTGACCGATGCCGAGACCAAGGTCACCATCGCCATCGCGCGGGCCGATGCCGCCGAGTTGCAGTCGCTGGCCGCCAACATCGTCGATACCACCGGCACCGCCAACGACGCCCTGGGCAAGGCGGCGGCGGCGACCACCGCCAAGGCCTCCGCCGCCGGCGAAATCGCCACCATGCTGACCGCCTACACTGCGCGGGTCGGCAATACCGCCGCTTCGGCATCGTCGGACCAGACGGCGCGCGCGCTGATCGATGCCGCCTACAAGAAGGCGCTGTTGGCCCAAGGTGCCCTGGACGACGCGGTCAGCCAGTCCAACACCGCGCTGGGTTCCGCCAATGACGGCGCCACCGCCAAAAGCGCCTATGGCCAGTTGGCGCTGATCACCCAGACCATCGGCGGCACCAAGCTGGGGGCGGCCACCGTCAGCGCCGGCCAGGCCACCGAGTATGTCAACACCATCCAGGCGGCCAAGGCGGAAGTCACCCGTCTGGCGGCCATCGTCGATGCCGCCAAGACCAATGTCGATGCCCAGCGCACGGTCGTCGCCGACCAATTACTGGTGGTCAACGCCGCCACCACCCTTCTGACCCAATCCGATTCCGCCCGCACGCTGTACCAGACGGCGGCGGCGCAGTTGGACATCGCCAAGGCCAAGGCGGCGACGGCCGCCGCCCAGGCCGACCTGGCCAAGACCTATGCCGACCGCGCCGCCCAGGCGGCGATGAACGCGGCGTCCGAGGTCAATCCCAATGCCCTTTACCTGGGCAAGACCGCCGCCCAGTGGAGCACCGATGCCGCCACCGCCAAGGCCGCCGCCGCCACGGCGCGGGGCGAGGCCAACACCGCCTATCAGGCGGCGATCAACGCCTACGACAACCCCAATTCCACCAGCGGCGACGCCGTCGCGGCCGCTGCGGCCGCCGACTTGGTCAAGACGGTGACCTTGTCCACCGGCGCCTTCACCCTGGAAAGCAGCACGTCTGCGCAGGCTTGGGCCGACAAGGCGCTGGCCGCCAAGAACGAGGCGGCGACCCAGGTCGATAACGCCGACCGGGCGCTTGCCACCGCCACCAATGCCGAAAGCTCGGCCGCCGCCTCGGCGACCGCCGCGTCGAACGCCAGCAACGCCGCCGCCATCTTCGAACAGGCGGTCGATAGCGCCTATGCCGGCGCCCAGCGCTCGGAAGCCGACGCCCTGGCCGCCAAGAGTGCCGCCGCCACCGCGAAGACCAGCGTCGACCAGATCATCGGCGCCGATGCCAACGCCGCCGGCTCGGTGCTGAATAAGCTCACCACCATCATCAGTTCGATCGACACCTGGAAGGCGGCCAATCCCGGCGCCGATTCCAGCGTCGCCAACGGGATTCGCGCCAAGGCGGTGGCCTTGCTGGCCAAGGCCGACAGCACCAGTGTCGGCGCGTTGGGCATCAAGCAATTGGCGGCGGCGGCGGTGACCGACGCCACCACCTTCTCGGACCAGGCAAGCGCCAAGGTCACCGCGATCAACACCATCGACCTGACCTCGCCCAACCATGCCAGCCATGGCGACGTCAACACGATCGCCGACGCCCAGGCCGCCAATACCCTGGCGACCGAGGCGACCACGGCTGCCACCAACGCCAAGAACAAGGCGACCATCGCCAGCCTGCAGGTGTCGAGTGCCAACCAGTTGGTGGCCGATGCGGCGGCGCTGTCGACCAGCTTCTCGGGATGGCAGAGCCAGGTCGCCCAGGCGGCGCAACTGTCCGCCGCCCAGGCGGTGCAAACGGCCGCGGCCGCCGCCGCCGCCGACGCCAAGAACGATACGGTGACCATGTCGGAAGACGGCACCGCCACCATCAACGTGCTGGCCAACGACACCCGGACCGACGGGGCGGCGCTGAACCAGGGCCGCATCATCTCGGTCGGACAGGTGACGCCGCCCGGGCACGGCAAGGTCACGCTGTCGGCTGACGGCACCCAGGTCATCTATACCCCGGATGCCAATTACTACGGCACCGACAGCTTTACCTACACCATCACCAACACGGTGACGCTGACCAATTCCTATACCGGCCTGACCGAGACCAAGGTCACCTCGGACACCGCCACGGTGACGGTGACGGTGCTGGGCGTCAATGACAGCCCGACCGTGGTGGCCGATGTCGGTACCGCGCTCAATTCCTCGACGCCGGTCACCATCGATGTGTTGGCCAACGACAGCGATTTCGACGGCGACACGCTGTCGATCTCGGCGGTGACGCAGGGCGCCAAGGGCACGGTGGCGATCAGTTCGGGCAAGGTGGTCTACAGCCCGACCGCCGCGCAATTCCAGTCGCTTCGGGCCGGCGAGACCGGGACCGACACCTTCACCTACACCGCGTCCGACGGCAAGGGCGGCACCACAATCGGCACCGTCACCGTCACGGTGACCGGCACCAACGACCTGCCGGTGGTGTCGGCCTTCACCAAGGCCACGGTCGAAGAGACCCCCTACATCTTCCAGGCGTCCGATTTCGCCGGCGCCTTCGCCGATGTCGATGGCGACGCGCTTTCGAAGATCAAGATCACCACCATTCCGACGGCGGCCTCGGGCACGCTGGAATTCACCACCGACGGCACCACCTGGACTCCGGTCACCACCACCTTGCTGCAGACCGGCGAAGTGACGGTGACGGTGCCCAACCTGAATGCCGGCTATCTGCGCTTCGTTCCCAACGGCAGCTATACCGGGTCGGCCACGTTCGGCTGGAAGGCCCATGACGGCACCGGCTATTCGGCCAGCGACGCCACCGTCACGGTCACGGTGTCGAACGTCAACGACGCGCCGACCTTCACCGCCGACGCCAGCCTGCCCACCATCGCCGAGGGTGCCACCAATCCGACCGGCGCGACGGTCAGCGCGCTGTTCGGCACGTTGTTCTCGGACCCGGATGTCGGCGGTTCGATGGGCGGCGTCGCCATCGTCGGCAACAGTGCCGATCCGGTGAAGGACGGCGTCTGGCAGTTCTCGTCCGACAACGGCACCACCTGGACCAATGTCGGCACGGTCAACGATACCGGCGCCGCCTTGGCGGTGCAGGCCAGCGCCAAGCTGCGCTTCCTGGCGACGTCCGACGCTTCCGGCGCCATGCCCGACCTGATCGTGCGCGCCGTGGACGACACCTATGCGTCGGGCGGCGGCACCTGGTCGAACAGCGCGACGGCGACCAAGATCACCATCGATACCGGGACGCGGACGGGAACGTCCGCCTTCTCGCAGACGACGAAGGCGCTGCACGCGACCGTCACCGGCACCAACGACGCCCCCAGCCTGTCCGAACCGGCGACCTATTCCGTCGAGGAAGACACCGCCACGCCGACCGGCATGACCGTCGGGGCGCTGTTCGGGGATGTCTTCGTCGATCCCGATCCCAGCGCCTCGCTGGCCGGCATCGCGGTGGTGGCCAACAGCGCCAACGCCGCCACCCAGGGCAAATGGCAATATTCGGTCAACGGCACCACCTGGACGGATGTCGGCACGGTCAACGACACCGGCTCGGCGCTGTCGCTGTCGGCCGCGACCCAGCTGCGCTTCGCCCCGGTGGCCAATTACGAGGGCACCACCCCCAGCCTGACCGTGCGGGCCATCGACAACACCTTCACCGGCCTGTTCTCGGATGCGGTCACCCGCATCACCACCAGCACGGTGACCAACGGCAACGCCACGGCTATTTCCGGCACCACCGGCACGCTGAACGCGGCGGTATCGGCCGTCAACGACGCCCCGACCATGACCGCCACGGCGACGCTGGCGGCGGTGGTCGAAGACAGCGCGCCATCGGCCGGCGTGACGGTGAGCAGCCTGTTCTCAGCCAATTTCACGGACGTTGACGCGGGGGCGTCTCTGGCCGGCGTGGCGGTGGTCGGCAACAGTGCCAATGCCCAGACTCAGGGCACGTGGCAGTTCTCCAGCAATGGTGGCGCCCAGTGGGCCAATATCGGCCCCGGCAACGACAGCACCGCCGCCGTGACCTTGTCGGCTTCCAGTCTGGTGCGGTTCGTGCCGGCCCTCGATTACAGCGGGGCGCCGCCGGCTTTGGTGGTTCGCGGCATCGACAATTCCTATGGCGGCGGCTGGTCCGACAGCGCAGGGAACCTGTTCGTCACCGACGTTTCGGTGCGCGGCGGCACCTCGCCCTTCGCCAATACCACCACCTCGCTTTCGACCCAGGTGACCTCGGTCAACGACGCGCCGGTTCTGCTGGATACCGACCTGACCTCGGTCACCTATGATTTCAATAATCTGACCCCCGGCGGCATCGCCGGCCAGGACGGCTGGGTCGCCAACACTCTGGGCGGCACCCACGCCCTGGTGGGCGATACGTCCGCCACCGGCGCCTTCACCGACGGCAAGGCCTATCAGCCGCTCAGCCCGCAATCGACCCAGCTGAACATCTCGCGAATGATGGCGCTGCCGGCCCGTCAGCCGGGTGACAAGCTGGTGATCGAATACGACACCACGCCGAATTACTGGGGATCGTTCTTCCGGCTGGGCCGCGACATCAATATCGACGGCAATTTGCTGGATGGTAATGCTCTCGATACCGGCGAGGCGTCGATTGGTGTTGAAATCCGCCAGACGCCCTCGGAATCGGTCAGCCTGCACTTGGCTGACGGCACCCAGACGGCATGGCAGGCGCTTAACCTGGCCAACGATTCCTATGCCACTGGCTGGGTGCGCTTCCGGCTGACCCTGGATCCGACGGCCAATTCCAACCAGGGCGGCCTGAGTCTGGAATACAAGGAACTCACCCAGCCCGGCGGCGGCACCTGGCAGACGGTGTCCGGCCTGAGCAACATTCCTGCGGCCTTGGGCGCGAGCGGCGGGGCCGATCCGGCCAGTTGGAACGCCATCGTCTTCGGCGGCGGCAACGGCGAGTCCGGCCTCGACAACATCAAGATTTCGGCCCAGCCGAGCCAGCATGCCATCGTGCCGACGATCGCCGAGGACACCACCGCCCCGGCCGGCCTGTCGGTCGGCGCCGTGACGGCCGGCCTGGTGGTCGATGTCGATGGCACCCTGGCCGGTGTGGCGGTGGTCGGCAACAGCGCCAATTCCACCACCCAGGGCGTCTGGCAATATTCGACCGACAGCGGCACCAATTGGCACGATGTCGGCACCGTCGGCGATAATGCCACCGCGCTTGCGCTGTCGGCGGCATCGAAGCTGCGCTTCCTGCCGGTCGCCAATTATGACGGCACCCCGACCGGCCTGGATGTGCGGGCGGTCGACAATAGCTATGCCGGCGCCTGGACCAGCGGGGCCAGCAAGGTCACGCTCAACGCCGCCAGCCATGGCGGCTCGACCGCCCTGTCGGCCCAGGTGGCGACCATTGACACCATGGTCACCGAGGTCATGGACACGCCGACCGTGTCGGTGCCGACGGCGCAGGCGACCGGTGCGGCGGCGGCCCATGGCGGCGGCTTGACCTTTACCGGCGGCTCCTATGTGTCGGTGCCACACGATGCCGAACTGAACGTCGAAAGCGGTTTCACCGTCGAAGCCTGGGTCAAGCTGACGGACATCACTAACGAGACGGTCCTGGTGGAAAAGGGTGCCTGGGGTGGCAGCTGGCTGCTGCACACCAAGCCGAACGGCAGCGGCGGGGCCACCTTCGCGATGGCCTCGAGCCAGTGGACCTTCGCCTCGACCGGCTATGTCCACCAATCCGGCACCACCGTCCTTGCCGCCAACACCTGGTACCATGTCGCGGCGACATGGGACGGCACGACCTCGAAGATCTACGTCAACGGCGTTAAGGAGGCCGAGGAAAATCCGACCGGCGATCCGGCGGCCGTCACTGCCCCCTTGACCATCGGCGCGCGCGCCGGCGGCAGCGATCCGTCCAGCAGCACCATCGAGGACGTCCGCATCTGGAATACCCCGCGCAGCGCCAGCCAGATTCTGGCCGACGTGACCAGCGCGCCCAGCCCGACCGATCCCAACCTGGTCGGCTATTGGACCTTCAGCGAAGGCACCGGGACCACGACGGCCGACCTGTCGGGCGGCAACCATACCGGCGCGCTGACCTCGTCGCCGACCTGGGTTCCCGACACGGTCACCCAGACCGCGACGCTGGCCCTGTCGGCAGTGGTCACCGACCCCAGCGAGACCATCGCCTGGGTCGATATCTACAACGTGCCGGCCGGGGCGACCATCACCAACGCCACCAGCCTGGGCGGCGGCGTGTGGCGGGTGCTGCCGGCCAATCTGGGCAACCATACCCTGACCTTCCCGGCTGGCGGCGAGACCGATCTGGCTCTGCCGGTGATGGTCACCACCGTCGATGGCCTGACCAGCCTGACCACCACCAAGACCCTGTATGTCGCCGTCGGCTCGGCCATGGTGACCAATGTTGATGGCACTTACGACGGCAGCCCGCTGTCCATCGCCCAGACCGTCACCGGCGGCACGGGCTTCGACGTCATCACCGGCGGTTCGGCCGCCGACACCCTGATCGGCGGCGCCGGCAACGACACCGTCTCGGGCGGCGACGGCGCCGACGTCATCGTGGGCGGAGCCGGCGCGGGCGACGACGTCTATTACGGCGGCACCGCCGCGAACGATACCAACGCCAACGACACGCTGATCCTGTCCAGCGCCAACCAGACGGTGGTGGTGGACCTGACCGCCGGCACGGCGGCCGGCGCGGAAATCGGCAACGACACCGTCAGCGGCATCGAGCATGTGGTCGGCGGCCAAGGTGACGACCAGATCAAAGGCAATGCTGCGGCCAACTCTCTGGTCGGTGGCACCGGCAACGACACCCTGACCGGCATGGGCGGGGCGGACATGCTGATGGGCGGCATGGGCGACGATCGCTTCGTGGCCACCGTCGGCGACGGTTCCGACATGATCGACGGCGGTTCGGGCGCCAACAGCTATGACCTGACCGCCATCACCGGGGCGGTGACGGTGGATCTGGGCGTGGGCATGGCCGGCGGTGCCGACATCGGCACCGACAGCCTGATGGGGATCAGCACGGTTCTGTCCGGCGGCGGCGCCGACCTGCTGAGCGGCACGTCGGGCGCCGAGATGTTGGATGGCGGTGCCGGCAACGACGTGCTGGTGGCCTCGGCCGGGGCCGACGTTTTGGCCGGTGGTACTGGCAGCGACACCCTGTCGTTCGCCAACGCCGTCCAGGCGGCCAATCTCAACTTGGCCACCAATACGATGACCGATGACGGGTTCGGGTCCGCCGATACCATCTCGGGCATCGAAAACCTGATCGGCAGCACCTTTGACGACACCTTGCTGGGTGATGCCGCGGTCAACACCATCAGCGGCGGCGGCGGGTCCGACACCATCCGGGGCGGCGGCGGCGCAGATATGCTGACCGGCGGCGCCGGCATGGATTCCTTCATGATCGGCGCCGGCGATTCGACCGTAGCAGCCACCGACACCATCACTGATTTCGGCGGGACCGATGTCCTGAATTTCAGCGGCGCCAGCGACTACAAGTTCTATGTGTCGCCGGTCGCGGTGGTGGGCACCAACGTTGCAGCGGCGATCGCCGCCCTTGACCCGACGGTCGATGACGCGGTGGTGTTCCTGTCCAACGGCACCGATGGCTGGCTGTACGTCAAGGGCAATGGCTCCGGCACCGATTTCGACGGCACCCTGGTCGCCTTGACCGGCGTCGGCACGTCGCCGCAATTCGCCAATGTGGGCGGTGTCAGCGGGCGCCTGACGGCCGGCAGCATCGGCAACGATACCATCGCGCTGGCCGGCGCGGTGGGCGGCGACATGGCGGTCGGCGGGGCCGGCGACGACACCTATACCGCCAGTGTGATCCCGTCGGGCCAGGCGACCTTGTTCGACAGCGCCGGCAACGACACCTTGGACGTGTCGGCCATCGCCCAGTGGCAGTTGAAGGGGATCGAACGGGTGGGCACCGATATGGTGATCCGCTTCTCGCCTGCGGCCGGCGGCGGCTCGGTGCTGATCAAGAACCATTTCGGCGGCAACGCCATTGAGCAGTTCCTGGGCGATGACGGCGTGGGCAGCTTCGCCACCGGCCTGACCGGCGGCACCCAGCACGACGTCATCGTCGGCACCAGCGGGGCGGACGTCCTGACCGGCGGCGGCAGCGACGACATGTTCTTCGGCGGCGGCGGGTCCGACACCTTCATCGGCGATTCGACCACCGACGCCTGGGGCAATATCAAGGGCGGCGAAGTGTCGTTCGGCCTGTCGGGTTTGGCGGTGACCGCCAACCTGTCGGCCGGCACCGGCAGCTCGGGTGGCGATTCCTACACCTTCCAGGCCATCGATTCGGTGGTCGGCTCGGCGCTTGGCGACACCCTGACCGGCCGGGCCAGCGGCTGGTCGGGCCTGACCGGCGGGGCCGGCAACGACAGTCTGATCGGCGGCGGCGGCAACACCTGGGCGCTTTACGAGACCTCGGCGGCGGGCGTGACCGTCGATCTGTCCGCCGGCACCGCCGCCGACGGGTTGGGCGGCACCGATACCCTGACCAACATCGCCAGCGTTCGCGGCTCGGACTTCGCCGACACCCTGATCGCCGCGGCTGGCGGTTCGACCCTGGCCGGCGGCCAGGGCGCCGACGTCATGACCGGCGGCGCGGGGGCCGACACCTTCCTGCACCGGGCGGGCGACGCCGACACCATCACCGGCGGCAGCGGCTGGGATATGCTGGCCATCGACAGCGACGGCAACGGCGCCAGCGCCCTGAACCTCACCACGATGACGGCGCAGATTTCCGGCATCGAGGCGGTCAGCCTTAACTGGAACAGCGGTAACCAAAGCCTGACGCTCAGCGCGTCGGCGGTCACCGCCGTTACCGGCGGCGGGAACCTGCTGTTCGTCGACGGTTCCGCCGGCGACAGCGTCAATGTCACCGACACCGGGTGGTCGTTCACCAACCTGTTCACCTCGGGCCAGACCTATGCGGTGTTCAGCAACGGCGCCGCCACGCTGAAGATCGACACCGACATCGCCATGTCGTTCGCGGGCGTCACCAACATGGCGCCGGCCCTGGGCGGCACCTTGGCGGCGACCACCACCGAAGGCCAGTCGGTCACCCTGACCAGCACGATGATCGCCGGGTTCGACCTGGAAAGCGGGACGTCGCTCAGCTATCAGTTGGTCAGCATCCCCGCCAACGGCGCCATCCGCGTCAACGGCACCCCGCTGGCTGCAAACGGCACCTTCACCCATGCCCAGTTGCTGGCCGGCAACGTCACCTATCTGCACGACGGCAACGAGATCAACAACGACTCGCTGCAATTGCGGGCCTATGACGGCACCAGCTATTCGGCGCCGCAGACGGTGGCCTTCACCATCGGCATGATCAACGATACGCCGGTGCTGACGCTCCCCAATCCGACATCGATGTTCATCGAAGGCGGATCGACGCAGCCCCTGACGAACCTGACCCTGACCGACGTCGATACCGGCGGTTTCAGCGGCATGGTGGTCAGGATCGACAATCCGCAGGCCGGCGATGTCTTGTCCTTCACGCCGGCGGGCAACGTCACCGGCAGCTACAATGCGGGCACCGGCATCCTGACGCTGACCGGCAATTCGTCGCTGGCGGATTATCAGGCGGCGGTGCGTTCGGTCACCTATACCAACACGCTCGACAATCCCTCGACGACGTCGCGCCTGATCACCGTCGTCGCCGACGACGGCACCAGCGCCGCCAACATCACCGCCACCGTGACGGTGACCGGGGTCAACGACGCGCCGGTATTTTCCACGTTCCAGATGTCCGGTGGCTCGACCACCACGGCGAACTCCATAACGTCGGGTGGCCAGTACCAGCCCAGCGCGGCGCGCCTGGCCGATGGTGGCTACGTTGTCGCCTGGCAAGGGGCCATGCCCGGCGACGCGGAGTATGGCGCCATCGCCGTACGGCGCTTCAACGCCGACGGCACCGCCCGCGATGCGGCCGATGTGCTGGCCAATTCGACCACGACCGGAGACCAGGGACTGGCCTCGGTGGCCGCCCTGACCGATGGCGGCTACGTCGTCACCTGGAACAATTCCGACGCCACGCTCGACGTGCGCGCTCGTATCTTCAATGCCAACGGCACGCCCCGTGGCAATGACTTTCTTGCCAACTCCACCGTGCCGGACGGGCAGGGATTCGCGCAGGTGGGCGGCCTGGCCGACGGCGGCTTCGCCGTCGCCTGGTCCGGCGGTGTCGGGGCCACCCGCAACATCTTCCTGCGGACCTTCGACGCCAACGGCAACGAGGTTTTGTCCGAACGCCAGATCAACACCGACAACACTGACGAGCAGTTGTGGGCGACGGTCGCCGGCTTGAAGAACGGAAACATCGCCGTCTTCTGGCAAAGCCCAGACCTGCCGGGCGGGAGCGGCCTGGACATCGTCGGCACCATCCTGGCGCCGAACGGCGCGGTGGTGGCGGCCAACTTCATCGTCAATTCGACACTGGCCGGAAGCCAGACCATGCCGGCGGTGGCGGTGCTTTCCGACGGCAGTTTCGTGGTGGCCTACGAAACCGGCACCAACACAGACATCATCGTGCGTCACTTCGCCGCCAACGGCACCGCGTTGGGTGGCGAGATCAATCCGCTCCAGAACGCGGCCGGCGTGCAGTACCGTCCGCACATCACGGCGACGGACGATGGCGGTTATGTGCTCAGCTGGTACAGCGACAACGGCACCCGACAATACGTCGCCCGCGCCTTCAACGCCGACGGCACGGCGCGCACCGACGAGTTGGTGCTGGGCACGGTGCTGAATGACCAGACCGGCGGCAACGCGATCATCGGTCCGCTGTCCAACGGCTCGTATGCGGTGGTCTGGGGCAGCCAGCCGGCCAGCGACATCAACGTCGCCGCCCGCTCGTTCACGTTCAGCCCGCCATCGGTGGCGTTGACCTCGATCGGCGAGGATGTCGCCGCCGCCAGCAATACAGGCAGCTTGGTCTCGGCGCTAACCGCGGCGACCTCTGACCCCGACGGGGCCGGCGCTTTGCACGGCATTGCCGTCACGGACGCTCCGGCGGGCAGTGGCACCTGGCAGTACAGCACCGATTCGGGCAGCACCTGGACCGCCTTCGGCACGGTATCGACGACCAATTCCCTGTTGCTGGCCGACACCGACAAGGTGCGGTTCGTGCCCAATGCCGACTATACCGGTACCGCCAGCTTCTCCTGGCGGGCCTGGGACCGGAGCAGCGGCACGCCCGGCGCCAAGGTCGACACCAGCACGAACGGCGACGGCACCGCGTTCAGCATCACCACCGCCACCGCAACGCTGTCGGTGAGTCCGGTCAACGACGCGCCGACGTTGGCGCTGGCCACCGCGACGGCGTCGTACACCGAAGGCGGCACGGCCGTAGTGCCGTTCACGGACCTGACCGTGCTTGATGTCGATAGCGCCAATCTGACCGGGGCTACCGTCTCGATGGCCGGCTTCCAGGCCGGCGACGTCCTGACCTTTGCCAACCAGGGCGGCATCACCGGTAGCTACAATGCCGGCACCGGGCTGCTGACCCTGACCGGCTCGGCGACGCTGGCCACCTATCAGGCGGCGTTGCGCTCCATCACCTTCTCGAACAGCTCGGATGCCCTAACCAGCGGCTCGCGCACCATCAACGTCACCGTCACCGACGGCACCGCCGCCAGTGCCTCGGCTACGTCGATCGTGACGGTGACCCCGGTCAACGACGCGCCGGTGGTGGCCGGTCTGACCGGCACGGCGGCTTACGTCCATTTCGACGGCGTCGATGATTCGCTGAAGACGCCCAGCGCGCTGTCGTTCAGCTCCCACACCATCGAGGCGTGGGTCAAGACCACCGATGCCGGGTCGTGGAAGGGCATCGCCACCACCAACACCTCTGGCGGCGCCACCTCGTGGGCGCAGTTCGCCATGGATGGCGGCCGCCTGCTGGTCGAGCTGAATTTCGGTGACGGCAATTCCGTCAGCTATTCGACCACCGCGACCTTCAACAACGGCGCCTGGCACCACGTCAGCTATTCCTACGACAACGCCTCGAAGCAGGTTCACATCTATGTGGACGGCGTCGACCAGGCCAAGACCTCGGCCGGCTCGGCCGGGTCGTCGTCGCTGGGGATCTCGGCCCAATTGTGGATCGGCGCCCGTCGCGACGGCAACGGATCGTTGAATGGTGACCTTGCCGACGTGCGGGTGTGGAACAGTGCCCGCAGCCTGGCCGAGATCGAATCGACCAAGAGCGTCGATCTGGTCGGCAACGAAGCCGGGCTGGTCGGGCAATGGCCGCTCGACACCCTGGCCGGCCTGACGGTGGCCGGGGGCGGGACCGCGCCCGGGCCGTCGGTGGTGACCTCGGGCGGGCCGCCGGCGATCGTCTCGGCGCTGACCTTGGCCGAGGACGGCACCTTTACCGGTCAGCTTTCCGCCAGCGATCCCGAAGGGACGGCGCTGACCTATACGGTTCAGACCCAGGCGGCGCACGGCACCGTCACCATCAATGCCGGCGGCAGCCTGGTCTACACGCCGGCCGCCAATTATAGCGGGTCCGACACCTTTACCGTCGCCGTGTCGGATGGCACCGCGACCACCACCAAGACCTTCACCGCCACCGTCACCCCGGTCAATGACGGGCCGGTCGTGGTCAATGCGACCAACGCCATCACCGCCGAGGACACGGCCCGGGTGATCACCCAGGCCGAACTGCTGGCCGGCACCAATGATGTCGATGGCGACACCTTGACCGTTTCGGGGGTCACCGCCACCAACGGGACCGTGGTCAACAACGGCAATGGCACCTGGACGTTCACGCCGAGTGCCAATTATTCCGGCACGGCCAACCTTTACTACAATGTGTCCGACGGCACCCTGGCCTCCTCGGCCAGCATGCAGATCAACGTCACCAGCGCCAACGACGCGCCGGCGCTTGGACCGCTGACCAACGTTGTGGGCACCGCCACCCAGGTCAACGGGGCGGCCAATCCGTGGGGCTACAACGACCACATCACCCGGCTGAGCGACGGCAAGATGGTGGTGTCGTGGGGCAGCGGCTTCGCCGGCTTCCGCATCCTGAATGCCGACGGCACCCCGGCGACGGCGGACAGCACGCTGATGAACGGCGTTCTGGCGCCGTCGGCCAATTCGTGGGTGCGGGCGACGGTGGCGCCGCTGTCGGGCGGCCGCTTCGTGGTCATCGCCGACAATGAGTTGCGGGTCGACGCCTTCATCTTCAATTCGTCCGGGGTGCAGGAAGGCAGTCGCATCATCATCGGCGACTCGGGCGGCAGCGACCATTTCCCGTCCGTGACCAAAATGCCGGACGGCAATTTCGCGGTGGCGTGGCGGGAATACACCAACGTCTCGACCGGCCAGATTTCGGTTCGGGTCTACAACGATACGGGCGTGCCGGTCACCCCGGTCACCCAGGTCAATTCCATCGCTGGCGCGACCGAGTCGGTCAATTCGGTGATCAGCCTGGGCAACGGCAAGATCGCGGTGTTCTGGAGCACCGTGAACAATGTCTCCAGCAGTGGCGACTATGATGTCGATGGGCGGGTGTTCAGCTTGAGCGGCGGCACCCTGACCCCGGTCGGCAGCGAATTCCGCGTCAACAGCGTCGGTGCCGGGAACCAGTTCATGCCGCAGGCGGCGGCGCTGATCGACGGCAGTTTCGTGGTGGCCTACGACGATGGCGCGCCGCACGTGCGCCACTTCACCGTGGACAATGCCGGCAACGTGACGGGCGGGACCACCATTGACCTGACGGCGACCATCACCCCGGCTCCGTCGAATGTCGGCAGCCCGACGGTTCTGGCCTTGAGCGACGGCAGCTATGCGGTGTCGTGGCGCGCCTATGCGGGCGGCGGAACCCGGGTCGTCGTCCAGCATTTCGGCGCCAACGACGTGCAGATCGGCGATTCCATCGTCATCACGCCGCCCAGCAACCTCGCCTGGTCCAACAATGCCGAGATGGTGGAAATGGCCGACGGCCGGGTCGCCCTGGTCTATCCGGGCGACACCAACAGCGACGGTCACGAAGAGGTGTTGTTCAACACCGTCACCTTCGGCGGTCCGACCACGGCCAGCTTCACCCAGGTCGAGGACGCGACGGCCACCGTCCATACGGTGTCGGAATTGCTGGCCAAGGTCACCGACGCCGACGGCGCCGGCGCGCTGAAGGGCATCGCCGTCACCGATGCGACGGTACCCGGCGGCAACTGGGAGTACAGCCTTGACGGCGGCACCAATTGGCTGCAATTCGCCCTGGTGGCTCCGAACTCGTCGCTGCTGCTGGCCGACACCGACAAGGTCCGCTTTGTTCCCACTGCCAATACCAGCGGCACCGCCACCTTCACCTGGCGGGCCTGGGACCAGACCAGCGGCAGCCACGGGCTGAAGGTCGATACCACCGTCAATGGCGGCGCCAGCGCGTTCAGCGCCACCACCGGTACCGCGACGGTGACGGTGAGTGCGGTCAACGACGCCCCGGTTCTGTCGGTGGACGGTTACCTGGACCCGGTGGCCGAGGATGCCGCCAATCCGGCCGGGGCCACGGTTTCCAGTCTGTTTGGCAGCTTCTTCTCGGATGTCGATGCGGGCGCGTCCATGACCGGCATCGCGGTGATCGCCAACGGCGCCACCCAGGGAGCTTGGCAATATTCCGCCGACGGCGGCACCAACTGGACCAATATCGGCGCCGCCAGCGACGCCGCTTCGGTGGTGTTGGCCAATTCCAGCCTGGTCCGCTTCCTGCCCAATGCCAATTTCAACGGATCGCCGACCGGCCTGCTGGTGCGGGCCATCGACAATTCCTATGGCGGCGCCTTCAGCACCACCGGGTCGGTGGTGACCGCCGACACCACCTCGATCACCGGCGCCTCGCCCTTCTCGAACAGCCATTACCTGTTCACGGGCGTGACCGGGGTCAACGACGCACCCTATCGCCCGACCGCGCTGGTGTTCGACGGCAACGATTCCTTCGCCATCCCGACGACCACGGTTACCAAGTTCCAGGGCGCCGAGAATTTCTCGGTGGTGATGGACATCAACCCGAACGCCGTCGATGGCGTCTTGTGGCGCCAGTATGCCACCAACGGCCAGCTGGAGGTGATCACCCGCGTCCAGCCGGACGGCTCGCTGATCTTCGCCATCGGCAAGCAAAGCACCGGCTGGGACTGGAAGGTCACGCCCACCAATGTGATCGACTTCAATGAATGGTCGCAGGTCGCCTTCGTCAAGGACAACACCGTCGCCCGGGTCTATGTCAACGGCGTCGAAGTGTTCTCGCAGACCATCGGCGCGACCCAGTTGGGGGCGGTGGAAACCACCGCTGGGACGGCGTTCGGTTCCGATGGCACGAACAATTATTACAGCGGCCAGTTGGGCAGTCTGAAGGTTTACGCCCTGGGCCTGAGCCCGGCCGAAGTGGCGACCTTGGCGACTGGTGGCACTGTCACCACGAATCTGGTCGGCGACTGGGCGATCAATGAAGGCACCGGCACGACCCTGATCGACAGCTCAAGTCAGGGCAACGACATCACGCTGACCGGCACCATCGGCTGGAACAGCCTGGTTCTGCCGCAGGCCAACGAGGACGCGCCGCACGTCCTGACCACCGCTCAATTGACCAGCGGTGGCGTCGATGTCGACGGCGATACCTTGTCGGTCACGGGGCTGACTGCCAGTTCCGGCACTATGGTTGATAATCTGGACGGCACCTTCACCTTCACCTCCGCCGCCAACTATAACGGCCCGGTGACGCTGAACTATACGGTGTCGGACGGCCATGGCGGCAGCTATGCGACCTCTGCCACCATGACCATCAACCCGCTCAACGATGCGCCGACGGTGGCAGTGCCGATCGCTGACCAGACGGTTTCGGTCGGGACTGGCTTCACCTATACCTTCACCGTCGGCACCTTCGCCGATGTGGATGTGGGCGATACTCGCACCTATAGCGCGACGCTAAGCGATAACACGGCCCTGCCGAGCTGGCTCTCGTTCAATGCGGGGACGATGACCTTTAGCGGCACGCCGCCATCCGGTCTGGCCGGGTCCAGCCTGCAGATCAAGGTCACCGCCACCGATCAGGCGGGGGGCAGCGTCACCGACCAGTTCGCCTTGTCGCTGGCCACCTTCAGCGGCACCGCCGGCAACGACACCTTTGTCGGCGGCAGCAATGTCGATATCATCGATTTCGGCGCCGGCAACGATACCGTGACCGGTGGGGGCGGCAACGACACGCTGACCGGCGGTGCGGGCGCCGATATCGCGATCTTCTCGGGCAATGCCGCCGATTACCTGATTTCGGGCAATGCCGGCAGCGTCATTGTCGCCGATCAGGTTGGCACCGACGGTACCGACTCGCTGACCGGGATCGAGACCCTGCGCTTCGCCGATCGCGACCTGATGGTTTCGTCCACGGTTAGCGGCGGCACGCTGACGGCAGCGGTGACCACAAGCGCGGTCAACACCACGACCAATAATGACCAGATGTATCCCGAGATTGTCGCCCTGAACGGTGGCGGTCATGTGGTTTTGTGGAACAGCAACGGTCAGGGCATGACCAATGCGGTGATGGGGCGGCTGTACAAGGCGGATGGCACCATCGGGTCCGAGTTCCAACTGAACACCAATACCGTTACAACTCACTGGGGACAGATGGGCGCGGCCCTTGCCGACGGTGGCTTCGTCGCCCTGTGGCACGCCGATGGCCAGGATGCCGCCGGAACCTGGGGTGTCTATGGCCAGCGCTTTGATGCCAACGGCGTCGGCCAGGGTGAATTCCTGGTCAACACGACCACGGCCGGCTACCAGGCTTATCCCTGCGTCACCGCCTTGCCGAATGGTGGCTTCTTCGCGGTATGGGACCATCAAGTCGCGACCACGTTCCAGGTTCGCGGACAGGCCTTCGACGCCGCGGGCGCCAAGGTGGGCGCCGAGCTGACCCTGGTGGATGACAGCTACACTGACGTCCACTATGCCCAGCTCAAGACATTGCCGAGCGGCGAAGTCGTGATGGTTTGGACGGCGGCCGACGGCGCGGGCAAGGGTGCTTTCTTCCAGCGTTTCACCACCGACGGCGTGGCCCAAGGCGCTGTAACCCAGATCAATAGCTACACCACTGGCGACCAATGGGATACCAATGTGGCGGTTCTGGCCAACGGCGGTTTTGTTACCACCTGGCATTCGGGGCCTGATCAGGACGGCGACAATTACGGCGTCTATACCAGGGTGTACGATGCCAATGGCACGCCGGTGACCGGCGAAGTCCAGGTCAACCAGACCGTCGCCGGCTGGCAGGCCTGGTCCGATGTCACGGCCTTGTCCGACGGTGGCTTTGTCGTGGTCTACGACAGCAATCCCTTTACCGGCGGGGGCCACGCCGGCAATACCAGCACCATCTATCTGCAGCGGTTCGATGCGGCCGGCGTGGCGGTCGGCGGGGCAGTGACCATCGGCTCTGGCACCTTTACGACGGCGCAATACCCCTCCGTCGAGCAATTGGCCGATGGAAGTCTGGTGGCTGCCTGGAATGCCGCCGAAACCAACGGCATCGGCATCTACAGCCGTAAGCTGACCATCGATGGCGCCGTCACGGCGACCACGCTGACCGGCACTGTCAACCCCGACACCCTGTCGGTCGGCGCCGGTCTGACTTCGGTCGATCTGATGGGCGGCAACGACACGCTGAGGGTGACCTCTGCCGCGCTTGATGCTGGATTGTCCGTCAGTGGCGGCACCGGCACCGACACGATGATGGTCACTGATACCGCCGGTCTTACGCCCGTTCATCTGGCCAAGTTGACTGGCGTCGAGGTGGTCAAGCTGGCCTCCACATCGGCCACCGCGCAGTCGGTGATCATGGGTACCGAGGCCGAAAATTCCAGCCTTCGTGAAGTCGATGCCTCGGGCGCCACCAGCGGCGTGACGGTGGCGGCAATCACGCGCACCAGCGCGGTGACCCTCACCACCGGCGCAGGCGCCGATACACTTTATGGCGGCGCTGGTGCGGACACCCTGACCGGTGGCGCCGGCAACGACACCATCAACGGCGGCGCCGGCACCGATACCGCGTCCTTCTCGGGTGCGGTGTCGGCTTACACCTTCGCCTATGCCGGTCAGACCCTGACCGTCACCGGCCCCGACGGCACCGACAGCCTGACCGGTATCGAGACGCTGTCCTTCAGCGGCGGCACGGTCACCCTGTCGGCGGCCGACACCCGGGTCAACACCACCGTCGCCGGCAGCCAATCGTATCAAGCGGTGGCCGGGCTGACCGGCGGCGGCCATGTGGTGGTGTGGCAGAGCGCCGACCAGAATGGCGATGGAATCTTCGCCCAGCGCTTTGATGCCGCCGGCATGGCCCAGGGATCGCAATTCCTGGTCAACACCTTTACCGCCAACGCCCAGTCGTACCCCTCGGTGACCGGGTTGTCGGGCGGCGGCTTCCTGGTGACCTGGGACAGCTACAACCAGGACGGGTCGGCCACCGGCATCTACGGCCAGATATTCGACGCTGCGGGAACCGCCCAAGGGGCCGAGTTCCGGGTCAACCCATATACGCTCAACCACCAGACTATGAGTTCGACGACGGCCTTGTCCGACGGTGGTTTCCTGGCGACGTGGGCTAGCAACGGGCAGGACGGCTCGTCCTACGGGATCTACGGCCAGCGCTTCAACGCTGCGGGCGTGGCGGTCAGCCGCGACGGCACGACCACCGGTGCCGACGAGTTCCGGGTCAACACCACCACCGCCGATGACCAGCGTTACCCAGCCGTTTCGAATTTGTCCGACAACGGATTCGTGGTGGTCTGGCACAGCAATTTGCAGGACGGCGCGAATTACGGCATCTACGGCCAGCGCTATAATGCCGCCGGAATCGCCCAAGGGTCGGAATTCCCGATCAACGTGACGACCGCCGGTCTCCAGTTTGACCCGGCGGTCGCCGGCTTGTCGGGCGGCGGCTTCGTGGTCACCTGGTATAGCAATCCCACCGGCACAGATATCGACGTGGTCGGCCGTTGCTTCGACGCCGCCGGGGCGCCCGTGGGCGCCGAGTTCGTGATGCCGAACAGGCACTCTGAGGCATACCCCTCGGTGACGGCGCTGGCGGATGGCGGCTTCGTCATGGTCTGGCGGGGCGTCGCGGGCAGCGGCAACAGCAGCGGCTACAACATCTACGGCCAGCGTTATGACGCCGCCGGAACCGCGCAGGGTCCCGAATTCCTCGTCAACACCTATGGCCCGGAAGATCAGGGTTATCCGTCCGTTTCGGTGGCCGCGCTGGATGATGGCGGCTTTGTGGTCGCTTGGCCCAGCGGATTCCAGGATACCAGTGGCGGCGGCATTTTCTCCCGCCGCTTCGATGCCGCGGGCAATCCGGTGCTCGGGCCGGATGCCATGCTGACCGGAACGACCGGCGACGACATCCTGAATATCGGCGCGGGCATCGACCAGGTGGATGGCGGCGCGGGCACCGATACGGTGCTGCTTGCGGCCGGCGGCGTGCAGGTGGCCGTCACCAATGTGGAATCGCTGGTCGGCGGCGGCGGCGGCGACCGCGTGTTCGTCGAGGCCGTTATCCTCAACAACACCACCGGCCGCGCCTTCGACGGCGGTGCCGGCAATGATACCCTGTTCCTCTCGTATACCAACCAGGTGCTGGACGCCACCGAGACCGCCGGGCTGATCAATTGGGAAAACTGGACGCTCACCAATTACGCCGGCTACTATAACATCACCCTGCACGATGCCAGCAACAGCGCCGGCCTGACCATCGACGGCTCCGTCCTCACCAATGGACCGCTGGTCCTCAACGGCGCCGCCGAGACCTCGGCCGCGCTGACCGTGCTGGGCGGCACCCTGGCCGACACCCTGACCGGCGGCGGCGGCGGCGACACCCTGACCGGTGGCGCCGGCAACGACACCATCAATGGCGGCGCCGGCACCGATGTCGCGATGTTCTCGGGCCTGGCGTCGGCCTATTCCTTCACAGCGACGGCGGGCACCCTGACGGTGACCGGCGCCGACGGCACCGACACCCTGACCGGGATCGAGACGCTGTCGTTCGCCGACGGCACCGTCACCGTGACGCCCGCCGACCTCAGGGCCAACACCTATACCACCGGCAGCCAACTCAGCCCGGTGGTGGCGGCGCTGACCGGTGGCGGCACCGTGGTGACGTGGTACACCGATCTCCAGGACGGCTCGGGCTACGGCGTCTTCGCCCAGCGCTACGATGCCGCCGGCCTGCCCCAGGGGGCGGAATTCCGCGTCAACACCTCTACCGGCGGCGCCCAGCAAGCGCCCGCAATCGCGGCGCTGGCCGATGGCGGCTTCGTGGTCAGCTGGGCGTCCTACCTCCAGGACGGATCGTCCAACGGCATCTACGCCCAGCGTTACGACGCGACGGGCGTGACGCAGGGGGCGGAATTCCGCGTCAACACCACCACGGTCAACGACCAATACCTTCCGTCGGTGACGAATCTGGGCGATGGCGGCTTCGTGGTGACCTGGCAGAGTAACCTGCAGGACGGTTCCGGCCTCGGCATCTATGGCCAGCGCTACAACGCGTCCGGAATCGCCCAGGGGACAGAATTCAAGGTCAACACCGTCACCAATGATGCCCAGACCGCACCGGCGGTGACCGGCCTGGCCGATGGCGGCTTCCTGGTGACCTGGCAGAGCAACCTGCAAGACGGCGACCAATCCGGCATCTACGGCCAGCGCTATAACGCGGCGGGTGTCGCGGTCAACCAGGACGGTACCACGGTCGGGGCCGACGAATTCCTGATCAACACCACCACTGTCGGCACTCAGGTCGGTCCGTGCGTCACCGGGTTGACGAATGGCGGCTATGTGGTGACGTGGGATGGCTTCAACAGCGAGATCTTCGGCCGGGTCTACAACGCCCAGGGGGTGGCGCAGGGCGCCGAGTTCATCGTCAATTCCAATACCAACTACACCCAGTCAGGCAGTTCGGTGACGGCCCTGGCGGGCGGCGGCTTTGTGGTGACGTGGAGCGATGGCCGCGACGCGGGTGGCGGCGGCACCGGCGGATACAACATTTACGGGCGGATCTTCGATTCCGCCGGGACGGCGCAGGGGCCCGAGTTCCGTCTCAACACTTATGACCACGACTATCAAACAGCCTCGTCGGTGGCGGCGCTGCCGGGTGGCGGCTTCACGGTGGTGTGGCACAGCATGGGCCAGGACGGTTCGGCCTATGGCGTCTATGGGCAGCGTTTCGACGCCCAGGGCAAGGCGGTGCTGGGCCAGGCTCTGGCGCTGAACGGCACGGCGGCCAACGACACGCTGAACGTCGGATCGGGCATCGACTTCGTGGATGGCGGTGCCGGCACCGACGCCGTGGTGATGACCACCGGCGGGACGACCCTTCAGCTTGATAACGTCGAGGGGCTGACCGGCAGCGGCGGCAACGACATCGTCTATATCGACGGCTCGATCCTCGACACCAATGGGGCCGCCAGGTCCTTCGATGGCGGCGCCGGAATCGATACGCTGGACATCGCCGCCTCGACGAACAGGACCCTCGATTCCAGCGAACTGACCGGGCTTGCCGGCTTCGAGAATCTGAGCCTGGTGTCGCAATACGCCTATTCCCTGACGCTGAACGACAGCAACAATGCCACCGGTCTGACCATCGACGCGAACTTTGCCGCGTCGCTGGTGGTCGATGGCTCGGCGGAAACGACTGCCGGGCTGACCGTCATCGGCACCGCCGGTGCCGACACCCTGACCGGCGGCGGCGGCACCGACACGCTGACCGGCGGCGCCGGCATCGACACCTATCGCTTTACGTCGAACACGCAATCCACCGCCGCCGCCACCGACACCATCATCGGCTTCGGCACCGGCGCGGACACCATCGCTTTCACCGGCATCGCCGGCATTTCCTATGACCCGGCGACAACTGTCACCTGGACCACCGATGTCGCCACCACCGCCGCCCTGGTCACCGCCAACGTCAGTCTGGCCAACCGGGCGGTGTTCTTCACCAACGGCACCGACGGCTGGATTTACGTCAAGGGTGCAGGCACCGGCACCAATTTCGACGGCACGCTGATCAAGCTGGCCGGCGTGACCTCGGCCCCGGCCCGGGCAAGCCTGACCGGTCTGGTCGAGCCGCAGTTGGTGGCGCCGGTGGTGCTGGCGCCCGAAGGGCTGGCGGCGACGTTCGGCCCCGACGGCAGCTATCTGAAGACCGACGCCTTGTCCGGCCTGGGGGCCGGAACCGAGATCACCGTCGAGGCGTGGTCGCGCTTTGCCGGCGGTATGACCGCCGGTCAATCCTCGACCCTGTTGTCCTATGTCGCCCCCGACGGCGGCAAGCTGGTGCTGGCCATCAACGACGCCAACCAGGTGGTGGCGATGGTCGATGGCACCCAGGTGACCTTGACCCCCGCCGTGTCGGTGGCCGCCAATGAATGGCACCATCTGGCGCTGACCTGGCGGGCCAGCGACGGCCAAGTGGTGCTGTTCAAGGATGGCGTGCAGGCTGGAACGGCCACGGGCGTCAATACCGGCGGCTCGATCGGTTCGGGCGGCGCGCTGGTCATCGGTCAGGATCAGACCTTCGCCGGCGGCGGCTTCGTCAACAATGCCGAGCTGAAGGGCTCGATCGACGAAGTGCGGGTGTGGAGCACGGCGCGCACCCAGAGCCAGATCATCGACGGGCTGGATGGCCCGCTGTCATCCACCACCGGCTTGGTGGCCAATTACAATCTCAGCAGCCTGACGGGTCCGACGGTCGCCGATTCCAGCGCCAACGCCAACAATCTGCAGATCTATGGCGACGTCTATCAGGCCGTTTACACGGTGGGGTCCGAGGATTCGTTGCTCAGCGGCTCGGCCCTGCAATGGATCGATCCCGACGCGGTGGCCGGCTCGGTGACCTTCGCCATCAACAGTCCGGCCGGGCACGGCAGCGTGACGATGTCGGCCAACGGCACCTGGTCCTATTGGCCGGCCAACAATTACAACGGCACCGACAGCTTCACCATCACCGCCACCGATTCCGCGGGAGCGGTGGCGACGCGGACCATCGCCGTCAAGGTGACTCCGACCAACGATGCGCCGACCATGACGGCGGAATCCGCCGGCGGGGCCTCGGCGTTCAACTCATCCGTCAGCATGTCGGCGGCCACCACCGCGCCGGTGCTGACCGCCACGACCAACGTCACCCTGGAGACGTTGGTCAAGATGAATTCCGTCAACGATGCCGAGCGGTTCATCGCCTATAACGGCACCCCCGGCACCGATGGTTTCGGCCTGGTGATGACGGCCAACAACAAATACGGCATCCATGTCGGCAATACCGTGCTGGAAGCGGTCGATGCCAAGGTGACCTATACCCCAGGCTGGCAGCATGTCGCCGCCACCTATGACGGCACCACCTGGAAGCTGTATGTCGATGGCGTCTCCCAGACCCTGTCGGCCACCACCGCGACGCTGGCGGCCGCCACCGGGTCCACCTCGGTCGGTTCCGCCAGTGCCGGCATCAACGGCATGATCGACGAGACGCGGCTGTGGTCGACGGCGCTGACCGCCACCCAGATCAAGGCCAATGTCGGCACGGTTCTGACCGGAACCGAGGCCAATCTGGCAGGCTATTGGCGTTTCAACGAGAATACCGGCCTTGTGGCCGACGATTTGACCGCGGGCGCCCACGACATGACGTTGTCGAGCGCGAGCTGGTACACTATCGGCTTGCATGACGGCGCCCAGCGGGGCGGCTACGAGGATGGCAGCATCTCGGGCCACCTGACGGTCGTCGATGCCGACGGGATCGCGCCGACCCTGTCGGTGACGCTGGCTCCGGCCAATGGCACGGTGGTGCTCGGCCAGAATGGCGACTGGACCTATCAACCCAACGCCAACTGGCCCATTTCCACGTCGGCCAACGACACTTTCACCGTCCGCGCCATCGACGCCACGGGTTCGTGGGTCGATCAGGTCATCAACGTTTCGGTGATCGGCATCAACGACGCCCCGGTGGTGCTGGGCAACGCCACCTTGCAAAGCACCGCCGAGGACACCACTTCGGCCGGCAACGCGATCACCACCTTCCTGACCGGCACCGCCACCGACGGCGATGCGGCGGTGACGACGCTGGGCATCGCGGTGACCGCGACCGACACCAGCCACGGCACCTGGCAGTACAGCCCGGATGGCGGCAATTGGAACGATATCGGCAGCCGCAGCGAATCGTCGGCGCTGATCCTGACCTCGGCCACCCAGATCCGCTTCGTGCCGGCTGCCGATTATGCCGGCACCGCCACCATCGGCTACCGGCTGTGGGACGGCACCACCGGCGGCGGCGGCCAGGTGGTCAACATCACCGCCAGCGGCGGCTCGACCGCCTTCAGCGCGGCCACCCAGACCGCCACCATCACGGTCAATGCGGTCATGGACACGCCGAAGGTCAATGGCGGCCCGTCGATCATCGATAGCTTCGCCGACGGGGTGATCGGCAGCCAGTGGGTGGTGAGTGACGGCGTGATGGACGCCAACGACCTGATCGTCGAAACGACTGGCACTTTGCAGATCACCAACCGCGAGATTCTGCGGACCGCCAGCCAGTTCGCCGGTTCGCCCAGCAAGCCGCTGGTGATCGAGGGCAGCTTCGTCGCCAGCAACCATGACGGCTTGATGGTCGTCCTGCGGACCGGCGGGGTGTCGCATGCCGGCAATTCCGGCGCGCCGTCCGACGGCATCGGGCTGATCGCGTGGTACAATGGCGGGGCCCAACTTCAAAATCTGGGCGGGGGCACCCTGTCGGCCGTCACCGGCGATGCGGCGTTCACCTGGAATATCGGCAGCACCTACAGCTTCAAGGCCACCGACGACGGCACCAACATCACCTTCCAGGTGACCGAGGCCAGCAATCCGAGCAACGCCATCTCGCTGGCGGCCACCAGTGATTATGCGCCGGCCACCAGCTATGTGGTGCTGACCAACCGCGAGTATGCCACGCTCGATCACACCCTGACCCTGAACGACGTCACCATCCAGGCCGGCACGCCCGAGAACGCCGGCACGACGGTCGAGGGCACGGCGTTGTCGATCAATGTGTCGACCCTGCTGGCCAACGACACCGCCGATGCCGGCGGCCTGTCGATCACCGGCGTGGCGATGAATTCGGACGATGCCGCGCTGGGCAGCGTGGCGCTGGACGGCAACGGCCATGTGGTGTTCACGCCGTCCTCGGCGCTCGACAGCCTGGCGGCCGGGCAGACGCAAAACGTCGATTTCACCTACACGGTGGTCGATGCGGCTGGCGGCACCGCCATCGGCACCGCCACCGTCACGGTGACCGGCGCCAACGATGCCCCCACCGTGGCCGGGGCGCTGGTGCGCAACACCAGCCTGCTGTTCGACGGCGTCAACGATTATGCCAGTGCCGGCGACGTGTTCGATCCGGGCACCGGCGACTTCACCATCGAGACCTGGGTGCGGCCCGATTCCCTGGGCGGCAGCCCCATCCTGCTGGGCAAGACCCTGACCAATGGCGGCGCCAACGGCTTCGCGCTGCGCATGGATTCCGGCAAGGTGTGGTTCGAGACCACGGGGCTGGGCACCGCCAATGCCAGCAACGGCCTGGCCTCGAACACCCTGACCGTCGACCAGTGGAGCCATGTGGCGGTGACCCGCCAGGGTTCCACCTACACCCTGTACGTCAACGGCAGTCAGGCCGATCAGGTCACCAGCGAGGTGACCGCCAACCTGAGCAACGCCTATGACCTGATGATCGGCGCCGGCAAGGACAATACCGGCACGGTCGGCAGCGCCTTCGATGGACAACTCGACGACATCCGCCTGTGGAATACCGCGCGGACCGGCACCCAGATCGCCCAGAATATGAACCAGACCCTGACCGGGTCCGAAAGCGGCCTGGCGGTCAATTGGGGCTTCGATAACCTGGCCGTCGGGGCGACCACCATTCCCGACCGCGCCGGCAACGATGCCGGTCTGACGCTGGGCGTCGGCGCGGCCGCACCGATCCTGTTCAAGCCGCCGATCAAGGGCACCGAGTTCAATGGCGGACCGGGCTTGCTCGCCCCTGTGCGGGACGGCAGCTATAGCGGTGACGTCACCCTAGAGAGCTGGGTCAAGTGGGACGGCACCAGCGCCAGCGGGACGCCATTTATCGCCTTTGTCGGCGATGGTGGGGCCAACGGTTATGGCGTCTATCTCGATCCGTCGGGAAATTACCGGATTATGTGCGGCGGCCAGAGCGAGGCGGTTTCCTCCACCGTTGCCTCGGCCGGCGAATGGCAGCACATGGCGGCCAGCCGAATCAACGGGACCTGGCATCTGTACGTCAATGGCAGCGAGGTCGCCCTTACCAACCCGACGATCAACATGGCGCCTGCCGACGGTTCGGTGCAGATCGGGACCAGGTTCCATGGCGAACTGGCCGAGACTCGCATCTGGCACAAGGGCCTGACGGCTGAAGACGTCGTTGAGGGGATGAATTACCCGCCGTCGGCGGCCACCCCCGACCTGATCAGCTATTGGCCGCTGTCCGACGGTGACGGCATGAATCTGGTCGGCATGGCCGCCATCGACGGCGCTGTCTGGGCGGCGCCGACCGGCACCGGGCTGGGGATTGCCGGAATCACCACCGTGCTGGATTTCGACGGCACCAACGACAAAGTGGTGATCGGCGACGTCGCCGGCATCGACATGGCCGCCTCAGTCGAGGTGTGGGTCAAGCTCGACTCGCCGCTTGCCGGCACCCAGACGGTGGTGTCGCACAACGGCACCTTCGACATTACCGTCACCAGCGACGGCAAGGTCCATTTCACCACCATCGACGGCATGGGCATCACACAGGACGTCGTCTCGACCGCCACCCTGACCGCCGGCCAGTGGGTCCATCTGGCCGCGACCTACGATACGATCAGCACGGTCAAGGCCCTTTACGTCAACGGCGCCCAAAGCGGCACCGCCACCATCAGCGCCGCGCCGATGGACGATGCCTCGATGGTGTGGAGCGCTGGGGCGACCATCGACACCACCGGCGCCGCGTCGGGCTTCCTGAACGGCCAGATCACTGACCTGCGCATCTGGAACGAAGGCCTGTCGGCCGAAACCGTCGCCGCGCAGAAGGCCACCCGCCTGGCCGGCTCCGAGCCGGGTCTGCTGCGTTATTGGCCGATGGACGAAGGCAGCGGCACCAGCCTGGATACCGCCGTCGGCGATCTGCATGACGGCAATTCCGCGACGCTGCTGGGCGGCGCGTCGTGGGCGGCGCCTACCGGCACCGGGCTGTCCCTGAGCGATGCCGCCAAGGTGGTGTCGTTTGCCGGCGACGGCGACCGGGTGATCGGCGACCTGCCGATCGGTGTCGGCAGCCACACCATCGAAGCGTGGTTCCAGTCGGCCGCTTCCGCCCGCCAGGGCATCGCCAGCCTGTACGATCCGTCCGGCAAGGGCACCGCCGAACTGGTGCTGACCGCCGCCGGTGCCATCGAGGTGGTGGTCTCCGATGCCGAGGGCGATTCCAAGACCGTCAGCACCACGGCCGCCGGCCTGAACAACGGCAACTGGCACCATGTGTCCTATACCTTCAACGTCGCCGACGGCACCATCGCCATCTATGTCGACGGCAGCACGACCTCTTCGACCAACACCCCGATCGTGTCGGGCGTGCTCCCGACCTCGCTCGTGCTGCGGGCGCCGGTAGCGATCGGCACCAGCGCGGACGGGTCGGACAATTTCAACGGCCAGATCACCGACGTGCGGGTGTGGGATTCGGTGCAGACCGCGCCCAACATGCAGACGGCGATGGGCCTGCGCCTGAGTGGTGATGAAGCCGGCTTGGCTTCGTACTTCAAGCTGAATGACGGTTTCGGCACCCAGACCGGGGACACCGCCAACCCGGCCAGCCTGGCCGGCGACATGACCGCCCTGGGCGGCGCCACCTTTGGTGCGCCGACCGGCACGCTGGGCCTGGAAGGGGCCGGGACGGTGCTGAAGCTCGACGGCACCGACGACGTGCTGCGCTCGACCCAGGTTCTGGACGTCTCGTCGCATACCGTCGAGACCTGGGTGCGCACCCCGGTCGGCTATAACGAGATGTGGGCCGGCCTGGTCTCGACCCGCAACTTCACCACCACCGGCAACTGGTTCCAGATGGCGATGGACAGTTCCGGCCACCTGATCGCCGAGGTGGCGTCCGAAATCAGCACCTATATCTGGGCCACCAGCACCGGCACCATCAATGACGGCGCGTGGCATCACGTCGCCTATACCTATGATTCCACCGCCAAGACCGTCACCCTGTACATCGACGGCGTCGCCGCCGGCACCCAGACCAACGCGTCCCTGCCCAGTGCGCTGGAAATCGTCGGCGCCGTGCAAATCGGCGTCAACCGCGATGACGCCGCTTTCGCCAATGTCGAGATGGCCGACGTGCGGGTGTGGGACAAGGCCCGGGTGCAGGCCGACATCGCCGCCGACATGGACAACCGCCTGTCCGGCACTGAAGACCATCTGGTCGGCTATTGGCCGCTGGACAACGGGTCCGACCTGACCAACCAGGCCGACCCGACCGAGGGCACCTTCGCGCCGCCGGCCGCCACCCAATTGGTCACCGACGAGGACGTGCCGCTGAGTGGGATGGTGCTGGCCGCCGACCTGGAAGGCGACCACCTGACCTATGCGCTGTCGGGGACACCGACCCACGGCTCGCTGACGCTGAACGACGACGGCACCTTCGTCTATGTGCCGACCTTCGGCTATGCCGGTGCCGACAGCTTCACCGTCCAGGTGTCGGACGGCACCGCCACCACCAGCCAGGCGTTCAGCGTCACCGTCGCCGACACCACCGAGATCGACGGCGCCAATGTCGCCGGCGCCTTCGCGCGGTTCGACGGGGTCGATGATTATGCCGCCACCGCCAGCGGCGTCGTTGACCTGGCGAACAAGTCCTTCACCTGGGAATTCTGGGCCAACCGCGCCTCGGCGGCCACCAACGACTTCGTCCTTGGCCAGGGCGCGGCCGCGACCGGAACCGGCCTGCAGGTCGGCTACAGCGCTGGCAACGTCTTCAGTTATTCGTTCTACAACGTCGATTTGAACTACACCGACCCGCAAGGCAGCGGTGTCGGCGAATGGGTGCATTGGGCCGGGTCCTACGACGCAGCCACCAACACCCGAATCCTTTACAAGAACGGCGTCGAGGTGGTGCGCGACACCGCCTCGGCCGACTATACCGGCACCGGCGCGCTGCTGATCGGCGACACCAGCTGGGGCACCAACAATTTCAACGGCAGCGTCGATGACATCCGCATCTGGTCGGGCGTGCGCTCGGCCGGCCAGATCTCCGACAATTTCCAGACCACGCTGGAGGGCGCCGAGCCGGGCCTGCTGGCCAACTGGACCTTCGACGGCGCCGCTCCGCTGGCCGATGCGGGCGGCAGTTCCATCGCGCTGACGGCCAGCGGTTCGACCGCGCCTGCGATCGTGGCGCCGCCGGTCGAGGCGGTTCGGTTGGACGGAATCAACGACGCCATCACGATCGCCGACACCGCCGCCCATCACAGCGCGGCGTGGACGGTGGAGACGTGGTTCAAGACCACCGACACGTCGAACTCGGTCAGCCGCATCATCCACAGCCAGCCTTTCTCGCTGCTGGTGCAGGCAGACGGCATGCTGCGGGCGGAAACCTATACCGGCAGCGCGTGGCCGATGATCACCAGCACCAATGCGGTCGCCGACGGCAAGTGGCACCACGTCGCCCTGAGCTATGGGTCCGGTACCGCCACCTTGTATCTTGATGGTGTGTCGGTGGGCGCGGTGGCGACGGTCCCGGTGGCCAATACCGGCATGACCGTGGGCAACCTGACCGCTGGTTCCGACTCGTCGCAGGCCTTCGCCGGCGATGTCGCCGACCTGCGCCTGTGGAACAGTGCGCGCAGCCTGTCCGACATCCAGGGCGCGATGAACGAGCGGCTGTCCGGCACCGAGACCGGGCTGATCAGCAACTGGCGCCTGGACGACGTGTCGGCCGGAATCGCCTCGGACATCAAGGGGACCGTCGACGGCGTCGTCAGCGGCAACCCGGTCACGGTGACGGTGCTGCCCGATATCGTCGACGACACCATCCAGGTGGCGACCGACACGCCCTTCGTCGGCCAGTTGCACGGCTGGGACCCGCTGGCTGGCGACAGCCTGACCTGGATCGCCCAGAACAACACCGCCACCGCGCATGGCACCCTGACCGTCAAGGCCGACGGGTCGTTCGTCTACAAGCCGCAGGCCGGCTATGCCGGCGACGACAGCTTCACCGTCCAGGCCACCGACGGCCAGGCCATCACCACCAAGACCATCAATGTCAAGGGCGACAGCCAGTTGGCCATCGCCGGTGCGCTGGATGCCGGCGGTCAGTTGAAGCTGGATGGCGTTGACGATTACGGCACCGTCGGCGGCACCGTCAACTTGGCCAGCCAGTCGTTCAGTTGGGAATTCTGGGCCAATCGTTCGTCTTCGACCAATGCCGACCTGGCGTTGAGCGTCGGGGGGCAGTCGACCGGAACGGTGCCCGCCGATGGATTGCTGCATGTCGGTTATATCGGCAGCAATCAGTTCAAGTTCGGCTTCGCCTATGACGACCTGACCTATACCGCTCCGGGCACCGGCGTGGGCGAGTGGGTGCATTGGGCCGGCACCTACGATGCCGCCACCAATACCCGCATCCTCTATCGCAACGGGGTCGAGGTGGCGCGAGACAAAGCCACCGGAGATTTCATCGGCACCGGTCCGATGGAGATCGGGCGCGCCGTCTTCCCTGACGGAAATAACAATTTCAACGGTCAGCTCGACAATGTCCGCGTCTGGTCGGATGTCCGCTCGGCCTCCGAGATCGCGGCGAATTTCGACAAGACGGTCACTGACCACGACGGATCGTTGCTGGTCAACTACACCTTCGATTCCTATAGCGGCACCGCCGTCACCGACCATGCCGATTACAACAACGACCTGAATCTCGGCACCGGCACGACGGCGCCGGTGATCGTGGCGCCGCCGGCCAGGGCGCTCGATTTCTCGGCGACCGGCTCCTATGTCTCGGCCGGCAGCCTGGTGACCAGCACCACCTCCACGGTGACCATGGAAGCCTGGGCCAGGCTGGACACCGCCAATCCGACGGCGTCGCAGATTGTGTTCTATAACGGTTCGCCCGACGCGGCGAACGGCTATGGCTTGAACCTTTATCAGGGCCATCCGGCGGTGTGGGCCAGCGGCAGCGCCAGCCTGACCGCGTCCACCACCACCATCAACACCGGCGAATGGCACCATTACGCCATTGTCCGCAACGGTACCGCCTGGTCGCTGTATGTCGATGGCGTGTCGGTGGCGCTGACCGGCACCACCACCGCCGTGCCGGTGACGCCGACCGGCGCCACCACCATCGGCGGCACCGCGGCACTGCCCGACCAGACCTTCCTGGGCGCCATCGGCGAGGTGCGGGTGTGGAACGCCGCCCTGTCGGCCGGCCAGATCAAGTCGGCGATGAGCGGCCCGCTGGAGGGGACGGAAACCAATCTGACCGCCTATTGGCGGCTGGACGGCACCACCAACGATTACAGCGCCGGCAACCGCGACGGCACGCTGACCGGCACCGCCGCCTACGCCTCGCAGGCCGCCCCGGTGGTCGCCGATTCCGAGATCTGGGTGACCGAAGGCCAGCCGCAGGCCGGCCAATTGCTGGCCGAGGGCGAGACCGGGGTGACCTGGACCACCCTTTCCAACGTCGCCACCGCCCACGGCACCATCACCGTCAATGCCGACGGCAGCTATGTCTATACGCCGACCGCCGGTTATGCGGGCGCCGACAGCTTCACCGCCTCGGTCACCAAGGACGGTGTCACCAAGACCCAGACCATCGCCGTCAATGTCGAGGACAGCACCTGGATGCAGGGCGTGTCGGCCACCGGCGGGCAGGTCTATTTCGATGGCGGCGACATCGCGGTGGCCACCCTTCCCTCCGCCGGCCTCAGCTCGCAATTCACCATCGAGATGGCGGCCAGTGTCGCCGACCTTGCCACGCGGCGGGACCTTTTCGTGCTGAAGAGCGGCAACACCAACAGCCTGGGCGCCTTCGTCCACACCGACGGGCATGTTTATCTGGCGTGGAGCACCAACGGCGGCTTCACCATTGCCGGGTCGATCGACACCGGCGTGATCCTGACCGCCGGAAGCTGGAAGCAGTTGACCGTGACGTTCGACAGTGGGACCGCGAGCCTCTATGCCGATGGCGTGCGGTATGCTTCGACCAACACCGTCCCGTTCACCGCGCTCGAGGCGTCCGATCAGTCCCTGACCCTGGGACAAACCTACTATGCGAGCAGGATGCTCGGCGAGATCGACAATGTCCGGCTGTGGAGCGACGTCCGCACCGGCTGGGAAATCTCGGACAATTGGCGCCTGAAGGACCCCGAGGACGCCGACCATCTGGTCGGGTCGTGGACCTTCGATACGGTCAATGACGGGCTGATCAACGCGATCAATTCCGGCGGGCCGAGCCTGACGCTGGGTGCGTCCGGCGCCACCGACGCGGCTGACCCGACCTGGATCAACCATACCGGCCGCGCCCTGGGTCTGACCTCGATCAGTCAAAGCATCACCGTCGATGACCCGGCCAGCGTCAAGACCGACAACTTCACCATGGAAGCGTGGAGCCGCTACGATTCCTCGGCCGTCGCCAATGGCGGCACCATCGTCTATAACGGCAGCGGTTCGCTGCGCGGCGCGGGGATCCTGGTCCAGAGCACGGCGGCGCTGGCCGCAATCCATCCGGTGGTGTCCGTGGGTGGCTTGGCCACGCTCGAGGCGACCGGCGTGACGCTGGACCCCGGCGCCTGGCATCACTTCGCCCTGGTGCGCGAGAACGGCACCTTCAAGCTGTATGTCGATGGCGTCCAGGCGACGCTGACGGAGACTTACGGCACCGTCACCACAGCACCGGCCGCGCCCGATCCGGCCGCCGACACCGTCACCATCGGCGGCGGCTTCGTCGGCGCCGTCGGCGACGTGCGCATCTGGGACGTCGCCCGCAGCAATGCCGAGATCATCTCAGGCATCAACAGCCGCGTCGGCAATGACGAGCCTGGCCTGGTGGCCAACTGGCTGCTGGACGACATTTCGGGCACCTCGGCCCCCAATATGGTGGCGGGTGGTTTGTCCGGCACCATCACGGGCAGCGCCGCGATGATCAGCGCGAAGCCGGCCTTGTACGACGATGCCATCACCATCAAGGAAGACACCGCCTTCCACGGCCGCGCCTTCGCCAAGGACGACAATGGCGACGCGCTGACCTATTCGATCGTCACCCAGGCGGCGCACGGCACGGTGACGCTGGCCGCCGACGGCACGCTGACCTACACCCCCGATGCCGACTGGTACGGCACCGACAGCTTCACCCTTGGCGCGCGCGAGACCGCCAATGCCGGGGCGACGCTGTCGACCAAGACCATCAGCATCACCGTCACCGCGGATAACGGCCCGGCTTCCATCACCATCCCGGCCGGCACCACCACCTCGTGGTACATGATGGGCCCGGATTACGCCGACAGCGACAGCGTCGTCTCGGTGGCCGGTACCGTCATCGTGCCGTCGCCGGTGACCGATGGGCGCGCCGATTCCGTCGCAATCGCCAGCACCGGCGTGTTGAATCTGGACATGGGCAAGGTGACGGTGGTCCACGGCGCCTCGGTGGCGGCGGGCGGCACCATCAATCTGGCGATGGGCGAACTGACCGGTTCCGGCACCTTGGCCAATGCCGGCACGCTGCAGGTCAGCGATGCCTCTTACGGTATCCTGGGCCTGGCCACCACCAATACCGGCACCATCCGGGTGCGCCAGCTGACCGGGGGTTCGAACCCGCAGATGATGGTCAAGGCCGACCTGACCAACCAGGGCGCCATCGACTTGTCGGCCGCGACCGTCGGCCGCTATGCCTCGATGATGTTCACCATGGGGGCGACGCTGGTCAATTCCAGCGGCGGCACCATCACCTCATCGACCGCCGATACGGCAAGCGCCAATATAATCGGCGGCAATTTCACCAATGCCGGCGGCACGTTGTCGGTGGCGGCCAACTCGAAGCTGCAGATCAACAATGATCAGGCGGTCGCCGCACTCACCAGCGGCACCATCGATGTCGGTGCGGGCGCGACGCTGGCCATCAGCGGCGGGGCGGGTGGTACCATCACCTTAAGCGGGTCCAACCTGAACCTGACCGGTACCGGCACCATCGACCTGATGGGGACCCAGACCGTCAACATCCATGCCACCAACAACTTCACCCTGAAGTCGGCCAACACCGCCACCTTGACCATGAGCGGCAACGTCACCGTCAATGGCGGCGTGTTCTACAATTCCGACGTCCTGCGTTTCACCGACGCCAACGACGTCTTCAACAGCATGGTGACCAACAATGCCGGCGGCCTGATCGACCTGCGCCAGCAGGTGGCCGGTGCGGTCGGTCCGACCTTCAATGGCTGGCTGCTGAATTCCGGCACCATCGAGTTCTCGGCCGTGGCGGCCGCCACCGGCACCGCGACGCTGACCATGGGCGCTGGCTCGACGCTCAGCAATACCGCCGGCGGCATCATCCATTCGGCGGCGGCCACCGGTGTCACCGCCCTGCGCAAGATCGTCGGCGAGGTCAACAATGCCGGCGGCACCATCGACGTCGATTACGACCTGACCATCGACAATTCCGGCGTCGGTTTCTCGCTTTCGGACGGCACCATCGACGTCGCCTCGGGCAAGACCTTGACCATCGGCTCGAACGCCGGCACCGGCACCGTCACTCTGTCGGGAACCGGCGTGACCTGGGCCGGCTCGGGTATCACCGACCTGATCGGCATACAGAATCTGCAGATCGGCGGCACGGGCTATACCCACAACGCCACCGGCGACCGGTTGTGGATGGACGGAATCATCACCGTGACCGGCCAGACCTTCACCAATGCCGGCACGCTGTACCTGGATACCGACGACGACACCTTCCAGACCGACCTGGTCAACGCCACCACCGGCGACCTGACCATCCGGGGGATCGACGGCTACGACACCAACGTCACCTTCAGCGGCACTGCGGTCGACCTGATCAATCATGGCGATCTGACGCTGATCGACAACGAAATCGACGCGTTCAACGCCGGCATCACCTTGGCCGGCGGCGCGCAGCTGACCAATTCCGCCACCGGCACGGTGACCATCGATGGTGGCGACGACGGTAACTTCATCACCGGCGGCACCATCACCAACCAGGGCCTGTTCGACAAGCAAGCCCAGTTGACCATCAATAATGCGGTCTTCAACAATTCCGGCACCCTGGCGATCGGGCAAAGCCAGCTGACGCTGAACAACACCAGCCTGACCAATACCGGCACGCTGACCGGCGGCAGCACCATCGTCCTGACCAACGGCGCCAGCTTGACCAACAGCGGCACCATCGATGCAGGCGTCGCGGGCATCGACGCTTCGTGGATCATGTCGGTGACCGGCGGGGTGACGCTGACCGCGGGCTCGATCCTGCATTCCGACGTGTTCGGCTATGCGGCCAACATCGCCACCAACGACAAGCTGTCGGTGTCGGGCGTGGCCAATCTGGCCGGCCAGGTGGTCCTGGATTTCAAGGATTACGTGCCGTTCGCCGGCGAGCAGATCACCATCATGACCTATGGCAGCAAGACCGGCACCTTCAGTGGCGTGACCCACGACCTGGGCAGCGACTGGACGGCGTCGCTCAGCTATGGCGCCACCAGCGTCACCGTCACCATGAATCTGGTGGGCGGCAGCGTCATGCAAAACGCCGGTGCGCTGACCTCGGCCACCAACTGGCTTGATACCGTTCTGCCGACCGCCACCGAGACCGCGATCATCGACGTTGCCGGCGCCACGCTGACCACCGGTCAGAACATGACCGTGGGCGGTCTGCGCGTCGGCGGCACGCTGTCGGTCACCGGCGGCACCCTGACCTTGAACGGCCAGGGACTGGTCAGCGGCACCTCGGGCCTGGCGATCGACGATACCGGCACCTTGACCGGCAGCGGCAACCTGAATGTCGATGGCACCTTGGCCTTCGTCGGCGGCACCATGGGCGGCACCGGCACCACCAGTGTCGATGGCGTCCTGCAGATGAACATGGCGGCCGGCGAGACCGCCACCTTGAACCGCCGCCTGGAAGTGAATTCAAACGGCGGCACCAACATCCTGAGCGGCGGCACCCTGGCCGGCACCGGCACGCTGGCCGTGACCGCAACGGGCAACCTGACCGTCAAGGGCGACACCACCATCTCGACCGCGCTCGAGCTGGCACCGATGGACGCCAACAGTGCGGTCGGCACGATCGAGGTCAGCGGCATCACCGGTGCGGCGCGTCTGAACGTCACCCACGCCTTCACCAATACCGGCCAGATCCAGTTGACTGACGGCGGTGTCGGCGGCCAGAGCGCCACGCTGCATGTCACCGGCGGTACCTTCACCAACCAGGGCGACATCCTGGCGGTGTCGAACACCACAGGGGCGCGCCACATCATCGACGTCGCCACCATGATCAGCAGCGGCACCGTGCAGGTGTCGGGGTCCGAACTGGAATTCTCGGGCGACAGCCTGACCAGCAGCGGGACCATCACCATCGACAGCACCTCGTGCCTGGACATCAACAAGGCCGGCGCCATCTTCACCAATACCGGCCTGATCACCGGCGGCGGCCTGCTGGATGTCGAAGGGGCCAGCTTCACCAATAACGGCCTGCTGCGGCCCGGCGACGAGGTCAGCTATCACGGCTTCGACATCTGGGGTAACGTCACCCTGGGCGCCAGTTCGGAAATCGAGCTGGCGATGACCGGCGATCTGGTCTCGCGCGATTCGCTGGCGATCCATGGCGACATCGTGCTGGGCGGCACCTTGGACCTGTCCAACGTCGATAGCCAAGCCGCCGCCGGCAGCGCCGCGCTGATGAGTTGGGAAAGTGCCTCGGGTTCGTTCGCCGAAATCACCGGCCTGAACGACGACGATTTGGGCAATTGGGTGCTGGATGTCGATTTCGGCACCACCGGCCTGACGGTCAGCACCAAGTCCATCTCCGGGCTCGGGACCTCGGCCGCCGACGTCCTGGTCGGCACCTCGACCCTTGCCGGCGACGCCATGGTCGGCGACGCGGGCAACGACACCCTGATCGGCAATGGCGGCAAGGACCTGCTGTTCGGCGAGGCCGGCGACGACCGCGTCTGCGTGTCCGACACCAGCTTCCATTATCTGGATGGCGGCACCGGCACCGACACCCTGGCCTGGAACAACGGCCAACTGGACCTGACCAGCATCCGCGACGACATCATCGAACGGTTCGAGGTGCTGGATCTGGGCGCCAACGGTTCGGTCAAGCTGGCGGCTTCCGACGTGATGGCCATGACCGGCCTCACCAACGCGCTGGTTCCCAACCTCGACACCACCCACGCCCTGGTGATCATGGGTGGCCAGGCCGGCGCGGTGACCTTCGCCGACAGCGGCTGGGCGGCGCAGGGCAACCAGACCGTCAACGGCCAAAGCTACTCGGTCTACAGCAACGACCTGGCGAACGTCCTGGTGCAGAACCCATTGCCGGCTTGAGACGGTTCCGCCCCGGGCGGAACCGTCTTATAGTGCGGCCATGTCGATTCGCCTGCTTCCCCCCACCCTGGTCAACCAGATCGCCGCCGGCGAGGTGGTCGAGCGCCCCGCCTCGGCCGTGAAGGAACTGGTGGAAAACAGCCTGGATGCCGGCGCCACCAGGATCGAGGTGGTGCTGGTCGAAGGCGGCCAGGCGCTGATCTCGGTCACCGACGACGGCAGCGGCATGGGGCCGGACGAACTGGCCCTGGCGGTCGAGCGCCACGCCACCAGCAAACTGCCCGACGACGATCTGGTCCATGTCCGCCATCTGGGTTTTCGTGGCGAGGCGCTGCCGTCCATCGGCTCGGTGGCGCGCCTGACGCTCACCTCGCGGGCTCGGGGCGCGGCCGAGGGCTGGAGCCTGAGTGTCGAAGGCGGCGCCAAGGGCCGCCCGGTTCCGGCCGCCATCAGCGCCGGCACCCGGGTCGAGGTGCGCGACCTGTTCTATGCCACCCCGGCCCGGCTGAAGTTCCTGAAGGCGGCCCGCACCGAGCTTTCGCACGCCATCGACACCCTGGAACGGCTGGCCATGGCGCATCCGGCGGTCGGCTTCTTCCTGTCCGACGGCAGCCGCGCCTTGGTCAAGCTGGCGGCCGAGAAGGCGGGCGACCTGGCCCAGGCGCGGTTGAACCGTCTGGCCGCCATCATCGGCCGCGATTTCCACGACAATGCCGTTCCCATCGATATCGAACGCGACGGCGTTCGCCTGACCGGCTGGGCCGGGCTGCCGACCTACAGCCGCGGCAGTTCGGGCCACCAATATCTGTTCGTCAACGGCCGCCCGGTGCGCGACCGATTGGTGGTCGGTGCGGTCCGGGGCGCCTATCAGGACGTGATGAGCCACGACCGCCATCCGGTGGTCGCCCTGTTCCTGGAGCTGTCGCCCGACGCGGTCGATGTCAACGTCCATCCGGCCAAGGCCGAGGTGCGCTTCCGCGAGGCCGGCGCCGTGCGCGGCCTGATCGTCTCGGGCCTGCGCCATGCCCTGGCCGGGGCCGGCCACCGCGCCGCCACGGTCAGTCATGGCGGCGCCGGCTGGCGGCCTGGCCATATCGGCGCCGGCTGGCGCCCGGGTGGTGGCGGCGGCAATCCGGCTTCGTTCGCCCAGGCGGTGCGGGCACAGGCGCCGCTTGGGACCGGGCTTGCCGAATCCTTGCCCGGCCTGGACATGCCGCCCTCGGCCCCGGTGGCCGAATATTGCCCCCAACCGCCCGAGCAGGCCTATCCGCTGGGCGCGGCCCGGGCACAACTGCACGACACCTACATCGTTGCCGAGACCGCCGACGGCCTGGTCATCGTCGATCAGCACGCCGCCCACGAACGGCTGGTGCTGGAACGTCTGCGGGCCGGCCTGGCCGAAGGGGGCGTCAAGCGTCAGGTGTTGCTGCTGCCGGAAGTGGTGGAATTGGGCGAGGCCGCCGCCGCCCGGGTGGCCGAGGCGGCGCCGGCGCTGGCCGAGCTGGGCCTGGTGGTGGATTCCTTCGGCCCCGGCGCGGTGGTGGTGCGCGAGGTTCCCGCCCTGCTGGGAGCCTGCGACGTCCAGGCCTTGGTGGCCGACCTGGCCGGCGACCTGGCCGAATGGGGCGAGGCGTTGAAGCTGAAAGAGCGGATGGTCGATATCTGCGCCACCATCGCCTGCCATGGCTCGGTGCGGGCCGGGCGGCGGCTGTCGGTGCAGGAAATGAACGCGCTGTTGCGCCAGATGGAACAAACCCCATTGTCGGGGCAATGCAATCACGGCCGCCCCACCCATGTCGCGCTGGGGCTGGCCGACATCGAGAAACTGTTCGGACGGCGCTGATGCTGATCAACATCTTTCTGGGCAACCATACCGCTTACGACTTCCTGCGCATGCAGGACATCCTGGCCCCCATCGCCGCCGGCCTGGTCGAGGCCGGGCACAGCGTCAAATACGATTTGAAGAAGCTGGCTCCGGCCCCGGCCGTCAACCTGCTGGTCGAGTTCTTCCAGCCGGCCTTCACCGAGGAACTGACCGCCTTCAAGGCGGCGCACGGCGACCGCCTGCGCCTGGGAATCCTGGGGACCGAGGACATGGAGGATGCCTCGGTGATGGCCAATCCCAAGCAGCCGTGGCGGCGGGCCAATTTCGAGCGCATCCTGCCGCTGGCCGATTTCGTCTGGACCTTGCTGCCCAACACCGACTGGTACCAGACCCGCGTGCCGGGCGGACGGGCCAAGTTCCTGGCCTACGGCCATTGCGCGTCGCTGCGCGAGCCGGCCCCGGTGGCGCCCAAGGATAAGGACTGCCTGCTGTACGGGACGTCCGGCCCCTATCGCGAACGGATCATCGAACAATTGCGCGCCCGCGGCCGCAGCGTGTTCGTGTCGGAATGCGCGCTGCCCGACTATCTGCGCCGCGACCATGTCGGCCGGGCCCGGCTGATCCTGGATATCAGGCGCAACGAGGGTGTGCGCTATTGCAGCCCCAGCCGCATCTGTTACGGCCTGCATTCCGGCACGGCGGTGGTGGCCGAGCGGTTCGACGAAAGCCGCCTGGGCGAGTTGTATCGCTATTGCGAGGCGCCCGCGCCGGCCGATTTCGTCGATCACGTCGATCAATTGCTGAAGGGTGACACCGACAAATTGGCCGCCGACGCGCTGACCCGCTTCGCCGCCGAGACCTCGATGCGGGCCAATCTGGAAGCGGCGCTGGCGGGGATCAGTGCGGGCTAAGGCCGCGTTCGACGATTTCCTTGAGCCGGCGGCCGTTGATCGGTTTGTGCACCACCTGCAGGCCGGACTCGCCGGCATGGCGGACCCGGTCCATCGAGGTGTCGCCGGTGATCAGCACGCCGGGAATGCCGTCGCCGAACGACCGGCGCAGCAGCTGCACCGCGTCGGTGCCGGTCAGCCCGTCGCCCAGCCGGTAATCGGCGACGATGAAATCGGGAATCCTGGCGCTGCTGGTCAGGGCGGTCAGCGCCTCGGCGCCAGAGGCAGCGGCCACCACCTCGAAGCCCCAGCTTTCCAACAAGGTCTGATAGCCGGCAAGGACGAATTCCTCGTCCTCGATGACGACGATCAGCGGCGAGACAAGCGGCTGGCTATTGGCCACGGCGGCGGACATCCTTGAGCGATCCTTCCAGACAGGAAGGTCGATCATGCGATGGACCGATGAAATTTGGAATGCCTGCCTAGGGCATAGTGGTTTGGTTTATCGTGCTCGGGGCGTGACAGCAGTTGCGCTTGGGGGGGAAATTCGGTCTTACTAATCATTCCAAAGGAAATGCGCCGTCCCGCCAGGCCGTCGTAGCAAGGATCCGTGCCCACATGACCGAAACCGTTATCCTGCCGTCGCCCGGCGCCCTGACCGAAGCCGACATCGACCCCACCCTGGACATGGTCGAGGCGATCAACCGGCTGCGTCGCGAGAAGAACGCGGTGATCCTGGCCCATTATTACCAGGAAGGCGAAATCCAGGACCTGGCCGATTTCGTCGGCGATTCGCTGGACCTGTCGCGCAAGGCGGCGGCGACCAGCGCCGACATGATCGTCTTTTGCGGCGTCCGCTTCATGGGCGAGGTGGCCAAGATCCTGTCGCCCGGCAAGGTGGTGGTGATCCCCGACGCCGAGGCCGGCTGCTCGCTCGAGGAATCCTGCCGGGCCGACGCCTTCAAGGCGTTCCGCGACAAGAATCCCGACCATCTGGCGGTGACCTACATCAATTGCTCGGCCGAGGTCAAAGCCCTGTCCGACGTCATCGTCACCTCGTCCAACGCCGAGCTGATCGTCAATTCGCTGCCCAAGGACAAGCCGATCCTGTTCGCCCCCGACCGCCATCTCGGCGCCTGGGTGGCGCGCCGCACCGGCCGCGACCTGACGCTGTGGCCGGGCAGCTGCATCATCCACGAACAGTTCTCGGAAAAGGAACTGATCAAGCTGAAGGTGCGCCACCCCAACGCCAAGGTGGCGGCGCATCCCGAATGCCCCGACGCCATCTTGACCCATGCCGACCATGTCGGCTCGACCCGCGGCATCCTGGATTACGTGCTGAACCATCCCGGTTCCGAGTTCATCATCGCCACCGAGCCGCACATCATTCACCAGATGCAGAAGGCGGCGCCGGACAAGACCTTCATTCCGGCCCCGGGCGCCGATGGCGGCTGCTCGTGCGCGGATTGCCCGTTCATGGCCAAGAACACGCTGGAAAAGATCTATCTGGCGATGATGAATGCAGCCCCCGCCATCACCATTCCGGAAGAACTGCGGGTCCAGGCGCTGAAGCCCTTGGAACGCATGCTGGAACTGTCGGCCTCGGTCCCGATGTCGTCGGGGGCGCCCAATGCGGCCTGAACCCGATATCGAAGACGCGCGCCGGGTCATTTCCGCCGCCCTGGCCGAGGATGTCGGCCCCGGTGACATCACCTCGGCCACGGTCATCCCCGCCAGCCTCAAGTTCAAGGGGGTGATGCAGGCGCGTCACGCCATGGTGGTGTCGGGCCTGCCGGTGGCGGCCCTGGCCTTCGCCATGGTGGTGCCGGAAGCCCGCTTCGCCGCCAAGGTCGCCGACGGCCAGCATGTCGCCGCCGGCACCGTGCTGGCCGAGATCGAAGGCCCGGCCCGCGGCCTGCTGACCGCCGAGCGTACCGCTCTCAACCTGTTGCAGCTGATGAGCGGCATCGCCACCCTGACCGCCCAGTATGTCGATAAGCTGCAGGGCACCGGCTGCACGCTGCTCGACACCCGCAAGACCATTCCCGGGCTTCGGCGGCTGTCGAAATATGCCACCTTGTGCGGCGGCGCCAAGAACCACCGCATGGGTCTTTATGACGGCGTGCTGATCAAGGACAACCACATCGCCGTGTGCGGCGGCGTCGGCCAGGCGGTCAAGGCGGCCAAGGCGGCCGGCCTGCCCAACGTCGAGGCCGAGTGCGACACCCTGGACCAGGTGGCCGAGGCGGTCGAGGCCGGCGCCGACATCGTGCTGCTGGACAACATGGACCCAGCCATGCTGCGCCGTGCGGTCGCTGTGGTCGCCGGGCGCTGCCGCACCGAGGCATCGGGTGGGGTCAATCTCGACACCATCCGCGCCATCGCCGAGACCGGCGTCGATTTCGTGTCGGTCGGTCGCATCACCCAATCCGCTCCGGCCGTCGATATCGGCCTGGACTGGTCCTGACGGATGGGGAACGTCGCCATGTCCTATGATCTTCTCGTTATCGGTTCCGGTGCCGCCGGCCTGACCTTGGCCCTGCGCGTGCTGGAAGCCAAGCCTTCCGCCCGCGTCGCCATCCTGGCCAAGGGGCCGTTGGCCGAGGGCAGCACCCTGTACGCCCAGGGCGGCATCGCCGCCGTGCTGGACGCAGCCGACACCACCGAATCCCATGTCGCCGACACCTTGAATGCCGGGGCCGGGCTGTGCAATGTCGATAGCGTCCGTTTCGTGGTGGAAAACGCCCGGACCGCCATCGAGTGGCTGATCGACCAGGGCGTCGCCTTCGACCGCGAGGGCGACAGCTGGCACCTGACCCGCGAGGGCGGCCATTCGCACCGCCGGGTCATCCATGCCGCCGACGCTACCGGCCGCGCCGTCGAGACCTCGCTGGTCGATCGCGTGCGTGAGACCGGGGCTGACGTCTTCGAGCACCACAACGCCGTCGATCTGATCCGCGAAAGCTTGCCGGGCGGCGGTCTGGGCCGCTGCGTCGGCGCCTATTCGCTGGACCGCATCAGCGGCCGGGTGCGCACCTTCGCCGCCAAGAAGGTGGTGCTGGCCACCGGCGGCGCCAGCCGCGTCTATATGTATTCGTCCAATCCCGACGGATCGACCGGCGATGGCATCGCCATGGCCTGGCGTGCCGGCTGCCGGGTGGCCAACATGGAATTCTCGCAATTCCACCCCACCTGCCTGTTCCACCCCCAGGCCAAGACCTTCCTGGTCACCGAGGCGGTGCGCGGCGAGGGCGGCCACCTGCTGCGCCCCGACGGCACCCGCTTCATGGACGAATACGACCCCCGGGGCGAGCTGGCTCCGCGCGACATCGTGGCCCGCGCCATCGACGACGTCATGAAGCGACTGGGCTGCGAGTGCGTCTATCTGGACATCAGCCACAAGCCGGCCGAGTTCGTCCGCAGCCATTTCCCGACGGTCTATGCCGAGTGTCTGAAATACGGCATCGATATGACGCAGCAGCCGATTCCGGTGGTGCCGGCGGCGCATTACACCTGCGGCGGCGTGCTGACCGATCTTTCGGGCCGCACCGATGTCGGCAACCTTTATGCCATCGGCGAGGTGTCGTGCACCGGCCTGCACGGGGCCAACCGCATGGCGTCCAACTCGTTGCTGGAATGCCTGGTGTTCGGCAAATCGGCGGCCGAGGACATCGTCGCCACCCTGGGCAAGGTGGCGGCGGCGCCGGTGATCCCGGCCTGGGACGAAAGCTGGGTCACCGATTCCGACGAAGAGGTGGTGGTCGCCCACAACTGGACCGAACTGCGCCGCTTCATGTCCGACTATGTCGGCATCGTGCGGTCGACCAAGCGCCTGGAACGGGCCAAGCACCGCGTCAAGCTGCTGCTGTCCGAGATCGAGGAATATTACGGCACCTTCCGTGTCACCAACGACCTGCTGGAACTCCGGAACCTGGCGATGGTGGCCGACCTGATCGTGCGTTCGGCGCTGTCGCGCCGGGAAAGTCGGGGTCTGCACTACACCCTGGATTATCCCAGCCTGGACGTGATCGCGCCGGTGCAGAACACCGTGCTGGTGCCGAAGAACTTCTCGGCCCGGCGGGGCGGGCAGGGGGGCGCATGAACGATATCGCCCAATCGCGGCGCAAGGTGTTTAGGGCCGGCGAGGTCATCTTCCATGAAGGTGAGCGCGGCCACGAGGCCTATGTCGTCGAATATGGGCGGGTCGAGGTGTTCAAGACGGTCAAGGACCACGTCATCTTGCTGGGGACCATCATCCAGGGCGGTATCTTCGGCGAAATGGCCCTGATCGACGACCAGCCGCGCATGGCCTCGGCGCGCGCCACCGACGAGACCGCCTGCGTGGTGATCGGCAAGGAACGCCTGGCCGAGCAGTTGGAGAAGGCCCCCAAGGGGGTGCGGGTCATCGTCGGTGCCCTGCTGGGCAATATCCGCCTGATGGGGGCCGAGCTGGCCGAGGCCCAGGTCATCTTGGGATCGGACGATCTGCGATGAGGCGCCGGCTGCTGATGGCCGCCTGCCTGATGGCGCCGTGTCTGCCGGCCCTGGCCGCCGGCAGCGGCGCCAAGCCGCGCGAGACCTATGTCAAGCTGCAATCGGTCAACCTGGAATTCTGGGATCAGGACGGCCTGTTCCACATGGTGATCCTTGAGCTGACGGCGGTCTATCCGCTGGAAGTCAAGGACGCCAAGCTGGACAAGAAGGTGGCCGAGAAGGTCACCCACGCCATGGCCTCGATGGCGTGGGAGGAATTCAATCGCGGCAACCCCGCCGCCACCGCCAAGGCCATCACGCTCGACATCATCCGCAAGGAACCGGGCGGCGACAAATGCATCGACGTGCTGATCAACCGGCTGGTGATCAGGTAAGGGCCAGGGGGGCCTTCAGGTCCAGGCTGAAGCACACGCCCTCTGCCCGTCTTGGCCGGGCTTGGCCCAGGACGGCCCGGTTAAATTTCAGGCGCCGCCCCACACTCCGTCATGCCCGTGCTTGACACGGGCATCCATGTGGTGCCGCACAAAAATCGATTGGAAACAGGACGTTATGCGGAAGCAGGGTAACTGGGGCAAAAGTCCGGGCGATCAGGCGGCGTAGCGCGCGGCGATCAGCGAGGGGAGTCCCGGCACGGCGTTTCCGACAGCGGCGCCGAGGCGGTCTCCCAGGAAATCCCAGAACGAGATGCCGAGCTTGCGGCAGGTCTTGGCGAGGCCGAGGAAGGCGTCGCGGCAGTCGCGGCCATGGTCGCTGCGGGTGGTGCCGCTGACCTTGCGGCGGATGACTTGGCTGCGGATGTCGTTTTCCGATCCGTTGGTGTGCAGCGGGATTTCCGGCCGGTCGAGGACGCGCAGCAATTCCGCCTTGTTGGCATGAAGGCGTGCCAGCAGGCGGTCCAGCGTGGCGAAGCCGGTGCTGCGTTTGAAGATGCGGTCGAAGCGGGCCTTCAACTCGGCCTTGCGCGCCGTCGCG
>NZ_LWQU01000102.1 GCF_001650635.1 Magnetospirillum moscoviense | reverse complement strand
CGGCCGCACCGACATGCGCCGTGGCATGAACGGCCTGGCGCTCCAAGTCCAGGAGTCATTGAAGCGCGATCCCCATGTCTTTGCCGCCGAACGCCTGCACGGCGACGACACCACCGTGCCAGTGTTGGCCAAGGGCAAGACCGACACCGGGCGATGTTGGGTTTATGTCCGTGACGACCGTCCCTTCGGGGGACAAGCCCCACCGGCGGCGATGTTCTACTACTCGCGCGACCGGGGCGGCGAACATCCTCAGAAACATCTCGCCAGCTATACCGGGCTGTTCCAGGCCGACGCTTATGGCGGCTACGCCAAGGTCTACGCGCCCGACCGCAAGCCGGCTCCGATCCTGGAGGCGGCCTGCTGGGTCCATGCACGGCGCCCGTTCTTCATCATGGCCGATCTCGCCGAGAACGCGCGGCGCAAGGCGCGCGGCAAGACCACGGCGCCGATCTCGCCGCTGGCCCTGGAGGCGGTTCAACGGATCGACGCCCTGTTCGAGATCGAACGCGCTATCAACGGCCAAACCGCTGAGCAGCGCCGTGTCGTCCGCCAGGAGCTCAGCGCTCCCCTGGTCGCCGATCTGGAAGGCTGGATGCGCGAACAGCGCGCCAAGCTCTCGCGCGGCAATGATCTCGCCAAGGCGATGGACTACATGCTCAAGCGCTGGCCCGCCTTCACCCGCTTCCTCGACGACGGCCGCATCTGTCTGTCGAACAATGCCGCCGAACGCGCCCTGCGCGGCATCGCCTTGGGCCGGAA
>NZ_LWQU01000101.1 GCF_001650635.1 Magnetospirillum moscoviense | reverse complement strand
CATGCGATTCGTTCCGGTCAAGAGCGAGGACACCCAGGCCGTTCTCATGCTCCATCGCGCCCGCCGCCTTCTGGTCGGCCAGCGCACGATGCTCGCCAATGCCTTGCGGTCGCATTTTGCCGAATTCGGCATCGCCGAACCGGAAGGACAGGCTGGACTGACGCGGTTGATCGTTCTTGCCCTGGATGCTCCGGATACGGCCTTGCCCCAGGCCGCCCGCGAAGCCTTGGCGATGTTGGCGGCCCACCTGCGCGACACCGAGGTCAAGATCGACGCGCTGGATCACGAAATCCTGGAGTGGCATCGGGGCAATGCCGACAGCCAACGGGTTGCCTCCATTCCCGGCATCGGCCCGTTGACCGCCAGCGCTATCGTCGCAGCCATGGGCGATTCCGGCCGCTTCAGGACCGGCCGGGATTTCGCAGCCTGGCTGGGTCTGGTTCCATCCCAGAATTCCACCGGGGGCAAGACCGTGCTGGGGCCGATCACCAAGACCGGGGACCGCTATTTGCGGACCCTTCTGGTCATCGGCGCCACCAGCACCTTGTGGCGGCGCCGCAAGGAAAGCGGGACATGGCTGGCGGCGATGACGGCGCGCGGAAAAACGGCTCGGCAGATTTCCGTTGCCCTGGCCAACAAGATGGCGCGCATCGCCTGGGCCATCCTTGCCAAGGGCGACACCTACCGCGAACCGGTGGCACAGACCGCCTGACAACGACACGACAGCGAACCAGTTGCGAGGGCGATGAAAGCGTGATGGCGACCGGTCT
>NZ_LWQU01000100.1 GCF_001650635.1 Magnetospirillum moscoviense | reverse complement strand
TCGACAACCACCATCTTGGCGCATTGCGACGCCGGTGAGCAGGGGCCGTCCACCCCATCAATTCATTGGCCGGTTGGAATGATTGCCGCCTGAGAATTTGTCGGCTAGAACGGCAGCCCTTGTTTTCATCTTGCAGAAGGATCGTTCCATGACCCGTCGTCTGATCTCGTCAGGCTCGCCGTTCGAGGAAGTGGCCGGCTATTCCCGCGCCGTCGTTCAGGACCCGTGGGTGTTCGTCGCCGGCACGTCGGGCTTCAAGGACGGCCAGATTGCCGAATCCGAGGTCGATCAGGCCGACCAGTGCTTGCAGACCATCGCCGGCGCGCTGGAAAAGGCCGAAGCCTCGCTGGCCGACGTGGTGCGCGTGGTGGTTTACATCACCGACGCGGCCTACTTCCAGGCCGTCGGCCCGGTGCTGGGCAAGTATTTCAAGGGCATCAAGCCGGCCAACACCACCATCGTCTGCGGCCTGGTCGATCCCCGCATGAAGGTCGAGATCGAGGTCACCGCGCTGAAGCGCGGATAGAGTCTGTCTGAGTTTGGTGGACGCGGATTTTCCTCTCGTCACCCTCGGGCTTGACCCGAGGGTCCACGCGTCTGGTCGCAAAAGTTATTGGAAACAATGGGATAGGCGGAGTCGCGTGGATGGCCGGGTCAAGCCCACGGCTGTCCGGTTAAGGGAGGGCGTATCCACATAGGCGTTAACATAGCGCACACACTTGGCGTTTTCGCTTTCTTGGGGTGTCGGCGAGGCGTACAGCGAGGCTGGT
>NZ_LWQU01000099.1 GCF_001650635.1 Magnetospirillum moscoviense | reverse complement strand
ACCCGCTGGATCACTTTCCACTGCCGGGGGATCACCTCCAGCGTCTCGGTGACATCCTCGCCCAGCTTGCGCAGCCGGTCGCTGCCGCAGCATGAGCAGGTCGTCGGCGCCGGCTCGACGATCCGTTCGCGCGGCAGATGGTCGGGGAACGGCTTGCGGGCCGGCCGGCTCCGGGTGAAGGCCACCACATTGGTGGTCTTGGCCACCGCCTGCTCGGCGGCGATCTCGTCCTCGGTGGCCGACGCGGCCAGCTCCTCGAACGCCAGCTCCATCTGGTCGATCAGCCGCGCGGTGCGCTCGGCGCGGGGGCCGTAAAGCGCACGGTTCAGCTTCTCGATCTGCAATTTCTGGTGCGCGATCACGGCCTGGTCGTCGGCGGCCTTGGCCCTTGCCACCGCCAGTTCCGCCTCGATCCGAAGCAACGCTGCCTTCAGCGCGGCGACATCATCGGGTGGGGTTTGGCGGCGGCTCTTCATTCCTCGATGGAATCATAAATTCAGGCCGATGACTCCCGAAAAATGAAGGCAGCCCAGCCTATCCAGCGCTTTTCGGACGGAAGGTGTGGCGTGGGCTGCGCCAGTCGATCCCGTCCAGCATGTAGGCGAGTTGGGCCGGCGAAATCGCCACCACGCCGTCAGCCGGTGACGGCCAGATGAACCGCCCTTTCTCCAGCCGCTTGGCGTAAAGCGACATCCCCAATCCGTCGTGCCAGATGATCTTGATCATGTCACCGCTGCGCCCCCGGAAGACGAACAGATCGCCGGCATGGGGATC
>NZ_LWQU01000098.1 GCF_001650635.1 Magnetospirillum moscoviense | reverse complement strand
GGCCTTCGGCGCCGATCAGGCGCCACAGGTCCGGCCAGCCTTCCTCGCGCAAGGTGATGGCGATGGTTTCGCCGCGATAGCTTCCCTCGACCGGCGTCAGCACCACGTCCTTCAGCACGCATTGGAACAGGCGGCGGGTGTCGGCGACGTCGGCGTCGGCCTGCAGCAGGCCGATCGCCTGGCCCAGGCTGGCCCGGATCGCCGCTTCGTCGGGTATCTCGACCGGAATCTCGATGGCCGCCTGCCGGCGCACATCCTCCAGCTCGTCCTGCAGGGCCAGGATGCGGCCGGTGACGTTCTCCTCGTTGACCCCGCGCTCGATGACCGCCAGCAGCCGTTCGATCCGGCCCTTGAGGTCGGTCTGCTGCTTGACCAGGTCATCGCGGCGCCTCATCTCGCGGGCGAAGGCTGCCAGGAATGCCGGTCGGAAGTCCGGCCCACCGGCGATGCGCTCGTGCAATTGCCGGAACACCGCCTCCATCAGGACCGGTTCCTTCACCCCCCGCGAGTTCTTGCACTTGTGGGCATAGCGATGGGTCGAACAGAGGTAGCGCGAGTCGTTGGCCAACGATTTCGGCCCGCCGCACCAGCCGCATTTGACCCAGCCGGTCATGGCGTGCTGGTTGTGGGACGAGAGGATGCGGGGTTCTGCCTTGTCCCGCTTCGCCTTTTCCGCCTGGGGGCGCGGCCGGTCGCGCAAGCGGACCCGCTGCCAGGTGGCGTCGTCGATGATGCGCAGGTGCGGCACCTCGACCCTGGTCCATTCGTGTTCCGGGTTGAGGATCTGGCGTTTCCTGCTGGTGAC
>NZ_LWQU01000097.1 GCF_001650635.1 Magnetospirillum moscoviense | reverse complement strand
GGTTCTTCGACGCCTCAAATGGATTTGAAGAGATCCCCGAGTGGGGCGGCGATCAGGTAGATCATGGTCGCGAAGGTTGTGGTATTGCGATAGCCCCTGGCGCGAGCGCGAGCCGCCTGGAAGAGACCGTTGAAGCCCTCCAGTCGGGCGTTGCTGTGAGTTGATGTCCAGCGTTCGAGGATGCGCTGGCGATGGTGCTCAACGGTTCCCAACGCCTTGCGGACGGGATCGAGGATGGTGTTGTCGCCGATCACCTCGCGGGCATGGCGCAGAAAGTTGGTGATCCGCCAGCGGGCGGCCTGGACGGTGTTGGCCTTGCGCACCCAGCGGAGTTTCTCCTTGAGCCGCCATGCGATGGCGGTCAACAGGTCGGAGGCTTCCAGTTCGGCCAGAGCCTCGGCCTGTGCCTCGGTCATCTTGCCGTCGGCCTTCTTCAGGATGGCCCAGCGCAGCGCCTTGGGCAGTTTGTTGTTCCTGGCTTCGGCGCGGCGGACCTCGTCGAGGGCCTTGGTGAACAACTGGACCACATGGAACCAGTCCACGGTGACGGCGGCGTTGGGGAAGGTTTCCCCGATGGCGGCGATGAAGGCGGGGCTCATGTCGCAGACCACCTCGACGACGCGGCCCGGCTGGCCGCCATGGTCCATCATGAACGCCTTGAACCGGGTGACGGTATCCTTGCCCCGGCCGGGGGTGACGAAGACCACCGGCTTGTCCTTGCGGTCGAGATCGATGAACACGGTGACATAGGTATGGCCGCGCTTGGCGGCGGTTTCATCAAGGCCGACGGCGGCGAGCTTGGACAGGTCGAGGCGCTCCACCG
>NZ_LWQU01000096.1 GCF_001650635.1 Magnetospirillum moscoviense | reverse complement strand
TCCGGACCCGACCGCGCGATATTGCCTCGCCGCCGCCATGGGGGCGTGACCGTCAATACGATTCACGAATAGAGCCTAAGGTTTTTTGGCGGAGGCGAAGCGTCCAAAACACCACCCTCACCTGGCGGATGGTTAATTACGAACACAAGGCTACCATCATTTGAACAATATTCTACCTTAGCATGGATTGAAACTTGATCATCGAGATTTAATCTAACAGCCTTCTTGTTCCGAAAATTTATCACATGAAGATTGAAATGCCGAACTCGAATGCCTTCTATATTCTCGACATAGGCGATTCCTTGACCGCCGCACGGAACAACTGTAGAGTGTTTTGGCATGGGCCTGGGCAGCTTCATACGAACGGTTTCGACGAACCTTAGGCTTGACGGCGCAATCACTGACGAAGCCTCCTGAGCCCAAGCCCACTGAGGGTTAACCGTCACGGCGATGGCCAAAACGGAAATCCAGATCATGGAAAACCAAGGCAAGGCCCGATTTCCCGCCGTGCGGCAATCTTCATCCCCCACGGGCGTCACTCCACGATTGTTGTCGCGCTGGGCCACGCGATCCGGAAAGCGGAAACCAGGATAGCGCGGGACGGATCACCAATCCTCGTAGTTACAGTATTCGTCGTCCTACACCACGGCGGCGGCACGTGTCCTGGAGCCGAGACCGACTTGGCCTGAACAAAACCGGCTGAGCCACATATTGTCGGAGGCGGTCTCATCGCTGTTATTCGTCTTTGGTTACCGAGGTTAGATAAACCCGGATTTCCCAGATGGTGCTGCGATTTCGTGACAGCGACTGCCAAATCTGATATAGAAATCAAGGCGGTACGGAC
>NZ_LWQU01000095.1 GCF_001650635.1 Magnetospirillum moscoviense | reverse complement strand
TCAATGGACGGCGGCAATAAGAAGCCGGTGTCGCGGTCAATCTGGCGGAAGTTGCTCATGCCGGGGGATATCCATCAGCGGGCGATCTGTTGTGCCCACGATTCTGCCATGTCCCCGGCGTCAGGTTAAGTCCGACAGGCTGCTAGGGCTTCTCGAAAAAAGCGGTCAGCGCATCGCCAATTGGACCGCATGACCGGTCTGGGCCGACGACACCTTACGCGACACCGGCGGCAATGGCGGCGGAGCGGCGCCACGATTCGGCGCCAGCGCCGAAACCTTCCGGGCCAGGCCCTTGGCGACGCTCACGCCGCCTTTGGCCGTTCCGTTCGCCAATGACGCCACCTTCTTGCCGGCCTTGCGCGACGGACCAACGGTGGCGACCTTCTTGGTGAGCTTGGCGGCCTTGAACCTGGCGCCGGCATTGGCGGCGATGGCGCGCCCGCTTTTGTAGCCGGCCCGCTGCAGCACCGTCGATTTCGGCGGCGCCACCAGAGCCACCTTGAAGGGACCGGGACTGGCCACCGCGACGGCGACCGGCACCGGCGACGGCGCGCGGCTTTGCGCCCCCCGCACATCGGCGGACGACAGATGACGCGGCATGGTCAGTTGGGCGACGGTAACGCCCGAGGTTCCGGCGAACGCCGTCGCCAGAGCGACACGCGGCGGCGGGGCGGTCGCCACCGACGGCGAGCGCAGACGATCGAGCTCGCGCTCGACCTCGGCCGGCATCGGCTCGATCTGGGCGACGACGTCGTCTTGGCAGACATTCTGGTCGTCGAAGATACGGAAGGTGGCGCAATCCCTGCCGGTGGCCAGCGACAAGCCGTGGTCGGTCTTGCTTTTGCCGGTGGCGGCCAACAGAACGCCGTCGGCGGCCAGGCTGGCGATGCTGATGGCGGGGGGAATGGCGCAGGCCGAAAGGCCCATCATCAGGGTCAGCACGACGGCAAGGCGTGCCAGAACGGGCAGCGCAAAGCGCCGAACCCCATTTTCTGCCACGCTCAAGGCCGCTACCATGCGCGGACCCCCTCTTGCCGCATTACAGGATGGGACACCGTAAACGGCAGAGGGGGGATTGGCAACAATTGTTTTAAAAGTTGATTAATAACCGCAACAAAATTGAGGCCGGTCAGCCTTCCTTTTTCGGCTTGGGCAGATCGGGCTTGATGTGCAGTTCCTTCCAGCGCAGCGGCTCGACTTCGGCCGGCGCGCCCATCAGCAGGTCCTGGGCTTGCTGGTTCATCGGGAACAAGATGACCTCGCGGATGTTGGGCTGGTCGGCCAGCAGCATGACGATGCGATCGACGCCCGGGGCCGAGCCGCCGTGCGGCGGCGCGCCATAGCGGAAGGCGTTCAGCATGCCGCCGAACTTCTCTTCCACCACTTCCGGCCCGTAGCCGGCGATGCCGAAGGCCTTGATCATGATGTCGGCGCGATGGTTACGGATGGCGCCCGACGACAGTTCGACGCCGTTGCAGACGATGTCGTACTGATAGGCGTTGATGGTCAGCGGATCCTTGGTCTCCAACGCCTCCATGCCGCCTTGCGGCATCGAGAAGGGGTTGTGGCTGAAATCGACCAGGCCGGTTTCCTCGTTCAGCTCGTACATCGGGAAATCGACGGTCCAGCAGAACTTGAAAACGTCCTTTTCCAACAGATCCAGCTCGGTGCCGATCTTGGTGCGGACCAGGCCCGCGAACTTGGCGGCCGGCAATTCCTTGTCGCAGGCGAAGAACACCGCGTCGCCATCCTTCAGATTGGCGGCCTGCTTGATGGCCTCGACGCGGGCCGGCTCCAGGTTCTTGGCGATCGGGCCCTTGGGGCCATCGGCGGCGAACTGGATATAACCCAGGCCGCCGGCACCGTTCTCGCGCGCCCATTCGTTCAGCTTGTCGAACCACGAACGCGGCTGGTTGGCCGCACCCGGGGCCGGAATGGCGCGGACCACGCTGCCCTTGTCCACCAGCTTGGCGAACAGGCCGAAGCCCGAACCGCGGAACGGTTCGGTGACGTCGGCGATCTCGATGGGATTGCGCAGATCCGGCTTGTCCGAGCCGTATTTCAGCATCGATTCGGCGTAAGGAATGCGCGGGAACGGCGCCGGCGTCACCTTGCGGCCCTTGCCGAATTCCTTGAACACCCCTTCCAGCACCGGCTCGATGGCGGCGAAGACGTCGTCCTGGGTCACATAGCTCATCTCGAAATCGAGCTGGTAGAACTCGCCCGGGGAACGGTCGGCGCGGCCGGCCTCGTCACGGAAGCAAGGGGCGATCTGGAAATACTTGTCGAAGCCCGCGACCATCAGCAATTGCTTGAATTGCTGCGGCGCCTGCGGCAGCGCATAGAACTTGCCGGGATGCAGACGGGCCGGCACCAGATAATCGCGCGCGCCTTCCGGGCTGGAGGCGGTCAGGATCGGGGTCTGAAACTCGGTGAAGCCCTGCGCGATCATCGCCTGGCGCAGATAGGCGATCACCTGCGAGCGCAGCATCATGTTGGCGTGCACCTCTTCCCGGCGCAGGTCCAGGAAGCGGTACTTCAGGCGCATGTCCTCGGGATAGTCGCACTCGCCGGCCACAGGGATCGGCAGGATGTCGGCCATCGACTGGATTTCCGCCTCGGCGACCTGCATCTCGATCTCGCCGGTGGCGAGCTTGGCATTGACCGTCTCGGCCGAGCGGGTCACCACCTTGCCGGTGACGGTGATCACGCTTTCGGGGCGGGCCTTTTCCAGGATCGGGAAGATCGGGCTGGAGGTATCGACCACGCACTGGGTCAGGCCGTAATGGTCGCGCAAATCGATGAACAGCAGATTGCCGTGGTCGCGCTTCCGATGCACCCAGCCCGACAGGCGAGCGATCTTGCCGGCATCGTCTTTGCGAAGCTGGCCGCAGGTGTGGGTCCGGTAAGCGTGCATGGTGCCGTACTCCGCTGGCGCGCGATGATTTCGAAACCGGGAAAAAGGCACAAGGGCGCCGTTTCGTCAAGGGTGGCGCAAGGCTCGACTTGCCGGCTTGCAGCCAGAGGTGTATCAACTTCGGCCATGCCGATGATCACCGACACCGCCGAACTCGCCCGTTTCTGCCAGCGTCTGGCCGAAGCCCCCTTCATCACGGTCGATACCGAGTTCATGCGGGAGAAGACCTACTACCCGCAGCTCTGCCTGGTGCAGTTGGCCGGCCCCGACGAGGCACGCGCCGTCGACCCCCTGGCGCCCGGCATCGACCTGGCGCCGATGTTCGAGCTGCTGGCCAATCCCAAGGTCCTGAAGGTGTTCCACGCCGCCCGCCAGGACATCGAAATCTTCCTGAATCTGGCAGGTGCGGTGCCGACGCCGCTGTTCGATACCCAGATCGCCGCCATGGTGTGCGGCTTCGGCGATTCGGTCGGCTACGAGACCCTGGCCACCCAATTGGCCAAGGCCCGCATCGACAAGACCCAGCGCTTCACCGACTGGTCGCTGCGCCCCTTGACCGAAAAGCAGGTCCAGTACGCCCTGGCCGACGTCACCCATCTGCGGGTGGCCTATGAAAAGCTGGTGCGCAAGCTGGAAAAGAACGGCCGCATCGAGTGGCTGAGCGAGGAAATGGCCGAACTGGCCGATCCCGCCACCTATCGCACCGTGCCCGACCAGGCCTGGCGGCGGCTGAAGCCGCGCTCGACCAGCCCGAAGTTCCTGGCGGTGTTGAAGGAACTGGCCGCCTGGCGCGAACGCGAGGCGCAGGAACGCGACATCCCGCGCCAGCGCATGCTGCGTGACGAGACCTTGATGGAAATCGCCGCCCACCACCCGGCCACCACTGACGAGCTGGCCCGCACGCGGGGCATGAGCAAGGGCATGGTCGAGGGCAAGATGGGCACCGCCTTGCTGGACGCGGTCAAGCGCGGCCTGGCCATGCCAGCCGAGGACATCCCGCGTCCGCCTGAGCGGGTCGAGCTGCCGCGTGGCCTAGCCCCGGTGGTCGAGCTGCTGAAGGTTCTGCTGAAGATGAAGTGCGACGCCCACGACGTCGCCAGCAAGCTGGTGGCCAATTCCGCCGACATCGAGGCGATCGCCGCCGACGACAATGCCGACGTGGCCGCCCTGCACGGCTGGCGGCGCGAATTGTTCGGCGAGGACGCCTTGAAGCTGAAGCACGGCCGCCTGGGCCTGGGCTTTTGCACCGACGGGCGCCGGCTGCGACTGGTGCCGATGGAACCCGAGGAAGCGGCGACGCCGCCCGAACCGGCCGAGGCGCTTTAGCCGTGGCCGGCACAGCGACCTTCGGCGACATCCAGGAACGCGCCCGGGCCGAGGCCGCCAAGGCGCTGGGCAAGGGCCTGCCGGCCGCCGCCCGCGCGGTGATCCGCCTGGCCGATTCCATCGCCGCCGAAGCCGCCCGCGAGCCGGCGGTGGCCCAAGCCCTGGCAGGGGCCGCCTGTGCCAAGGGTTGCCACTGGTGCTGCCATCAGGTGGTCGGCATCACCGCCGCCGAGGAAGAACTGGTGCTGGCCGCCGTCGAGGCTCTGGCCCCCGACATCCGGGCCCGCGTGCGCGCCCGTCAGGCGCAGGCCGAATGCCGGTTGCGCGCCCTTCCGGTCGAAAAATGGCAGGCGGCCCGCGTCCCCTGCCCGCTGCTGGATGATCAGGCCTGCGCCATCCATGCCGCCCGCCCGCTGCCGTGCCGCGCCGTTCTGTCGGCCGATGCCGCCGCCTGCCGGGCCTGGCACGACGGCGACGAGGGGGCCCGCATCCCGTTGGTGGCTGTCCAGCGCGGCATCTACAGCCATGCCCAGGCCGGTCTGGCCCAGGCGCTGGGCGAGGCCGGCATGCCGCCCGAACCGATGGCGCTGACCGAGGCGCTGGCCCTGGCCTTCCACTGATGAGCACGCCGACCTTCCGCGAGGCCGAGGCCCGGGCCGCCGCCGCCGCCCGCCCGGCCTTGGCCGCCCGCGACCTGAAGGGCGCGGCCGAAGCCGCCATCGCCGCCGCCGAATCCTATATGGTCCAAGCCGCCCAGGCCGCCGATCTGGGCCGCCAGTTGAAGGGCCTAGCCTGCGCCAAGGGATGTTCCTACTGCTGCCACCAGATGGTCGGCGCCACCGAGGCTGAAATCGCCCTGGTCCAAACGGCAATCGCCAGCTTGCCGAGCAAAACGCAAAGCCGGATCAAAGCGGCCTCGGCCGCCTTGCGCGACAAGGCCCAAGGGCTGTCGCCGGCCCAATGGTGGGCGGCCAAGCTGCGCTGCCCGTTATTGTCGCCGCAAGGCGCCTGCCTGGTCCATGCCGCCCGCCCGCTTCCCTGCCGGGCGATGAACTCGGCCGACCGCGCCATCTGCCAAAGCTCGTTCGAGGGCCAGCCGGCCAACATCCCGGTCCTGGCCGCCCAGCACGGCATTTTCGGCCATGCCCAGGCCGGTCTGCTGCAGGCCCTGGTCGCCGCCGGCCGGCCCAAGGGTCTGGTGATCCTGGGAACGGCCTTATAGAATCTCGATCGCCACCTGCTTGGTGGCCGGGCTGACGGCGAACACCTGCCAGGAAATCGGGAAGGCGGCGACGAATTCGCCGAAGGCCCGGTATTCGTCGTCGGCCCAGGTGCGGTTGCCGATCATTTCGTCGAACACCACAATCGTCCCCGGCCCGATCCTCTCGGCCAGCGCAAACAGCACGAAGCGGGCCGAGGAATAGATGTCGCTGTCGATGTTGACCAGCCGCACCGGATCGGGATGGGTGGCCAGGAAGGCCGGCAGAGTGTTTTCGAACCAGCCGGCGTGCAAGACCACATTGTCGGGCACCGCGGGCAGTTGGGCGTCGGTGGTCAGGACTTTGGCTTGTTCCGAGCCCCAATCCTCGGGCAGGCCCTCGAACGAATCGAAGCCGTGCACCATTTGCCCGGCGGCGTGGGCCAGGTGGGTGATCGAGGTTCCGCGTCGGACGCCGAATTCCAGCACCAGACCCGGGCGGGTGGCGCTGGCCAGCCCATGGCGCAGCAGGCTGGCCGAAACGCCGAACACCCGGCAATCGGCGGCCAAATGCCGCATCAGCGCGTCGATGCCGTCGGCCAGCGGGCGGCGGCGCGGGTGGTCGGCCAGGTGACGGGCGAACAGTTCGGCCGCCCGGTCATGCCGGCCGATCAGCCGCAGCAGGCCGTAGGCGAAAGCGTGGTACTTGCCGTTGGCGCCGACACAGGCGCTGGCCTGGGCCAGCCGGTCCAGCGCCGCGTCGGGGCCGGCCAGTTCCAAGGCCGGGCCGTGGCCGCCGAACCACGCCGCCGCCCGCCCCGGATCGAGGTCCAGCACCGCATCGAAGGCCGCCAGCGCCGCCCTGGCGTCACTGAGGGCCAGCAGGCTCATGGCCTTTTCGTACAGCATCTGGATGTCGGCGCCATGGCCGTCGGCCAAGCGGATGCAATCGGCGTAACGGGCGTCGCGGCGATAGGCGCCGGCCAACAGACTGGCGACGGCAGGCCAATCGGCCACGGGTTCCAGCAGGTGGATGGCGGCGGCTGGTCGGCTGGCGCGGATCAGGGCGCGGGCCTGGGAAAGACGTTGGTCCATGGCGCCATGGTGCTTATCACTTGCGCTTCCCGTCAAGGCGGGGAAAATGGCGCCAGTCGATGTCGATCCGAGGCGCCCCATGCGGCCGAGTTCCCGAATTGTGGTTGTTGTGGCGCTGGCGGCGCTGGCGGCGGGCTGCACCAAATTCAAGGAAGAGATCGAGACCAGCCGCGCCGAGGCCGAGATGCAGTCGCGCCCGACCAACATCAGACCCGGTCTGGAGCCGCTGCAATACCGCCCGCAGCCGGCGATGCCCGACCAGATCACGCCCGAGCGTCCAGAACAGCCCGATCCCTCTGCCCTGCCGTTTCCGTGGGTGGACATCCCGTGGAGCGAGGCCGAGGCGATGCTGGCCGGCGACCCCGCCGCCCTTCGCTTCCTGGCCCTGAAGCAACTGGGTCAGGACGGGCTGATCGGCCTGGAAGACGTGATCCAACGCCGCGCCGCCAATCTGGGCGCCCTGCTGCCGATCACGGTGCCTACCCCACCGGCCGCCGGCCTGGACCGGCCCACCGCTCCGCCTTCGTCCCTGGTCAAGCGCTTCAACCATCTGTTTGACACCGCCAAGGGCACGCCCGAAACCCGCCGCGCCGAGCGGGGTTTCCTGTTGGACGCGATGATGCCCGGGGCCAAGGCGCCGCGCACAACGCTGGCGGCGCCGATCGATATGGCCCAGGCCCGGGCCGGACTGGCCAGGTTGGACCGGCTCAAACAGACCGGCCTGATCACCCGGAGCGAGCAGGAAGGCGAAGCCCAGGCCCTGCAGAAGATGATCGCCGACGGTGCCCTGCCCGAAACGCTGATCGTCGAATTGCCGCCGCCACCACCGCCGCCGCCTGCCAAGAAGGTCGTCAAGAAGCCTGGAAGCGGACGCCCGGTCGGCCGCATGGAAGGCGGCGTCTCGGGACGGTTCGAGGTGATCCCCTCGCCGCCGCAGGTGTCGGCTCCGAAGATTCCCGCCGGATCGAACGCGCCGGCCGGCCTGCATCTGTTATCGATGGGCACCGCCATCCACGCCGAGAAGGCCTATGAGGCGTTGAAAAAGGAATTTCCCGATCTGGCTCCCCTGTCCTTCACGGTGTCCAAGGCCGAATTGGGCGATCTGGGCGCCACCTACCGACTGATCGCCGGGCCGACCGATCCGGCCAATGCCGAAAAGATTTGCGCCGACATCCGGGCCAAGGGGCAATCGTGCCAGGCGACACCGTTTCCCAAATGAACCTGGAAGCCCGGCTTTTGTACCGGGACGCCATGGTGCTGATCATCGACAAGCCGGCCGGCATCGCCGTCCATGCCGGTCCGCGCGATGGCAGCGCCAACTTGATGCAATGGCTGGATCAATTGCGCTTCGGTCTGCCGCGCGCGCCGGAACTGGCGCATCGGCTGGATCGCGACACCTCGGGCTGCCTGGTGCTGGGCCGCCACCGTAAGGCACTGGCCCGGCTGGGCGAATTGTTCGCCAGCAACAGCGTGGACAAGGTCTATTGGGCGGTGGTGGTCGGGCGCCCGCAGGCCGACGAAGGCTTGATCGAAGCGCCCTTGAAGAAATTGGAACGCCGCCACGGCTGGCGGATGATCGTCGATCCCAAGGGCCAGCCATCGGCGACAAGGTGGCGGGTCTTGGGCTACGACCAGCGCCTGACCTGGATCGAGGCACGGCCCCTGACCGGTCGGACCCACCAGATCCGGGTCCACCTTGCCTCGATCGGGCTGCCCCTGGCCGGCGACGCGGTCTATGGGCGGGGCACCGGCGACCTGGAAGCGCCCCGTCTGCATCTGCATGCGCGCTCCATCAGCCTGCCCTTCACCCCCAAGAAGCCGCCGATCACCGCCACCGCACCGGTGCCCGACCACATGGCCGAATTGTTGCGTCGCTGCGGCTGGGCCGACACCGAGGCCGCCGGGAATTAGTCGAGGTTGAAGTCGTACCTTGCCGGACACGCGCTTGCATGCAATTACCGTGGCGGGTATTGTATGCATCCTTATCCGTCGCGTGATGGTAGCCGATGACCAAACCCACCAATGACAAGCGCGTTTACCGTGCCCGCACCGAAGAGGGCGAGCCCGATCCCATCGACCGGCATGTCGGCGCCCGCCTGCGCCTGCGCCGGACCCTGATGGGCCTGTCGCAGACCGAGCTGGCGCGCGCCGTCGGCCTGACCTTCCAGCAGGTGCAGAAATACGAAAGTGGCGCCAACCGCATCAGCGCCAGCCGGCTTTATCATATCTCGGAAGCCCTGGACGTTCCGGTCAGCTTCTTCTTCGACGACCTGCCGGCCAAGACCGGGCCAGGCCTGTCGGAAGACCCCGCCCAGCCGTTGGCCCCGCCCGATGCCGGCCGGGAAGGGCTTGAGATGATGCGCAATTACCATCGCATCGGCGACGAGACCATCCGCCGTGGCGTCTATGACCTGACCAAGGCGCTGGCGTCCAAGCTGAACGTCGGCTGATCAGGCGCTGGGTCCGACCTTGCATTCCCGCCAGATGGCGGCGATCAGGTCGGACCTGATGGTCCCGATGTCGCCCACCGGCACCCAGACCGACACCACCACATCGACCGCCTTTTCGGCGAACTTGGTCAGCACCACCGCAGGCGCCGGCTCGGCGGCGATGCGGGGATCGGCGGCCAGCAGGGCGCGCAAGGTGGCGATGGTGGCATCGACCGGCGCGTCATAGGACAACGGAACCGCGATATCGACCTTGCGGGTGGGGAAATAGGTCATGTTGCGGATCGATGCCGACCACACCACCGAATTGGGGGTGACAACCTGGATGTTGTCGCCGGTCACCAACTGGGTGTGAAACAGCGACACCTGCCCGACCTTGCCGGCCAGCGCGCCGGCCTCGATGGAATCGCCCACCCTGAACGGGCGAAACAGCAGCAGCATCACGCCCGCCGCCAGGTTCGACAACGTGCCCTGCAGGGCCAGGCCGATGGCCAGGCCGGCGGCGCCGACGATGGTCACCAGCGAGGCGGTCTGCACGCCCAGGCGTTCCAGCACGGCAATGCCGGTGACGGTCAACAGGCCCCAGCGGACCAGCGAGGCGAAGAAGCCGCGCAGCATGGCGTCGGCGACCTTGACCCGGGCCAGGCCGCCGCCCACCGCCCGCTCGGCCCAGCCGGCCAGCGTCCAGCCCACCACCAGGGTGACGGCGGCCCAGAAGCCGCTGGTCCCCCAATGTATGGCCAATTCGGTCAGTTGGTCGATGGAGATGGTGGTGAAATCGGTCATCGGTCAAACAGCCTTGAGCTGCGGAGGGGTCGGGAAGGCTGCCTTTAGCATATCCCAGCCGGGCGGGGCAAAGGCCTGTCGGGGGCGCGGATAGGCCGTCATCGCCTCTTCCAGGCGCTGGATCCGCTCGACCGTTCCGGGATGGGTCGAAAACAACGAGGTCTGCCGGTCAGGCGGCTCGATCTTCAGCAGGCGGCGAAACGGCTTCGACGCCCGCGCCGGGTCCATGCCCAACTTGGCCAGCATGGTCAGGGCATTGGCGTCGGCTTCGAACTCGTTCTCGCGGCCCCAACCGCTCATCATCGCCTTTTGCGCCGAACCGCCCAGCGCGACCTCCAGCACCTTCGCGTTGCCGGGATCGCCCTGCTTGGCCAGGACATCGGACAGCATCGTCTCGGTCTGAACCCGCCGGGCGTGGTGGTCATAATCGATATGTCCGATCTCGTGGGCGACAATGGCGCCGAACTCGGAAGGGTCGTCGCATAGCTTGATAATGCCGTCGAAGAAGAACAGCTTGCCGCCGACATAGGCATAGGCGTTGATGTTCGAACTGGCGGGAAGGAACACCTCCCACGGCAGATTGCGACGGGTGGCAGCTGTCAGGAATGGCTTGCAGAAGGCTGCCAGCGCCTGCTGCAGGCGCTGGTCGGGATGAACCCCACCTTCTTGCGCCAACAGCCCGCGCACATCCTTCTGCCCGATGGCGATCTGCGTCGCTTCGAGCGGATATTGGGTCGGAAAGGGCGGTGCCGAGCCGCCCGCTTGGAAGATCGCATTGCCCTGCGGCGGGGCCGATCCGGGCGCAGCCTTGGGGGCATTCCCGGTCGCCGGAAATCCGTTCCGGGGATCGGCATAGGGATCGACCTGGGCCCACGGGTCGCTTTGCGGCTTTATGGCGCTGTCGAACTGGGCCAGGGCCGGGCTGGCGGCGGTGGCTGCCAGGCCCGCCAGGACGGAACGGCGCGTGGTGGTGGTCATCGGCTCCCCCCGAAAGCGAACGGGCGCCCGTTGCCCGGACGCCCGCTCAGCTTACCCAATCGCCCACGTCAAGCGAAGTGGGCAAAGCGCCTTTCACGCCATGCGCTGGTAGTAAAGGTTCTGCACATGGTTGCCGCCGGCGAAGAAGGCCCAGCGCTCGGCCAGCAGGCCGACATACTGGATGGCCACCGCGATCCACAGAAGCGGCGGCTCGCCATGGCTCCAGCCCAGGGCCAGCAGCAGAATCGGCAGCACGAAACCGGCCAGCAGACCGGCCAGATTCAGGGCGCGCACCGCATCCGCCCCGCCGGGGGCGACGAACTCGGTGGTGTTGAACGACGACCCCAGGAAGCCCTGGGTCACCTGGCGAATCTGCTGATGATGGATTCCGATGGCGCTTTTCATCGTCGATTTGGGCTTCAGGCGGGTGTTGCGCCACAGATGGAACAGCTTGGTCGCCAGCCCCAGCCCGGTCAGGATCAGCCCCAGCCCGGCCAGCAGGCCGAACAACGGCGAGCCGCTGGCCCCGGTATAGGCCGCCGCCAGCACGAAGCCCGACGACAGCCCCATCAGGGTGTAGTTGATCACCGTCCAGAAGCTGCCCCACTCGCGGATGAACTTGACGCAGGCATAGATCATGCCGGTGCAGATGAACAGCAATCCGGCGGCGCCAGCGGCCAGGAAGCCGACGCTCATGGTCAGGTCCAGGGACTTCTGGTTGCCGAAGGTATAAAGCACCGGATTGAAGTCGAACCAGTGGGTCACCCCGTACAGGAAGGCCAGGCCCATGACCGCCGGCAGCACGATCACCTCGCGCGACAGCCAGCTGGTGCGCCACCGGGTCGCCGCCCGCCAGCCGCGCTGCGGGTTGGCCAGGTGGAAGATCGAGGCGACCAGGCCGGCGGCCAGCAAGGCGACCGAGACCGCCGCGCCGATGCCATAGAACTTGCCGGTCTCGTGGGCGGCGCCGGTGCCGATGACGAAGTACCACTGGCCGGTGACCAGGGCGATCAGAAGACCCTGGCCAGCGCCGATCAGGGTGGTGAGGAAGAGGACGGAAAAAGCGGGACGCATGATGTTCCTCTCCTCTTACCAGCTCGACATTTCGTCGACGGTGGGCGAGCTGAAGGCGGGCTTGGGCAGCTCGGCTTCCAGCTTCAGCGGGTTGTCGGCGCGGACCAGCTCGTCCTCGTGCAGACGCATGGCGGTCTTGCGGCGCGGCAGGTAATGGTTGGCCGGCTGGGTGCCCCATTCCGGCATCAACTGGAAGCCGGCATTCTCGCGGATCGCCTTCGACGCCTCGGACTCGGGGTCCTTGATGTCGCCGAAGATGCGGGCCGACGGCGGGCAGGCCAGCACGCAGGCCGGCTTGCGGCGGTCTTCCGGGATCGAGGTGTCGTAGATGCGATCGACGCACAGGGTGCATTTCTTCATCACGCCCTGGACCTCGTCGAACTCGCGGGCGCCATAGGGGCACGACCACGAACAATATTTGCAGCCGATGCACTTGTCGTAATCGACCAGGACGATGCCGTCGGATTCACGCTTGTAGGACGCGCCGGTCGGGCAGACCGGCACGCAGGGCGGTTCCTCGCAATGCAGGCACGATTTGGGGAAATGCACCGTCTCGGTGTTGGGGAAGGTGCCGCATTCAAAGGTCTGGACGCGGTTGAAGAATACCCCCTTGGGATCGCCGCCATAGGGCGAAAGATCGGTCAGCGGGCCGGCCCAGCCCGAGGTGTTCCATTCCTTGCAAGAGGTCACGCAGGCATGGCAGCCGACGCAAACATTGAGGTCGATGACCAGGGCGAGTTGCTTGTCCGACATGCTCAGCGCCCTCCCTTGCCGGCGAAGAAGGCCCGGACCTTGGCGGTAAAACCGGTCTGGCCCGGCACCTGGGGCAGCGTGGCGAATTGCGGCCAGCTTTCCTGTGGCTCGCCGGCTTCGGCCTTGGTGATGCGCACGCGCACGTCGTACCACGCCGCCTGGCCGGTCACCGGATCCGAGTTCGAGACGTGGCGCCCGCCGACCATGTTCGGCAGTTCCTCGGAAATCAGGTGGTTCAACAAGAAGCCCTTCTTCGATTCGTTGGCGTCGGCCGACAGGCCCCATGCCCCCGAGGCCTTGCCGATGGCGTTCCAGGTCCACACCGTGCCGGGCTCGGTCGCTTCCGAGAAGCGGGCCATGCAGCGGACCTTGCCCCACGGGCTTTCCACCCACACCCAATCGCCGTCGCCGAAGCCGCCGGTCACGCCCACCTGCGGATGGACGAAGATGTAATTGTGGGTGTGGATCTGGCGCAGCCAGGCGTTTTGCGAATCCCACGAATGGTACATCGCCATCGGCCGCTGGGTGACGGCGCTGAGCGGATACTTGCTGGTGTCGGTCTTCTGCCATTCCAGCGGCACGTAATAGAACGGCAGCGGGTCGAAGAACTGCTTCACACGCTCGCGCAGATGATCCGGCGGCTGCTTGCCCTTCCACTTGCCCAGCGCCGCCAGGCGGAACTTCTGCAGCACTTCCGAATAGATATGGATGTTGATCGGATCGAGATAGCGCACCAGGCGATGGCGCTGGGCCCAGGTCAGGTAGCCCTTGTTCCAGTTGCGCATATACTGGTAGCTGCGCGGCAGCTCGTAATGGAAATGGTTGTTGTTGCGGGCGTACATCTCCCACTGGGCCGGGTTGGGCTCGCCCACCAGGAACTTCTCGCCCGACTTGCCGCGCCAGCCCGACAGGAAGCCGATGCCGGACCCCGGCTCGGTCTCGAAATTGATGATGAAGTCGGGATAGTCGCGGTACTTGCGCTCGCCCGCCTTGGTGACGAAGGCCGGCAGGCCCAGACGGGTGCCCAGCTCGATCAGCACGTCCTGGAACGGCTTGCACTCGCCGGTCGGCGGCAGGATCGGCACGCGCACCGAATCGACCGGCCCGTCGAATTCGGAAATCGGCCGGTCCAGGATGCTCATGACGTCATGGCGTTCCAGATAGGTGGTGTCGGGCAGCACCAGATCGGCGAAGGCCACCGTTTCCGACTGGAAGGCGTCGGCGACGACGATGAAGGGGATCTTGTATTCGCCGTCTTCGCCCTTGTCGGTCAGCATCTTCCTGACCTCGACCGTGTTCATGGTCGAGTTCCACGCCATGTTGGCCATGAACAGGAACAGCGTGTCGATGGGATAGGGATCGCCGCGCCAGGCATTGGTGATGGCGTTGTGCATCAGCCCGTGCACCGACAGCGGATATTCCCACGAGAAGCCCTTGTCCAGCCGCAGCGGGTTGCCGTCGGCATCGACCGACAGATCGTCGGGCTCGGCCGGCCAGCCCAGCGGCGTGCCTTCCAGCGGATGGCCGGCCCGGATGGCGTGCGGCCCCTTGGGCGGCTTCGGGCAGGGCGGGATCGGGCGCGGGAACGGCGCGCGGTGGCGGAAGCCGCCGGGCCGGTCGATGGTGCCCAGCACGGTCATCAGGATCGACAGGGCGCGGATGGTATGGAAGCCGTTGGAATGGGCCGCCAGGCCGCGCATGGCGTGGAAGGCCACCGGATTGCCGGTGACCGAATCATGCTCCTTGCCCCAGGCGTCGGTCCACGAGATCGGCAGCTCGATCTTCTGGTCGCGGGCGGTGACGCCCATTTCGTGGGCCAGGCGGCGGATGGTGGCGGCGGGGATGCCGGTGATGCCCTCGGCCCATTCCGGGGTGTAGTCCTTGACCCGGTCCTTCAGCAGCTGGAAGGCCGGCTTGACCGGCGTGCCGTCGGGCATCTTGTACTCGCCCATCAGGCGGCCGTCGGTGCCGGCAGTGCGCGAGATGGTGGGCTGGTCGCTATAGCGGTCCCACCACATGCGGTCGGGGGTGTCGAAGGTGTCGGGGCGAACCGGCACGTTCTCGTCACGCACGAACAGGCCGAACTCGTCGGCTTCCTCGTTCAGGTTCACCAGCTCGGCCGAGTTGGTGTACTGGATCAGGAATTCGCGGTCGAACAGGCCCTTGTCGATGATCTCGTGGATCAGGGCCAGCAGCAGGGCGCCGTCGGTGCCCGGGCGGATCGGCACCCATTCGTCGGCGATGGCGGCATAGCCGGTGCGGACCGGATTGACGGCGATGAAACGGCCGCCGCCGCGCTTGAATTTCGACAGCTCGACCTTCATCGGGTTCGAGTGATGGTCCTCGGCGGTGCCGATCATCACGAACAGCTTGGCGCGGTCCAGGTCGGGGCCGCCGAATTCCCAGAAGCTGCCGCCGATGGTGTAGATCATGCCGGCCGCCATGTTGACCGAGCAGAATCCGCCATGCGCCGCGTAATTGGGGGTGCCGAACTGCTTGGCGAACATGCCGGTCAGCGCCTGCATCTGGTCGCGGCCGGTGAACAGGGCCAGCTTGCGGGGATCGGTCTTGCGGATGTTGCCCAGGCGGGTCGACAGGATGTCGAAGGCCTCGTCCCAGGAAATCGCCTCGAAGCGGTTCTCGCCGCGCTCGGCACCCGGGGCGCGCTTCAGGGGCTTGGTCAGCCGGGCCGGCGAATATTGCTTCATGATGCCCGAAGCACCCTTGGCGCACATCACGCCATGGTTCAGCGGGTGATCGGGATTGCCCTCGATGTAACGGACCTCGCCGTCGCGCAGATGCACGCGGATGCCGCAGCGGCAGGCGCACATGTAACAGGTGGTGGTCTTGACCTCGGATTGTCCAAGGTCGGCGTCACGAATCGCTTCCGGGTCCCTCATGCCTGCTCCTGTCGGCTTATTGGGACGGAGATTAAATTAGACCACCCTAATGATTCAAACCTTTGTTTGGCCTTGGGCGGTTTTTTTGAATCACCCGAAGCAGATGGGTCGCTTTTCCTATGCATGATCATCTTCCCTGGCAATTGCGCAACCATAGGATACAAACTTCCAACAGACACACGTTTGACGAACAGACAGCACCCCACTATCCTGTTGAAAGGTCGCTCCAATGTCTTTTTTCGCACTGAAAGAACCGATGAGAACGAACTATCAGGTCGATCCCGACGACATCGTCAACACCAAGCAGGCCTTGAACAGCCTGGGCTATTACGACGTTCCGCCGGAACGCGGCATCGACGACTGGACCGATGATGCGATGTTCAAGGGCATCCGCTCGTTCCAGCAGGACCGTAATCTGAAGGTCGATGGGTTCATGCGCCCCGGCGGCCCGACCGAAGACGCCATGAACACCCAACTGGCGGCGGCGGAAGACCGCCGGCAACCCAATACCGGCCGAGCATCGGAGGTTCCCCCCAACATCAAGGACCCCAACACGGGACGGGTGCGGACGGTGCCCTTGCCGCGGGGCGCCGGCAGGGACGAAAGGGATACGCCGTCCATGGGCGTTGATTCCGAGGGATGGGAAATTCAACTCAAGCCAGGCCTGTTTGGGCTTCCCACCTGGGAAAGAACTGGCAACCGTCGAGGAAAGCAACGATGAACACCAAAGCCTGGATAGTCGTTGGGGTTTTGACCCTACTTTTCCAGCGCTGGACATGCCCAATCCAAACACTTCAACGCCGACGGCTATATTCTCAGCCAGGCGACCGAGGACGCCGCCGCTGCCGCAGGCGATCCAGATGCGATGTGGGAGCAATCGGCAAGATGGGGCGAAAGTCCGAGCGACGCGGTGGTCGCCGAGCTTTCCTGGGCCGGGATGACCGGGCTTGACACCGGCGGTGCCCTGGCGGCCTGGCGCAAGGAATACGGCCAAGGCCTGCGCGAGCCCACCCCGGCGACGGCCGCCCTGCTGCGCCAACGGGCGGCCAAGGATCCGCCCGGTCTGCTGGCGATTCAATTCGAGGCGCTGGCCCTTACCGGGCAATGGGAGCCCCCTTATGACGGCGGTACCCCGGTCCCCAACCTGTTGGTCTTGGCCAAGCGGGGCGAACCGGCGGCCATCGCCTTCCTCTGCCGCACCGCCGGCCTGCCGTTCATCCTGATGCGCAATCACGCACCCTTCTGCGCCAAGGGGGTGGCCCTTGGTCAGCCGGAATCCGCCTATCATCTGGCCCGGCTGCATCATGGGCGCGCCGATGATTTCCATGACGGGTTCATCGACAAGATTGATGAAGCTCTGCACATCAAGCCGTCCCTGCCCCGCGCCTTGGCCCTTTACCGCCAGGCGGCACAAGGCGGCCATGCCGGAGCCCAGGCGCGGCTGGCCACCTTGTTGGCGGCGGGGCGCGGCGTCAAACCCGACCCGGTCCAGGCGCGGGAACTGGCCGAACGCTCGGCCGAGGCCGGTTGGCCCGAGGGCAAGGCCGTGCTGGGCATCTTGTTGCTGAAGGGCCAAGGCGGCCCCGCCGACATCGGGCGGGCCCTGATGCTGCTGGATCAGGCGGCCCGGTCCGGCCAGCGCATGGCCCAGTTCACCCTGGCGACCCTGGCCTTTCGCGGCCAGTACCGCCCGCGCGATTTCCTGGACGCGCTGACCTGGGTCAGGCTGGCCCAACTGTCTCGCCGGGGCGATCCGCCCGAGGCCGCGACCGAAAGGAAGGCTGCGGCTGACGGCGATCCATCGGCCTTGATCGCTCAGGCATGGTATCACCCGTCACCCGAGGCGTTTCTTTCGGAACTGTCCGCCGCTGGCCACGCCATGGCCCACACCATCCTGGCCAACCGGGAATGGCTGAAGGAAGGACGGCAAGGCAGCCAGGAACCGTCACCCGAGACGGCCAAGAAATTGCGCGAAGCGACCACCGACACCACTCAGTTGCGCGTCGCCACACAATCCGTCACCGGGCGGTGGGAACCCGCCGAGGTGACGGGTTCGTCGATGACGGACCATCTGGTCGATCTCGCCAACAAACGAGACCCGACCGCCATTGCCTTCGCCTGTCGCAATGCCGGCCTGCCGTGGCTGCTGAGCTGGGATCTCGCGCCCTTCTGCGTCAAGGGCGTGGCCTTGGGACAAGCGGACTCGGCCTATCACCTGGCCCGGTTGCAACACGCCCGCGCCGACGATTTCCAGCAAGGACTGGAACGCAGGGTTCCCAAGGTCCTGGGCATCCCCACCAGCCTGCCCCGCGCCGTGACCCTTTACCGCCAGGCGGCACAAGGCGGCCATGCCGGAGCCCAGGCGCGGCTGGCCACCTTGTTGGCGGCGGGGCGCGGCGTCAAACCCGACCCTGTCCAGGCGCGGGAGCTGGCCGAACGCTCGGCCGGGGCCGGTTGGCCCGAGGGCCAGGCCGTGCTGGGCATCTTGTTGCTGAAGGGCCAAGGCGGCCCCGCCGACATTGGGCGGGCCCTGACGCTGCTGGATCAGGCGGCCCGGTCCGGCCAGCGCATGGCCCAGTTCACCCTGGCGACCCTGGCCTTTCGCGGCCAGCACCGAACACGCGATTTCCTGGACGCGCTGACCTGGCTGCATCTGTCCGAATTGTCGGCCCACGGCGACCCGCCCGAGGCCGAAGCCGATGGGCTGTTGCTGGAGCCCTTGCGCCGCACCCGCCATGTCGCCCGCTCGATCGAAAATCCCGCCCTTGATCTCGACGCCCGCATCAAGGCCACGGCCTTGCGCAAGGAATTGCATGAATCCGGTCAATGGCCGTTGACCAAGACGCCTCGATAAAGCTCAGCGCGGATGGGTCGCCGTCGCCGACAAGGACACCGCGTCGGCCGGCAGCAGGCCGGGAACCAACCAGTTCAGGCTTTGGCTGGCGGTGACCGTCACCGAACTGGCCCCCAGGGTCGCGGTGACGGTGACGGCGGCGGCGTCGAGCCCGGCCATGCGCGCCCGCGCCCGCGTCACCACGCCGGTACTGCTGGCCTGGTCGTCGACGGCGCCGTATCTGGCCGCTTCCTCGACCGCGTATTGCAGCGTGCCCTGGGTCCACAAGGCGCGGCCGAATTCGACCACGCCCAGCATCATCATCAGCAGCGCCGGCAGGACCAGGGCGAACTCGATGGCCGCCGCGCCGGATTGGTCGAAGGCCAGGCGCCGTTTCATCGCCGCCCCCCTACTCGACACGCTGGCTGGCCTGGGCCGACAAGCTGACGCTGGTCCCCAGGCCGGGATAATGGAACAGCAAGGGATAGCTTTCGGCCACCGTCACCGTCACATAGGTCCGGGGCGAGCCGACCGGGCAGGCGCCGCCGGCACAGGCGACCGAAGTGCCGTCCGAGCATTCGCAGGCGGTCGAGGTGGTGATCGAAAGACGCGCCGACGGAATCGAACCCGACGCGGTGACCGCGCCGGAAATGCCGCCCAGATTGTTGGGATTGAGCGCCGCGTACTGGATGCCGGCATGGGCGGCGGCGGTCAGCTGCATGCGCTCACGCATGGCCTGGCCGAAATCCACCAGCCCCAGCACCAGGGCGATCAGCATCGGCGCCACCAGGGCGAATTCCACCGCCGAGGCTCCGGTCTGGTCGCGGATCAGGCGGCGGATCATCGTTTCTACTCCACCAGGCGGACGCTGGTGGTGCTGGTGTCCAACCCCAGCGCCGCGCAATTGTTTTCCATGTCGGCGCTGCCGGTGAAGACCACCTCGCGGGCGACGATGCGGGTGCAGCCGCCGCCGGTGGCGTTGCCGCCGGTGAACTTGACCTCTTGCCGGGGGAAGTAGATGGCTCCGTTGATGTTCATGGTCGAGCCGCCGTTGAACTTGTTGTCCGGCCCGGTGGGCGCGTTGCGATCCTGATAAAAGGCGATCCCGGCATAATCGCCGGTGCTAGGCGCGGTCAAGGAAATGCTGGCCCCGCCATTGATGTCGGCCAGGGCGTAATCGCTGCCGGTGCCCGTCAGGATGATGGTCACGCCGCTGCCGGTCAGGCTGGCATTGCCGTTGACCTTGAAGGTGCCGCCCTTGACGACGTAGGTGCCGGGCGACAGCGTCACGTCGCCTTGCGAACCGATTTCCATGCCGTCGCAATAGGTGCCGGGCTGCAGCGTCTCGGATTGCTGGGCCTTGCTTTTATAGCCGGTCTTCAAGCACGACCCGGTGCTGGGCGACGGCAGATCGGCGAACGGATCGGCGATGGGCGAGATGCCGGTGCGGGGCGTCGCCGCCGAATTCAACACCCCCGACCCCGATACCGAATAATTGCCGACCAGATCGACCCAGTCGGTGTTCAAGGTAGCGCTGCCCGACACCTGCATCGCTTGGGCACTGGTGGAATTGGCGGCGACGCCGCAGCCGATCAGGTTGATGGTGGCGCTGCCGGTAAAGTAAAGCGCCTGGGACTGCACCCCTTCCAGCGCCAGCACGCAGGCCTGGCCGTTCTGGATGACCCGGGCCACGGCGCGGGCGCGGATGGTCACAGCGTCGCCGCCTAGGAACAATCCGGCGAACAGCAGGGTGCGGCTGCGGCTGACCGTCACCTCGACGGCGCTGGAATCGCCGGCATAGGCCCCCGAACCGGGAGGCACCGCCACCGAAAGGCTGCCGCCATTGGCCTGGGAAAAGCCGTTGCGGGCGGCGTCGCGGGCCGCCGCGCTCGAGGCCTGGCCACCGTCGGCCACCTCGAAGGCGCCGCCCATGGCCGCCGCGTCGGCCTGGACCTGCAACACCCGCTTGTCGGCGTACCACATGCCGGTTTCCACCCCCAGCCCGACCAGCCCCAGCAGGACCGGAAGGGTGATGGCGGTCAACGGCGCGACGGCGCCGCCGTCATGGTGAAGCAGGGCGAACACGGCCCAAGGCCTATTTGGGCGCCGGCGTGCCCGGTGCCTGATCCTCAAGCACACGAACGCAACGCGGCGCGCACGAGAAATGAGTTTCCTTGAAGCCGGACTTGTCGGCGGTGATAACCGACACCTGGCGCTGGTCGCCGCCGGTCACCACCACGGGCTGGCTAAGCAGCACCCGGCCGGCGCCATCCAGCACGGTCAGGCTGGTTTCGCCATAGCCCTTGCCGATCACCACCAGCCGGCGCGACCCTTGGACCTGAACGTCGGCGACACGCGGATTGCCGACAACCACGTCGCGGGCGGCACCGTTCAGCGGCACCACGATGACCTCGTCCCGGCCGACCCGCAACGGCTCGGCCCAGGCCGGAAGCGCCAGCACAACAAGAAGGGCGGTCAATATGGCGGCACGCATGGGAAGCCCCACTTCAGTCGTTATCATACAGTAATCACACTAACACAAACCAATGACCCATTCAAAATATAATAGCGCTGGAAACAAGGCCGCATTCTGGCATATGGTAATAGCAGTTAACTTGCTGCGGACCAGAGGAAAACAAAATGTCGAAAATTTTATATAGTTTTCGTGCTGTTTTGTCTGCAAGTGCGCTCGCCATTATTCTTAGCGGCTGCGGCACCACCCAGACCAGCACCCCCACCATCTCGGGCCTGTCCGAAGCGGTCGAGCCGTCGCTGCGCCAGGCCGCCCGCGAGGCCGAGGCGTCCTATGATTACCGCAGCGCCGTCCAGCATTACCGCGCCCTGCTGGACCGCCATCCCGACGACCAGCGCCTGGCCCTGTCGCTGGCGCGCAACCTGCGCTTCTCGGGGGCGTCGCAGGGGGCGATCGATTTGTTGAACTCCCTGGCCGGAAGCGAACGCTCGGCCCTGGTGCTGGCCGAGTTGGGCAAGGCCTATCTGGCCGCAGACCGCCTGGGCCTGGCGCTGCGCACCCTTCAGGAAGCCCAGGCAAAGGCGCCGAAGAATTGGGAGATCGTCTCGGCCGTGGGCGTCGCCTATGATTACCAGGAACAATGGGACAAGGCGCAGGCGGCCTATCTGACCGCCCTGGCGATCAATCCCGACAATCCGGTGGTGTTGAACAATCTGGGCCTGTCTCGCGCCCAATCGGGCGACCTGGACGGCGCGCTCGACGCCCTGCGCCAGGCCAACGAACAACCCGCCGCCAAGGCTCAGGTCCGCCAGAATTATGCCCTGCTGCTGGCCTTGAAGGGCGACGTTACCGCCGCCGAGCGGATGGCCCGCAAGGACCTGACCGCCGAACAGGCCAAGGGCAACGGCCAGTTCTATCGCCAATTGGCCATGGGTCTGCGCGGATATTGAGTCGTCCGCGCAAAAGTCCTTCGCTTCGCTCAGTGTACTTTCGCACGTTGGCTCAAAAAGAGAAAAATAGGCTTGGGACGGCCCTGCTCCTATTTTTCAGGCCTGTCGTTTTGCCGGATTTTCGGCCCCTTGGGCCGCAAATCCGGCAAAACCGTGGCCGCCACGAGGCGAGCCGTGCTCGCCTCGTGGCGGGAAAACACACCAATCCCGCGCGGAAAGCTTGCTTGAGCACGGGATTTCCAAACAAACATCGGGGAAAAGTACACCGAGGCGAAGCCGAGGGACTTTTCCACGGGCAACTATTAATTCTGCAGTTGGCGAAAGCCGGACCGGGCCGCCTCGGCCGGACGGGTCAGGCCGACCTGGCCCATCCAGGCGTGCCACTGGTCGGCCGCATTCACCGCCAGATCGCTGGCCGGATGGACCGGCAAGGCCAACGCCCAATCCAGGATGGCCTGCGAGCCCAAGACCAGCGTCACCGCACTGGCCAGCGCCACCATCCGGATGACGCTGTGAAGCGGCATGCGCACCGCACCTGTCATGGATTCGACCGGGGGGCGGCGGGTCAACGGGCGGGGCGGTTGGGACAGATAGCTCATGGCTAGAACCTGAAATAGATGAAGGGGGCGACACCGTCGGGTCCCAGGCGGTCGATCAGCACGATCGCCGCGCCCAAGGCGGCGGCCTGGGCCGTGCGCGGCAAGGTGGCGACCTGGCGTTCCAGCCAATCCAGCCGGCCGGCCGGCAGGAAATGGGCACCGATCCCGCCGGCCAGCAGGGCCAGCACCATGGGTTGGGCGACCTGGCTGGCCTGGCTTAAGCGGGCGAAGCCGGCCAGATAGTCCAGGGCCAGCCCCAGATCGGGGGCACGGAACAAAATCCAGGTCAGGCACACCAGATGGAAGGTGACCAAAACGGCCGCCCCCCGTTGCCAGCCGGCCAAAGGCTGGCGGCCTTGGGCTGCCCGGTGTTCGACCACCAGCATCGCCCCATGCAGCAGCCCCCAGGCGACGAAGGTCCAGGCGGCGCCGTGCCACAGCCCGCCCAGCAGCATGGTGATCATCAGGTTGCGGGTCCGCCGGTCCTGACCGCCCAGCGAGATGTACAGATAGTCGCGCAGCCACGATGACAACGAGATGTGCCAGCGCCGCCAGAAATCGCGCAGGCCGACGGCGCGATAGGGCTGGTTGAAGTTCTGCGGAAAGCGATAGCCGAACAGGGCGGCCACGCCGATGGCGATGTCGGTATAGGCGGAAAAATCGCAATAAATCTGCACCGCATAGCCATAGGCGGCCAGCATCAGGTCGATGGCGCCAAAGGCCTGCGGGTCGCGAAACACCGGGTCCACCAGTTCGGTGGCCAGGATGTTGGCCACCACCACCTTCTTGAACAACCCGCCCAGGATCAGCAGGAAGGCGCGGATTGCCGGAATTTCGGCCGGATCGACCGGTCGCCGGAGCTGGGGCAGGAAATGGGCTGCGCGCACGATGGGACCCGCCACCAATTGCGGGAAGAACGAGATGTAAAGCAGCATCTGCAGGGCGGAAGCCGGGCGGTCCAGCGTGCCGCGATACAGATCGACCAGGTACGAGATGCCGTGGAAGGTGAAGAACGAGATGCCGACCGGCAGCAGCACCGACAGGAACGGCAGGTCGCGCCCGACGCCCAGCAGGATCAGCAACTCGTTCAAGGATTCCAGGAAGAAGTTGAAATATTTGAAGACGGCCAGGCAGCCCAGATTCAGGACGATCGCCACCGTCAGGATGGTCTTGCGCCGCTGGGGGTCGGGGGAATCGAAGATCAGCCGGCCGAACAGATGGTTTCCCAGCGAACTGGCCGCCAGCAGGGCGCAGAACCGCCAATCCCAGAAGCCGTAGAACAGGTAGCTGGCGGCGGTCAGGAAGGCCAGGCGCAGGCGATGATGGCCGACCAGCGCCCAGGCCACCGAGAACACCACCAGGAAGAACAATCCAAAGTTCAGCGTCGGGAACAGCATGTCTATCTCGGCTTGACCGGCAGGGATTTGGCCTTGAACTGGGCGTAACCGTCCATCAATTGCTCGAACAGCGCATCCGCAGCACTTTCATACCCTAAAGTGGTGAAATGAACGTAATCGCCGCGGGCCATTGGCGGCTCGGCCTTGACCCAGCGTTCGATGCCGCCCGGCTCGGGCATTTGCGCCGACCAGTCCCAGAAGGCGGCACCGGCTGCTTGCGCCTCCTGGCGCTGGATGGCCCGCACCAAGGGCAGGTTGGCGGGGGTGAACCAGCGGCAAGGCGCGGGCTTCTTGCCCTTTTTGGGCTTTTCCTTGCAGGCCGGGGCGGCCCGGCGGCCATCGGGCGGGCCGGCCACCAGGATGGGGGCGCGCCGGCGCCATTGGCCCAGCACGCGGGCGAAGGTCGCGCGGTATTCCGCCAGGTCCAGTGTCACCTCGAACCCTTCATTGGTGCCGTAGGCCAAGATCACCAGCGTCGGGCGCAGCGCTTCCAGGTCGGCGGCGACGCTGGCCGGATGCCAGCGTTCGACCACCCGCACCGTCGCGCCGACGATGCCGAAGCTTTCCACCAGCACGCCGGGACGCGCCTCGAGCAGGGACCAGCCCTTGATCCGGACATCGGGGGCGGACGTCGCCAGCCCCAGGGTGCGCGCGCCGTGCGGCGCCGCGACCTGGACATGGCCGGGCCGACCGTCGGGGCCTTCGGTGGACACCGTCTCGACCGCCTCGCCGTCCAGCAGTACCTCGAAGGCGCCGCCGACCTCGGCATGCAGGAAATCGATCCGGGCCGACTGGAACAGCTTGTCCTCGGTGGGCGAGACCTGCATCCAGCCGCCGCCCTGGCCGCTGACGGCGACGAATCCGCTCAGGCCATAGGCCAGATCGTCGGGGTTGCCCTGCTTGCTGTTGCGCATGGTCCAGGCGCCGCCCTGGGCCAGCGATACCTCTTTTTGCCGGATGCCGGGAAAGGTCTTGCCGGGCGGCATGGCGCCGCGTCCGGCCGCGCCGAACATCTGCTGGAACCGGCTGCGCAGCCGGCCCGAGAAGACGTCGCCGGCAGTGTGGCTGTCACCCAGTTGCAGGATGTGCAGGTGATCGATCTCGCCGGCCTCGAGCCGGGCGAGGTCACGGTAGAACCCGGCCAACGCCTGGGGGGCGATCATCTTGCGGGAATCGGTCTGCAGGGTCGGGGCGGCGGATTTGCGCTGCGGCGCGGCCAGGGCGGCCCCTACCCCCGTTACCGCCATCATCGCCACCAGGGCCAGCCGCAGCAGAACCATCAGGGCTTATCCGCGAACCGGGCCAGCACCTTCAGGGCAATTCGCTCGTAACCGTAATGGGTGAAATGGATGCCATCCTCGAGACGGACCTGCCGAGATTTGCCGGCATCGTCGGGCAGATGGGTAACGAAGGCCCCGCCCTCGCCCTTGAAATCATCGATCAGCGGCAGATAGGTGACCCGCTTGCCCTTGGCGGTCGCCGCCACGAACACCTCGCTCAAGGTCTGGCTGCCCTGGTTGGACTCGTCCTTGGCCATGATCGGCAGGCCCAGCCACACTACCGGAATGTCGCGGGCGGCGAAGGCGTCCAGCATCTTCTCGATGCGGGCCTGATAGACCTGCTTCCAGCCCGGCGTGCCGAACAGGAATCCGCGCCGGTTCTCGTCGCGCACGCTTTGCAGGTCGTTGGCCCCGACCATCACCACGGCATGAGTGATGCGATCGACCTCGAGATTCTTGGGCAATTCCTCGATCCAGGCGGGAAAGTCCGGCCGGGTCAGGCCGGCGCCGACCTTGGTGTAGCGAAACACCTTGTCGCCCTCGTTCTTCTTCAGAAGGAAGGTCAGCGCACTCCACACGCCGTCGCCCAGCGAATCGCCGAACACGCCGATGGCACGCTCGGCCGCCGCCAATGGACGGGCGAGGAAAAAGGTCAGGACGACAAGTCCCACGATGGCGAACGGGCGCATGGCAGGCATTCTGGCAAACGGGAGAGGACGCCCACCTGGACAGGCTCGGGCGACGCCACTCTACTCAGCCGCGCACAGCGTGGCAACTGGTGTCCTACAATTATTTGTGCCTGACCAGTACCGCCACCGCTTCCAGATGGGCCGACCTCGGGAACTGGTCGATGGGAGTGACCCGTTCCAGCCGATAGCCGCCCTTGGCCAGGGTCTGCAGGTCGCGCGCCAGGGTCGCCGGATTGCACGACACCGCCACCACCCGATCCGGCCCCGATTCGGCCAGCATTTCGGCCTGAGCCGCCGCACCGGCCCGGGGCGGGTCGAACAGAACCGCGTCGAAACGCTTCAGTTCCTGGGCGTGCAGCGGACGGCGCGACAGGTCGCGCACCTCGGCCGTGACCTTCAGCCCGGCCCGGGACGCGGCCGCTTCCAGGGCACGAACCGGGGCTTCCTCACCCTCGACGGCATGGATTGTGCGGCCCTGCGCCGCCAGCGGGAAGGTGAAGCTGCCGCAGCCGGAAAACAGGTCGGCGACCTGACGGGCCGGGCCGATGCCGGCCAGCACCGCCGCGGCGATGGCGTTCTCGCCGTCCTTGGTCGGCTGCAGGAAGCCGCCCGGGGCCGGCTCGACCTGAACGGGTCCGAAGCTGACCACGGCCGGGCGGCGGCGCGCGATGGGATCGACGAAGCCCGCCCCCGGCCGGCGCCACGACAGCCGGGCCAGATCGTGGGAATCGGCGAAGGCGGCCAGGCGCTCGCGGTCGAACAGGTCCAGCCGGGCATCGGCTTCCACCAGCACGTCCAGCCCGGAATCGGCTGCCAGAATGGTGACGTCGCCATCCTCGCCGGCGGCGACCACCTCGCCCAGCATGCGGCGCAAGGGGACGATCAGGGCGGCCAGGGCCGGGTCCAGCAACAGGCAGGCATCGATGTCGATCACCGTATGACTGGCGCGGCCGTTGAAGCCCAGGATCGTCGCCGATTTCGAGCGATGGAAGGCGAAGGTGGCCCGCCGTCGGGTCCCGGCCGGCACCTGGATCAACGGATCGACAAGGGCGTCGGCGAAACCATGGCGGGCCAGATGGGTGACCAGCAGGTCGCGCTTCCAGGCGCCATAGGACGCGGCCCCCACATGCTGCAGCGAACAGCCGCCGCAGCGGCCAAAATGGGGGCATGGCGGGGTGGCGCGGTCGGGGCCGGGCGCTTGCACCTCGACCAGGGCGGCGACCAGACCGTCGCCGCGCCGGCCCTCGATGCGGGCGATGACCCGGTCGCCGGGAACGGTGAAGGGCACGAACACCAACTCGCCCAGCAGACGGGCGATGCCGTCACCGCGCGCGCCCAGTTCGTCGACGGTCACCTCGACCGCGCGGGGGGTGACGGCATTGCCCCGCGCCTTGGCGCGCGACGGCGGAGCGTGACGCTTGCGAAGGCTCATCGCCGCGCCCGACCCAGATCGGCGACGAAGCGGGCCAGGATGTCGCTGACCGCGGCGCCCAGCGCCTTGACCTCGGCATCGGGACCGGTGGCGGCCGGCACCTCCGCCCCATAGGTTTCCTGCAGCACCAGGCCGCCGTCTTTGGCCGACACCACCGCCAGACGGATCCTGGCCACCACCTTGCCCGAGGACGGCACCAGCTCGAACCGCGAGATGCGGCCGCGCAGGATCCAGTCGGGCGGCACCCGTAAATCGGGCGTGGTGATGGTCCCGGCGATGCCTGCGCCGCGCAGAACCTCGGTCAGGTGTTCCTGCAGCATCACCGCCGGCACCTCGGTCCACAGATCATAGCGGTAGCGGGCCAGCGAGCCGTCGGCTTCCTGATAGGCCAGGGGCCGCTCGTTCAGCATGCCTTCGCTTTCCAGCCGGGCGACTTCCAGCACGCCGGGCAGCACCGGCGCGGTGAAACGCTGGGCGGGCTGGGCGATTTCGAGCCGGTGGAAACTGTCCCGAGGCGGTGCCGGCGAGGCGCAGGCGGACAGGGCCGAGGCCAATACCAAGATGAAAGCCTGCTTCCTCATATCCCCCTCTCCTACCGCTTGCCCGGCCCGTCGCCGGCGCCCTTGGTGCCACCGATCAGCACGCCGGGATTGTCGCGGATCTGGCGCGAGAATTCGTGCACGTTACGGCTGGTGCCTTCCAGATTGTAGGTCACCGAATCGATGGTCCGTGCCACCGCCTGCAAGGTATGACGCAAATCCTTCAGGGATTGATCGACATTGCCCTTGTTGGCATCGATGGCCCCGATGATGCCGTCCAGCTTCTTGCGGCTGTCCTGCAGACCGGCCGTCAGTTCGGCGACGTTCTTCAGGGACTGGCCGATCTGGGCGGCGTTCTGCTCGGTGACCACGGAATTGGCCAGGGTACCGGTCATCTTCTGGACGTCCGAGGTGATGCGCGGCGCCTTGGCGGCCAGATCGGTGCTGATCAGGGCCAGGTTGGCCAGCAATTCCGGCGCCTGCTTTTCCAGCACGCCGCCCAAGGTGGCGACCTGCTGGTTCAGCGTCGCCATCAAGGGCAAGAGCCCTTCCTGGTTCAGTTTGGTGACCTGGGCCGACATGTCGTTCATGACGGCGAAGATGTTGGCGGCGGGAGCCCCGGGAATGGCCGAGCCGGGCTTCAGCAAACTGTCCGAGGTGGTGCCCTTGATATCGACCACCACCGCGGCCAGGATGCCCGGCGCGGTGATGCGCGCCACCGAGCCTTCCGGCACCGGCCAGCCTTCCTTGACCGCCAGCTTGACCTTGAAGCGGGTCTTGCCCTCGACGCGGACCGGCTCGATATCCTCGACGGTGCCGACGACGAAGCCGTCATAGGTCACCTTCGAGCCGAACTTGATGCCGCCGACATGGCCCAGTTCGGTGAAGTAGATGTCGGCCGAGCCGGTGCGGCCGGTCAGCAAGGCGACGGTGACGACCAGCGCCGCCAGCATGGCCAGCACGAACGAGCCGACGATGACGTAATTGGTGCGCGCGTCCCTCATAGACCCTTCCTCGCTTGCGGGCCGAAGCGGGTGCTCCGCTCCTTTTCGCCCATCAGCCGCCGCAGATAGGCGTCGGGATCGACCTCGGCCTCTTCGGTGCGGCGGTTCAAAAGATTTTGGATACGCTCGTTGTCCGAGCGGCGGATCGCATCGACGGTGTCGAGCGCCAGCACCTCGCCCTTGTCGAGCACGCAGATGCGGTCGGCGATCTTGAAGGCGGAATCGAGATCGTGGGTGACCACCACGATGCTCATGCCCATGGCGTCGCGCAGCCTAAGGATCAGGTCGTCGATCGAGGACGCCACCACCGGGTCCAGCCCGGCCGAGGGCTCGTCACAGAACAAAAGGCGCGGGTCCATGACGATGGCGCGCGCCAGGGCGGCCCGCTTGATCATGCCGCCCGACAACTCGGCCGGCATCAGATTCTCGAAGCCGGCCAGGCTGACCACTTCCAGCTTCAGGCGGGTGACGATGCCGATGGTGGTCTCGTCCAGCTCGGCATGCTCGCGAAGCGGAAGCGCTATGTTCTCGCCGACGCTCATGGACGAAAACAGCGCGCCGGACTGGAACGCCACCCCCATGCGGGTGCGCAAGGCCTGGCGTTCAAGGGCCGACACCGCATGGATGTCCTTGCCCAGGATGCGGATGGTCCCCGATGTCGGGATCAACAGCCCCAAAAGATGGTTCAACAACGTGGTCTTGCCCGAGCCCGAACCGCCCATGATGATGAAGATCTCGCCCGGTTCGACCGTCAGCGAGACGTTCTTCAAGATGTGCCGCGACCCGTAGAAGGTGTTCAGGTTCTCGACGACGATGGAGGACTGGCTCATCGGGTCACCATGAAGACGAACAGCATGTCGGTGACGACGATGGCCGAGATGGCGTGCACCACCGAGCGGGTGGTCATCCGCCCGACCCCTTCGGCGCCGCCGGTCACCGAGGCGCCGTTGACCACGCCGACGATGGTGACCAGCACGGCGAAGATGGCCGATTTGGCCAGGCCGTGCAGCAGATCGTTCAGCTTCAACAGCGACAGCACCTCGTCGGCATAGGCGGCGAAGGTGGTCTGCAATTCCACCGCGATGTAAAGGCCGGCGGCGGCCAGCCCGACCAGATCGGCCCACAGGGTCAGAAGCGGCATCAGCACCACCATCGCCACCAGGGGCGGCACCACCAGGAAGCGCACCGGCGAGATGCCCATCACGGTCAGCGAATCGATTTCCTGGTTGATGCGCATGGTCCCCAGCCGGGCCGCCAGGGCGGAACCCGATCGGCCGGCCACCAGGATGCCGGTGATCAAGGGCGAGAATTCACGCACGGTGGACAGCGCCACCCCCAGGGTGACGCGGCTTTCCGCGCCGAAGGTCTTCAGCGTATAGATGCCCTGGATCGCCAGCATCAGGCCGATGGTGGCGGCCAGGACGGTGATGATGGGCAGGGCGGCGATGCCGATATCCATCGCTTGCGCGAAGATCGGGGCCAGGCGCACCGGCTGCTTGCGCGCCCGGCCCAGCACCAGCCAATAGACCGACTGGCCCAGCAGACTGGCGGCGAATCCCAGCTCGGCGACGCCCCGGGTGGTGGCGCGCCCGACATTTTCCAGAACGTCCAGCACCCGATCGCGCATCGGCCCTTAAGCCTTCAGCCCGGCCGCGACGGTCTCGGCCAAGGCGAACACCTTGTCGAGACGGGCGAGCTGCAGCACCCGCATCGCCGGCTGGCTGACCGCCGCCAGGACGAAACGGCTGTTGTTCTTGCGGGCCATCTGATAGGCCTCGACCAGCGAGGCGATGCCCGACGAATCGATATAGGCGACACCGGACAGATCGACCACCACATCGCGGCTGTCGAACATCAGCTCCATCAATTGCTTGCGCACGGCGGGCGAACGCTGCAGGTCGATCTCGCCCTCCAGCGTCACCACCATCGCACCTTCTTGCTCGCGAACATTCACGTTCATTGGTTCCCCAGCCCCTTCACCATCCGCAACAGGTTGCCCGCCCCGGCAGGCGGCTTCAAGAATTCGACGCGATCCATGATCTCGCGGATCAGGTGCGTGCCCAATCCGCCGGGACGAATATCGTCCAGGTCGCGCGGCACCACCCGGGCCGGATCGACCGGAGCGGCAAAATCTAGCAGATCGATCACCAATTCGCAGCCTTTGCGACGAAGCTCGACGATCATGTCGCCGGAATCGCTGCCGCCATAGGCGTGACGCACCACGTTCTGGCAGGCCTCGTCTACCGCCAGGATGATGTCGCCGACCACGGAATCCTCCAGTCCCTGGGCGGTCAGCGCCCCGGTGACGGCCCGGCGCACCTCGGCCAGGCTGGCCGGCACCGCCGGATAAAGCCGGCGCAGCAAGGGGCCGTCGCGACGGTCCTCGACCACCAGCATGGTCAGATCGTCCTTCAGCGCGGCGCCCTCGGGGGCGACCTCGGCGACCACCGCGCGCAGGCGCTCGGGCGCCGGCAGCAGGCGATGGCGCGTCAACAGCCGCTCGACCCCCAGGGACCCCAACATGCGCCCGTCGTCGTCGGCCTCGGTCAGGCCGTCGGTGAACAGGTAAAGGGCGCCGCCGGCCAGGTCGATCTCGCTTTCCGGGCAGCCGGCGGCGAACATTTCCGGGATCACCCCCAAGGGCGGCAGGCCTTCGTCGATGCGGCTCATGCGCGCACCACAGCACAAAAGCGGCGGCTCGTGCCCGGCATTGGCCAAACGCACGCGGCCGGTGGCCGGGTCCAGCACGCCGGCGACCATGGTGACGAACATCCCGGCCGACCCGGTCTCGGCCAGTTCGGAATCGATGGCCTGCAAAAGCGCGCCGGGGCCGTCCAGGCGCTTGGCCAGGCAGCGGAACAGGCTGGCGGTCTTGGCCATCAGAAGGGCGGCGTTCATGCCCTTGCCCGAGACGTCGGCGATGGCGAAGGCCAACCGGCCGCCGGGCAGTTCGACCACGTCGAAGAAGTCGCCCGACACCCCCCGGGCCGGCAAATTGATGCCATGGATGGGAAATTCCGCGCATCTTTCCTTGGGCAGCATGGCCCGCTGGATGTCGGAGGCCAGGGCCAGTTCGCGCGACAGCGCCTGGCGTTCGGCCATGGCGGCGGCCTGGCGGGCATTGATCAGGGCCAGCGCGGCGGAAGCGGCCAGCGCCTGCAGCACGCGGACATCGTCGGAATCGAAGCTGCCGCCGCCCTTCTTGTTGAACAGTTCGATGGCGCCCAGCCGTTCGTCGCGCACGGAAAGCGGCGCACACAGGATCGAGCGGGTGCGAAAGCCGGTATCGTCGTCAACCCGGGCGGCGAAGTCGGGATCGTCGCGGGTGTCTTGCACCAATTCGGTGGCGTTGCGGCTGACCGCGCGCCAGACGATGCCCTGGCCATTGGGCAACCGCAATCCGGTCACGTCGGTCGGGCCGAAACAGGCCCGGCACACCAACTCGCCGCTGCCTTCCTCCATCAGGAACAGCGAGGCCGCCTCGGCCTCCATGCGGGTGCTGATATGGGCCAGGCCGACCCGCAACGTCTCCTCGATGTCGTAGGAGCGGGCGAAGTCGCCGGTCATCTCGGCGATCAGGTCCAGGTCGTCGGCCAAGGTGGCCGGAAGTTGGGTGGGATTCTCGACGACAGCCATCGGCTGATGATGCCCGCATCGGCCGCGTCGGTAAAACCATTTAACAAATATGGAATTGCCCCGTGAAGTTTATGTTGCGTCACGGTATCGACGTTGACTCTCGGGGGGTGGGACAACCAGACTCCGGCCCGCGTCGATCACAAGCGAGCCGCGTCATGTCCCTTTCCGCCACCGTTCTCAGTGACGTCCCCAGACCGACCCTGCCGCCGCGTGGCACCCCCTTCCCCACCAAGGCCCGACCCGATGATCCGTGGGATGGCGTGCTGGATCGCCTGGACATCGCGCTGCAGCCGATCGTCAACATCCATACCGGCGCCTGCTACGGCTACGAGGCCCTGCTGCGCAACCACGAGGAAGCCGGTTTCGCCAGCATCGACGACGTGTTCGACACCGGCCACGCGCTGGGCCTGCTGTCCGACATCGAAATGTGCGTGCGCGAGAAGGCGGCGGCCAAGTTCCGCCAGATGCCGCATTGGCGCCAGACCAAGCTGTTCATCAACATCGACAACCGCTCGCTGGCCGCCGACGACGATCTTCCGGTCCGGACCCGGGCCATGCTGGACCGCCACGGCATCGAGGAAAGCCAGGTGGTGTTCGAAGTGTCCGAACGTCACCCGATCGGCGTGCCCGCCACCGCCCGCATCGCGCTTGGCCACTACAAGAAGGCCAACTTCCGCCTGGCCATCGACGATTTCGGCACCGGCTTCTCGGGCCTGCAATTGCTGTATTTCTCCGCCCCCGACGTGTTGAAGATCGACCGCTTCTTCATCTCGGACATCGCGTCCGATTCGAAGAAGAAGCTGTTCCTGGGGCAGATCGTCAACATCGCCCACCTGTTGGGCGTGGTGGTGCTGGCCGAAGGGGTCGAGACCGAGCGGGAATATTTCGTCTGCAAGGATATCGGCTGCGACCTGATCCAGGGCTGGCTGGTGCAAAAGCCGACGCGCCGGGCCCAGGACCTGCTGCCCCATTACGGCGAGGTCGAGCGGTTGGGCCGGGCCGAGCGCCGGGCGCCGGTCAGCGACCAGAAGCTGATCGCCGACCAGATCACCCAGGTCGAGCCGATCATGCAAGATTGCCCGATGGAGCAGGTGTTCGAACGGTTCCGTTCCGACAAGACGGTGACCTTCTTTCCGGTCATCGACGCGGCCGGCGAGCCGGTCGGCATCGTGCGCGAGGCAGAACTCAAGGACTATACCTATTCCCAGTACGGCAAGGCGCTGATCGCCAACAAGACCATCGGCCGGCGTCTCAAGGATTTCGTGGTGCGCTGCCCGATCGCCGACATCAACACCAAGGCCGAGCAGATCCTGCAGGTCTATTCGGCGGTCGAGAATTCCGAAGGCATCCTGATCGTCGACACCATGAAATATGTCGGCTTCCTGTCGGCCCATTCGCTGCTGCGCGTCATCAACGAGAAGAACCTGGCCGCCGCGCGCGACCAGAACCCGTTGACGCGGCTGCCGGGCAACAACCTGATCCACGAATATCTGTCGGAAGCGCTGGCCGCCACCGACACCCCGTTCGTGCTGGCCTATTTCGACTTCGACAATTTCAAGCCGTTCAACGACAAGTACGGCTTCCGCCTGGGCGACCGCGCCATCACCTTGTTCGCCGAGTTGCTGACCAAGGCGATGCCGCGCGATTGCGGCTTTCCCGGCCATGTCGGCGGCGACGACTTCTTCGCTGCCTTTCGCGGCCTGCCCCCCGACGAGGCCGTCGCGGTCACCGCCCGCCTGATCGCGGCCTTCGCCCGCGACGTCGAAAGCTTCTATGACGACGCCACCCGCAAACAGGGCCATATCGACGGCACCGACCGCCAGGGCAATAGCCTGCGCTTTCCGCTGATGACGGTGTCGGCGGCGGTGATCCACCTTCCCGCCGGCCGCGCGGCCTGTTCGGTCGATGATGTCGGCCAACAGATCGCCGTCTTGAAGAAGCAAGCCAAGCAAAGCGCCTCTCGCCAGGCCATCGGCACCTTGGGCTAATCGCCCTCGGCGGTCGGGCGGACCACCCGGGACGGCGGGAACCACAAGGACACCGTGGTGCCCCGGCCCTTGACGCTGTCGATATCCATGATTCCGCCATGCAGGACGATCAGGCTTTCGGTCACCGGCAGCCCCAACCCGGTCCCGGCATGGACGCGGGCCAGATGGGAATCGACCCGGCCGAAGCGGGTGCGAGCCCGCTCGATTTCATCGGCGGTCATGCCGATGCCGGTATCGGCCACCCTTAGGGTCAAGCCGTCGCCGGCCTCGGCTGCCGAGACCGTGACCCGTCCGCCCGGGGGCGTGAACTTGACCGAGTTGGACATCAGGTTCAGCAGCATCTGTTTGACCCGGCGTTCATCGACCAACAGCGCCGGCAGATCGTCGTGCAGGTCGAAGACCAGTTCCACGCCGGCCTCGACGGCGCGGGCCCGGATCTGCGGCCGGGTGGCGGCGACCAGCTCGGCGACCGTGAACAATCCATCCTTCAGTTCGACCTTGCCGGCCTCGACCGCCGACAGGTCCAGAATGTCGTTGATCAAATCGGTCAGGTAGCGGCCGGACCGGTGGATGTCGCGCACATATTCGGCATGCTTGGGATTGTCGATCGGGCCGAACGTCCCGCTCAGGATGGCGTCGGAGTAACCGACGATCGAGTTCAACGGCGTCCGCAATTCGTGGCTCATATTGGCCAGGAACTCGCTCTTGGCACGACTGGCGCGCTCGGCTTCGTCCTTTGCCTTGCGCAGCTCCTCCTGGGTCAGCAGATCCTGCTCGATGCGCTCGACCAATTGATGGGTGCGCGTGCTCACCTGCTGTTCCAGTTCCTGGTTCAGCCGGCGCACCTGGGCCTCGGCATCGCGCAGTTCGTGCAATTGCGTCACCTGGGTCTCGGCCGCGCGGCCCAGGGTGGTGGCCATGGTGTTGAAGGCGCGCGCCAGTTCGCCCAACTCGTCATGACGGGAATCCTCGATGCGCACCGCCAGGTCGCCGGCGGAAATTCGCTGCGACGCCTCGCGAATACGACGGATCGGCTGGGTGATGCTGCCGGCCAGCCTGACCCCGATCATCAGCGTCAGCATCAGCATGGCGGCGATCACCGCCAAGGTGGTGGTGTTGCCTTCGGTGACGCGGCCCAGATAGGCGTCCTCGGGGGCGACGGTGGCCACCAGCCAGGACAGGCCGGGAATGGCCGAAAACGGGGTGACCTCGACGAAGTGGCGCTGGCCGGCGATTTCGGTCGACAATTGCGTCGAACCGACGACAGCCCCAAGCGACCCGACTTCCCTCTCGATGGCGCGCACCGCCTGCGAGATTTCCGGGGTGCGCATGTCGGCGCCCATCAAACGGCGCGGCGCCAATCCCTGGCCCAAGGCCACCAGCGGCCGTTCGTCGGCCGACGACGCCACCATCAGGCCGCCGGATTCGAGGACGAAGGTCAAGCCCGGGCGAGCCCCTTGCAGATCGCGCAGGAAGGACGCGATATGCGAGATAAAAATGTCGGTGGCGACAACGCCCGCCACCTGTTGCCGCTGGTCATGGACCGCCAGGCTGGGCGCCAACGCCATGTCGTCGCCGGTGAACAGCACGAAGATGTCGCCCCAGGCGATGTCGGCGGCCTTGGCTCCGCCCTGGTACCATGGCCGCAAGCGGGCGTCGAAATTGGCGATCCGCATCGACCGCGAACCCGGATTGCCGTCGTCATCGACCCAGACCTTGGCCCATGGGCCGGCGGCGAAATTCTCGGTGCCGGTAAGATAGAGCTTGCCGCCAGGACCGTCACGGCCGGCCCCGACCAGTCCGCCGGCCTGGTTGCCGAAATAGATGGTGGTGACCGCGTCGTTGATCAGCACCTGCCCCCAGAAATGACGCTGGAGCAAGCCGGAATCGGTCATCGAGATCAGCCCGGCTTCCAGCAATCGCACATTGGCGCGCAGCATGCCCGGCGCCTGGGACAGGAACCAGCGCAGCCGCTCGACCACACGAAGCGACAACTCGGCCCGCAATTCGTGTCCCATATGGTTGACGGCCGAGCGGGCATTCAGGAACGACAAGGCAGCCGTCCCGATCCCGGTCCCAAGGATCAGGACCAGGGCCGGAATCAGCACCGTCGAACGAATGGAGCGAAACGCCATGGTCAACCCTTTCCCCAAAGCCGAGTTGGACATGCCCCCGTCGGGGGCGTCAAGTGGCAAGTTCATGATGTCGCCACCTTGGTTGCGCCAGCCCCTGCCCCATCGTACATTCGAGATGAACACCCCGACCGGGAGGGCCATGCCGATGCGTTTCTCCTTGCCTTTAGTCGCGAGCTTGATGGTGGCGGCGCCTGCCATAGCTGCGCCTCCCGATCCGGCGATGATGGAACTGGCCGACAAAAGCCGCTGTTTCCAATGCCACGACCTTACGACCAAAATCAGCGGCCCGGCCTGGATCGAGGTCGCCAAGCGCTATCGCGGTCGCCCCGACATGGTCGAGCCGCTGGTCAAGAAGGTGAAGGACGGCGGCTTCGGCGCATGGGGGACCGAGGTGATGTCGCCCAACAAGCGGGTCAAGGAAGACGATATCCGAACCCTGGTGAAATGGATTTTGACCCTGGAATAAGGGCGGCCTTTCCCACGGCGGCCAGTGGCGTTACCATGGCCCAACGCGAGTCTTATCCGGAGGTTCTTTATGAAAGCCCTGATGGCCATGGCCGGTCTGCTGTTGCTGGCCGCCTGCACCGGCGCCTACGATCCTTCGCTGGACAAGTTCCCGACCGCTCGCTACGAGGCGCCGACCACCAAGGCCGACCAGGTCGCCCGCGGCCCCTACGACACCTCGCCCTATTTCACCGGGGCGCGGAACTGACCGGACAATCGATAAAGACCACCAGGCCCGGCTGATTATCGGCCAGGGTCAGGCGGGCATTGTGGAACTCGGCCACCGCCGCCACCAGCGACAATCCCAAGCCCGAGCCCGGCGTGCTGCGCGCCGGGTCCAGCCGGACGAACGGCTGCAACACCGCCTCGCGCTGGTCGGCGGCGATGCCGGGGCCGTCATCCTTGACGGACAGGCGGACCCAGTCGCCGAGCCGCTCGACCCCCAGATGCAAACGCCCCCCCGGCGGGCTGTACTTGATCGCGTTGTCGACCAGGTTGCTGAGCGCCTGCGACAACAGGTGGCGGTCGCCCCGGATCCATTGCCCGGCCAAGACTTCCACCGCTAGGGTCAGATCGTTTTCCTCGGCCAGGGGCTGGTAAAGGTCGGCCAGGCACTCGACCAGTTCGCTGACATCGACCGGGTCGACGCGCGCCCCCGAAGCCCCCCCCTCAAGCCGGGCGATGGCCAGCATGGCGTTGAAGGTGTTGATGATCTCGTCCGCCTCGGCGATGGCGGCGGCCAGCGCCTGCTGGTAATCGTCGGGCGAGCGCTGGGTCATCAGCGCCAGTTCCAGCCGGCCGCGCAGCCGGTTCAAGGGCGCACGCAGATCGTGGGCGATGTTATGGGTGACGCTGTGGACCGTGGCCAGCAGCCCCTCGATCCGATCCAGCATGATGTTGATGTTGGCCGCCAGCGAATCGAATTCGTCGCCGCGGCCCGACACCGGCACACGCTGCGCCAGATTGCCGGCCAGGATGGTCGAGGCGGTGCGGTTGACCACGTCCAGCCGGCCCAGCACCCTTTTGGCGATCACCAGACCGGCCGCCGTGCCGATCAAGGCCATCAAGCCGGCCATGACCGCCAGCGCCTCGATTTCCAGGTTCATGATCCGCTGGCGTTCCGGGATCGGCGTCCCCACCAACAAGAAGCCGCCGCCGGCCACCGGAATCGTCGAGACCCGGGCAACCAGGATTCCGTCCTGATCCACCGCGATGGTGACGTTGCCGGCCTGATGCTCCAGTCCGCGCGGCCAGGTCGGCAGGTTGCCGGCCACAACCGTCCCGCTTGGGTCCTCCAGCAAATAAAGCCGCAGGCTGGGCGAGGTGCGCGCCGCACGGTCGGCCACCGCGGCCCGCAGGGCGTTGAATCCGCCCCGCTCTTGGGCGGACAGCACCGCCTGGGCGCTGGTCGCCGCGACCCGGTCGAAACGCTGATCGGCGACGGTTTCCAACAGGAAAGACAGCACCATGATCAGGGCCAGCCCCAGCACCGCGAACACCCCCGCCGCCAGCGCGACCATGCGGAAGGTGGTGGTGCGAAACGAGCTAAGCCAGGACACCGGCGCGATACCCGATGCCGCGAATGGTGTGGATCAAGGGCGGCTGGAAGTCGCGGTCGATCTTTTGGCGCAAACGGCTGACCTGGACGTCGATCACCTTGGTCTCGGGGGCGAAGCGGTATTGCCACACCCCTTCCAGCAGCATCGAGCGGGTCACCACCTGGCCGGCGCGACGGACCAGGAATTCCAGCAAGCGGAATTCGCGCGGCTGCAACGCGATCTCGTGACCCTGGCGGGTGACGGTGCGGGTGATCAGGTTGATTTCCAGATCGGCCAGCCGCAACACCGCCTCGGGCGGGGTGGGGTCGCGGCGGCGCGCCACCGCATCCAGCCGGGCCAGCAACTCGCGGAAGGCAAACGGCTTGGCCAGATAATCGTCGGCCCCGCCCTGCAAGCCCTCGACCCGTTGATCGACCTCGCCCAGGGCGCTCAACATCAGGACCGGGACGGTATCGCCACGGGCGCGAAGGTCGGTCAGCACCGTCAAGCCGTCGCCGTCCGGCAGCATGCGGTCAAGGACGATGGCGTCGAAGGCCACCGCTTCGGCCAGTTCCAGACCGGCACGGCCGGTGGCGGCGACATCGACTCCGTGCCCGGCCTCGCCCAGGCCCTGGACCAGCATCTGGGCGGCGGCCCCGTCATCTTCGATCAGCAGAATGCGCATGGCTTATGCTGCTCCAAATTCCCGGCGGCGGCGAGTTTCCATTTGTTAACTCACGCTCGCCCCGCCTGCGGGAGTATATGAGATGTCCCTGTTATAAATCCACGCGCCTGGCGCGATTATGGGGGACGCCCTGTGAACATCTATCTGCCCATCGCCGCAATCCCCGTCGATCTACTGACCTTGCTGGCCCTGGGCGGCGGGGTCGGGTTCCTGTCGGGCTTGTTCGGCGTCGGCGGCGGCTTCCTGCTGACACCGTTCCTGATGTTCCTGGGGGTGCCGGCCCCGGTCGCCGTCGCCACCGGTGCCAATCAGGTGGTCGGTGCCAGCGTGTCGGGACTGATCGTCCATTGGCGGCGGCGCACCGTCGATCTGCGCATGGGATTGATGCTGCTGGCCGGCGGGTTTGCCGGCTCCAGCGGCGGGATCTGGCTGTTCGCCTGGCTGAAGTCGCTGGGCCAGATCGATCTGGTGATCGCGCTTTCCTATGTGCTGTTCCTGGGCTTCATCGGCACCACCATGGCCGCCGAATCCGTGCAGGCGCTGCTGCGCAAGCCCGGCAGCCAAGCCTTGCGCAAGCGCCATCGCCACATCGGCACCAGTCTGCCGTTCAAGATGCGCTTCAGTCGTTCGGGCCTTTACATCAGCGCGCTGCTGCCCATCGCCGTCGGCGCCTTCGGCGGCCTGTTGGCGGCGATCATGGGGGTGGGCGGCGGTTTCGTGATGGTGCCGCTGATGATCTATGTGCTGGAGATGCCGACGGCGGTGGTGATCGGCACCTCGCTGTTCCAGATCATCTTCGTCACCGCCAACGTCACCTTCCTGCAGGCGGTCGGCACCCATACCGTCGATGCGGTGCTGATGCTGACTTTGCTGGTCGGCGGCGTGGTCGGCGCCCAGATCGGCGCCAAGTTCGGCGACCGGTTGCGGGCCGAGACATTGCGGCTGCTGCTGGCGCTGATCGTGCTGGGCGTCTGTTTCAAGCTGGGGCTGGACCTGGCGTCGACGCCGTCCGACCTGTTCGCCATGGACTGACGGCCGCCCGTCGCCGGGCGGCCGCCTTGTTGTCCAGTGAGTGCCAAGACCCCTACAGATCGTCCTTGGACGAGGGCAGCTTGTGGGCCACGCCCTTGTGACAGGCGATGCAGGTCTTGCCTTCCAAGGCCGCCTCGGGGTGCTTGCGGCGCGCCGTGGTGGTTTGCTTGGTGGTGCTCATGGAATCGTAGGAATGGCAGTTGCGGCACTCGCGTGAGTCGCTTTCGGCCATGTACTTCCACACCCGTTCGGCCAGGATGGGGCGCATGGCTTCCATCTTTTCCGGGGTGTCCAGCGTACCCTTCAGTTCGGCGATGATGTCGTTGACGGCGAACATCTTGCGCACCAGCTTCGGCCCCAGGGCCTTGGGCACGTGGCAATCGGCGCACTGGGCATGGGCGCCGCTACGGTTCAGGTAATGGACGCTTTCCTTGTACTCGTTGTAGTTCTGCACCATGCCGTGGCACGAGGTACAGAACTCTGTCCGATTGGTCCATTCGATGGCGGTGACGAAGCCGGCCATGCCGAACAGGCCCAGCGCTACGCCGATCCACACCAGGATCGCCTTACGCCAGAACGTATTGTGGCTGGGGCGCCGGTGGTGCCGCGCATGTGCGGCACCTCCGGATTGCGGGTCGTGCGAGCCCTGAGCGGTCATCGGGCTTACTTCGGCAGCGACTGAGAATAGGCGACGATGTCGGCGGTGACCTGATGATCAAACGCCCGCAGCATCGGCATCGCCTCGGCCGGCTGGCCGTTCAGCGCCTTGTGGACGACGGCTGCCGGATATTCCGACGCCTGGCCCAGCGCCATGCCGGTCGATACCTTCTTGCCGTCGGCGCCATGGCAGACACCGCACAGCGAATTGTAATAGACCTCGCCCTTGGCGACGTTGCCCTTGGGCTTGCCGGCGGCATCGACGAACTTCGCCACGTCGGTCTGACCCTTCGAGACGAACATCGCCAGTTCATTGGCGGCGACGTCGGGCAGCAGGTCCGGGGTGTAGGCATGGGTCTTGTCGCGCAAGACGGCGACGATCTGGGCTTCCGGCTTGCCCTTGGCGCCGCCGATGCCCTTGATGCCCATGGCCTTGTCGCCCTGGTAGTCCCATCCGTGGCAGGCGTTGCAGCGCCAGGAATTCTTCGGCGACTTGCCCGAGGCCGGATAAGACGGATGCGTGCTGTCGGGCCGCGTCGTCTTCAGTTCTTTATACCAATTGTCGTAAAGACGGCCACCGCGGGCGACGGCGGTTTCCGTCTCGGCGGCGGACGCCGGGACAGCGGCCCCACCGGCCGCAAGCGCCACCAGCACGGCAGCGACGAAGCTCAAGCGACGCGAGATCATGTGGATGTTCCCCTAAGACCGTTTCAAGTCGGAAGCCCTGGAGCAGGTTAACCCTGCCTTCGGTTCGCATTTTTCTAATATGCCAAAAATCTATCGGACACTGCAAGTAGGGAATCCCCCCGATGCAGCGCGATATTTGAGCCTGCGAAATGGAATAAGGTCAAAGTCAACATTGGATTGCGAATTGTCAAACAACAGCGCCCACCTTCCCTTGCGGGAAGGTGGGGCCGTGATTGAACGGGACCGGGCCGGACTTAGGCCCAGCTATCCTGGCAGACGCTCTGATACCAGCCGACGGCGAAGTCGGCTTCCTTCTTGCGGAACTGGTAGTTCGCGCCCATCGGGCTGACGCCACCGGCACCCTTGATATTGGCGATCTTGCCGTCCTGGATCGAGAACACGCCCGCGACCGAGATGCCGTAATCGGCAGCCAGCAGCGAGTAGCAGGTGTTGATGGCCGAGAACTCGCCGGGCTTTTCGCCCTTCAGCAGGGCGACCACGGCGGCGGCGGTGATCTTGGCCTGCGACGAGGCGGAATAGCCGGACTTCGGCATTTCGCCAGCGATGCTGGAATCGCCGATGACGTGGACATCCTTGACCAGAGTCGATTCGAAGGTCAGCGGGTTGACCGGGCAGAAGCCCGACTTGTCGGCCAGGCCGGCATCGATGGCGATCTTGCCGGCGGTCTGCGGCGGGATGATGTTGGCGACGGCCGGCTTGAACTTCTCGAAGTCGGTCTCGACCACACCAGCCTTGGCATCGACCTTGGTGACCTTGCCGTTCTTGGCGGCAGGCACCCACTCGATGATATCGTCGTACAGCTTTTCCCAGCCTTCCTTGAACAGCTTGTCCTTGGCGAAGGCGTCCTTGGAATCCAGGATCAGCAGCTTCGACTTCGGCTTGTGCTTCTTCAGGTAGGCGGCGATCAGGCTGGCGCGCTCGTACGGGCCGGGCGGGCAGCGGAACGGATTGCCCGGCGCCGAGATGACCACCAGGCCGCCGGCCGGCATGGCCTCCAGTTGCTTCTTCAGCAGCACTGTCTGCGGACCGGCCTTCCAGGCGTGCGGCATGATGTGGCTGGCCGCCTCGTCATAGCCGGGGATGGCGTTCCACTTGAAGTCGATGCCCGGCGACACGATCAGACGGTCGTAGGCGAAGGTCTGGCCGCTCTTGGTCTTGACCACCTTGGCGGCGCCATCGATGGCGACCACCAAGTCGGTGTACACCTTGACGCCATGCTTGTTGACCAGCACATCGAACTTGCGCTCGATATAGGCCATGTCGTTCATGCCGCCCAGAATGGTGTTCGAGAACGGGCAGGTGAAGTGGGTCTTGTCGGCGTCGATCAGGGTGACGTCGAGGCTGGGATCATAGCGCTTGAGGTACTTGGCCGCGGTGGCACCGCCGAAGCCGCCGCCGATGACCACCACCTTGGCACCACCCGAGCAGGCCGACAGACCGCCGGCCATGGTCAGGGCACCGGCGGCGCCCATCAGGCCGTTGAAAGTCCTACGCGAAATATTGAACATGATGGCGTCCCCCGATCACTTCTTGCGGCTGGCGAAGTAGGCGGCGATGGCGTCGAGCTGCTCGACGCTATAGCCCTTGGCGATGCGGTCCATGACCGTCGCCTCGCGGGCGCCCGACTTGTAGTCGCGCAGGAACTTCTTCAGTTCGTCGGCGTTCTTGCCGGAAAAAGCCGGCATGCCGCCGATGGAATGGCCGTCGGTGCCGTGGCAACCCGAGCAGGCATCCGCCATCACGGCGACAGGATCGGCGGCCTTGGCGGCAGCCGGCAGGATCGCCAGCCCGAAAGCAAGGCAAAGTGCGAGCGTAGTGGGGATACCCCTCATGGTCACTTCCTCCTCCCTGGAGATTTTTTACGGTTATATTAGGTTAAACTAACAGCGGGAAAAGGCTCTGACAAGCGGGTTGGCCTGACCAGAATCAAGGAAACGCCACCTTTTTTAAGCCGCAGTGCAAAAACCATTGAAAAAAAAGGGGGAATTCATCGCCGATTGCGCCCCCACCCATTTGGCGTAGACTGTTTCGACCTGAGCTTCATATCCGGGACCGCATCTTGCCTTTTCGGCTTTCTCGCGGGGCGGCAGCCGCCCTTTTGTTCGCCGCCTACATCGCCACCGCCATCGGCGGCATGACCTTGGCCAGCCTGCCGCCGGGCAACCTGACGGTGTTCTGGTTACCGGCCGGAATTGGTGTCGCCGTCTTGTTGGTGCTGGGCCGGCGGGGCACGGTCGTCGTCGCCGCCGCCAGCTTCACCGCCAACGGCCTGATGATGGGCGACCAGGGACAGGTCTTGCTGGCCACCGCGCTGTCGGCCGCAGTCGATTCCTTGCAATCCTGGCTGGGCTGGAGCCTGCTGCGCCGCCACTGGGACAATCTGGTCGGCGCCCCGGTCCACGACCCCCGCCGCCTGCGCGGACTGGCGTCGATTTGCCTGATCCCGCCGCTGGCGACCGTGTGGCTGCTGCCGCTGATCCACGACCTGGCCAGAACCGCCGGTCCGCTGACCCTGCACGCCTTCCTGGAGCGCACCTTGATGCTGCTGCTGGCCGACACCAGCGGCCTGTTCCTGGTGGTGCCGGTGGTCGTGGGGTTCTCGGCCGGCTGGCCTGCCATGCGCCTGCCGGCGGCCTTGGCCTTGCTGGCGGTCGCCCAGGTGGCGGTTTCGGCGATCGACCCGCTGTTGGCGCCGCTGGCCTTGCTGGGATTGGCGTTGATGGCCTTCATCTTCCAGTTCCCCGGCGCCGCCGCCGGCAATCTGGTGTGCGCAACGGTGATGGTGGTGCAGGCGGCGTTCGACCTGGGGCCGCTACGGGGGCAAGGCACCGCCCAGGCCATCGTCGTCTTGAACCTGACCATCGTCGGCGTGGGCATCGCCGTCTTGTACATGGGGTTGCTGCAAGACGAGCAGCACCGCATGCGGGCGACGCTTCGTGACGAGGTCGAACGGCGCACCCGTCAGTTGGAAGAACGAAGTCGGGCGCTGGCCGCCTCGAACGGGGAGCTCGAGCAATTCGCCTATATCATTTCCCACGACTTGCGTCAGCCGCTCAGGATGATCGCCAGCTACGTCAAGCTGCTGGACACCCGCCTGAAAGAGCGGTTGGCGGCGGACGAGCAAGACTTCTTCGAATATGTGCGCTCGGGGGCGTCACGCATGGATCAGATGCTGGTGTCGCTGTTGGAATATTCCCGCGTCGGCCGCTCGGGCGAGCCGATGGTCGAGACCGACTGCCGCGCCCAGCTCGACGAAGCCCTGCAATATCTGGAGCCCGCTATCCAGGATGCCCAGGCCGAGATTCGGATAGAAGGCGTCTGGCCCATCCTGACCGCCAGCCCCAACGAGATGGTTCGCCTGTTCCAGAACCTGATCGGCAACGCCGTGAAATATCGTGTCGCCGACCGTGCTCCGCTGATCACGGTGTCGGCCAGGCCGACCGATGGCGGCTGGCGTTTCGCCGTCTCGGATAACGGCATCGGCATCGATGCCGACCAGTTCGACCGTCTGTTCAAGGTGTTTCAGCGGTTGCACCCGGCCAAATACGCAGACGGCGCCGGTGTCGGCCTGGCGGTGTGCCGCAAGATCGTCGAACGCCATGGCGGCCGCATCGAGGTGGACAGCCAGCCCGGACAGGGCAGCACCTTCGCCTTCACCCTGCCGTGACCGCTGCACCCGGCCGGATCAGGCGCCCGGGCGCGTCGGGCCGCCGGCCATGCGCCAACCCATGATGCCGCCTTCCATGCGGTTGATCTCGCCGGTATAGCCGGCCTGGACCAACTTGGCGGCGGCCATGCCGCAGCGCTGGCCCGAACGGCAATGCAGGACCAGCTTCTTGCCCTCGGGCACCTTCGGCAGCTTGGCGGCGTCGAACGACGACAACGGCAGGTTGATCGACCCGGCGATGGTCTCGGCCGCCACCTCGTTTGGCTCGCGCACATCGACCAGCACCGCGACACCGGAATCGAGCCATTGGCGCACCTGAACCGGCGACACCATATGGACGTTCTCGGGCTGGGCCGGGGCGGAAAACATCTGACCGAACAGGCGATTGAGCATGGTTTGAGCCACTCCAGGGATGGGCCTTCGCCCCAATAATTAGATGTTTCTTATATAGCACATGCAGCAAATTCTTCAAGCCCCTCGCCCGGGATTCTTTTCACCCTAGGTATTGGCAGGCTTGACCCGCGTCCCCACTCCTATGGTTGTCCCATGGACGACAGGCGGAGACGCACCCATGACCCGGGCCTTCCTATACGCCTTTGCCTTGTTCCTGGCCTCGGCCACGGCACAAGCCAGCGAACCGGTCCCCTGGGCCTTCGGCTTCCAGGCCGCCGCCTCGCCGACCATGGCCAGGATCGCCGAACTGGCGACGCTGTTGAACGTGGTGATCATCGCCATCGTCGCCCTGGTCACCGCCCTGCTGGGCTGGTGCATGTGGCGGTATCACGAGAAGCGCAACCCCGTCCCGGCGACGTGGACCCACAACACCAAGCTGGAAATCGCCTGGACCGCCATTCCGACCCTGATCTTGTTCCTGATCGCCTTCCCGTCGCTCAAGCTGCTTTACTTCATGGACCGCACCCAGACCGCCGAGATGACCCTGAAGGTCACCGGCCACCAATGGTACTGGAGCTACGATTATCCCGACCACAATCTGAAGTTCGACGCCCTGATGACCCAGGATTCGGACCTGCAGCCCGGGCAGTTGCGGCTGTTGACCACCGACAATCCGGTGGTGCTGCCGGTGGGGGTGGCCATCCGGGTACAGCTGACCGCCGACGATGTCATCCATTCGTGGGCGGTGCCGGCCCTGGGGCTGAAGACCGACACCGTCCCCGGCCGCCTGAACGAGACCTGGGTGCGCATCGACCGACCCGGCACCTATTACGGCCAATGTTCCGAACTGTGCGGCGTCAACCACGGCTTCATGCCGATCATGATCCATGCGGTGCCGAAGGAGCAATTCACCGCCTGGCTGGACGAGGCCCGCACCCGGTTCGCCGCCAGACCCTCGCAAGTGGCCCTTTCAGGGGAGAGTGCCCGATGAGCGCCTATCCACATGGCCTGACCCGCTGGCTTTATTCGACCAACCACAAGGACATCGGGAGCATGTACCTGGTGTTCTCGGTGATCACCGGCCTGATCGGCGGCGCGATGAGCGTCTTCATGCGCATGGAATTGCAGGACCCCGGCATCCAGTACCTGGACGGCGATTTCCACCTTTACAACGTCATCTTGACCGCCCACGGCGTCATCATGGTGTTCTTCGTGGTGATGCCGGCGCTGATCGGCGGCTTCGGCAACTGGTTCGTGCCGTTGATGATCGGCGCCCCCGACATGGCCTTCCCGCGCATGAACAATATCAGCTTCTGGCTGCTGCCGCCGGCCTTCGCCCTGTTGATGCTGTCGGCGCTGACCGGGGCCGGGGTCGGCACCGGCTGGACCCTTTACCCGCCGCTGTCGGTCACCGGCCACACCGACATCTCGGTCGATTTCGCCATCCTGGCCCTGCATGTCGCCGGCGTGTCGTCGATCCTGGGCGCCATCAACTTCATCACCACCATCGTCAACATGCGCGCCCCGGGCATGGGCTTTCACCGCATGCCGCTGTTCGCCTGGGCCATGCTGGTCACCGCCATCTTGCTGCTGCTGGCGGTGCCGGTGCTGGCCGGCGCCCTGACCATGGTCCTGACCGACCGCAATTTCGGCACCGGCTTCTTCAACCCGGCCAAGGGCGGCGACCCGATCTTGTACCAGCATCTGTTCTGGTTCTTCGGCCACCCCGAAGTCTACATCATGATCCTGCCGGCCTTCGGCATCATCAGCCACATCATCGCCACCTTCTCGAAGAAGCCGGTGTTCGGCTATCTGGCCATGGCCTATGCCATGGTCTCGATCGGCGGAATCGGCTTCGTGGTGTGGGCGCATCACATGTTCGCGGTGGGCCTGGGCGTCGATACAAGGGCCTATTTCACCGCCGCCACCATGGTCATCGCCATCCCCACCGGCATCAAGGTGTTTTCCTGGATCGCCACCATGTGGGGCGGTTCCATCGAGCTCAAGGTGCCGATGCTGTGGGCGATCGGCTTCGTCTTCCTGTTCACCATCGGGGGCGTGACCGGGGTGGTGCTGGCCAATTCCGGCATCGACATCGCCCTGCACGACACCTATTACGTCGTCGCCCATTTCCACTATGTGCTCAGCCTGGGCGCGGTGTTCGCCATGTTCGCCGGCTTCTATTACTGGATCGGCAAGATGAGCGGGCGCCAATACCCGGAGGGGCTGGGAAGGCTGCATTTCTGGCTGACCTTCATCGGCGTCAACCTGACCTTCTTCCCGCAGCATTTCCTGGGACTGGCCGGCATGCCGCGCCGCATCCCCGATTATCCCGACGCCTTCCACGGCTGGAATCTGGTCAGCTCGATCGGCGCCTATCTCGCCTTCGCCGCCGCGCTTTTGTTCGTCTTCATCTGCTGGCGCACCTTTGCCAGCGGCGCCAAGGTCGCCGCCAATCCGTGGGGGGTGGGCGCCACCACCTTGGAATGGACGGTCAGCTCGCCGCCGCCCTTGCATTCCTTCGAGAAACTGCCCCGCTTCGACCGGGCGGCGGAGTAGCCCCATGGACCAGCGCCGCCATCGCCCCATCGTCCTGGCCACGCTGGCCGGTGTGGCGGCGATGATCGGGCTGGTGGCCGCCAGCGTGCCGCTTTACGGCCTTTATTGCCGGCTGACCGGGGCCGGCGGCACGCCGCGTGTCGCGACTGAAGTCCCGCCCGAAATGTCGGCCCGGATGGTGACGGTGCGCTTCGATGCGTCGCTGGCCAAGGGGCTGGCCAAGGGGCTCGATTGGGAATTCGTGCCAAGCCAGCGGCAGATGCGTGTGCATCTGGGCGAGCCGAGTCTGGCCTTCTATCGCGCCACCAACCGCTCGCGCCAGACCTTGGTGGGGACGGCGGTGTTCAACGTGACGCCCGACAAGGCCGGCCAGTCCTTCAACAAGACCGAATGTTTCTGCTTCACCGAGCAGCGGCTGGAACCCGGCCAAAGCGCCGAACTGCCGGTCAGCTTCTTCGTCGATGCTGACCTGGCCGAGGACATCGACACGGTGACCTTGTCCTATACCTTCTACCTTGTTCCCGAAAGGCAGGGCCGGTCATGAGCGCATCCCCCTCGCACCACGATCACCCCTATCATCTGGTCAATCCCAGTCCGTGGCCGTTCGCAGGCTCGGTGGCGGCCTTTATCCTGGCCTATGGCGCGGTTCAGTATTTCCAGGACCACGCCCACCGCCTGTGGCTGCTGGTCGGCCTGGGCCTGGTGCTTCTGACCATGCTGGGTTGGTGGCGCGACGTGGTGCGCGAGGCCAATTCCGGCCACGACCATACGGCGGAAGTCCAGCACGGCCTGCGGGTCGGCATGGCGCTGTTCATCGCCAGCGAGGTGATGTTCTTCGCCGCCTTCTTCTGGGCCTTCTTCAACGCCGCCCTGGGGGTCAACCAGCTGGTTCCCGAATGGCCGCCGGCCGGGATCGAGCCCTTGCACACCTGGACCCTGCCCTTCATCAACACCCTGATCCTGCTGAGTTCCGGGGCGACGGTGAACTGGGCCCATCACGGCCTGCGCGAAGGCAACCGCACCGCCCTGAAAGGCGGGCTGGCGCTCAGCGTCGTGCTGGGGGCCTTGTTCCTGTCGCTGCAGGTCTATGAATACGGCCAGGCCACCTTCGGCTTCCAGGACGGCGTCTATCCGTCGGTGTTCTACATGGCCACCGGCTTCCACGGCTTCCACGTCTTCGTCGGCGTGTGTTTCCTGGCCGTGTGCCTGGCCCGCGCCGTCAAGGGCGACTTCACGCCCAAGCAGCATGTCGGCTTCGAGGCCGCCGCCTGGTACTGGCACTTCGTCGATGTGGTGTGGCTGTTCCTGTTCGTCTGGGTCTATTGGTGGGGCAACAGCTAAAGCCTATGCGCCCCCTCGAACCGGCCCGGGGTCAAATGCAGGTCGCGTTCGGTCACCGGGCAGGCGGCCACGCCGGGGATGGTGCGCCCGCCCATCGGCTGGGCCACGGAATTGACCATGCAGGCCTGGCCGCACACTTCCTTGCAGATTTCGATCTGGTTGTCGTAGCGCTCGAAGGCGCCGTCGGCGACATAGCCCTTCATCGCCGCCACCTCGGCCGCCGAATAGCGCCCGCCCAGCGCCTGGACATAGTCCGCCACGGCGCGGTCCGGGGTAATGTCCGAACAATTGCATTGGGCGACCAGGCCGATGAACCGGCCCATGCGGCCGTGCCACGCCGGCTGGTCGGGCGCGGGCAAGGCGCAGCCGGCCAGTATCAGCAGCAGGGCCAGGCTAATAAGGGCATTTCTCAAGGCCGCAATGTCCCTGTTTGGCCGACCGCCATGTCGAGCAGGCCGGGCACTTGACCAGATCCTGAACGCTTTCGCCGTCCGGATCAGGACGAAACACCGGCCGCGGCCCGGCGGCCGGCGGATCCTGGTCGCGCCTCGCCTTTTGCTCCAGCCGGCGCTGGGCGAACTTGAAACCGAACCAGATGATGGCGACGACCGCAACGGTCAGCAGGATTTTCCCGAACATCGGCGATAGTGTGACGCGGGTTGACGGCCACGGTCAAGGCCGCGATGGTCGGTAAGCACAGAAAGGAACATTCGTCCGTATTTCATCGATAAGGCCAAGAAGCACCTGCAGCATTTGGCAAACATTCTTAGGTGCGCCGCAATATGTAGTTCGAAATTCATCCTACCCTTCAACTTTTTGCATTCTTGGAAAGGCAGCATCTGTGTTAGTGTTTTCTTCACCATTCCGGGCCCGGGAACGAACCCGAGCCTCCCATTCGGAAACGATCAGGGGAGTGCAGCCCATGTTATCCCTGGTAGATTGCATCGCCTTCAGTGGCCTGACGCCGGAACAGCTCGACGCCGTCGCCTGTTTCAAGCACATCCCCACCATCGTCGCCGCCGAATGGGCGGAAGAGGTGCTGGACCATCCCGACGGCCCGGCCGAGGTCGAGGCGGTGCTGGAGGCCGAGGCCAAGCTGGCCTGCGACCATCACCTGGCCATCGCGGCGGACTGCGCCCATGGATTGTGCGAATTCCGCCTTGCCCATCCCGAATTGGGACATTGATCCCTAGATTTTGTCGGCGGGGGGTTTTCCTTCCCCGCCGCCTGCGTCACAATGCGGTCATGAACAGACTGTTCCTGGCCGCATTTTCCGTTCTGGTCCTGATTTCCGGCGCCTCGCTGGCGGACCGTGCCGATCGCGCCTTGCTGACCCAGGCCTTCACCCAGGCCGGGCTCGAGACGCCCAAGGCCAAGGCCAAAGCGGAATTGCTGGACGAGATGATCGCCAAGATCGTCGAGGTCTATGTCGAGCCCAAGGAATCGCACCAGATCAGCGAGGCCGCCGCCAAGGCGGTCCGCGAGCTGAAGCCGCCGCAAAGCCCTGACGACGCCTTCAAGGCGGCGACCGGGGCGATGAGCGAGGTGCTGGACCCGCACACCGCCTATCTGACCCCGGCCGACATGGACGACATGCGGACGTCGTTTTCCGGCCAGTTCGGCGGCGTCGGCATGGAACTGACCATGAAGGAGGACCAGGTGGTGGTGGTCGCCCCCATCGACGACACCCCCGCCGCCCGCGCCGGCATCAAGGTTGACGACCGCATCTTGAAGGTCGATGGCACGCCGACCGCCGGCCAATCCCTGATGCAGGTGGTGTCGAAGATCAGGGGCAAGGTCGGCACCCCGGTCACCCTGACCTTGTCGACCACCAACGGCGTCACCCGCGACGTGGTCCTGAAGCGCGAGATCATCCAGTTGCAGGCGGTCAAGGGCCGCCTGGACGGGTCCGACGTCGCCTATGTCCGCGTCACCCAGTTCGCCGGCGGCACCGCCGCCAACCTGCGCTCGACCCTGTTGGACCTGGAGAAGGCGGCCGGAGGCCGGCTCAAGGGGATCGTGCTGGATTTGCGCCGCAACCCGGGCGGCCTGCTGGACCAGGCCATCGCCGTGGCCGATCTGTTCCTGGGTGATGTCCCGATCGTCTCGACCACCGGGCGCCGCAGCCAGGACCGCCAGGTCTATAGCGGCCGCATCGGCGAGATCATGGCCGGCCTGCCCATCGTGGTGTTGATCGACGGCGGCAGCGCGTCGGCCTCGGAAATCGTCGCCGGTGCCCTGAAGGACCACCGCCGCGCCGTGCTGGTCGGCCAGAAAAGCTTCGGCAAGGGCAGCGTCCAGACCATCCTGGACCTGTCGGAAGGCGGCATGCGGGTGACGACGTCACGCTATCTGCGCCCCAGCACCCAACCGGTCGACAAGGTCGGCATCACCCCCGACATCGTCACCGAACCGGTCGAGGGATCGGACCCGCAGTTGGATCGCGCCTTGAAAGTCGTGCGCGGGAATTGATGCCCGTGGCGCACAACCGCCCCTAAAACACCCCCGGATAAGCGCCGCCATCCAACAAGATGTTCTGGCCGGTCATGTAGCCGGCCTGATCGGAACACAGGAAGGCGCAGAAGGCGCCGAATTCGGCTGGGTCGCCGAAGCGCCCCGACGGATTGGCCCCGGCGCGGCGCCGCGCCGCTTCTTCCACCGCGATCCCGTCCTTGGCCGCCTGGGCCGCCAGCACCTGGGCCAGCCGGTCGGTGTCGAACGGGCCGGGCAGCAGGTTGTTGATGGTGACGCCGTGACGGATGCTGGCGCGGGCCAATCCGGCGACGAAGCCGGTCAGGCCGGAACGCGCCCCGTTCGACAGTCCCAGCACGTCGATCGGCGCCTTGACCGCGCCCGAGGTGATGTTGACGATGCGGCCCCAGCGCCGAACCATCATGGAATCGATGGTCGCCTTGATCAGCTCGATCGGGGCCAGCATGTTGGCATCCAGCGCCCGGATCCAAGTGTCGCGGTCCCAATCATGGAAATCCCCGGGCGGCGGGCCGCCGGCATTGGTCACCAGGATGTGCGGGTCGGGCATCGCCGCCAGAATCCGGGCCCGGCCTTCCGGCGTCGTGACGTCGGCGGCGACGGTTTCCACCTTGGCGCCGGTCTGTTGGCGGATGTCGTCGGCGGCATGGGCCAGAATGTCGGGGCGGCGCGCGATGATCAACACCTCGCAGCCCTCGGCGGCCAAGGCCAGGGCGCAGGCCTTGCCCAGCCCACGACTGGCGGCGCAGACCAGGGCGCGCCGGCCCGAAAGTCCCAGATCCATCAGCGTTCCTCCGTGTCCAAGGCTTCCAGGACGGCGCGCGCCAACGGCACCGTCACGGCGCGTTGCGCCGCCAGCGAGGCGCGATCCAGCGCGTCCACCACCCGGCCGATGGCGGCGAAGCTGCGTTCCGACCGGCTTAGGGTATAGGTGATCAGGTCGGCCGTCACCTTCAGCTGACGGTCGGCGAACAGCTTGACCAGCACGGCAGCCAACAAGGATTCGTCGGGGGCGCCGATGCCGATGGCCAGCACCGACGACAGCCGGGAGCGCAGGTCGGGCAGGCGCACGCCCAGCCGGGCCGGCGCCTCGCGCCCGGCCAGCAGTAGGTGACGGCCGGTTTCCTTGGTCAGGTTCCACAGATGGAACAGCGCGTCCTCGCCGCCGTCGCCGTCATCCAGCCGATCGACCGCCACCACCCGCGCCTTCTCGACCAGATCGGGCACCATCGCCACCGTCAGCGCCGCCCGGTCGATGATGACAACGCCGTCCTGGGCGGCGGCGAAGGCGGCCAGCAGGTGGCTTTTGCCGCAGCCGGGCGGCCCGAACAGCGCCAAGGCATGGACCGGCCAGTCCGGCCAGCGTTCCAGCCAGGCCACCGCCTGCTCGTTGCTGGCGGCGGTCAGGAAATCCTCGCGCCCCAAAGCGGGCCGATGCGGCAGCGTCAACGGCAGTTGACCGCCAGTCACGGCACGCCGTCGCCGTGGTACAGCCGGCTGGCCAGATAGCGGCCCATGGCGAAGCGCACCAGCACGCCGATGACGGCGGCCAGCGGCACCGCCAGCAGCAGACCGACGAAGCCGAACAGGCTGCCGAAGGCCAGCAGCGCGAAGATGATCCACACCGGATGCAGCCCGACCTTGCTGCCCACCAGCTTGGGCGTCAGGACATTGCCTTCCAGCACCTGGCCGGCGGCGAACACCATGGCGACCAGGCCGGGCAATTCCCAGCCTTGGGTCTGGGCGAAGCCCAGGGCGATGCCGGCGACGAAGCCCGAGATCACCCCCAGATAGGGCACGAACGAGAACAATCCGGCGCCCAGGCCGATGACCAGCCCCAGATCCAGCCCGACCAGCGACAGGCCCAGCCCGTAGAAGGCGGCCATGACCAGACAGACGGTGGCCTGGCCGCGCACGAAGCCGGAAATGGTGCGATCGATCTCGCGCAATTGGACGCGGATGGTGTCGGCATGGTCGCGCGGCAGCCAGCTATCGATCTTGGCCTTGATGACATCCCAGTCATGGACCAGATAGAAGGCGACGATGGGGGTGATGAACAGCAAGGACAACAGGTTCAAGATCGCCAGGCCGCCGCTCAGCATGTCCTTGACCACGCCGATGCCCCAGGAGATCGCCGTGCCGGCATATTCGCCGGCCGAGCTGCGCAGCTTCTCGATATCGCCCTTGGACAGCTTGCGCTTGATCTCGAGGATCAAGGGCTGGACCCGCGCTTCCAGGGTGTCGATATAGCCGGGAACGCGGTGGACGAACTCGACCACCTGATGTTCCAGCAGCGGCAGCAGCACCACCAGGATGCCGAAGAAGAACAGGAAGAAACCGCCGGTGACGATGGCGGTGGCCAACGTGCGCGACAGCCCCAAGGCTTCCAGCCGGTCGGCCAGCGGATCCAGGAAATAGGCGATGACCATGCCGGCGACGAAGGGCAGCAGCATGCCCTTCAGCAGCCACAGCAGGGCCAGGAAGACGGCCAGCCCGATCAGCCAGAAACGCAGGCGCTGAGAATGGGTCATTTCACCCCCACCGGCCGGATGGTCCAGAAGCCGTCGACCATGTCCATCTTCAGGCCGGCGCTGTGCAGGGCGCCACGGATTTGCTCGGCCTCGCCGACGGTGTGAAGGGTCACCGCCGCCTCGACCTTGGACAGGGACACCAGTTCCCAGCGGCGGACCTGCGACACCTTGGCCAGGCGGTCGCGCACCGCCAGCCAGTCGGCCAGGCCCGACAGCGGCACCAGCGCCGACACCGTGCCGGCGCGGTCGAAATGCAAAAGATTGGGCTGCTTGTGCAGCTGGTCGATCCCCTTCGAGATGTCGCGGGCGGCGCGGCGCATCAAGCCGTCCAGGCTTTCGCCCTCGTTCAGGGAATAGGACAGGGTCTCGAACGGCTTGGGCGTGCCGGGCTCGGCCAGCAGGGCGACGTCCAGGCTTTTGCCGGTCGGCGACAGGGCGGCGGCCACCACCAGCACGTCGGGGCTTTTCCATCGGCTGCCGATGGCCCGCATGGCATCGGCCGAGCCGGCCAGCGCCTGTTCCGGGGTGATGGCGGCGACGTCGCCCACCTCGCCGGCCGGCACGGTCAGGGGCACCAGCCCGCCGCCGCCCAGGCCCATCCAGGCGGCGCGCCACGGATTGGGATCGTCCCACAGGACCGGCCGGGACCCGGCCGCCGGCTTGTAGACCGGCACGATCACCACGCCGCGGGCGCGGGCGTCGGCGAAGGGAATGCCGGCATTCTGCAGCAGCTTCTTCACCGCGGTGGCGTTGAAGCGCACCGTCAGGCTGGCGAGATAGCGGGTCGCCGAGGCGCGTTCCTGATCGACGGTGAAATCGCGAACATAATCAAGCCCGTCGGCCTTGGGCAGGCGGGCATGGTCGGACGGCTGGGTCAGGCGGTCCAGCAATTGGCGGAAGGCCTGGCGCTGGCCCTCGGTGACGGCCTGATCCTTGGCGGCCTGGACATTGGCGGCCGAGACATCGACCTCGACGCCGCGCACGGTGAAGGCGTCGGCCGCACCTTGCGCCAAGACCTGACCGGACAGGCCCAGCAGCAGCCCCAAGACACACAGCAGGCGGAGAGAAGGCATTGCAAACCGTTCGGGTTGGAGTATCTTCGGCGCCGAGATCGGCCCCCCTGAAATGGGCCACACCATATCACACGCAAAGCCACGAGGAAGACCATTCCCGCCCCCGACGAAAAGCAGGGTCTGACCTACCGCGATGCGGGCGTCGATATCGACGCCGGCGAAGCCCTGGTCGACGCCATCAAGCCCTTGGCCAAGTCCACCGTCCGTTCCGGCACCTCGGCCGGACTGGGTGGTTTCGGCGCGTTGTTCGACCCCAAGGCCGCCGGCTTCAAGGACCCGATCCTGGTCGCCACCACCGACGGCGTCGGCACCAAGCTGAAGGTGGCCATCGAATCGGGCCGCCACGACACCGTCGGCATCGATCTGGTCGCCATGTGCGTCAACGATCTGGTGGTCCAGGGCGCCGAGCCCCTGTTCTTCCTGGATTATTTCGCCACCGGCAAACTGGACGTGGCCCACGGCAAAGCCATCATCGCCGGCATCGCCGAGGGCTGCCGCCAGGCCGGCTGCTCGCTGATCGGCGGCGAAACCGCCGAGATGCCGGGCATGTACGCCAAGGGCGATTACGATCTGGCCGGCTTCTCGGTCGGCGCCGCCGAGCGCAGCCAGCTGCTGCCGCTGGAAAGCGTGGCCCCGGGCGACGTTTTGCTGGGTCTGGCCTCGTCGGGCGTGCATTCCAACGGCTATTCGCTGGTGCGCCGCGTGGTGGAACGCGCAGGCATCGCCTGGGACGCCCCCGCCCCGTTCGATCCAGCCCGCTCGCTGGGCGACGCCTTGCTGGCGCCGACCCGCATCTATGTCAAATCCTGCCTGGCCGCCATCCGTGCTGGCACCATCAAGGCGCTGGCCCACATCACCGGCGGCGGCCTGATCGAGAACGTGCCGCGCGTACTGCCGGACGGCGTGGTCGCTTCCATCGACGCCACGGCCTGGACGCTGCCGCCGGTCTTCAAGTGGCTGGCCCAACAGGGCGGTATCGTCCCGCACGAAATGGCCCGGACCTTCAATTGCGGCATCGGCATGGTTCTGGTGGCCCCGGCCGACAAGGCGGCCGAGGCGGTGCGCATCCTGACCGAGGCCGGCGAGACGGTGTTCACCATCGGCACCATGCGGGCCCGTCAGGGCGACGAGGCGCAAAGCCAGGTTTCCGGCACCGAGGCGTGGGGCTGATGAGCCGGGCCAAGGTCGGCGTGCTGGTATCGGGCCGGGGCTCGAACCTGCAGGCCCTGATCGATGCCTGCGCCGACCCTGCCTTCCCGGCCGAGATCGTGCTGGTGATCAGCAACGTGCCTAAGGTGTTCGCGCTGGAACGGGCTGAACGGGCCGGCATTGCCACCCGGACCATCCCGCACAAGGACTTCGCCAGCCGCGAGGCGTTCGATCAGGCGATGGATGCCGAGCTGCGACAAGCCGGCGTCGAGATCGTCTGCCTGGCCGGTTTCATGCGGCTGTTGTCGGCGCCCTTCACCCAAGGCTGGGCCGGCCGGATGATCAACATCCACCCTGCCCTGCTGCCCAGTTTCAAGGGGCTGCACACCCACCGCCGCGCCATCGAGGAAGGGGTGAAGCTGCACGGCTGCACCGTCCATCTGGTCACCCCCGACCTGGATGCCGGCCCGATCCTGGTCCAGGCCGCCGTGCCGGTCTTGCCGGACGATACCGAGGACAGCCTGGCCGCCCGTGTGCTGGAACAGGAACACCAATGCTATCCGCTGGCGCTGCGGCTGCTGGCCGAGGGCAAGGTGCGCGTGGACGGGAATTGCGCCCATGTGGACGCGACGGCAACGGGCGCGCTGATCAGCCCAGCGGGCTGAGGACACCGCAGCGTGTCGCCCCTGACCAAGCCAGGCCCATGCATGCCCGGAATCTGAATTAAGTGCAGTGTCACCGGAATCCAGTGTCACCGGAATCCCCAAACCGTGTTTACAATGCTTTGGTATATGGCGCACAAGGATTAGAAGCGCCTGAGTGTGCAAACCGCAGCGGACGCCGACTTTCTGTAGGTGATAATGATGCTGAAGTTAACAGAAGATCTAATGATTGGAAACGCGGCCATCGATTGCGACCATCAAGGGTTGATTGATATTATTAATAGATTCTTGGATGATGCAAAGATTTGCGAGTTCCTTGGAGACACTATATCTAACAATTACCACGAAATTATGCACAATACCCTAAAAGACCTTGTAAACTATACACGCGAGCATTTTGAGCGCGAAGAAAAGATTCAGCGTGAGTGCATGTATGAGTACCACGAGATGCACAAAAGGGAACATCGTGCGCTTGTGGTTCAGGTGGAGGAAATGGCCAGAGATTACTTCGTAAGGAAAACGAAAAAAATTGATCTAAAAGCCATGAGTGAACTAAATGAATTTATGAAATTTTGGCTCATAAACCACATCAAAAAATTTGACACTAATATGCGGCCATGGGTTGCCGATAATAATTCTGATGCACTGAATTCTACGATTGAGAAGTGAGAATGCCAAGTTCACACATGATTTTCCAGGTTCGCCAAATTATTTCTGGCAATGTAAACATCGGAGAGCGCGTCTGCTCCATACACACATATATCAAAGACGTTATTGGATGTAGCGGCATATCTCGCGTGTCACTGGCTGTTTATGACAAAGAAAGCGACTTGGTTAGCACCTTTGCCTTTTCTCGTTGCGGTGACAGTCCACTCAATTCCCCGCCCCCGCCGCCGGTCACATCTCGCTTCCCGCCAAAACCGGAGTGGCTATTCAGCGCGACGGCGGCTTTAGCAGACTGCATCAGAGGGCCGGCTTGGCGGCTTCGTACCCATTGTCGTCATGCGCGGGCTTGACCCGCGTAACCAAGTGGGGCCGCCCACCGCATTGGTTCAGATAGCATTTTTCGCGAAACCGCGTAGATGGCCGGGTCAAGCCCACTGCTGTCCGGTTTAATTTAGTGGACTGAGTGCACGGCGTTGATTCTACTCGTGTTCAGACGTTTGGCGCGTCTCCTGGACACGAATTGGAGCAACACCGTGCGGCATCAGAATAGCGTTTTTCATGACTTG
>NZ_LWQU01000094.1 GCF_001650635.1 Magnetospirillum moscoviense | reverse complement strand
CAAGGAGGGCGTGCCGCTCAGCCTGTCCACCCTCGCCGACCAAGTGGGGGCCGGCTGCGCCGTGCTGGAGCCGCTGAAACGCCTGTCCCGACCCTATGCCGATGCCACTGACGATCTGTTCGATGAAGCTTTGGGGCGAATCGGTGATGGGGCGTCGAACCCCTTAGCCCCAGAATCCTCAGGAACGCTTGCCCCTGAAGGTGATCGAAGCTGGGTGAAGGATTTCATCGATCAGCGGGTTTCCAGCGGTCAAGGGATCGTGGTCGATGTGGGGTTGGGGAAGGCGAGAACCCCGCCCGCTGGAAAGGCCACCTCGACCACCTATTGCCGGCCCGTGGGAAGGTCAAGAAGGCCGGCCACCATGCGGCCCTGCCCTATGACGACGTCGGAGCCTTCATGGCTCTGCTGCGCCAGCAGGAGGGGATACGCTCATTGGTGTTGTTCCCTATGGTCGCCGCTTTGAACTCAAGACGTCAGGGGGTGAGGTGATCAAAGGTAAGGTCGGCCCCCTCGTTAGCCAAGATTATCTTGAGCGCATCGAGAAAGATGAACAAGTGATTGGCAGGAAGTGGCAGGCAAAGCTACTGAAGAAGAGTATCGACAGGCCTGGCCAAAGGACGATTACGAACTACACCCTACTTGAATTGCTCCCAATCAAGTTGCCATCGTCTTAGTGGCCAATACATTTGACGCAAAAATGTGAGAGCCCGTCCGGAAGGTTCTTGAGTCCGATGAATCAGTTGTGATTCCATAGCTCTCCAGACGAATCGGGGGGGCAGCATGTGGACGAAGGAGAACCGGCGGGTCTATGAGCGGCGCGGCCTCCGCTATCCCAGCGACTTGACGG
>NZ_LWQU01000093.1 GCF_001650635.1 Magnetospirillum moscoviense | reverse complement strand
CCCCGATTCGTCTGGAGAGCTATGGAATCACAACTGATTCATCGGACTCAAGAACCTTCCGGACGGGCTCTTAGCCAGAACATGATGCTGGCGAGTTTGACGAAGCCCAGGAAATTGGCGGCGATCTTGTCGTATCGTGTTGCGATGCGTCGCCATTGCTTGAGCTTTGCGAAGAAACCTTCAATGCCCCAGCGGAGCTTGTAGGCGAGCCGATCATAGGCATGCTGGTACTTGCGATGGCGGCGTGGCGGGATGACCGGCTCGCCGCCTTGGTCGAGGATGAGGTCGTAGAGCCGATCAGCGTCATAGGCGCGATCCGCAAGGACTTGATTGGCCTTCAATCCCCGGATCAGATTGCAGGCGGGGGCCATATCGTTTTGCTGGCCGGGGCCAAACTCGAAACGTACAGGCAAGCCGAGTGCATCGACTACGGCGTGGAGTTTGGTTCCGAAGCCGCCTCGGGAGCGGCCAAGAGCCTGGGCTTGCGGTCCCCCCTTTTTCGCCGCGCACCGGCGGCCTGAGCATTGGCTCGAATGACGGTTGCGTCGATCATCAGCCATTCGAGGTCGGGATCGACGGAAACGGCCTCGAATATTCGGTCGAATACCCCGTGTTCGATCCAGCGGTAATACGCCGCTTGACCGTGTCAAATGGTCCAAAGCGTTCGGGGAGATCGCGCCAGCGCCCGCCAGACCGGGCAAGCCATAGCACGGCATCAAAAAAACGACGCCCGTCGCTGCGCGGGCCGCGTCGGCCCTTGCGACCACCGGGGACGAATGGCTTCAGACGCTCCCACTGGTCGTCTCTCAGAATCTGGAGGGTTCTCTGAGGTCCGGCAAGCATGACGCCAGCCCCGGACGAGCCGGACCTCTGAGAAGCCGGATTGAACGAAACCG
>NZ_LWQU01000092.1 GCF_001650635.1 Magnetospirillum moscoviense | reverse complement strand
ACCTTCGCGACCATGATCTACCTGATCGCCGCCCCACTCGGGGATCTCTTCAAATCCATTTGAGGCGTCGAAGAACCCAAATGGCGGCGGTCTGGTGGGTCGGCGAGCCAAGGGGCGTGCCTCCAATCAAGACGTACCACCCGGCATCGCGAATAGGAAGCATCGTTCCTGGAATGATTGTTCCTTTGAGGCTTCCGTTACGCCATGGAAGACCTCCGGGAAGTCCTGGCCCTAAATGTTAGAAGGTTCCGCCATGCTCGTGGTTGGACCCAGGAGGAGTTGGCTGACCGTCCATATACTGGCTGCTGTTGCTGAACATGAGCGGGAGATGATCAGCCAGCGGACCAAAGCCGCCCTTGCTGCCGCCAAGGCTAGGGGTAAAGTTCTGGGTGGGTTCCGTGGGGTGTCGGTAGATCAAGCCATGGGCGCCGAGGCCAATGCCACCAAGGCCAAGGAGTGGGCACAGGGCGACCTAGGGCAGGAGATCGCCAAGATGAAGGGCTTGGGCTGGTCCCTTTGGGAGATCGCCCACCACCTCAATGATATGGGGGTGAAGTCTCGCCGTGGCGGTGAATGGCAAGCCATAAGCGTCAAGCGGGTGCTGGACAAGGTGGCTCCTGCTGCAGCCGAGTGACCAGCAATGCTTTTGGCTAACGTTGCTATCCAACTCGATGAGACGTGACCTAATCGTAATCGTGATGATAGCATTGTGATCGTAGGGCAAGTAGAACTACTGCTGAAACCAAACGCTTCAAAATACCTACGGGAGCAAGCAATGAGCGGTTTGCGCACACCGGAACCTGTCAATGAATCCGCGACACTGCGTCTGACAATTTAGGCAGCAATTCTCTCAGCTGGCGGATTGATCCAGACGGCATTGGGCGGGGCTGGCGGCTGCGGCGGCTTGCAT
>NZ_LWQU01000091.1 GCF_001650635.1 Magnetospirillum moscoviense | reverse complement strand
GCCGCCGCTCGGCCATTGCCGCAACGACGCGCCCAGACTCGAAGTTCCGCCGCCGTCATCTTTTCCGATATCTTGAGCCTACCGAACATGGTTCCCCCTGTATCTGGTGGAACCCCAGTGATTCATGGTTGCCGCTGGTTGGCAAGCCCCGCCGAGTCAGATCGAGCGTTCGCCGGTATAACTAGGGCATCAATGTTCCCAAGAAGCGGAAAAGAATATGAGCAGCAGACGCCGCACCCTCATGGTGGTTAAGCTACAATTCCACCTCAAGTTAACGCCACGTAACGATCCTTCTGCTCTTGGCAATGGGCGCGCACACGGGCCAGCCAAGAGTCGTACCAGACCCATGTTCCCCGGTAGTCCCCTGGGCGCCCAAACCCTGTGTTGTGATCTCTCGCATTTAGCGCTTTCCATAGTTGGGTGTGATGGTGCTGTTTGAATCGAGGAAAGCCATCGGAGTTCATCATCTTGACAATCTGGCCCGTGGTGTAACGCTGCTTATCGACTTCCTTCAACAGCACCCGGTTGATCTCCGATGCCTCATCCGAACCGGGTTTGACGAATTCTACGGCAACGTCCGCAGCAGATGCCCGGGCGGCACTCTTCGGCACGAAGATCACCCGATAAGCGAAGCACGGATCGGCCATTTGCTCGGGGGTGAGGTCGTGATGAAGCGCTTCCATCACTGTTTCGATATGCGCAGGCAGTGCGCTCGCCTTTTTCAACAGCGCGCGTTGGTCAGAACTGAATGTGACGAATTGAAGCGCGATCGGCAGACGGCGCTCAAGACCATATTGGGCGCCGAAGAATCCCTTGATGGCGTCATTGAAATTTATGGCTCTATTCGTGAATCGTATTGACGGTCACGCCCCCATGGCGGCGGCGAGGCAATATCGCGCGGTCGGGTCCGGAT
>NZ_LWQU01000090.1 GCF_001650635.1 Magnetospirillum moscoviense | reverse complement strand
CGTCGATGAAGAGGTCTGGTCTCGCGCCAAGGCCCGCCAAGCCGCATTGGATGAAATCCGGCTCGACAACCAGGTCGATGGCAAGGCGCCCCTGTCCGGGTCGCAGGCCGCCCGGCGACCTACTTACCTGCTATCCGGCTTGATCCGTTGCGGTTGCTGCGGCGGGCCCATGAACGTCGGCGGCTCCAATCCCAAGCGCTATTACTGCGCCTCGGCCCGGGAAAAGGGCAAAGCGGTTTGCGCCGGCATTCCCGGCATCGCTAAGGACAAGCTGGAACGCACGGTCCTGGACGGCATCCGCACCCAATTGATGCAGCCCGAGGCCATCGCCGAGTTCATGGAGGAGTACCGCCGGCAATTCGCCCAGTTGACCGACGACCGGACGGCACTACGCAAACAGGCGGAAGCGGCCTTGCGCAAGACCGAGAAGGAGATCGCCAACATCCTGACGGCGATCAAGGCTGGCATCTTCACCGAGAGCACCAAGGCGGAGTTGGAAGGCCTGGAAGCGCGGAAGAAGATGCAGTCTGTCGAGGTTGAAGCCGCGAATGCCGAGCCGGAGGCCTTGCCACCCGATTTGGCCGACATTTACCGCAGTAAGGTTGAAGCCCTGGTTGCCTCGCTCAACGCCCCTGAAACGGCCCTGGAGGCGAAGGACGCCGTCCGCGCCCTGCTGGACAGGATCGTGGTGCATTGGGATGCGGAGGCGAAATCCCATGCGGTCGAGATCGAGGGCGAACTGGCGGCGTTGCTGGCGTTGGGGACAAACAAAAACGCCGCCTCCTTGGGGGAGACGGCGTGTTCGTTAAAATTGGTTGCGGGGGCAGGATTTGAACCTGCGACCTTCAGGTTATGAGCCTGACGAGCTACCGGGCTGCTCCACCCCGCGTTAAGCATGTTCCAGGCGTGACGCCCGGTA
>NZ_LWQU01000089.1 GCF_001650635.1 Magnetospirillum moscoviense | reverse complement strand
TTCGCCACCGAGGTTGGCATAACCGACTGGATTAGAAACAAGCGCCCAATCCGTGGTGGCTACGCCACCGGAGTAGGTGCAAGCCCAACTCGGTCCGGTCGGCGTCCCGGTGCCGATCGCCTTGGCGTATGCCGATCCGTCCGGCCGCTGCCAGTTCTGGTATTTGGTGGTCTGGGTATAGGCGTTGCAGGCCTCGTAAAGGATCTGGCCGTTCGGCTGGTCCCCGGTGCTGCTCAGGACATAGGGAACCTGCGGCGCCCCGGCCAGAACCTGCGACGACGCCACGGTGTAGGGCGAACCCGACACCGTGATGGTGACCGTGGTCAGCGGATAGGACCACAGTTGGTCGTCGTGATGCTGATAGCCGGTCTCGGTGACTTCATGGGCATAGGTGACGGCCGAATTCTGGCATTGAGTGACGTATTCCCGGCTGCCATTGGCCTTCAGGTAATAGAAACGTTCCAGGCCATATGACATGCCGGCATCGAGGTCGTGGGTCCAGGTGGCGGGATTGTTGCACCCGTCCTTGGTCGGCAGGATCGCCTGGGTCGAGGTGTCCGGGGTGCATTCGGTGATGAATTGCGGGGTGCCATCGACGGTGATGCGCTTCCTGGACTGCAGGGTCACCGTCTTGGTCGTCATGTTGGTGACCGGCGTGCAGACATAACCGCCGGCAAGGTCGGTGTAGACGACCTCGTGCGCAAAGGTCCGCCCGGTGTCGGCGCACGGCGCGGCCTGATAGGTGATGCCGCCCCGGACAGCGGCGCCACGCTTTCGACGATGAACACCGTGCCTTCGACACGGGTGTTCACCAGCTCGTCGATTTCATCGATGGTGACGAAACCCGACGCCAGTTCCATCCCGTCCCATTTGCGGCCATAGCGGATGTAGGTGAAGAAGTCGTCGCGCCACACCGTTTCCGGCTTCAGCGAATCATCCGATCCCCACAGCTTGTAGTCGGCCCAGCCGTGGAACTTGGC
>NZ_LWQU01000088.1 GCF_001650635.1 Magnetospirillum moscoviense | reverse complement strand
CTCACCCAATTGCATAAGGGCGCGGCGGAACACCTCGCCATCTTCAAGGGCAAGGCGGATGGAGACAGTGCGGGCGGTCATGGGGCAATCCTTGACGGCGGCTCTCTGTGGCTACATATTTGTATCCACAGACGGAGGGGCGGACGTGCATTGGACCTGGGATCCGGCGAAGGCCGAAGCCAATCGGCAGAAGCACGGGGTTTCGTTCCCGCTGGCCGCCCTGGTGTTCGAGGACCCGTTGCATCTATCGGTGCCTGATCCGCACCTGGATAGTGACCGCTGGCGAACCATCGGGCTGGTCGGCCCGGTCCACCTGTTCGTGGTCCACACCGGCCCGGAGGACGCCGCGCCCGGCGAGCCGGTCGGACGCATCATCAGCGCAAGACGCGCCACCGCGCATGAGAGGAGGGCCTATGAAGCCGGAACGCTCTAAACTGACGCCGGAGCAGCTCGCCGAGTTGAAGGCGCTGGCGGCCATGCCGGACGAGGCCATCGACACCTCAGACGCCCCCGAACAGCGCGACTGGTCGGGCGCCGAACGCGGGCGATTCTACCGGCCGGTGAAGCAGCATCTGAGCCTGCGCCTGGATGCCGACGTGATCGCGTGGTTCAAGGGGCACGCCACCGGGGATGAGGGCTACCAGACCCGCATCAACCGGGCGCTGCGGGAATATGTCCGCCAGCATGACCGCGAGGCCGGCTGACCGGTCACGCCTCATTTCTCTCGGCCAGTGCCTCGCGCAGTCCGGCCTCTGCGAACGGCAACAACAGCGCCAGCGCTCGTTCGTCGAAGCCCAGGGCACGGCCGTGGGCGAGCAGGCCGGCGATATCGAAACGGGCCGGGTCGGCGTGCATCAGCATCTCCCACGCCTGCCAGCCTTCGAGGGTGTGGGGTTCGTTCAGGTCGGTGGAGCGCCTCGACCTGTCCAAGCTCGCCGCCGTCGGCCTTGATGAAACCGCCGCCAAGCGCGGCCATACCTAT
>NZ_LWQU01000087.1 GCF_001650635.1 Magnetospirillum moscoviense | reverse complement strand
GTCCGTACCGCCTTGATTTCTATATCAGATTTGGCAGTCGCTGTCACGAAATCGCAGCACCATCTGGGAAATCCGGGCTAAATTGTCAGACGCAGTGTCGCGGATTCATTGACAGGTTCCGGCCAACGCAAGTGACGAAACACGAACGCGGGAGATGCACTCGCATTTCATGGAACCGGTCACGGATGTTGGGGTACCAGGAAAGCTCCAAGCCCTCAGAGGTAACCTGCCGGGCCGTCGCGTAAGAAATGAAGCCCGGATTGTCCCAGTCACCCCCAGCCAATCCCTTGAGAAGGGCTAGCTCATAGGCGGCCATCCATTTCTCATCCATCAGGAAGAGGTCTCGCTCTAACGGGACGTCCTCCATACGATAAATCTCGATTTCATCGTGCTTGAACATGCCCGGCGAGGCCCCAAGTGGTGACCCCACCATTCTCGCCAAACCAACCTCGTTGGCAATATCTGGCAACAGGCAACACGCGGCCCCTTTCTGTTCTCATTGGGGCATGGTCATCCTCTCCACAAAGGGGGTTGCCCAACTCCGCAGAAATCCAGTATTGTCCGCCCCTCTCCGGTCATCCGTGGCCGTATGCGCAGCCGTAGCTCAGCTGGATAGAGCGCTGCCCTCCGAAGGCAGAGGTCGTAGGTTCGAATCCTACCGGTTGCGCCAAATTTTATCCAATAACATCAAGGCATTAAGCCGGACCGATGGGTTTGGTCATTGTCTTCGATTGAATTTTCGCTGCAAATGCGCTGCACTGGCTCAGTGAGAATGCAGCGCAGAGGATGCGATGGCTTCGATTTTGGAGCGCCGAAACCGGGATGGTCAGCTGATCGGCTACCAGTGCCAGGTTCGAAAGAGGGGCTACCCTCCCCAGATCAAAACCTTCGGCCGCAGGGCGGAGGCCGTCGCCTGGGCCGCAATCATCGAGTCCGAGATGGCGGTGGCCCAGAGGTGCCGATCAGCGGCAATCGTAGTCACCATAATGGCCAATAGGGGGCGATGTGGGCGGC
>NZ_LWQU01000086.1 GCF_001650635.1 Magnetospirillum moscoviense | reverse complement strand
GGTCTTGCCCTCCCAGGCCTTGGCGACCCGGTTCAGCCCTTCCTTCTTATGGAAGGACGGCATGATGGTGTCGGGGAACAGCACCTTGGGATCGACGATCCGCATCCGCATCTCGGCCGACTGCAGTCGGCTGCCAACGCCACCCAGATCGGGGGCGACGTCGCCATGGTCGGGTTCCTCGGGGATGGGGGCGGTGTGGCACGACAGGCACAGCCCGGTGGTCCGCAGGACCTTCTTGCCGTTCACCGGATCGCCCGGCTTATCGGTCAGCGGCGCCATGCGCGAGACTTCGAAATATTCCCGATCCGGCGCCTTCTTGCGGGCGGCGGCATCGGCCCCGCTCACAAGTCCCACCGCAATTCCGGCGGCCACGGCGACCGTCAAAAAGGAAGAGCGCATGAATCCTCCGTCGGCGTTGTTGGACCATCCACTATATTGCATTGCACAATCAGCGAAGAGCCCGCTCTTGCGACCATAGTTCAACACTCATGCATATTATTCAAGACTCATTCTATTGAGCATGCGCAGCAAAATACGGAGTTGCACTGTTTAAAATACCCATACCCCCACCCGAGCGGGTTGCTTCAACTTCAGCCAAACGGGTGGGGTGGATTAGAGCTTGGGCGGCCGCCGAACCGTCGAGAACCAATATTCTTCAACGCAATGGACGGCGTGCACCAGTTCGTTGACGTCGGCCGGCTTGGTAACGTATCCCCCTGCCCTTAAGCCATAGCAGGAAACCACGTCTTTTTCGGCTTCAGATGTCGTCAGCACCACCACCGGGATGGCTGCCAGGCTGCGGTCGGCCTTCATCTCGCGCAGGACCTCGTGGCCCGACATGCGCGGCATGTTGAGGTCGAGCAGGACCAGATCGGGCGCCTGGCCGCTGTGGGGGGGATGGGCGTGCAGGAAATTCATCGCCTCGAGGCCGTTGGCGGCGACGGCGACGTTGCATTGATAGGGGCCGCTGTCCAGGGCCATGCGGATCAGCTCGATATCGGCGGGCTCGTCCTCGACGACCAAAACC
>NZ_LWQU01000085.1 GCF_001650635.1 Magnetospirillum moscoviense | reverse complement strand
GCTGCGCCTGGCCCAGACGGCCCAGAAATTGGTCCAAAGCCCGCTTGCCTTTGCCCGTCTGGTCCGCGCCAACCTCATGCACCTGCGCCGCATCGACCGCCTAATCGGAGACGACCGCAGCCCCAGGGGCGCTCCCAATCAGATGGTGTTGCTATGAGCCCGAAAATTAAACCGGACAGCAGTGTGCTTGACACGGGTATCCACGCGGCGCCGCATAAAATCGAATGGATACAGCGCCTTATGCGGATTCACCTGGATGGCCGGGTCAAGCCCGGCCATGACGACGAGGGGTGTGGATGGTCCCGCGAAAATTAAACCGGACCGCCTTGGAAATGGTGCTACTCGGCTGCCGGCTTCTCGATCTTGTAAAGCTCGGCGCCTTCCTTGATGAACTTCTCGCTCATTTCCGCCATGCCCTGCTCGGCAGCAAGGTCTCTGACCTCTTGGCTGATCTTGTAGGCGCAGAATTTCGGGCCGCACATCGAGCAGAAATGGGCCAGCTTGGCCCCTTCCGCCGGCAGGGTCTGGTCGTGGAAGTCCATCGCCTTTTCCGGGTCCAGCGACAGGTTGAACTGATCCTTCCAGCGGAACTCGAAGCGGGCGCGGGACAGCGCGTCGTCGCGCTGGCGGGCAGCCGGCACGCCCTTGGCCAGGTCGGCGGCGTGGGCGGCCAGCTTGTAGGTCACCACCCCTTCACGCACGTCCTGGCGGTCGGGCAGGCCCAGATGCTCCTTCGGCGTCACGTAGCACAGCATCGCCGTGCCGAACCAGCCGATCATCGCCGCCCCGATGGCGCTGGTGATGTGGTCGTAGCCGGGCGCGATGTCGGTGACCAGCGGGCCAAGCGTGTAGAACGGCGCCTCGCCGCACAGCTTCAGCTGCTTTTCCACGTTGGTCTTGATCTTGTGCATCGGCACATGGCCGGGGCCTTCGATGATGACCTGGCAATCATACTTCCAGGCGCGGTGGGTCAGCTCGCCCAGGGTTTCCAACTCGGCGAACTGGGCGGCGTCGTTGGCGTCGGCGATGGAACCCGGCCGCAAACCGTCGCCCAGGCTGAAGGCGACGTCATAGGCGCGCAGGATCTCGCAGATATCGTCGAAATGGGTGTAGAGGAAGTTTTCCTTGTGATGGGCCAGGCACCACTTGGCCATGATCGAGCCGCCGCGCGACACGATGCCGGTAACCCGCTTGGCGGTCAGCGGAATGGTCGCCAGCCGCACGCCGGCATGGATGGTGAAATAATCGACGCCCTGCTCGCATTGTTCGATCAGGGTGTCCTTGAACACCTCCCAGGTCAGGTCCTCGGCCTTGCCGTCGACCTTTTCCAGCGCCTGGTAGATCGGCACGGTGCCGATGGGAACCGGCGAGTTGCGCAAGATCCATTCGCGCGTGGCGTGGATATGGCGGCCGGTCGACAGGTCCATCACGGTGTCGGCGCCCCAGCGGATCGCCCACACCATCTTTTCCACCTCTTGGGTCACCGACGACGCCACCGCCGAATTGCCGATATTGGCGTTGATCTTGGTCAGGAAGTTGCGGCCGATGATCATCGGCTCGGCTTCCGGGTGGTTGACGTTGGCCGGAATGATGGCGCGGCCGCGCGCCACCTCGGATCGCACGAATTCCGGTGTCACCTGATCGGGGATGTCGGCGCCGAAATCCTCGCCATCGCGGAGCGATGTTTCGCCCGCGTCACGGGCGGCGGCGTCCCGCATCTCGGCCAGGCGCATGTTCTCGCGGATCGCCACATATTCCATCTCAGGCGTGATGATGCCGCGCCGTGCATAGGCCAGCTGCGAAACGGCAGCGCCCGCCTTGGCGCGCAGGGGCTTCAGGCCCTGGCGGTCGAACACCGGCACGCCGATCACCTCGCCCGGCTTCAGGCCGTCATCTTCCGGGCGATGGGCGCGGCCCGGATATTCCTCGACGTCGCCACGCTCCAGCACCCACGAGCGGCGCAACTGGGTCAGTCCCTTGGTGATGTCGATCTTGACCGCCGGATCGGTGAACGGGCCCGAGGTGTCGTAGATGCGCACCGGCGGTTCGTTGGCCGAGGCTTCCAGATCGACTTCGCGCATCGCCACCCGGATGTCGGGGCGGCTGCCCACCACATGCACCTTGCGCGAGCCGGGCAGGCAGCCGGTGGTGACCTTCAGTTCGTCGGGACGGTCGGACATGGAAAGCGCTCCGCGTGGGGCGGGCGAGCCGGCTGGCAGGGATGGTCGCGGGATGGCCGCTCCGATCCCTCCGCCGGCATGACCCGGATCAGGTTTAAGGGTCGCCGGCACATCTTCCGGCCTCTCAGCCCCCGTGGCGGGGCTCCCCTTCGGTTTCTGGGGAATGACCATGAAACCAAGCGGGCGCCTAAGTCAACCCCACACAAAAGGGGGCTTTGGCACATTAAGAGTCGATTCATCACACAGAGTGCATTGTCCAAACCAGGTGATCACCTGATAGTGTGAGCATCGACGTTCTATTCCCGAGTCCCCGAACCTTGGCCGAAATCGACCACAATCAAGCGGTACGCGAGATCACCCAGACCCTTCGGGGTCCGGTGGCGGCGGTATTTCGCAAGCTGGTCCCGGCCTTCCAGGACATCAAGGCCGAGGATTTCTACGACCAGGTCATCGCCAATGCCGAGCTGTTGCACGGCTGCCTGCTGATCTTCAGGAAGCGCCGCGACGCCTTTGGCGCCTTGCTGGTCGATGCCGACGGCCGCACCGTCAACGATGATTTCGTTCGGCTGCGCTGCGGCCGCACCGTGCACGACATCACCGCGATGATCGTGCGCACCCATGCCAAGCAGCATTTCCGGAAAACCCTGGGCGGCGATCCCAACGATCCCAAATCCAAGTCCGGCAAGCTTTATTCGGCGATGAACGAATATCTGATCCACGAGTGGCAGGTGCCGCTGACCACCGCCTACGCCAAATTGTCGGCGGACACCGTGGCGACGCTGGGGCCGGCCTTGATGGATCTGAAGACGGTGGCGGCGGTCGAGGCGGTGGCGACGGCGGTGGCCGGCGCGGTCGCCACCGCGCCCAGCGCCGGCAAGGTGCCGGTGACCCAGGTCACCAGCCAGGTCGCCGCCAACGACAGCGGCCCGAAGAAGGCGGCTGAGCCGGTCATGGTGGAAATCGACCAGCGCGAAGCCGATTTCTGGTGGGAGACGCTGAACGATCCCAACGTCCGCTCGGCCCTGGGCCGCATGACCGAGACCGAGATGCGCGAGCTGACCGCAGCCTTCTGCGCGGTCGGCGACACCACCCGGTCGGAATTGCTGAAGCCGCTGGGCTTCTCGCTCTATCAGGCGGCGGTGGTGTTCACCACGCTTTACCGCGCCCAAGGCCGCGCCGCCTTCGGCATGATGTTCGGCAAGCCGGGCAACCCGGCGGCGGTCAGGGATTTCACCAAGCGCCTGCAGGTCAAGAATGTCGGCTCGCGGACCGACATGAAGACCCTGGTCACCGTCACCGAGGGTGCCCTGCAAGGGGCCAGCCGCACCACCCGCACCGGCACGCGCTAGGGCCGTTCAAGCGCCGCGCGGGCTTGGCGCGATTCCGGCAAGACCGCAATCAACGGACACCCCCACTAATTTTGCTTTTACCCCCACGCGGTCTGTGGTAACTCTGGAGATGTTAATGCAAGTCACTCGCATTTGCGCCAACAAGAGGAACCTGCCCCGATGCGTCTGCCCAGCCGTCTGTTCGGTCTTGCCGCTGCCCTGACTGTCGCCGCCCCCGCTCTGGTTCAGGCGGCCGAGGTCAACGTCTATTCCGCCCGCAAGGATCACCTGATCAAACCGCTGCTGGACCAGTTCAGCACGGAAAGCGGCATCAAGGTCAACCTGCTGTCGGCCGGCGAGGACCAGTTGATCGAGCGCATGAGGGCCGAAGGCCCGTCCAGCCCGGCCGACATCTTGCTGACCACCGACGTCGCCCGCCTGCACAAGGCCCGGGTCGACGGGCTGCTGCAGCCGGTGGCCTCGGCGGCGCTGACCAAGGCGGTGCCGTCGCGTTTCCGCGATCCGCAGGGCTATTGGTTCGGCCTGTCGGCACGCGCCCGCGTGCTGTTCTACGCCAAGGACCGGGTCAAGCCGGCCGATCTGTCGACCTACGAGGATCTGGCCGATCCGAAATGGAAGGGCCGCATCTGCGTGCGTTCGTCGTCGTCGGTCTATAACCAGTCGCTGCTGGCCGGAATGATCGCCGTCGATGGCGCCGACAAGGCCGAGGCCTGGGCCAAGGGCATCGTCGCCAACATGGCCAGGAAGCCGCAGGGCGGCGACCGCGACCAGATCGCCGCCGTCGCCGCCGGCCAGTGCGACGTCGCCATCGCCAACACCTATTACTTCGCCGGCATGCTGACCTCGGACAAGGCCGACGAGAAGGCCGCCGTCGCCAAGGTCGGTCTGTTCTGGCCGAACCAGCAGGGCCGCGGCGTCCATGTCAACATCTCGGGGGCTGGAATGACCGCCTCGGCCAAGCACAAGGTCGAGGCCGTCAAGCTGCTGGAGTTCCTGGCCAGCCCGGCGGCCCAGAAGATCTATGCCGAAACCAACCATGAATTCCCGGTGGCCGACGGCATCCAACCGTCGGCGCTGGTGGCCGGCTGGGGAAGCTTCAAGCCCGAGACGATCCCGGTCGCCATGCTGGGCGAGAACAATCCGGTGGCGGTCAAGCTGTTCGACCGCGCCGGCTGGAGGTGAGATGGTCATCTGGAGGAATATGATGACGCGGGCGCTGGCCCGCGCCATGGCCGAGCGGGCGGCCGAGGCGCCGCCCGACAAAGAGCCGGACGAGGCCTATCCCAAGAACCTGTCCAACACCCGGCCGACACCGTCCAAATAAGAGCCGCCGAACAGGCGGACATGGACCAGCAGGGGATAAAGCAGGTAAAGGTCGCGCCGTTCCTCCCAGAAGCCGGGCGCGATCGGCCGGATCTCGCCATAACGGCGAAAGAAGGACTCGTCGAAGGTGCCGAACATGGTGCCGAAGGCCAGCTCGATCTCGGGATGGCCGTAATAGATGGCCGGGTCGATGAAGGCGGCGACCCGACCGCCCTTGACCAGGATGTTGCCGGTCCAGCAATCGCCATGCAGCAGGGCTGGTTGTGCCGGCTCCTCGATCCAACTGGGCAGGCGTGCGGCCAGAATCTCGATCCGGTGCATGGTTTCGGCCGGCAGCCGGCCCGCATCCAGCGCGTGGCGGGCCATCGCCAGCAGGCGGTGGTCGCGAAAGAAATCAAGCCAGCGATGGGTGGCCGTATTGACCTGCGGCAAGCCGCCGATGACGGTGTCGCGCTCAAGCCCAAAGGAATGCCACGACGCCCCGTGCAGGTCGGCCAGCAATTCGGCGGCATGGGCCTGGGCCGCGCCGGTCAGCGCATCGCCGCCATCCACATGTTCCATCAGCAGCAAATCGTCGTCGGCATGGATGATGGTCGGCAAGGGCAGCCGCGACCGACACGCCAACTGGCGGACCATCCAGCCCTCGGGCTCAAGCCCCGGTCCCAGCTTGGCCACCACCCGACCGTTGCCGGCCAATTGGATCAGCAGCACCCGACCGACCGAGCCGCCCGACAACGGGGCCATGGCATCGACCTTGCGGCCGGTGAAGCGTTCGACCAGGGCCGGAACCCGGGCCTGCACCTAAAGCCGCTCCCGCAGATGGACCAGCACGCCGCGCGCACCGGCCTCGATCATGTCCAGCACCCGCTCGAACCCGTCGGCACCGCCATAATAAGGGTCGGGGACATCCTTGATCCCCCACGCGGGGGCGAAATCCATGAAAAGGGCCAGGCGCTCCTCGCGCCCCTTGGGGCACAGACGGGCCAGAATGTCGTGGTGGCTGCGGTCCATCGCCAACACCAGATCGAATTCGTCGAAATCCGCCGCGGCTACCTTGCGGGCCCGCAAATCGGCCATGACGACACCGCGCCGCGCCGCGGCGGCCGTCGAGCGCTGGTCGGGCGGCTCGCCGACATGGTAGCCGTGGGTGCCGGCGGAGTCCCATCCTATACGATCGACCAGGCCTTCCGCCGCCACCAGGGCGCGGAACACCCCCTCGGCGGTGGGCGAGCGGCAGATGTTTCCGGTGCAGACGAACAAGACCTTGATCATCGATCCCGGATACCCCTTTCGCCGCCTTCCCGCAAGGGGGATGCTGCCGCAACTTGACCTAAGTCATTTCTTTTATCCTTGGAAAGCGCCCACAAAAGTGGGGCTATTGGCCGAGGAGCAGGGGAGGTCATGAACTTTACCAAACTGGCGAATTCCATACCAATTGGTAGGCGGCTGTCGATCGGCTTCCTGTCGCTGTGCGGCTTGATCCTGATCCTGGCCGGCACCGTTGCCCTGTCGTCGGGCCGGATCGTCGAGGTCAACCGCCGGATCGTCGATCTGCGGATGCCGGTGGCGGAAATCAGCGCCAGCATTCAGACCCAGCTGCAATCCTCGCTGGCGTCGTTGCGCGGCTTTCTGCTGACCGGCAAGGACGGCTTCAAGGTCGATCGCGCCGAGGCCTGGACCATCATCAACGGGCAGCTCCCCGAGATGGACGCGCTGGCGGCCCAGTTCACCAATCCCAAGAATGTCGAGCTCTGGCGCGAGCTGAAAGCCCTGCTGCCGCAAATCAATTCCTTCCAGGCCGAAGCGGAAAAGGCCGGCGCCGGCGAGGCCGGGTCGGCCATCCTGGTGCGCGACCTGCTGCCCCGGGTCACCCGCGCCATCACCATTCTGGCCGGTGAACGCGGCGCCGACGGCAAGCGCCATGGCGGCATGGTCGACAGCCAGAAGGGCCTGTTGGCCACCGATACCGACGACGTCGAAAGCCAACTGAACCAATTGCAGCTGATGTCGTGGGGCGCCCTGGTGGTCGGCCTGGCGCTGGGCGCGCTGATCAGCTGGGGCACCACCCGCTCGATCGTGCCGCCACTGGCCGGCATCACCGGTGCCATGCGCGGACTGGCCGGCGGCGATTCCAGCGTCCATGTCCCCGGCGCCGACCGGGGCGACGAGATCGGCGAGATGGCGCACGCCCTGGAGATCTTCCGCCAAGGGCTGGCCCGCCAGCAAGAGTTGGAGGCACGCGAGCGCGAAGCCGCCGAAGCCCGCCAGCGTCGTGCCGACCTGATCACCCGCCTGACTTCGGATTTCGATTCCGGGGCGACCGAGGTGGTCAAGCATGTCGCGGCCGCCTCGACCCAGTTGGAAGCCACCGCAGGGGCGATGTCGGGCGCGGCCGCGCAAACGGCCCAACAGGCCACCGCCGCCTCGCACGCCTCGGACGAGGCCTCGGCCAACGTGCAGGCCGTCGCCTCGGCCGCCGAGGAATTGGCCGCCTCGATCGGCGAGATCAGCCGCCGGGTCGCCGAATCCTCGGCCATCGCCGACGGCGCCGTCGGCGAGGCCAACCGCGCGGCATCCGACGTCGATGGCCTGGCCGAAGCGGTCCGCCATATCGGCGAGGTGGTCAGCCTGATCACCGCCATCGCCAGCCAGACCAACCTTCTGGCCCTGAACGCCACCATCGAAGCGGCGCGTGCCGGCGAGGCCGGCAAGGGCTTCGCGGTGGTCGCCAACGAGGTCAAGGGGCTGGCTAACCAGACCGCCAAGGCCACCGACGAAATCGGAGCCCAGATCGCCCTGGTCCAGGAAAAGACCGCCAAGGTGGTCGCCGCCATCCAATCCATCGTCAGCGTCATCCAGCATGTCGGCGAGAACGCCGCGTCGATCGCCGTCGCCGTCGAGGAGCAATCGGCCGCCACCACCGAGATCGCCCGCTCGGTCGATCAGGCCTCGAGCGGCAGCGCCGAGGTTCGCCACAACATCGCCGGCGTCCAGACGGCGGCCGGCGAAACCGGCGCGGCGGCCAAGCAGGTGCTGGCGGCGTCGGGGTCCTTGTCGCAACAGGCCCGCGATCTCAAGGTGATCATCGACGATTTCCTGGAGGGCGTGCGGACGGCATGACATCATCGGGCGATTGATCGCCCCGGAGGATTCATGCCCCACTTGCCCCGTCAGGGCCGGATCGTCGTGCTGACCGGCGCCGGTATCTCGAAGGAATCCGGCCTGGATACCTTTCGCTGCGAAGGCGGTTTGTGGTCGAAGGTCCGCCTGGAGGACGTCGCCACGCCCGAGGCGTTCGCGGCCAACCCTGCGCTGGTCCAGGATTTCTATAACGCCCGACGGCGCGGCCTGCAGGACCCCGCCATCGCCCCCAACCCGGCCCACCTGGCCCTGGCCCGGCTGGAAGCGGCTTGGCCCGGCGAAGTGCTGGTGGTCACCCAGAACATCGACGACCTGCACGAACGGGCCGGCAGCCGCAACCTGATCCACATGCATGGCGAGTTGCTGAAGGTCCGCTGCCAGGTCTGCGACGATCCGTTCGAATGGCGGGGCGACCTGACCGTCGACGAACGCTGCCCCGATTGCCGCCGCCCCGGCCGCCTGCGCCCGCATGTGGTGTGGTTCGGCGAGATGCCGTTGGCCATGGATCGCATCGAGCGGGCGCTGATGGACTGCGACCTGTTCGTCTCGATCGGGACCTCGGGCAACGTCTATCCGGCCGCCGGCTTCGTGCTGGGCGTGCGCCGCGCCGGCCGTGCCCACACGGTAGAACTGAACCTCGAACCTAGCGAGGGCGCCAGCCTGTTCGCCGAGACCGTGCTGGGACCGGCGTCCCAGGTGGTTCCAGCCTTCGTCGAACGCCTGCTTGGGGCTGCTTGACTCTTCTCGCGGTTCGAGGCCATATGCGCACCGTCTATAAGGGGAATCACCGAGATGAGCGCACCCGACGGGGCCGGACACGGCCATTCGCGCAATGTCTTCGCCCTGATGTTCGGCGCCATCGGCGTCGTCTTCGGCGACATCGGCACCAGCCCGCTTTACGCCATGAAGGAAACCTTCGCCGGCCCGCATCCGCTGGCGCTGGATCGGCTGCATGTGTTCGGCGTGCTGTCCCTGGTGTTCTGGGCGGTGACCATCGTGGTCTCCATCAAATACGTCATCTTCATCATGCGCGCCGACAACAAGGGCGAGGGCGGATCGCTGGCCCTGCTGGCCCTGGTCGGCCGCGCCGCGCAAGGCAGGCCCGGCCTGTCGGCCCTGGTCGCCGCCCTGGGCATCTTCGCCGCCGCCTTGTTCTATGGCGATTCGATGATCACCCCGGCCATCTCGATCCTGTCGGCGGTGGAAGGCCTGCAGGTGGTGGCCCCGGCGCTGGACCAATATGTCGTGCCGCTGACCATCGGCATCCTGGTGATCTTGTTCGCCATCCAGAAGCACGGCACCGACGCCGTCGGCAAGATGTTCGGCCCGATCATGATCATCTGGTTCACCGTGTTGGCGGTCATGGGCGTGCGCAATATCGGCCTGGCCCCCGACGTCCTGAAGTCGCTGTCGCCGCATTGGGCCATTCTGTTCCTGTATAACGACGGCTGGATCGGGTTCCTGGCCTTGGGCTCGGTGGTGCTGGCGGTGACCGGCGCCGAGGCGCTTTACGCCGACATGGGCCATTTCGGCCGGGTGCCGATCCGCCTGGCCTGGTACTTCCTGGTGCTGCCGGCCTTGCTGCTCAATTATTTCGGTCAGGGCGCGCTGCTGTTGACCAATCCGGCCGCGCTGGAGAACCCGTTCTTCAAGATGGCCCCGGCCTGGGCCGGCGTGCCGCTGCTGCTGCTGGCCACCTGCGCCACCGTCATCGCCTCGCAGGCGGTGATTTCCGGCGCCTTCTCGGTGACCCGCCAGGCCATTCAGCTGGGCTATCTGCCGCGCATGACCATCGTCCACACCTCGGAACAGGAAATCGGCCAGATCTACGTGCCGGTGCTGAACTGGACGCTGATGATCTTCGTGATGGCCCTGGTGCTGGGCTTTCGCACCTCGTCCAACCTGGCTTCGGCCTATGGCGTGGCGGTGACCGGCACCATGGTCATCGACGCCACCCTGATCGGCATGGTCATGCTGCTGCTGTGGGGGTGGAAGAAGAATTGGGTGTTCGGCCTGGTCGGGCTGTTCCTGGTGATGGATCTGGCCTTCTTCCTGGCCAATTCCACCAAGATTCCCCATGGCGGCTGGTTCCCGCTGGCCATCGGCCTGGTGGTGTTCGTGTTCCTGACCACCTGGAAGCGCGGCCGCCAGTTGTTGATGGCCAAGCTGGCCCACGACGCCATGCCGGTCGATGCCTTCCTGGCCTCGCTGTCGGCGCGGGTCACCCGCGTCTCGGGCACCGCCATCTTCCTGACCGGCACCCGCGAGGGCATTCCGCTGGCCCTGCTGCACAATCTGAAGCACAACAAGGTGGTGCACGAGCGGGTGGTGATCCTGACGGTGATCATGGCCGAGACGCCCTTCGTGTCGGCGGACAAGCGCATCGAGCATGAAGTGCTGGCGCCGGGCTTCCAGCGCCTGACCCTGCGCTTCGGCTTCATGGAGGATCCCAACATCCCCAAGACCATGGCTCAGGCCAAGACCGAGCAGTTGGGCTTCTTCTACGAACCGATGTCCATCAGTTACTTCCTGTCGCGCGAGACCATCATCGCCTCGCAGAATCCCGGCATGGCCCCGTGGCGCGAACAATTGTTCGCCTGGATGGCCCGGTCGGCCACCAATGCCATGGACTTCTTCCAACTGCCCAGCAACCGCGTCGTCGAACTGGGCAGCCAGGTGGAAATCTAGGGCTCGAGGACGCCCGCCAGAAAGTCAGCCGCCCGGCGGCGCGAGCGCTCGGCGATTTCCGGGTCGGGGGTCAGGCGAACCTTGCCGCCACGCCCCTCGAACGCCATCGCATCATAGATGAAGCGCTCGCGATCGGTCTGGCCGTCCCAGCCATGGGTGGCCTGGGGATAGAATTCCAGGTCGATCCTGGCCCCCGGCTTGTCCTCGAGCATCCGGGCAAAACGCGCGCAATCGTCGGGCCGGCCGTAATCATCCTGGCCCCCGGCCAGGATCAGCACCGGCGCGCCGGTCAGGCGATCGAAGGTCCCGAACTGGGGGTGACGCGGATTGGTCTGCAGCCGCGCATGAGTCCAGCAGGTCGGATAGAAAGCGACGTGGACAGCGAATCGCAACCCGCCCAGATCGTCGTCGAAGGCTTCACGCGTGGGGGCCGAGGCGGTGCGGATGGCCAGATTGGCCCCGAACGAGAAACCCATCACCGCAATCCTGCCCGGATCGATATCGTCACGCCCGGCCAGATATTTCAGCGCCCCATAGGCGTGGGTCAGGTTGACGTGATGGCCCTCGCGCGGGCGGCCACCCGGCGGGAACATCAGCACTTCCAAGGTGGCGAAACCACGGCGCTGCATTTCGGCGGCATGGAAGGCGCCGCGGCCGTCGATCCCCCCCGATCCATGCAGGATCACCAAGGCCGGCCGCTTGCCGTCACCGGGCGGCACGACCAGATCGGCGGTGACCTGCTCAACCCACGGATATCCGGTTCCCTGCGCGCCGGGAAAGCCGACCGGGTCGGCGAAGGCGGGAACGCCCACCGCCACCGCCCAGATGGCCAGGACGGCCCTAGATGATCTTGCCTTCGCCGCCATCATCGACGATACCCGCCACGCCGGCCAGCCAATGGCGCAGTGCCCGGCGGCTCATCAGCTTTTCCTGGGCCGGCCCCGGCAGGTCGGTCAGGGCCAGCACGCCCTTGCGCATCAGCACCTCGATCAGATCCTCGACCACGCGGATGAAGGCCAGATCGGCGTTGATGAACGGCGCCTCGCCGGCCCCTTCGATGGCCAGGTCGCAGGTGCGTTCGACGAAGGCGACAATTTCCGGGTCGTCGGCGGCCAATTCCTCGGCGCTGTCGTCCAGCGGGAATTCGGCGATGGCGATCAGACGGCCGTCGGTATCGCGGGTGACGAAGGGCATGGGGACGGCTCCGCTATCCAATACACCCACCCTAAACCGACAAAGCCCCCTCGGGAAGACCCGAGGGGGCTTTGCTAGAGCGTTTTAGCCGTCAGGACCTTAATGCAGCTTGTGCGGCAGTTCCTGGATGGCGCCGTCCACCAGGGCGGCGGCCTGGTCGGCGGTGATGCTTTCGGCCAGAACCTGACGGGCGGCGGCGATGGCGACATCGACGGCCAGATTCTTGACTTCCTTGACCGCCTGGGCCTCGGCCTGGGCGATACGGTCCATGGCCTGCTGCTCGCGGCGCTTCAAGGACGCGTCGAGATCCTTGGCCGACTGCGCGGCCAGGCGCTCGGCCTCGGCCTTGGCATGGGCGATGATCTCTTCCGCTTCCTTCATGGCGTCGCGCTGCTTGCGCTGATAGCGGGCCAGGGTCTCCTGGGCCTCTTCACGCAGGCGGGCGGCTTCGTCGATGCGGGCCTTGATCTTGGCCGACCGGGCGTCGAGCCCGGCGCCCAGGGCGCGCACCACCGGCTTCATAGCCAGGGCGACGACCATGATGAAGGCGATGCCGACCCAGAAGGCGGCATCGGTGTAGAACGGACCGGCGGCGTGATGCGCGTCGGCTGCGTAGGCGACCGAAATCATTGTCCGTTCTCCTTCAGCGCGGCGGCGATGGCCGATTCCAGCTTGCCCTGATCGGGGCTGGTACCAACCAGACGGGCGATGGCGGCGCCGGCGACGTCAAGGGCGACGTCTCGCACATTGGCGAGGGCCTGTTCCTTGGCGGCGGCAATGCGAACCTCGCCGGCCTTGATCTGCTCGGCCAGCTTGGCGCTGAGCTCACGGGTGCGCTCATCGGCTTGCTTGGCCAGGCGTTCGCTGGCTTCCTTGATGACGGAGTGCGCGTGCGCGCGCGATTCGGCCAAAGCCTTTTCATACGCGGCAATCGCGGCCTCGGCTTCGGCCTTCAACTGCATGGCCTTGTCGAGATTGTCGTCGATCTTGCGCTGACGCTCGTCGAGGACGGCGCCGATCTTCGGCAGGGCCACCTTGGACATCAGGATGTACAAAGTGATGAAAGTGACGGCCAGCCAGAAAAGCTGGGGCGCGAAGAACGCCGGATCGAACTGGGGCATCCCGATGCTCCATATGGGGTATTGAAGCGGGATATCGGAGCGGGAGGCGGGCCGCGCCACCGGTTACCCGGCGGCGCGGCTCTCACACCGTTCCGAAGGAGGAACCTTCGCCTGAAACCTTAGGCGAAGAGGATCATCAGCGCGACGACCAGAGCGAACAGCGCGATAGCTTCGGTCACCGCGAAGCCGATCCAGCCGTACAGCTCGACGTTCGCCTTGGCGGCCGGGTTACGGCCGACGGTGGCGATCAGGTTGGCCCAAATGTTACCCACGCCGATACCCGAACCGATCATGCCGATGGCGGCCAGACCAGCACCGATCAACTTAGCAGCACTCGCTTCCATAATTTTGCTCCTTCGAGGACTGGAAACCGAAAACAGACGAAAAAGTCAGAACCCTGAAGCCACCCATCAATGCATGTGGATGGCGTCGTGCAGGTAGATGCACGACAGGATGGTGAAGACATAGGCCTGCAGCAGGGCGATACCGAACTCGAGAACGGTGATGGCGCCCAGGAAGGCGAAGGGCACGATGCCCGGAATGACGTAGAACGCGCCCAGGCTGACCACGAAGCCGCCCAGCACCTTCAAGATGATGTGGCCGACGGTCATGTTGGCGAAAAGACGAACCGCCAGGCTGAACGGGCGCGAGAAGTACGAGATCACCTCGATCGGCACCAGGATGATCGCGGTGGCGATCGGGGCACCCTCGGGGAAGAACATGCGCAGGAAATGGGTGCCGTGGCGGGCGAAACCGATGATGGTGACGCCGATGAACACCACGATGGCCATGCCGAACGTCACGATGACGTGGCTGGTATAGGTGAAGGCGCCCGGGATCATGCCCAGCAGGTTACCGAACAGCACGAACATGAACAGGGTGAAGATGAAGGGGAAATACTTGCGCCCTTCCTGCCCCACATTGTCCTTCAGCATGCCGGCGATGAATTCATAGAACACCTCGGCCAGCGCTTGCCAGCGCCCGGGAACCAAGGCGCGCGAGCGCACCGAGAGCGTCAGGAAGGCGGTGATCAGCACCACCGAAATGACCATCATCACCGCGGAATTGGTGAACGACACGTCGACGCCCGCCACTTCGAGCGGAATGATGGGCTTGATCTTGAACTGCTCGATCGGGTTCGCCACGAGAGTCTCCTACCTGTCCTTCGTTCGCTTGGCCTGCCGTTTCTGGGCCATCCCCAGTCCGACCGTCGCATCCAACCCCTTGGCGGCGCGATAGGCGTTCATCACGCCAGCGCCCCCGCCGAGAAGCAGGAACAACACCATCAACAACGGCTTGGTGCCGAAGAAGTGGTCCAGGCCCCAGCCTATGCCCACCCCGACGGCAACGCCCGCCACGAACTCGACCGAGATGCGCATCCCCAAGGCGATCCCCGAAGACGACGTCCGCCGCCCCGGTTTCTGCTCTGTCTCAGCCATCTCCCGCTCGCGCGCCGCGCGGATGCGGGTATCGAGATCGTCCAGCCCTGAAGGTCCTTCGTGCTCACTCATCGAGATCGAGCCCTTGCGAACATCCTGGTCCGGTCGCATCGGTGCCAAAAGCGCGGGCAACATAAGGGGTGCATCAGCGCGTGTCAAGGCCGGAAACCAGTAATTTCAACATGTTGATTTTAAACAAAAATTCAAGACCGACCCGACCATTTTTTGCACTGCGATATCGCAGTGCGACGAATCCGAGCCCCGCCCGAAGGGGTGGCGGCACCTCCCACCTTAAGGTGGTGTCGCCTGATCGGTCAGTTCCGCGGCCTGGGAAAGGTCGACCGAGACCAGTTGCGACACCCCACGCTCGGCCATGGTAACGCCGTACAGGCGGTGGACGCGGGCCATGGTCATGCGGTGGTGGGTGACGATCAGGAATCGGGTGCGGGTGGTCTGGGCGATATTCTCGACCAGACTGCAGAAGCGGTCGACATTGGCGTCGTCCAGGGGGGCATCGACCTCGTCCAGCACGCAGATGGGCGCGGGATTGATCATGAACACCGCGAAGATCAGGGCCAGGGCGGTCAGGGCCTGCTCGCCACCCGACAGCAGACTGAGGATCTGCAGCCGCTTGCCCGGCGGCGAGGCCATGATTTCCAGGCCGGCTTCCAGCGGATCGTCGGATTCGGTCAAGGCCAGATGGGCGCGCCCGCCGCCGAACAATTGCACGAACAGGTCGCGGAACTGGCGGTCGACCTGTTCGAACGAGGCCAGCAGCCGCTCGCGGCCCTCGCGGTTCAATTCGCCGATGGCGCCGCGCAGCTTGGCGATGGCGGCGACCAGATCGTCCTTTTCCGCCCGCATGCCGGTGATGCGCTCGTCCAGCTCGGTCACTTCCTGCTCGGCCCGCAGGTTGACCGGCCCCATGGCGTCACGTTCGCGCGACAAGCGATCCAGCCGGCGGCTTAAGTCCTCGCGGTCGGGGCGTTCCTCCTCGACCAGGCCGGCGACCTCGCGCAATTGCTCAGGGGTCAGGTCCAGCCGCTCGGCGATGCGAACAGCGACGGCGCGGCAATTCTGATCGGCGGCCGAGACGGCGGCCTCGCGGCGGATGCGGTCCTCGCGGGCCTGGGCCAGGGCCGCCTCGGTGGCGCGCATGGCGCGGTCGGTCTCGGCCTGGGCGGCTTCGGCGGCGGCTAGGGCATCGGCCGAGCGCTTGCGCGCCGCTTCGGCCTGTTCCAGCTTGTCCAGCAACTCGGCGCGGCGCCGGGCGAAGGTGTCGGGGGCCTGGGCCAGGCGCTCGATCTCGGCCATCACCGTCTCGCGCCGTTCCTCGAGTTCCTGGACATGGGTGCGGGCGGTCTCGGCCCGTTTCTTCCACGATTCCCGGTCGGCGGCCAGTTGGTCCAGCCGGCGCGCGCGGTCGGCACCGTCGCGCAGCACGCGGTCCAGCTCCGAGCGCGCCTCGACCAACCCCGAGCGCTTTTCCGCCAGTTCGGCCCGCAAGCCGTTGACCCTGTCCTTGCCGTCATCGGCCTGGGGGAAGGCCTCGACTTCAAGCCGGGCCTCCATCAGATCGCCCTCGGCATCCTCGAGATCGGCGCGGGCGGCGGTGGATTGCTCGGTCAGGGCCGCCATGCGCGATTCGAAGGCGGCGAAGCGCTGGGCCAGCCTGGCGTGATCGTCGCGGGCCTTGGCGGTTTCGGCCTCGGCCCGGCGCACCGCGTCCTTGGCGGCACGCTCGGCCTCGGTCGCCTCGTCCATCGCCGCCTGGGCCGCCTCGACCCGGCCTTGCGCCTGCTCGGCACCCAGTTCGGCATCCTCGAAGGCGGCATCCAGCTCGCGCAGGCGGTTGCGCTGGGCCAGGCGCACCGCCATCGGGCTGGGCGCGCCGGCCAGGGCGGTCAGACCGTCCCAGCGCACCAGATCGCCGGCCCGGGTCACCAGACGCTGGCCGCAGGCGAGCGCCTGACGCAGGCGGATGGCGGCGGCAAGGTCGGCGACCACGCCGACTTGCGCCAGCGAGCGGGCCAGGGCCGGCGGCGCCGATACCAGCCGGGCCAGGGGCTCGGTGCCGTCGGGCAGCGCAGGGGCCGGATCAAGCGGGGCCAGTTCGACCCAATGGACCGGGGCGTCCGACTCCAGCGAGGCCGACAGATCGTCGCCCAGGGCGGCGGCCAGGGCCGGCTCGGCCCCCGGCGAGGCCGAGACCCGGTCCAGCACCGGCGGATGATCGCTGGCCTTGGCCCCGTTCAGCACCTGATTGAGGGCGTCGATCTCGGCCTTGATGCGTGTGCGGGCCGCCTGGGCGGCCTGGAAGGCGTCGCGCGCCGATTCGCGGGCGGCGGTGGCCTGGACCCGTTTCCTGTCCCAATCCTCGGCAGCCTCGCGGCTTTCCTCCAGATATTCCTGGGCCGCTTCCAAATCCATCTCGGCCGCGGTCAGATCGGCCCGGTCCAGCCCTTCGCCTTGCAATTGCTCGGCCTGGGTCTGCAATTGCACCACCCGTTCCTTCAGGCGGTCGCGGCGGGTCTCGGATTCTTGCAGGCGGCGAAGGGCGGCGGCGCGTTCGGCGTCGGCGGCGGCCACCTCTTCCATCGCCTGACCCAGATCCTTTTCCAGGGCCACCACCACGCCCGCTGCGGCCTCGACCGCCTGCTCGGCCGCCAGGCGACGCTCGCCCTCATCCTCGGCGGCGGCGCGGACCTCGTCCTCCTCGGCGGCCAGGCGGGCGATGGCCTGATCGGCGTCGGCTGCGCGGGCATGTTCCTTTTGCAGGTCCGATTGCGACTGGGCCAGGCGCGCTTCCAGATCGCGGCGGGTCTCGGCCAGCCGGCCTTCCTCGCCCTCCAATTGCTCGCGCTCGACCAGCAGGCGCTGCCACAGGGCCTGGACCTCGCCGTCATGGCGGCGCAACTCGGGCAGGCCGGCGGCGGCCTCGGCCTGACGCGTCGCGGCCACCGCCGCCAGTTCGGCCGCTTCCTCGACGCGAAGCTCGGCTTCCTTCATGGCGGCACGGGCGGCATCGATCACCGCCAGGGCTTCCAGCCACGACAGATAAAGGACCTGGGCCTCGGTGGCGCGGATCTGTTCCGACAGGGTGCGGTAGCGCACCGCCTGACGCGCCTGCTTTTGCAGCCCCTTCAATTGCTCGTCCAGGGTGGCCAGCACGTCGTCGAGACGGGCCAGGTTGGCCTCGGCGTTCTTCAGGCGCAGCTCGGCTTCGTGCCGGCGCGAATAAAGGCCCGAGATGCCGGCGGCTTCTTCCAGCAGGCTGCGGCGCTCGGCCGGCTTGGCGTTGATCAGGGCGCCGACCCGGCCCTGGCTGACCAGTCCCGACGAACGCGCCCCGGTCGCTGAATCGGCGAACAGCAACTGGACGTCGCGGGCGCGCACGTCGCGGCCGTTGATGCGGTAGCTGGAGCCCTGGCCGCGTTCGATGCGGCGCACCACCTCAAGCTCGGCGGTGCCGTATTGCGGCGGCGCGACGCCGGCCGAATTGTCCAACCCGACCAGCACTTCGGCCAGATTGCGGGCCGGGCGGCTGGAGGTGCCGCCGAAGATGACGTCGTCCATCTCGCCGCCGCGCATCTGGCGGGCCGAGGTCTCGCCCATCACCCAGCGCAACGCCTCGATCAGGTTCGACTTGCCGCAGCCGTTGGGGCCGACCACCCCGGTCAAGCCGGGTTCGATCAGAAGCTCGGTCGCATCGACGAACGACTTGAAGCCGGCCAGCCGCAGCTTGGTGAACTGGATCACCCCCTGGCTCCCCCTTGCCCGGTCAGGACCGCCTTACTTGGCGGCCTTCAGCGCCTTGTCGAAATCGGCATAGTCGCGGGCGCCGACGATTAGCTTGCCGTTGATGATCAGGGACGGCGTCGATTCGACGTCGTACTTCTTCGAACCGGCCTGGGCGCGGTCCTGAATGTCCTTGGCCAGGTCCTGACGCTTCAGGCAGGCATCGACGTCGTCGCCGGTCATGCCGGCGAAGCGCACCAGCTTCTTCAAGACGTCCAGCGGGTTCTGGTCGCGCATCCACTTGTCCTGGTTCTTCATGATCAGGTCCAGCACGCCGAAATAGCGATCCGGCCCCGAGCAATGGGCGATCATCGAGGCGCCGACCGACAGGCCGGCCGGGCCGGTGGGGAAGTCGCGATAGATCAGCTTGGCCTTGCCGGTATCGATCCAGTTGGTCTTGATCTCGGGCAGGGTGGTCTTGTGGAAGTTGGCGCAATGGCCGCAGGTGGTCGAGGCGTACTCGATGATGGTGATCGGGGCGTCGGCCTTGCCCAGCACACGGTCGATGGCGAAGCTGTCGGCATCGGCGGCCAGGGCCGGGGCGGCTGCGAACACGACGATCAGGGCGAAAAGGCGGGCAAGGACGGTCACGGCGTCAACCTCCAAGATGGGATCGCCGGATGATAGGTGCAGTGCGGCAGCGACACAAGATTACCCTTTGGCAAGGATGTGGCGGCCCAGCCGTTCCAGCGCCTCTTTCAGGGCGGGATCGGTGACGTCCTTCAGCCGTTCGCTCAAGGCGGCGTTGGCCGGTGGCGGCCTTGGCGCCGCCTTGGCCTTGGCTCGTTCGGGAAGCGGGCCATGGCGCAGGCGCAAGCGGGTCACCGCCTGCCAGCCGAAATAGCCGTTGACCCGTTCGATGATCAAGGGTTCCAGATGCTGCAATTCGGTGGCAAACGCGCTGGAGGCGACCTTGATCTCGAGGATGCCGCCGGTCCGTTCCTTGGGCGGGAACTTGATGCGCACCGGGAGCGTGTGGGCCGCCACCGCGCTGCCTACGATGGCCGGCCAATCGACCACCAGCGCGCCGCCGGCAAAGCCGTGGCGCCCGAAAATCGGCTTGGTCACCCGATCGGCGGCAAGGGCTACGGACACCATGCCCTGGATGCGGCGGTCTTCGTCCCGGGGGGGCTTGCTGGTCATGGACGAAACCTTAGCGCAAGCCCTATGCTGCCGCCATGCCTGATACCCTGCCCGACCGCCTGCTTGTCTGGTACGACCGCGATGCCCGCACCCTGCCGTGGCGCGGCCTGACCGACCCTTATGCCGTCTGGCTGTCGGAAGTGATGCTGCAGCAGACCACGGTAGCCGCCGTCATCCCCTATTTCGCCCGTTTCCTGGCCCGCTGGCCGACGGTGGAATCCCTGGCCGCCGCGCCCACCGATGCCGTCATGGCCGAATGGGCCGGACTTGGCTATTACGCCCGGGCCCGCAACCTCATTGCCTGCGCCAAGCTGGTAACCCAGTGGCGGAACGGCCGCTTCCCCGAGGACGAAGCTGGCCTGCGCCAATTGCCGGGCGTCGGTGACTATACCGCCGCCGCCATCGCCGCCATCGCCTTCGGGCAGAAGGCGGTGGTGGTCGACGGCAATGTCGAACGGGTGATGACCCGGCTGCACGCGGTCCAAGAGCCGCTGCCCAAGGCCAAGCCCCGCCTGAAACAGCTGGCCGCCGCCCTGACGCCGGATCTGCGCGCCGGCGATTACGCCCAGGCGGTGATGGATCTGGGGGCGACCATCTGCACGCCAAGGAAACCCGCCTGCGGCATCTGCCCGTGGCAAGAACCGTGCGAGGGCCGCCGGCTGGGCATTGCCGAACGATTGCCGGCCAAGCTGGAAAAGCCGGCGCGCCCGATCCGGTTCGGCACCGCCTTCTGGCTGACCGATTCCAAGGGTCGCGTGCTGCTGCGCCGCCGCCCGCCGCAAGGATTGCTGGGCGGCATGATGGAGATCCCCTCGACCGAATGGTCAGAGACCCAGCCCGCCGATCCGACCGCCCAGGCCCCGATCACCGCCGACTGGCGGGCACTGCCGGGCGAGGTGCGCCACATCTTCACCCATTTTCAACTGAACCTGCGGATAATGGCCGCGAAGGCCGGCCCTGGAGGGCGGCCATCAGGCCTGTGGGTCGAGCTTGACCGTTTGGGCGAGCACGCCTTGCCGACGGTGATGCGCAAGCTGGTCCGCCATGCGCTGGCCAAGGCGTATTAATGGAGAGTCGGATGCGTTTCGCCCTTGCCGCCCTGATCGTCGCCGGGCTTGCCACACCGGCCCTGGCCCAGCAATACCCGCCGCCGGGCGAGCGGTTGGTGATGAACCCGCCGGCCGGCTGGGCCGCGGTGCCGGTCCAGAAGGGCGAGAAGATGTCGATCACCCGGCTTTTCCCGCCGGGCGAGGACGACAAGAACTGGAACGAGCTGATCACCGTCCAGGTCTATACCGCGCATGACCAAAGCCCGCGCACCTTCATCGACAGCGTCATCCAGTACAGCCGCGACAATTGCGAGGCGGCCGGCGCCAGCGCGGTGACCGAGGTGCCGACCAACGGCTATCCGATGGCGGTGGTGTCGGTGACCTGCACCAAGGGTCGTAAGTCGGGTATGGGCGGCTTCGTTCTGGTCCAGGCCATCCGCGGCCGCGAGGCGCTTTACGTGGTCCAGCGGCAATGGCGCGGTCTCCCGTTCGCCAAGGACCAGACGCCGCCCTTCCCCGACGGCTTGCTGCGCCGCTGGAGCGAGTTCTCGCATCAGGTCAGCCTGTGCGACACCCGCGACAACCGCTATCCCTGTCCGAAACAGTGACGCCAAGCCCGTGCGGCGTTTGAGCTGGCCCGGTACGGACTTAGAGTCTCGCTGAGTTTGGTGGAATCGGATTTTCCTGTCGTCACCCTCGGGCTTGACGAAAGGGACGATGGTTGGTAGGCCCGATTTTTAACCGGACAGCAGTGGGGCAAGCGCCAGCGTGACGGGTGGGGGGAGGCGAGCTTCAGCCTAGACCAGACCGCCCCCTAATCCTTCAGATATTCCATCGCCTGGTTCAGCTGGCTCATGCGGTCATGGCTGCCGTAATTGCTGTCGGGATGATGGATGGTCGCCAGCATGCGAAAGCGCGCCCGCACCATCCGTTTGTCGGGATGGGTGCCGGGCGGGAAGCCCAGGACGTGCAAGGCGTCGGCCTTGCTGGACACCCCATGCGGCAAGGGCTCGAACGACAGCACGTTGACGATGGCCCGCAGCCGCTCGACCTCCTCGTTGACCGCGTCCAGGATCCGGGTATCGACGACCGGCGGTGGGGGTGGCGGCGGTGGGGGTGGCGGCTCGGGAATCGGCGGCGGCGCCGATGGGTCTTCCAGCTTCAAGGCCAGGGCGCCCTGGTCCATGGCCAGGGCCAGCGCCAGGGCTCGGCGGATGAACAAGGCGTCGAAGCCGGGCGCCATGCGGACCTGCAGGCGCGGCTTGCGCCGCCACGGCCGGCCCTGGCTGGGGCCTGATTTCAGCACCACCGTCTCGCGGTCCAGCGGGTCGGGATCGCCGGGATCGGGAAAGCCCGCGATGGTTTCGGCCGGCACCACCAGCAGCACCGAGCGGGCGATGTCGCCGACATTGACCCGGCGGCGGGCGGCCAACGCCTCGACGGCGTCGCGAAACGCCGAGGCGCAGGCAATGGTATAGGAGTGCTTGACGCTGTTTCCGGCCTTGGGGTCGGTCATTGAGCTAGGCCCGCCGCCGTTCCTCGAATTTCAGGCGGCGGCCTTCTTCCAGCAGCGCGCCCATCTCGGTGGCCGGCAAGGGGCGCGAGAACAGATAGCCCTGCATCTGGTCGCAGCCCAGCGCCCGCAGGAACTCGAGGTGCTGGACGTGCTCGACGCCCTCGGCCACCACCTTCATCTTCAAGGCCCGCGCCATGGCGACGATGGCATCGACGATGGCGGCGTCGTTGGGATCGGTGATGACGTCCATCACGAAGCTGCGGTCGATCTTCAGCTTCGAAATCGGGAAGCGCTTCAACACCGACAGCGACGAATAGCCGGTGCCGAAATCGTCGATCGAGCAGGCGATGCCCATGTCCTTCAGGGTCTGCACCACGGCGATGGCGTTGTCGGCGTCGCGCATCGCCGAGCTTTCGGTCAGTTCGACTTCCAGGTAACGCGGATCAAGGCCGGTATCGGCCAAGGTGCTTTCCAGCGCATGGATCAGCCGCTTGGCATACTGGAACTGGCGGCCGGAAACGTTGACCGCCACCGGGATCGGCGGCAGTCCCATCTCCTGCCACGCCTTGTTCTGGCGGGCGCACTTGTCCAGCATGATCTCGCAGATGCCGTCGATCAGGCCGCATTCCTCGGCGACCGGGATGAACTCGACCGGCGACACCATGCCCAGTTCCGGGCTGTTCCACCGCACCAGCGCTTCCATGCCGACCACCGCGCCGGTGACCAGATCGACCTGCGGCTGGAAATAGGGCAGGAACTCGCCCTGATCCAGCGCGCGGCGCAGCTTGTTTTGCAGCGACAGGGTCTTGGCGACCCGCGAACTCATTTCCTGGGTGAAGAATTGCAGCGTCGCCGGCCCCTGGCCCTTGGCCCGCTGCAGCGCCGCCTCGGCGTTGCGGATCAGTTCCTCGGCGTCGTCGCCGTCGCGCGGGAACAAGGCCACGCCGATGGATACCGAGATGTCGAACTCGTCGCCCTGCACCGACACCGAGGTCTGGGCCAGATGGTGCAAATGCTCGATCGCCTCGGTCAGATCGCGCATGGCCTGATGGCCGGTGATCAGCACCAGGAAGCGGTCGCCCGAGGCCCGGGCCATGATGTCGTCGCGCCCCAATCCCGATTGCAGCAGGTCGGCCGCCGCGATCAGCACCTGATCGCCGATGGTGTGCCCCATGGTGGCGTTGATGATGCCGAACCGGTCGATGCCCAGGCTGAGCACCGCTAGCGGGCTGCCGCGCCCGGCCGCCAGCTCGCGGGCGGAATTGAAGCGGTCCAGGAAGGCGGCGCGGTTGGGCAGCCGGGTCAGCGGGTCGTAATAGGCCAGGAACGACAGACGCTGTTCGGCCATCTTGCGGTCGGTGACGTCGATCATCACGCCGTCCCACACCACCGAGCCGTCGGGCCGCTTGGTCGGACGGCTTTGTCCGCGCAGCCAGCGCCGCCGACCGTCGCCGCCCAGCACCGCCAGTTCCTCGTCATAGGGCTCCATCATCTTGGCGGAATGGGTCAGGCCGGCCACGAATTTCTGGCGCTCGTCGGCGGTCAGCATCTGCATGAAGACATCGGGATCGACCATCAATTCCTCGGGCTCGACCCCCAGGAACGAGCGACAGCCCTCGGACACATAGGTATAGCCGACCCTTCCGTCCTTCGACAAAATCCGCTGGAACACCATGCCCGGCATGTTGCCGGCGATGGCGCGCAGCCGCTGCTCGGTCTCGCGCAGCGCCGCCTCGGTGGCCTTGCGCGCCGTGATGTCGCGGCCGATGCAGACGAACAGGCGCGTCCCTTCCAGCCGCACCTCGACGGTCGAGATCTCCAGCGGGAAGGTGGCACCGTTGCGGCGCAGGCCGATCATTTCGTGCGGGCCGCCGCCGACCATGCCGCCGTCGCCGACCTGCAGCAATTCCGGCCGGCGATCGGGTTCGGCCAGCAAGGTCAGGAAGTCGCGGCCGGCCAGTTCCTTGCCCGACCAGTCGAACAAACGTTCGCCGGCGGCGTTGACGGTATCGACCTGGCCGTTCTCGTCCAGCACCAAGATGGCGTCGGCGGCGTGCTCCATCAGCATGTCGAGACGGAACTCGGCACGGCGGCCGTCAGTGATGTCGATCAGCACGCCGTCCCACAGCACGGTGCCGTCATCCAGGCGCCGCGCCTTGGCGGCGCCCTTCAGCCAGCGCACCTGACCGGCGGCGGAAATGGCGCGGAATTCTTCCGGGTTGACGCCCAGAACCTGGGCGGAATGACGGATCGCCGCCAAATGGTCGTCACGATCGGCCCAATGGATGACGTTCAGACAGCCCTTGCCGTTGACACTCATCGCCTCGGCGCCGATTCCCAGCACCGCTGCCAGGGTTTCGCCAAACTGGGGATAGCTGATGGTGCCGTCGGGGGCCTGGCGACGCTGAAAGGAGAATCCGGGCAGACTGGCGGACAAACCATCCAGACGCGCCGCCAATTCGGCGGGGCTTAGTCCCATGGACGGCCCCTGCTCGCCATTCTCACCAGCCAATCCTGCCTCCCTGGCGCGGCCTTGCTGCCGCCGAAGGAAGTGTAAGCCCGCGCGTGCCCGAAGGCAACGGCCGAGCCGCACCCGGACAAACGGCTTGACTCTGGGGCGGCGTCGGGCCTAAAACCCCATCCTCTTCAGTTCCTCTGGAGACATCCGCCACCACGGTGGCCCGTCAGTCCGCGAAGATACGCGCACTGGCGCGAATTTGTTTTGGAGTGCTTGATGTTCGAATCGCTCTCTCAACGTCTGTCGAAGGTGTTCGACAAGCTGACCGGCCGCGGTGCGCTGTCGGAGGCCGACGTTGTCGAGGCGCTGCGTGAGGTCCGCGTCGCCCTGCTGGAAGCCGACGTCGCCCTTTCGGTGGTCAAGGACTTCGTCGCCCGCGTCAAGGACCGCGCCGTCGGCCAGGATGTCATCCGCTCGGTGACGCCCGGCCAGATGGTGGTCAAGATCGTCCATGACGAACTGATCAACATCCTGGGCACCGAAGGGGTCGAGCTCAACCTCAACGCCGTGCCGCCCGCAATCATCTTGATGGTCGGCCTGCAGGGCTCGGGCAAGACCACCACCTCGGGCAAGCTGGCCGTTCGCCTGAAGGCGCAGAAGAAGAAGGTCCTGCTGGCCTCCCTGGACGTCTATCGCCCGGCGGCGCAGCAGCAATTGGAGATTCTGGCCCGCCAGGCCGATGTCGGCTCGCTGCCGATCATCATGGGCGAGATGCCGGTGGCCATCACCAAGCGCGCCTTGGAGATGGGCCGCAAGGAAGGCTACGACGTCGTCGTCCTCGACACCGCCGGCCGCCTGCACATCGACCAGGAACTGATGGCCGAGGTCGCCCAGGTCCGCGACGTCGCCAAGCCGGTCGAGACCCTGCTGGTGGTCGACGCCATGACCGGCCAGGACGCCGTCACCCTGGCGCATGAATTCAACGAAAAGGTCGGCGTCACCGGCATCGTGCTGACCCGCGTCGATGGCGATGCCCGCGGCGGCGCTGCCCTGTCGATGCGCGCCGTCACCGGCCGCCCCATCAAGTTCCTGGGTCAGGGCGAAAAGCTGGACGCCCTGGAGGTGTTCCACCCCGACCGCCTGGCCGGCCGCATCCTGGGCATGGGTGACGTGGTCTCGCTGGTCGAGAAGGCCATGGAGACCATCGAGGTCGACGAGGCCGAACGGCTCGCCAAGCGGATCGAGAAGGGCAAGTTCGACCTGAACGACATGCTGGCCCAGTTCAAGCAGGTCGAGAAGATGGGCGACCTCAAGGGCATCATCGGCATGCTGCCCGGCATCGGCAAGATGGCCGACCAGTTGAAGGACGCCAAGCTCGACGGCAAGGTGGTCGGCCGCCAGAAGGCCATCATCTTGTCGATGACCGCCGCCGAGCGGAGAAATCCCGACCTGATCAAGGCGTCGCGCAAGAAGCGCATCGCCGCCGGCTCGGGTGTCTCGGTCCAAGACGTCAACAAGCTTCTCAAGCAGCACCAGCAGATGGCCGACATGATGAAAAAGGTCGGCAAGATGGGGCAGAAAGGCTTGATGAGACACGGTCTGGGCGGGCTGTTGCCCCCCAGCATGAGGTTCGGCCGCTGATCCGGCGGCCGGTGGTTTTTGTTTTTGGTTTTTGATCAGAGGGAAACTCTTATGGCTCTGAAGATTCGTCTTGCCCGTGGCGGCGCCAAGAAGGCTCCGTATTATCGCGTCGTGGTGGCCGATGCCCGCTGCCCGCGCGACGGCCGCTTCATCGAGAAGGTCGGCACCTACAACCCGCTGCTGCCGTCGGACCACGACCAGCGCATCACCCTGAACGAAGAGCGCATCAAGCATTGGCTGAGCGTCGGCGCCCAGCCGACCGACCGCCTGGTCCGCGTGTTCGCCGCCAAGGGCCTGATCGCCCTGCCGGCTCGCCCCGAGCAGACCAAGCAGCCGAAGCCCAAGGCCAAGGCCCAGCAGCGCGCCAAGGATGCCGCCGAGCGCGCCGCGGCCGCCGCCGCGGAAGCCGGCGAGTAAGTGTTGATGACGACCCGGGTGTGCGTCGGCGCCATCGTTGGCGCGCACGGGGTCAGGGGGCAGGTCCGCGTCAAGAGCTTCACCGACGATCCCGCCGATGTGGCGGCCTATGGTCCGGTGGAGAGCGAAGACGGCAAGCGCCGGTTCGGTTTGAAGGTGGTCGGGCAGTCCAAGGGGCTGGTCATCGCCTGGATCGACGGGGTGACGGACCGCAACGCCGCCGAGGCGATGAAGGGAACGCGGTTCTTCGTGCCGCGCGACCGACTGCCGGAACCCGAGGAAGACGAGTTCTTCTATTCGGATCTGGCCGGATTGATCGCTTTCGGCGTGGACGGGGCCGAGATGGGCCGGGTCCGGGGCGTGGCGAATTTCGGGGCCGGCGAGGTCCTGGAAATCCAGCTTCGGGACGGCGGCTCGATCATGGTGCCGTTCACCAAGGCTTGTGTGCCCCAGGTGGATGTGGCGAAGGGCAGGCTGGTCGTCGATCCGCCTTCCTTCGCAGAAGAGGACGAGAACGATCAGGGCGGGGCGGAACGGTGAGCGGGTCGTGGCATGCGACGGCGCTGACCATCTTCCCCGAGATGTTTCCGGGACCGCTGGGCCAATCCTTGGCCGGGCGGGCGCTGGAGAAGGGAACCTGGCGGCTGGACGTGGCCAACATTCGCGATTACGCGAGCGGGCGCCATCGGTCGGTCGACGATATCCCCTTCGGCGGCGGGGCCGGCATGGTGATGCGCCCAGAAGTGCTGGACGCGGCCATCCGGGCCAATCGCGGCAGCGGGCCCTTGATCTATTTGACCCCGCGCGGGCGCCTGATCGATCAGGCCTTGGTGCGGGAACTGGCGGCGGGCGACGGGGCGACCCTGCTATGCGGCCGGTTCGAAGGAGTGGACCAGCGGGTGCTGGAGGCGCACGAGGCCGTCGAGCTGTCGCTGGGCGATTTCGTGCTGTCGGGGGGCGAGCTCCCGGCCTTGGTGCTGTTGGACGCCATCGTCCGCCTGTTGCCCGGCGTGGTCGGCAACCAGGAAACGCTGGCCGAGGAAAGTTTCGAGTGGGGCTTGCTGGAATATCCCCACTACACCCGTCCGGCCGAATGGCAGGGACGGTCGGTGCCGGAGGTTCTGCTGTCCGGTCACCACGAGAAGATACGCGCCTGGCGGAAAAGCCAGGCCGAGGACATAACCCGGCTGCGGCGTCCGGACCTGTGGGACCGGTACAAGGCGGCCAAGGACAGTAAGGATGGTATGAGATGAACATCATTCAAGAGCTCGAGAAGGAGCAGATCGCCAAGCTGACCGACGGCAAGGCGATTCCGGAATTCAGCCCGGGCGACACCTTGAAGGTCAACGTCAAGGTGATCGAAGGCAACCGCGAGCGCGTGCAGGCCTATGAAGGCGTCTGCATCGCCCGCAAGAACGACGGCCTGAACAGCTCGTTCGTGGTGCGCAAGATCAGCTACGGCGAAGGCGTCGAGCGTATCTTCCCGCTTTATTCGCCGAACATCGCCTCGATCGAGGTGGTCCGTCGCGGCGACGTCCGTCGCGCCAAGCTGTATTACCTGCGCGACCGTCGCGGCAAGTCGGCCCGCATCGCCGAGCAGACCACCGGCTACGCCGCCAAGGTCAATGCCGCCGAGCGTGAGGCTGCCGCCACCGCCAAGGTTGCCGCTGCCGCCGCCAAGGCCGAGGCTGCCGCCGCCAAGGCCGAAGCCGCCGCCCAGGCCGCCGCCGAAGAGTAAGACCGCGATGGGCCGCGCTCCTTGCGGCCCATGTTCGGATAAGACCTGCTGTCCCGACGCCGATCTCCCCGGATAATCCCGGGGGGATCGGTGCGCGGGACATCGCTATGATGGCCCCACGATGACGCCCCGCCCCGTTGGCAGGGGCGCCCGCGATAACCGTCAAGGAAAAACGATGTCCAAGCCGCGCACGCTGTTCGACAAAATCTGGGACGCCCACCTGGTGGATGTCCAGGATGATGGCACCTGCCTGCTCTATATCGACCGCCACATGGTCCATGAAGTGACCAGCCCGCAGGCGTTCGAAGGGCTGCGCATGACCGGCCGCAAGGTCCGCCACCCCGAGGCGACCCTGGCCGTGGCCGACCACAACGTGCCGACCACCGACCGCTCCAAGGGCATCGAGAACGAGGAATCGCGCATCCAGGTCGAAACCCTGGAAGCCAACGCCCGCGATTTCGACGTCGAGTATTTCCGCATGGACGACATCCGCCAGGGCGTGGTCCACATCGTCGGCCCCGAACAGGGCTTCACCCTGCCCGGCACCACCATCGTCTGCGGCGATAGCCACACCGCCACCCATGGTGCCTTCGGCGCCCTGGCCTTCGGCATCGGCACCTCGGAAGTCGAGCATGTGCTGGCGACCCAGACCCTGGTGCAGAGCCCGGCCAAGAACATGCGCATCACGGTCAACGGGCCGGCGGCTCCGGGTGTCACCGCCAAGGACATCGTGCTGGCCATCTGCGGCAAGATCGGCACTGCCGGCGGCACCGGCTATGTGGTCGAATATACCGGCGACGCCATCACCGCTTTGTCGATGGAAGGCCGCATGACGGTCTGCAACATGACCATCGAAGCCGGCGCGCGGGCCGGCCTGATCGCCCCCGATCAGGTCACCTTCGACTATGTCATGGGCAAGCCGCGCACCCCCAAGGCCGCCGCCTTCGAGGCCGCGCTGGCCTATTGGAAGACCCTGAAGACTGACGAGGGCGCCCATTTCGACGCCGAAGTGGTGATCGACGCCAGCCAGTTGGTGCCGCAGATCACCTGGGGCACCAGCCCGGAAGACGTGATGCCGATCACCGGCACCGTGCCCAACCCAGCCGACATCGCCGATGAAGGCAAGAAGAAGGCGGTGACCCGCTCGCTGGAATATATGGGCCTGACGCCCGGCATGAAGGCCACCGACATCAAGATCGACGTGGTGTTCATCGGCTCGTGCACCAACGGCCGCATCGAGGATTTCCGTGCCGCCGCCAGCATCTTCAAGGGCCGCAAGGTGGCGCCTGGCGTCCAGGCGCTGATCGTGCCGGGCTCGGGCTTGGTCAAGGAGCAGGCGGAAGCCGAGGGCCTGGACCAGATCTTCATCGAGGCCGGCGCCGAATGGCGCGAACCCGGCTGCTCGATGTGCCTGGCCATGAATGCCGACCAATTGAAGCCGGGCCAGCGTTCGGCCTCGACCTCGAACCGCAATTTCGAAGGCCGCCAGGGTCGCGGCGGCCGCACCCATCTGGTCAGCCCGGAAATGGCCGCGGCGGCTGCCGTCACCGGCAAGCTGACCGACGTGCGTTCGCTTTAGGATTTGATTGATCGTCATGGCCGGGCTTGACCCGGCCATCCACGAAACGGAAAAGGAAAAAACCACAGAGACACAGAGGCACAGAGGGGCCGTGCCGGAAGGCAACCCGGGGACCTCCTGAACAACATCTCTGTGTCTCTGTGCCTCTGTGGTGAATTGAATGGACGTCGACGCCGAAATCGCCGTTTTGGACAAACAACGCAAGTTTCTGACCCGCATGGGGATCGGACTGACCGCGGTGTTCGCCGGCATCCTGGCGGGCTACGTCCACCACAAGGGCGGCATCGCCGAAATGCTGGCGCTGCCGCTCAATAACATGGGCGATTTCCTTGCCGGCGCCTGTTCCCCGCTGGCCTTCTTGTGGTTGGTGGTTGGCTACCGGATGCAAGCGCTGGAGTTGGAGCAGAACAGCAAGGCCCTGCGGCAGCAAGCCGAGGAAATGCGGAGTGCGGTTGAACAGGCTAAAGAGCAGGCTCAAGCGATGCGCGGACATGAACGCATCGCACTTCAGAACTTACTTTTGGAAACACGGAAGCAATTTGAAGAAGACCTCGCCTTGCTGGCTGCACATATTGCAATGAAACATTCAGGAACAGAGTGTGACGTGTATTGGGGAAAATTGGCGTCTGGCGATAAATATATATTTTGCACATACATGTGCGAGCGAATTGACTCAGATATGTCGGAGTGGGGTCGATATTTCACGGACCCATCCGCCCCAGAAAAACAGCGCGAGATTGCGTCACTTTCAAACAGATACATGTTCATATTTGATAAATTCACATCATTGCTTAAGGCGATAGACGGGGGTAGCTTTATCTCATTTTACGAAAACTCTCCGTATGGCCGTCTGAACCAAGCACTCAAAAGCCTGTCACTGAAACCCGAGGTCTAGATGGATAAGTTCACCAAATTGACCGGCGTCGCCGCGCCGCTGGCGATGATCAACGTCGATACCGACATGATCATCCCCAAGCAGTTCCTGAAGACCATCAAGCGGTCGGGCCTGGGCAAGAACCTGTTCGACGAGATGCGCTATACCCCCGAGGGAGGGGAAGTCGCCGACTTCGTACTGAACAAGCCGGCCTATCGCGGCGCCAAGGTGCTGATCGCCGGCGCCAATTTCGGCTGCGGCTCGTCGCGCGAGCATGCGCCCTGGGCCATCGCCGATTTCGGCATCCGCTGCGTCATCGCCACCAGCTTTGCCGACATCTTCTTCAACAATTGCTTCAAGAACGGCATCTTGCCGATCAAGCTGGCGCAGGCCCAGGTCGATGCTCTGATGAAGCAGGCCGAGAACGGTGCCAACGCCACCTTCACCGTCGATCTGGAAGCCCAGGAAATCACCGCCCCCGACGGGTCCAAGACCGCGTTCGAGGTGGATTCCTTCCGCCGCCATTGCCTGCTGAACGGCCTGGACGATATCGGCCTGACGCTGCAAAAGAATGCCAAGATCGAAGCCTTCGAGGCGGCGCGCAAGCAGTCGCAGCCCTGGCTTTAAGGAATAAACCACAGAGGCACGGAGGCACAGAGAGAGCGTCTTCGCGATAGGCGCCACGCCGTCCCTTCCGGGGCTATCTGTTTCAGTCTGGTCGGATACCTCTGTGTCTCTGTGCCTCTGTGGTTCAATTTCTCTTATTCAAAAGAGAGGATCGTTTTATGACCGCCAAGAAGCTCCTTATTCTGCCCGGCGACGGTATCGGCCAGGAAGTGATGGTCCAGGTCCGCCGCATCATCGACTGGATGGCCAAGAAGCGGAACATCCATTTCGAGGTGTCGGAAGGCCTGATCGGCGGTTCCGCCTATGACGTGCACGGCACGCCGCTGGCCGACGAGACCCTGGCCGACGCCATGGCCGCCGACGCCGTGCTGCTGGGCGCGGTCGGCGGGCCGAAGTGGGATGACCTGCCGTTCGAGGTCAAGCCCGAGCGCGGCCTGTTGAAGATCCGCAAGGAAATGGGCCTGTTCGCCAACCTGCGCCCGGCGGTGGTGTTCGACGCCCTGGCCGACGCCTCGACCTTGAAGACCGAGGTGGTGTCGGGCCTGGACATCATGATCGTGCGCGAGCTGACCGGCGGCCTGTATTTCGGCCAGCCCCGCGGCATCGAGACCTTGCCCAACGGCGAGCGCAAGGGCGTCAACACCCTGACCTACACCACCAGCGAGATCGTCCGTATCGGCCGCGCCGCGTTCGACCTGGCCCGCAAGCGCAACAAGCGCCTGTGCAGCGTCGATAAGGCCAACGTGCTGGAATGCACCGTGCTGTGGCGCGAAGAGATGATCAAGCTGCAGCAGACCGAGTATCCCGACATCGAACTGAGCCACATGTATGTGGACAACGCCGCCATGCAGCTGGTGCGCAACCCCAAGCAGTTCGACGTGATGGTCACCGAGAACATGTTCGGCGACATCCTGTCCGACTGCGCCGCCATGCTGACCGGTTCGCTGGGCATGCTGCCGTCGGCGTCGTTGGGTGCCGCCGATGCCAACGGCAACCGCAAGGCGCTGTACGAGCCGGTGCACGGCTCGGCCCCGGACATCCAGGGCAAGGACATCGCCAATCCGCTGGCGACCATCCTGTCGTTTGCAATGTGCCTGAAGTACTCGTTCAACATGGACCATGAAGCCGAGATGATCGAGACGGCGGTCAAGAACGTGCTGAAGGGCGGCCTGCGCACCGCCGACATCATGGCCCCGGGCAAGGCCAAGGTGTCGACCAGCGTGATGGGCGAATCCATCGTGCGCGAGCTGGACAAGCTGAATTAATCAGCGCGTCGAGAAAAGATGAAGGGCCGGTTCCCCACGGGAGCCGGCCCTTTTCGTTTCAGCCGGCCAATTTCTGCTCGGCCGCTTCCACCAGGAAGCGCGACCGATTGCCGCCGCTGACGGCGTCGATGCGCCCCAGAAGGTGGCGCGGGATCATCACGTTGATGCGATCGGCCTTCAGCAGATTGGGATCAAGATCGACCAGGATCGCGACGGCGTCGCCGCGATGAGGGTCGTCCTTCAGGGCGTCCAGCGTCGATGGCGGCGGCACCGGCAGGCCGTCCTCGGTCAGAAAGGCGACATGGCCGGCCAACGCCTCGGCAGCCATGGCCCGCGCTTCGTCCAGGGTGTGGCCGGCGCTGACGCAGCCCGGCAGGTCGGGAAATTCGACGCCGTAATCGCTGCCCGCGTCCTTGCGCAAATAGGCGACATAGGAAACCATCGCATCACCCCAACAATTTGATACCGCTCTGCCGTTCGATCGACCGAACCGTCCCGGCGGGAAAGTCGCGCTTGGGATGCGGCACGGTTACCACGCCCGGCTTGGTTGGATGTCTGAAATGCCAATGGCTGCCGGTGGTCCGTCGATGCTCCCAGCCATCCGCCTCCAAGGCCTTGATGATCCGGCGGCTATCCATGTGTGTAATAATACACAACAGCCGCGCGACGGGCAATCATCCATTCCCCCGCGCCATCGCCACGCCTTCGCGGGCCAATTGGTCGGCGCGTTCATTCTCGGGGTGGCCGGCATGGCCCTTCACCCAAAGCCACTCCACCTGATGGCCGGCGCGGGCCGCATCCAGCCGCTTCCACAGATCGTCGTTCTTGACCGGCTTGTTGTCGGCGGTCTTCCAGCCCCGTTTCTTCCACGAGAACATCCACTCGGTGATGCCCTTCATCACGTACTGGCTGTCGGTGGTGACCACCACCTTGCACGGCCGGGTCAGCGCCTCCAGCGCGCTGATCACCGCCATCATTTCCATGCGGTTGTTGGTGGTGGGGTTCTCGCCGCCCTTCAGCTCCTTCTCGGTGCCCTTGAAGCGCAGGATGGCGCCCCAGCCGCCCGGGCCGGGATTGCCCGAGCAGGCGCCGTCGGTGAAGATCTCGACCGCGGGTTGGTCGTTCATTCCAGACCGTAGGCGGCGGGGCTGGTGATGCCCTGGTGGAAGCGCAGCTTCCTGAGATATTCCAGCGGGTCCTTGCGCTTGACGAAGGCCCCTTCCGGCGTATTCAGCCAGTCATAGGTGCGGGTCAGCAAAAAGCGCATGGCGGCACCCCGGGCCAGCAGCGGCAGGGCATCCAGCTCGTCGGCCGACAAGGGCCGCACCTTGCGGTAATTGCCCAGCATGAGGCGGGCCTTGGTGGCGTTGAAGGCGCCGTCGGGCTCGAAGCACCAGGCGTTCAGGCAGATGGCGATATCGTAGGCCAAAAAGTCGGTGCAGGCGAAATAGAAGTCGATCAGGCCCGACACCTTGTCCTCCCGCGTGGTCCGGTCGGCCAGGAAGAACACGTTGTCGGGGAACAGATCGGCATGGATCAGCCCCGAGGGCAGGGATTTCGGCCAGTGGGCTTCCAGCGCGTCCAGTTCGGCCTCGATGAAGGCGGCGAGGCCCGGGCGGATCTCGTCTGCGCGGTCCTTGACCTGGGCGAACAACGGGCGCCAGCCGGCCACCGACAGATTGTTGGGCCGGGTCATGGCGAAGTCGGCGCCCTTCTGGTGCATCTCGGCCAGGGCTCCCCCCAGGGCGGCGCAATGGCCCAGCGCCAGCCTGCGGGCCGACATCCCCTTGAGGAAGGTCACCATCGCCGCCGGACGGCCGCACAATTCCCTGAGCGCGTTGCCATCGGCGCCGTGCAACGGGGTCGGGCAGGCCAGGCCGCGCGCCGCCAGATGTTCCATCAGTCCCAGGAAGAACGGCAGATCGTCGGGATTCACCCGCCGCTCGTACAGCGTCAGGATATAGGGGCCGGTCTCGGTCTGGACCAGGAAGTTGGAATTCTCGACGCCTTCGGCGATGCCGGTGAACGACACCAGTTCGCCGATGCCGTAAGCGGCGACGAACTCTTCCATCTCTTCGTCGGAAACTTCGGTATAGACCGCCATTGATCCCCTCGGGCGCCGTCATTGGCCGGGAAAGTACGACGTTGACGCCACTTACTCAAGCCCGAGACACAAGCGGCGACTGAGCCGCCCGGCACGGGCCGCGCTTCGCGCCGGCATCAATCCAGTAGCTGCTGGGGCAGTTTGAAGGCGATGGTCTCGTCGGTGACCTTGACCTCTTCGATGGTCACGGCGAAATGGGCGCGGGCGGCGTCGATCACCTCTTCCACCAGCACTTCCGGGGCCGAGGCGCCGGCGGTGATCCCCAGTCGGCTGATGCCCGCCAGCGACGCCCAATCGATCTCGGGGGCGCGTTGGACCAACAGGGACTTGGCGCAGCCTTCCCGGGCCGCCACTTCCACCAGCCGCTTCGAGTTCGACGAATTGGGGGCGCCGATCACCATCACCGCGTCGCATCGGGCGGCGATGGTCTTGACGGCGTTCTGGCGGTTGGTGGTGGCGTAGCAGATATCGTCCTTCTTCGGCCCAACGATGGACGGGAAGCGCCGGGTCAGCACGGCGACGATGGCCGCCGCGTCATCGACCGACAGCGTGGTCTGGGTGATATAGGCCAGATGGTCGGGATGGGCCGGCTGCACCGCTTCGGCGTCGGCCGCGCTTTCAACCAGCATCACCGCGCCCTCGGGGACCTGGCCCATGGTGCCGATCACTTCCGGGTGGCCCTTGTGACCGATCATGATGATCTGGCGGCCGAAGGCGTGGTGGGCCTCGGCCTCGCGGTGGACCTTGGTCACCAGTGGACAGGTGGCGTCCAGATAGGACAGGCCGCGCGCCTCGGCGGCCGTCGGCACCGATTTGGGCACGCCATGGGCGGAAAACACCACCGGCACGCCGTCGGGTACTTCCGACAATTCATCGACGAACACCGCCCCCTTGGCCTTCAAGGAATCGACGACGAAACGGTTATGGACGATCTCGTGACGGACATAGACCGGGGCGCCGTACTTGGCGATGGCCGCCTCGACGATCAGGATGGCGCGGTCGACGCCGGCGCAGAAACCGCGCGGGCTGGCAAGCACGATGGTCAGCGGCGGCAAGGTCATCGGCAGGTTCCCATCAAACGTCGTTGCGGGCGGCGCCCGCCTTCTCTAAAGTCGCCCCGACCAATGCCACGGATGCCTGTCCCTCCTCAACGGCTTTTCCGAGATCATCGATGAAACTTCGCTCGCTTCTGCCGCTTGCCGCTCTGGCCCTGGTGCCCGCGCTCGCCTCGTGCTCGGTGTTCCAGAAGAAGGAGCCGCCGCCCTGCCCGCCGGTCTATATCCTGGGCGACGCCGGGACGCTGACCAAATACAAGGACGGCAAGGGCCGCGACCTGACCGATGTCGAGTTCGAGGCCGAGATCAACGGCTTCCAGGGCGACTGCAAATATGACGAGAAGGGCGCACTGGTGGAAATCCAGGTGTCGTTCGCCATCAAGCGCGGCCCCGGCGACACCGACCGCAAGGCCGAGTTCACCTATTTCGCCGCGGTGCCGCTGTTCTATCCGGCCAAGGACGCCAAGGCGGAATTCCCGGTCAGCGTCGAATTCCCGCAAGCGACCAATTATGTCCGCTATACCGACGAGCCGGTGGTGCTGCGCATCCCGGTCAAGGATTCCGACATCATCCAGAATTACGAGATCTATCTGGGCTTCCAGGCCACGCAAGAGCAGCTGGAGCGTAACCGCCAGGGCCGCAAATAGGCATTTCTGGCGTGGCGCGGGCCGTGCCGGCCCCGCTCAATCGCGCTCCTAACGCTCCCGGCGCAGGATGAAGCGGACGTGCTCACCCCGCTTGTTGGTGGCGAAGCCGTAAAGCTTGCCGCCATCCGACAGCACCCCTTCGAACTTGAAGGCGCCCTCGCCCCCCGACAAGGCGACGGTGCAGCCGCTGGCCTGATCGACCAAGCCGCCGATCTGGGTGCCGTCGGTCCAGCCGAAATCGTTGGCGATCTGCCCCTTGCGGTCCATCGCCCAGATCAGGCGGCCTTCCTTGCGGGCGAATTCCCACTTGGTCTGCGGCGCCACCCAGCGCCCGACCAGCCATTCGCCGTTATTGGCGATGGTGGTGTCGCAGATGGCCTCGGGCAGCGGCTCGGGCGGGCCGGCCTTGGGGAATTGCGGCAAGTCCTGGGCAAGCGCCGGCGCGGCCAGCAGCGTGGCGGTCAGGCAAATGGCTAGGCGCATCCTGGTCCTCACTTTCGGATCGGAAAGTAGCCGCGGTCACGCATGCAGCTGGCGGTCAGGGCATCCATCTGCTTGCGGGCGCGGGCGCGGTCATAATCGTTGAACATCGAGCCTTCGCTGGTGTCCTGATAGCCGACCTGGGCGTCGGACCAGCGCCGGCAGCCGTTCCAGTCGGTCCGCCACTGGTCCTGCGGCACGTTCGGATTCTGCCACGGCACCGTGGGCAGGGCACAGCCGGCCACGGCCAGGATCAGGACGATTGAAGCGAGACGACGCATGGGAGCCCCTGGAAAATCGGCGCCATTCGGCCACAGAGCGGCCGGGCGCGCAACCCCGGAATCGTCATTTGTGGCGTCCCTGCGCCCGGTCTATACTGCAGCGCAATCACCGCCAATATGGGGAGACCAGCAGATGAGCGGCGAAACTTTGAACGGCCTTTATTTCGAGGATCTGAGCGTCGGCCAGTCGGCGATCTTCGCCAAGACCGTCACCGAAGCCGACATCGTCGCCTTCGCCGGAATCTCGGGCGATTTCAACCCGGTCCACATCAACGAGGAATTCGCCAGCCAGACCATGTTCAAGGGCCGCATCGCCCACGGCATGCTGTCGGCGGCCTTCATCTCGACCGTGTTCGGCACCAAGCTGCCGGGCCCGGGCTGCATCTATGTCTCGCAGCTTCTGAAGTTCAAGGCCCCCGTGCGCATCGGCGACACCGTCACCGCCCGCGTCGAGCTGACCGCCCTGGTGCCGGAAAAGAAGTTCGCCACCTTCCGCACCACCTGTTCGGTCAAGGACAAGGTGGTGATGGACGGCGAGGCCACCTTGATGGTCCCGTCGAAGGGCTAGGGCAATTCCGGCTTTGCAGGAATTGCACCAAGCCCGCGTGGCGTTTGAACGGCCCCGGGACGGGGCGCCAGAGGCAAAGCCTAGACCAATTCCAGCCAACCTGGAATTGGTCTAAAGTTCCAGAACCATGGCGAGGGCGGTGCCGTAACTGGCGCCGCCCTTTCCCGTTTCAATGAACCCCAGCCCCGCCCAGAAGGCCGGCGATTGGCCCACCGCCGTCAGGGCGATGCGGGGCAGGCCAGCAGCTCGGGCCACCCGGGCCAATTCCGCCACCGCCGCCCGGCCCAGGCCCAGACCGCGCGCCTGGGGCAGCAGGGCCAGATCGTGCAGGTACAGGCAATCGGGCCCGTCCGGCAATCGGTCAAGGACGGTATCCAGCGCCGGCGCCCGGCCCAGCTTCCCGGGATGGGCCAGGCAATAGCCGCCCCCATCCGCCGCCATCAGGCAGCCGGCCGGAAACAGCGCCAGACGGTTGGCGAACACTTCGGCGCGTTCGGGATGATCGACATGGACGATGTCGGCGATGACCTGAACCCGGGCCAGATCGGCCGCAACCATCGGCCGCCAGACGGGCTCAGCCGCCGGCGATGCGTTCGGCGACATTCTTCAGCAACCCGGCCAGCAAGACGTCCAGCAGCACGACGCCGGCGGCGGTGCCCAGATTGACCTTCAGCGCCACATGGGCGACGAAGGCGCGATAAATCAGCATCAGGATGGTCAGGGCCTGGGCCAGCAGGGCGGTCCCCGCCATCGGCGCCAAGGTGGCCAGGACGGCGACGGGGAACAAGATGCCGACCTGCACCACCGCCGACCAATTATAGGCGACGACATAGCGGGCCCACTGGCCGCCCCGGCCCAGCGTTGCGGCAATGTAAAACATCACCAGCGGGAAGGCGGTCCAGTCGATGACATAGGAAATCAGCTTGACCGCCAAGTGGCGCGGCCCGGCATCGGCGAACTCGCCGGCCAGCAGGTCGAGCCCCAGGAAGGCCGGCGCCACCAGCACCGCCGCCCAGAACGACTTCCAGAAGCCGCCGTCGCTGTCGTCGAACCATTCGATGCCGGCCCGATTGCGCTTGGCCAGCAGCCAGGCCCCGGTGATCCCGCGTGCGATTTCGTCGGCGGTGATCATTCTGCCTCGAAAAAGCGGTCGAGGACCGCCTGATAGATCTCGGTCAGTTGTTCCAGATCGGACAGGGCGACGTGCTCATCGACCTTGTGCATGGTCTGGTTGATCAGGCCGAATTCCAGCACCGGACAATGATTCTTGATGAAGCGGGCGTCCGAGGTGCCGCCCGAGGTCGAGAATTCCGGCCGCAGGCCGGTGATGCGCTGGACCGCGTCGGATACCGCCGCCGACAGCGGGCCGGGCTGGGTCAGGAAGCTTTCGCCCGACACCTCGATCGAACAATCGTAATCGCCGCCGATCTCGGCCACGGTGCGCCGGATCCATTCTTCCAGCGAGGCGCTGGAATGCAGGTCGTTGAAGCGGATATTGAAGGCAGCGCGGGCCTGGGCCGGGATGACGTTGGTGGCTGGGTTGCCGACATCGATGGTGGTCAGCGCCAAGGTCGAGGGCTGAAACAGCGGCGAGCCGTGATCCAGCGGCTCGGCGGTCAGACGGCGCAGCATTTCCAGAAGGCGCGGGATCGGGTTGTCGGCCAGATGCGGATAGGCGACGTGACCTTGGGTCCCGGTGACGGTGATGCGGGTGTTCATCGAGCCGCGCCGGCCGATCTTCAGCATGTCGCCCAGGCGGGCCGGATTGGTCGGTTCGCCGACCACGCAGGCATCCAGCGTCTCGCCCTTGGCCGTCAGCCAGTCCAGCACCTTGACGGTGCCATCGACGGCCGGGCCTTCCTCGTCGCCGGTGATCAGCAGGCTGACCGAATCGGCATTGTCGCCGCGCCGGGCGATGGCGGCGACGAAGGCGGCGATGGCGCCCTTCATATCGACGGCACCGCGCCCGTACAGCCGGCCGTTCATCACCTGGCCGGCGAAGGGATCGATGGTCCAGCCGGCACCGGGCGGCACCACGTCGGTATGGCCGGCAAAGCAGAAATTCGGCCCCGCCGTGCCGCGCCGGGCATACAGGTTTTGGATCGCCGGCCCGCCGGTGGCGGAGCAGATGACATGGCAGGTAAAACCCAACCGCTCCAGCCAGCCGGCCAGCAACCCGATCGCGCCCGCATCGTCAGGGGTGACGCTGGGGCAACGGATCAGGCCAGAGGCCAGGCCGACGGGGTCGGTAAGAAGCGTGGTCAATCGCGCAACAATTCGTTGATCGACACCTTCGAGCGGGTCTTCTCGTCGACCCGCTTGACGATGACGGCGCAATAAAGGTTGGGGCCGGGGGTGCCGTCGGGGAACGGCTTGCCGGGCATGGTGCCCGACACCACCACCGAATAGGCCGGAACGCGGCCATAGAACACCTCGCCGGTGGCGCGATCGACGATCTTGGTCGATTGGCCCAGATAGACACCCATCGACAGCACGGCGCCCTCCTCGACCACCACGCCCTCGGCCACCTCGGCGCGGGCGCCGACGAAGACGTTGTCCTCGATGATCACCGGGCCGGCCTGCAGGGGTTCCAGCACGCCGCCGATGCCGGCACCGCCCGAGATATGGACGTTGCGGCCGATCTGGGCGCACGAGCCGACGGTGGCCCAGGTGTCGATCATGGTGCCGGAATCGACATAGGCGCCGACATTGACGAAGCTGGGCATCAGCACCACGCCCGGCGCGATGAAGGCCGGCCGGCGCACCACGCAGCCCGGCACGGCGCGAAAGCCGTGGGCCTTGAAGGTGCCGTCATCCCAACCCTCGAACTTGGTGGCCACCTTGTCGTACCAGGTCGAGCCGTTGGGCGCGCCCGTGACCGGCGCCGAATCGTTCAGGCGGAAGGACAGCAGCACCGCCTTCTTCAGCCACTGATTGACCACCCACTTGCCGTCCAGCTTCTCGGCGACCCGCAGATGTCCGGTGTCGAGCATGCCGAGCGCCGTCTCGACGGCGTCGCGGATCTTGCCGGTGGTCTGGGCGTTGATGCCGTCACGGGCCTCCCAGGCGGCGTCGATGTCGGACTGAAGTTGGGCGAAGCTCATGGGGTCGTGTCCTTGAAGGGCGAGAAGTCACAGGCCGAAACATAGCGCTTCGGCGTTCCAAGTCAACGCGCGCCCGCGTAGGGTCACCCCTGCCCGCCGCGGGTGGGGCGGTCAAAGGACGGTGAACTGGCGGAGCAAAATCACGTAATGGTGGGGTCCAAACGTCCTCGACCGCATGCAATGGACGATATAGGAGATTCCCTTGGCGTCCTTAAGGAAACGGTGAATTCGTGACACAACTTCATCACGCAACTTCAGCGCTTGATCGCCCCGATCGGCGACTACGGCATCCATGTGGCTCACCAACTGCTCACAGGCCAACCAAAGAGACAAATGCTCGTTGACGCACGCAAACGGCTTCTTGTCGTTGGTATGCGCGATCTTGATGGGCTTGAGCTTACGAATCCAAAAGGCCGCATAGCCGATCTGTTTGTGGGGATCGACAGCCTCGTTCTGGTAGACGGCAAGCTTTTCAAGATCCTTCGCCGTGTTGGCGGCCACCTCGTCGAACCAACCCGGCTCGACCTCGTGCCATTCAACCCCATACTTCGCCAAGACCCGAGGAACCACCCGCTCCAGCTTATCAGAGATAAGGGCCGCCAGATCGTCAACGTCAGCGCGCAGGCGCTGGTGTGCTTCGGCCCTGGTCGTCACGGCGCCAACCCTATGCTTGCTGTTCGGACGTCTCGCGATCCAGGCGACTGCAGGTCAAATCAAACAAGCGGGCCAAATAGGACAGGTCTTCGCCTTCGTTTTCCGGTTCCATGATCAGCCCCTTGGCCACCATCCGCGCACGGATGACCTGCTGCGCGTCATCGGATAGCGTTTGGGGGAAGACGGGTTCGCCGTGGCTCATGGTTCACTCTCGGAAAAATCAGAGGCGGCAGCATACGAAAGCGCATCGAAAAATCAAGCCCGGACCGCTCGCAGCAGCCGCAGGTTGATCGCAAACCTCGAAAACACGCTACTACAAAGGAATCCAGAGCGGAAGCCTCATTTTCCGCTCCAACCGGCCGTCCGCAGCCACGCCACCAGGTCATCGACGACGTGATCGACATGGGCCAGGTCGGAATCGTCTTGCATCACCACCTTGGCGTCGGGGTGGTCGTCCTGGCGGACCCACACCGTGGTCATGCCGATGTCGAAGGCGGGTTTCAGGTTCCGATGGATGTCTTCGACCATCGCCGCCGCACGCGGGTCGAAGGCGAAGCGCGCCACCATGTCCAGATAGCATTCCGGCTGCGGCTTCGGCACATAGCGGGCCGCCTCGATGTCGAAGATGCCGGAAAAATGCTGGCCGATGCCCAATTGCGCCAGCACCTTCTCGGCATGGCGCTCCGAGCCGTTGGTGAAGATCAGCTTGCGCCCCGGCAGGGCGGCCAGCGCCCGGTCCAGGTCGGGGGCGGCGGCCAGCACCGAATGGTCGATGTCGTGGACATAGTCCAGGAAGGCCGAGGGCTCGAGCCCATGCACCAGCATCAGCCCGCGCAGCGTGGTGCCGAATTCGCGGTAATAGCGCTTCTGCAGGGCGAAGGCCTCGTCCAGCGGCATGTGGAACCGCTCGGAGATGAAGCGGCGCATGCGCACGTCGATCTGCGGAAACAGGCTGGACGTCGCCGGATACAGGGTGTTGTCGAGGTCGAACACCCAGGTTTCGATCTGGTCGAGGGGACGAGTCACGGTCATGGCCGACAGGGTGCGGCTTTAGCCGCCGAAAAGCAATGGCCGCTCGCGTTTCAGGGGGTGTTTGACCGCCATACTTATGGTACTTCGTGGTACGAGAGTTTGATCATCGGGTGGGCGGGAATCCAAGTCGCATGAGTTCGGGCCACGAATCCAGACCCCAAAGGCCGGTCGAGCCACAGCGCCGCGCGGTGACGCTGGGCGATAGCGCCCTGGCGGCCTATCCGGGTCCGGCCCTGGTGCTGACCCGTGACGGCGCGGTGGTTCAGGCCAACCGGCGCGCCGAGCCGCTGCAGGCCGCCATCGCCGCAAACCGCCTGAAGAACCTGCCCGCCCTGCTGGCCGCCGCCGACGGCCAGCCGACAGCGACCATCGAGACCCTGGCCGCCCCCGGCGGCGGCGTGCTGATCCTGGAATTGTCGTCGCTGCCGACCGAGGACAACCATCTTCTGATCCTGGGCCGCGACGTCACCTTGGAGCGCAACCTGCGCTCGGCCCTGGTGGAATCGCGCCAGCGCTACAAGGATCTGGTCGAGATCAGTTCCGACTTCGCCTGGGAAGTCGGTGCCGACGGCCGCTTCGTGTTCGTCAGCCCCAAGGGGGCGCTGGGCTATGCCGCCTCGGAACTGGTCGGCCACCATCCCAAGGAATATTCGGCCTCGACCGACCACACCACCGCATTGCCGTTCCTGGCCTCGATCCCGGTCGAGGATTCCGAGGTGTGGATGCGCCAGGCCGACGGCTCGGAAGCCTGCCTGCTGGCCTCGGCCACGCCGATCCTGGGCGAACAGGGCGAATGGATCGGCGCGCGCGGCATCTGTCGCGACGTCACCCAGGAACGCCTGCGCGACGCCGCCCTGTCGCGCGCCAACAGCCGCGAGCGTCTGCTGTCCTATATCGTGCGCACCATCAGAGACGAGGTCGATCCCGCCGACATGCTGCGCGCCGCCGCCGAGGCCACCGCGCGCGCCCTGGGGGCTACCGGCTGCCAGATTTTCCGCATCCATCCCGAAGCGTCGGATTTCGCCCTGGCCGCCCAGTACGGCGAAGGCGGCGACGAGAAGACCATCCTGGACAGCTTCCTGGAATCCGACCATTTCGACGACTCCATCGGCGGCTGGAACGTCTTGTCCACCGTCAGCCGCTACCGCGCCTCGATCAACGGGGCGGTGCTGCTGTGGCGCGACCCCTGCCGCCCGGGCTGGAGCGACGACGACCGCCTGCTGATCGACGATGTCGCCAACCAGGTCGGCCTGGCCAACGAACAGATCGCCAACCACGAACGCATCTTGAAGCTGTCGCGCACCGACAGCCTGACCGGCCTGTTCAACCGCCGCGCCTTCTTCGAGGAAATCACCCGGCGCTTCAACCGCCTGTCGCGCGAACACCGGCCGGCCGCCCTGATCTATGCCGACCTGGATAATTTCAAGGCGGTCAACGACGTGCACGGCCACCAGACCGGTGACCAGGCCCTGCTGGCGGTGCGCGATCTGCTGCTGCAATCGACCCGCCCGATCGATCTGGTCGCCCGGCTGGGCGGCGACGAGTTCGCCATCTGGCTGGAAGGCGCCGAGGAACATATCGCCATCCAGCGCTGCACCGACATGCTGGAGGCCAGCAAGGAGCTGGTCCGCTATTCCGGCAGCCCGGAAAAGAAGCTGGCCATGAGCCTGGGCGTCGCCGTCCATGGCGGCCCCAGCCATGAAAGCCTGGAAGAGCTGATCGCGCGCGCCGACAAGGCGATGTACGAGGTCAAGCGCGACGGCAAGGGCCACTGGCGCCTGGCCCCGCCGCCTGGCGCGACCGGAGGCTGAACCCATGGTGATGAGCCTGCTGAAGCGCCTGTTGGGTGGCGACCACAAGGTGACCTATGAGGAAGCCCGCGATCTGGCCGCCGCCCCCGATCCAGCGGTCCGCTCGAAGCTGGCCGGCCACCCCGAGATGCGGGCCGAGATCCTTTATTTCCTGGCCGAGGATTCCGACCCCGACGTCCGCCGCCTGGTCGCCGCCAACCCATCGACGCCGGCCCAGGCGAACCTGCTGCTGGCCCGCGACATCGACGCCGCCGTGCGCCAGGACCTGGCCATGAAGATCGCCCGGGTCGCCCGCGGCCTGACCGCGCAGGAACAAGACCGCCTGCGCCGCACCGCCTACGAGGCGCTGGAAACCCTGGCCCGCGACCAGATCACCCGGGTCCGCGAAATCCTGTCGCAGGCCCTGAAGGACGTCGCCGACGCCCCGCCGGAAGTGATCGGCCGGCTGGCCCGCGACGCCGAGATCGCCGTGGCCGGCCCGGTGCTTCAATATTCGCCGGTGCTGACCGACGAGGATTTGCTGGAAATCATCGCTTCCAGCCCGATCCCCGGGGCGTTGACCGCCATTTCCAAGCGCGACGGCGTCAATGTGCGGGTGGCCGACGCCATCGCCGCCACCGACGATACCGACGCCATCGCCGTGCTGCTGGGCAATGCCAGCGCCCAGATCCGCGAGGAAACCCTGGACCGGCTGGTCGATCGCGCCGTCGATATCGAGGCCTGGCACCAGCCGCTGGTCAACCGTCCGTCGCTGCCGTCGAAGGCGGCCATCAAGCTGGCCCGTTTCGTCGCCGCCAACCTGCTGCAGGGCCTGGCCTTGCGCAACGACCTCGATACCGCCGCCACCGCCGCGGTGGCCGCCGCCGTCAGGAAGCGCCTGGACGAGCTGGAGGTCCAGGGCCCGGCCAAGGGCGAGGCCAAGCGCGCCGCCGACGAAGAGGCGGCCCTGATCCGCGCCCGTCAGTTGCACGCCCAGCACCAATTGGACGAAAGCACCATCGACACCGCGCTTTCGGGCAACGACATCGCCTTCGTCACCGCCTCGCTGGCGGTGCTGGCCGAGCTGTCGCCCAAGGTGATCAAGAAGACCGTCGAGACCCAAAGCGCCAAGGGCATGGTATCGATCGCCTGGAAGGCCGGACTGTCGATGTCCTTGTGCATGACCCTGCAAAGCCGCCTGCTGAAGCTGCCGGCCAGCCGCACCCTGCACGCCCGCGACGGCGGCTTCCCGCTGTCACCCGACGAAATGACCTGGCAGTTGGAATTCCTGGCGGATTGACGGTCAAGGGGCTGCCCCCTACCCCCGCAACGCCTCGATCTTCTCGCGGATGACGTCGATCCGTTCGACCAGGGCCACGATGCCCAGGGTGTCCTCGATGCGGGCCCGTTCGGCCATCAGGGCATCCAGTTCGGCACCGCTTTTGCCCTTCATGCGGACGTTCAGATCTTCCTCGACCAGGGCGTACTGGTCCATGGCGTCGTCCAGCAGCTGGTCCAACCGCTTCTTTTCAGCGGTCAGGAAGGCCAAATCCTCGGTCACGGTCGCATCCCTTCCACCGAACCCCGCCACCATACTATTGGAAGGGGAGGTGTACCCGTCAATGGGCAAGAGCCCAGGATGGACCTGTTCCGGTTTCCACCACCAGCGGCACGCTTAGGCTCGCCGCCTGCTCCATCACCTGCTTGACCAGGCGGGCGGTCGCGTCGATCTCGCCTTCGGGGACCTCGAACACCAGTTCGTCATGGACCTGCAGCAGCATGCGTGCGGTCAGTCCGGCCGCCGCCAGCTCGCCCGGCAGGCGGATCATCGCCCGCTTGATGATGTCGGCGGCGCCGCCTTGGATCGGGCCGTTGATGGCGGCCCGTTCGGCGAAGGCGCGCAGCGCGCCGTTCTTGTCCTTGATGCCGGGCGTCCACACCTTGCGGCCGAACGGCGTGACCACGAAGCCCTTGGCCCGGGCTTCCTCCTTGGTCGTCTCCATGAAGGTGCGGATTTCCGGATAGCGGGCGAAATAGGCCTCGATATAGGTCTTGGCCTCGCCGTTCGAGATGCCCAGCTGGTTGGCCAGCCCGAAGGCCGAGATGCCGTAGATGATGCCGAAATTGATCGCCTTGGCCCGGCGGCGTAAGCCCGGGTCGATGCCTTCGACCGGCACCCCGAACACCTGCGAGGCGGTGATGGCGTGGATGTCGTCGCCGTGATGGAAGGCCTCGATCAGGCCCTTGATGCCGGCGACATGGGCCACCAGGCGCAGCTCGATCTGCGAATAGTCGGCCGACAGCAGGGTGTGGCCGGGGGTGGCGACGAAGGCGGTGCGGATCTTGCGGCCTTCCTCGGTGCGGATCGGAATGTTTTGCAGGTTGGGGTCGGATGACGACAGCCGCCCGGTGGTGGTCACCGCCAGGGCATAGCTGGTGTGGACCCGGCCGGTCCGGGGGTTGACCTGGGCCTGCAGCGCGTCGGTATAGGTGCTTTTCAGCTTCGACAATTGGCGCCAATCCAGCACCCGGGCCGGCAGCACATGGCCTTGGGCGGCCAGTTCCTCCAGCACGTCGGCGCCGGTGCCCCACTGGCCGGTCTTGGTCTTCTTGCCGCCCGGCAGGGCCATGTCCTCGAACAGCACCTTGCCCAGCTGCTGCGGCGAGCCGACATTGAAGGCGGTGCCGGCCAGATCCTGGATCTCGGCCTCCAGCAGATCAATACGACCGCCGAACTCGGACGACAGGCCGGCCAGCACGGCGCCATCGACCTTGATGCCGGCCGCTTCCATCGCCACCACCACCGGCACCAGCGGGCGCTCCAGCGTTTCGTAGACGGTGACCATGCGTTCGGCCAGCAGGCGGGCCTTCAGGAAGCCGTGCAGGCGCAGCGTGATGTCGGCATCCTCGGCGGCATAGGCCAGCGCCTTGTCCAGCGGCACCCGGTCGAAGGTGATCATGTTCTTGCCGCTGCCGCACACCGCCGAAAAGGGGATGTTGGTGTGGCCGCAATGCAATTGGGCCAGTTCGTCCAGCCCGTGGCCGTGGCTGCCGCCATCTTGCACATAGGACAGCAGCATGGTGTCGTCGATGGGGGCGACCGACAGGCCGGCCTGGGCCAGCACCTGCAGATCGTACTTGATGTTGTGGCCGACCTTCAGCACCGAGCGGTCGGCCAACAAGGGCGCCAGCGCGGCCAAGGTATGGGCGCGGGGCAGGATGTCGGGGGCCTTGGGTGCCCCGGCATCGCCCAACAGCAGCGAGCCCTGGGCCTCGCCGGTCGTGTGCTTGACCGGGATATAGCAGGCCCGTCCCGGCGCCACCGCCAGCGACACGCCGACCAGTTCGGCGCTGAGCGGGTCCAGACCGGTGGTCTCGGTATCAAGAGCGACGATGCCGGCGGCGGTGGCCGCCTCGATCCAGCGGGCCAGGGCGTCGGCACTGGTCACCAGTTCGTAATCCTGGGTGACCCGTTCCACCGGCGGCGGCGTTTCCGGCACCGGGGCGGCGTCTGGCGGCTGTTGCGGCGCGTGGGCCTTGACGCCCAGGCGGGCCATCAGGCTCTTGAAGCCCTGCGCGGCCAGGAAAGCGGCCAGCTCGGCCGGGTCGGCGCGGCGCTTGGCGAAGCCGGACAGGGGTTCCACCCCCGGCACATCGGTCTTCAGGCGCACCAGCTCGCGGCTCATGCGGGCGGCATCGGCGTTTTCCAGCAAGGTCTCGCGCCGCTTGGGTTGCTTGATCTCGCCGGCGCGGGCCAACAGGGTATCGAGGTCGCCATATTCGGCGATCAATTGGGCGGCGGTCTTGATGCCGATGCCCGGCACGCCCGGCACGTTGTCGGCGCTGTCGCCGCACAGGGCCTGGACGTCGACCACACGATCGGGGGCGACGCCGAACTTTTCGGCCACCTCGGCCACGCCGATGGTGCGGTTCTTCAAGGTGTCGAGCATGGTGACGCCGTCGCCCACCAACTGCATCAGATCCTTGTCCGACGACACGATGGTGACGCGCGCGCCGGCGGCCACCGCCTGGGCGGTATAGGTGGCGATCAAATCGTCGGCCTCGAAGCCGTCCATCTCGACCGAGGGGACGTTGAAGGCCCTGACCGCCTCGCGGATCAGCGGGAACTGGGGCACCAGTTCTTCCGGGGCGGGCGGGCGGTGCGCCTTGTAGGCGGGGTAGATATTGTTGCGGAAGCTCTTGCGGGCGGCGTCGAAGATCACCGCCACATGGTCGGCGTCGGTGTCGTCCAGCAGCTTCATCAGCATGGTGGTGAAGCCGTAGACCGCGTTGACCGGGGTGCCGTCGGGCCGGGTCATCGGCGGCAGGCCATGGAAGGCCCGGAAGATGAATCCCGAGCCGTCCACCAGAAAGACGTGACGAGGAGCGTCCGCCACCGGAATCAATGCCCGCCGAGCTTGGCGCCCTCGGCCAGCACGAAGGTGCGCGAGCAATAGGGGCAGGTCACCTGGCGGTCGTGGCCGAGATGCAGATAGACCAGCGGATGGCCCAGCGGACCGCCGCCGCCGTCGCAGCCGACCGAGGCGGACTCGACGGTGATGGTCTCGAACTGGGGGGCCTTCTGGGCAGCCTGGGCGTTGGACATGATGGATGATCCGTTGACCGTTGAAACCGGCGGATGATACCCATTGCTGACGATGGAGCAAACACTTCCCGACAACGCCGTCCACGCTGACGGCCTTTCCAAGGTCTATGCCGGCAAGCAGGGCCGCAAGCAGGCGCTGAACCAGGTGTCGCTGGCGATTCCGCGCGGCTCGTTCTTCGGCCTTCTGGGGCCGAACGGCGCCGGCAAAAGCACCTTCATCAACATCCTGGCCGGGCTGGTGATGAAAAGCGCTGGAACCGTGGCGGTGTGGGACAGAGACATCGACAAGGACCCCAGGGGCGCCAAGGCGGCCATCGGCGTGGTCCCGCAAGAGCTGAACCTGGACCCGTTCTTCACGCCGCGCGAATTGCTGGAGGTCCAGGCCGGCATGTACGGCGTGCCCAGACCTGAGCGCCGCACCGAGGCGATCCTGGAAAGCGTCGGCCTGGCCGACAAGGCCGATTCCTATGCCCGCACCCTGTCGGGCGGCATGCGCCGCCGCCTGCTGGTGGCCAAGGCGATGGTGCACAATCCGCCGGTGCTGGTGCTGGACGAGCCGACCGCCGGCGTCGATATCGAGCTGCGCCAAAGCCTGTGGGCGATGATCCGCCAGTTGAACACCGCCGGGACCACGGTGGTCCTGACCACCCATTACCTGGAAGAAGCCCAGGAATTGTGCGACCGCATCGCCATCATCAACCAAGGCCGCCTGGTGGCCTGCGACACCACGCCGAACCTGTTGGCGCGGATGGATTCCAAGGCGGTGGTCCTGACCCTGGACCAGCGTCTTGACGCCGTGCCTGGCGCTCTGGCTGCACTGGCCCCCGAGATCAGACCCGACGGGCGGATGGTCATCCGCTATCAGCCGTCGGCGCTGCCCATGGGCAAGATCCTGGATCTGGTGCGCGAGGCCGGGCTGGTCATCCAAGACCTGTCGACCGAGGAAGCCGACCTGGAAGACATCTTCCTGCAACTGACCTCGTCCAAGGCATGAGGCGGCTGCATGTCCTGCTGCTCGCCCTGCTGCTGTCGGCTTGCGCCGCCGTGAGCCACCCGCCCGGCCCCCCGGTGGTCACCCCCGCCATCGCCCCCGATCATCTGCTGATGGCCGACGGCGCCCGCTTGCCGCTGCGTCAATGGATGCCGGCGGGGCCGCCCAAGGCGGTGATCGTCGCCCTGCACGGCATGAACGATTACTCGAACTTCTTCGACGAGCCGGGCACGTATCTGGCCGGATTGGGCATCGCATCGTACGCCTATGACCAGCGCGGCTTCGGCCAGGGGCCGCATCCGGGCACTTGGTCATCGACCGAGGCCATGGCCGACGATTCCGCCACCGCCATTCGCCTGATGGCGGCCAAGCATCCCGGCGTGCCGGTCTTCGCCCTGGGTGAAAGCATGGGCGGCGCCGTCTTGATGGTGATGGAAGCCCAAGGCCGCACGCCCGCGGAAATGACCGCGAAGCTCTTGTCGGCGCCGGCGGTGTGGGGCCGCGCCGCCATGCCATGGTACCAGCGCGCCGTCCTGTGGCTGGCCTATCATGTCGCGCCGGGCTGGAAGCCGTCGGGTCGCGGGCTGAACATCCGCCCGTCCGACAATATCGAGATGCTGAAGAAGCTGGGCGCCGACCCCTTGGTCATCAAGGAAACCCGCGTCGATGCCATCAAGGGGGTGGTCGATCTGATGGACCGCGCCGCCGAACTGGCCCCCACGGTCACCGGCCCGACCCTGGTGCTGTATGGCGAGAAGGACGAGGTCATCCCGGCCGAGCCGACCTGGCGGGCGATCCGCGCCCTGCCCGGCCTGGAAACCGAGCAGCGGGTCGCCTTGTACGGCCAGGGCTGGCACATGCTGCTGCGCGACCTGCAGGCCAAGGTGGTGTTGGACGACATCGCCGCCTGGGTGGCCGACCGCGCCGCCCCCTTGCCGTCGGGGGCCGATTCCCGGGCGCGGGCGAAGCTTTCCGACAGATGATGCGCACATTCACCTTGCGCTAAGCTGCCCTCGAACCACCGGGGGGACAAGGATGTTTGGGAAGCTTCTGGCCGCTTTGTTGCTGTTATCGACGCCCGTTCTGGCCGCCGACAAGGAATTCGACCTGGGGTTCGCCCGGCCGGGCATGATGCAGGGCCAGTTCCGCTTCGGGGCCTGGCCGCCGGGCATGGCGGTCTATTGCAGCGACGATCCCGACAAGCCGGGCACCTTGGGCAAGCTTTTGACCATGCCGCAACAGATGACCAATATGGGGGCGACCCGCTGCGCCCTGCTGTCCATCGACGACAAGGGGGTGTGGAGCCAGGCCAAGCGCAAGATCGCCGGCCAGCCCGGCCAGATGGCCGCCACCTTCGGCCCCGATGCCGGCGGCACCAAGCGACTGGTGCAATTGTTCATCGAGTTCCCGCGCACCGGCTTCGCCGATCTGAGCAAGTTCCTGACCAGCCGCTTCGGCGCACCGCAGGATCAGGCCGATACCCTGATCCGCTGGAAAACCCCCAAGCAGGAAGCAGTCCTGGTGCACGAGGACGGTGACACCGCCACCTTGATGATGTTCGATCTGGTGCTGCAGGCCCAGATGGACGCCAAGATGCAGGCGATGGCGCCGGCCAAGAAGTAAGCGGCTTATGTCACCCCGGCCTTGAGCCGGGGTCCAGGGGGCTGCGGCACGGCTGGAGATGCGCTCCTGGGTCCCCGCCTGCGCGGGGACGACGGTTCGGATATCACTTCCAGATCGGCTTGCCCGAACCGGGCAGGCCGTATTCGCCCCAGCGCTTGGTCACCTGATCGACGATTTCTTGGGCCATGGTCAGCTTGACGCCCCATTCGCGATGGGTCTCGGGCGGCCATTTGTTGGTGGCGTCCAGGCCAATCTTGCCCCCCAAACCCGATTCCGGGCTGGCGAAGTCCAGATAGTCGATGGGGGTGCCCTCGACCACCGTGATGTCGCGGGCCGGGTCCATGCGGGTCGAGATCGCCCACATCACATCCTTCCAGTCGCGGCAATCGATGTCGTCATCCACCACGATGACGAACTTGGTGTACATGAACTGCTTCAGGAAGCTCCAGATGCCGAACATCGCCCGCTTGGCGTGGCCGGGATAGGCCTTCTTGATCGACACCACGGCGATACGGTAGCTGCAGCCCTCGGGCGGCAGCCAGAAATCGACGATTTCCGGGAATTGCTGGGTCAGCAGCGGAATGAACACCTCGTTCAGCGCCTCGCCCAGCACGCTGGGCTCGTCCGGCGGGCGGCCGGTGAAGGTCGACAGATAGATCGGGTCCTTGCGCATGGTGATGGCCGAAACCTTGAAGACCGGGAAATCCTCGACATTGTTGTAATAGCCGGTGTGGTCGCCATAAGGGCCTTCCGGCCCGGTCCGGTCCAACAACACATGGCCTTCCAGCACGATCTCGGCATTGGCCGGAACCTTCAGGGGCACCGTCTTGCAATCGACCAGCTCGACCTTCTTGCCGCGCAACAGGCCGGCGAACTGGTATTCCGACAAGGTCTCGGGCACCGGGGTCACGGCGGCGATGATGGTGCCGGGATCGGCGCCGATCACCACCGCGGCCGGCATCGGTTCGGACTTCACCTGCTTCCAGCGGTGGAAATGCTGGGCGCCGCCGCGGTGCTTCAGCCAGCGCATCAAGGTTTCGTCCTTGGCCGTGACCTGCATGCGGTAGATGCCCAGATTGAAGGCGTCGCGCTTGTCCTCGGGCGGGTTGGGGCCTTGGGTCACCACCAGCGGCCAGGTGATCAGGGGCGCCGGCTCGCCCGGCCAGCAGCCCTGGATCGGCAGCCGGCCCAGATCGATCTGATCGCCGGTCAGCACCACCTGCTGGCAAGGCGCGTTGCTGACCGTCTTGGGCTTCATCGCCATGACGTTTCGGACCAAAGGCAGCATTTCCAGCGCTTCGCGCCAGCCGCCCGGCGGCTCGGGCTGCTTCAGGAAGGCCAGGGTCTCGCCCACCTCGCGCAACTGGCCCGGCTCGCGGTCCATGCCCCACGCCACCCGTTCCACGGTGCCGAACAGGTTGACCAGCATCGGCATGCCGTAAGGCGTGCCGTCGGCACGCACAGGATTCTCGAACAGAACCGCCGGGCCGCCCTCGGCCAGCAGGCGGGTCTGGATCTCGGTCATCTCCAGGGACGGCGACACAGGCACACCAACGCGCACAAGACGCCCGGTGCTTTCCAACCTGGAGATAAAATCGCGCAAGGAATCGTGGGGCAAGGAGACCTCCGGCAGATGGCGCCCCATGGAAGCGCGAAGCGAGCGGAAAGGTCAACCTTGGCCTTGGCCTTGTGCGCGAGAACGGTTACCCTTAAATATTGCCCTGGGCAGGGATGAGGGAGTTGCGCACATGGCCGCGGCATCGCAGGAACAGCGATATCGGACGCTGATCGAGTTGGGCATCGCCCTCTCGGCCGAGCGGAATCACAACCGGCTGATGGAAAAGATCCTTCTGGGCGCCAAGTCGATGACCAATGCCGATGGCGGCACGCTGTATCTGGTCACCGAAAAGAAGGACGCGCTGAAGTTCGAGATCATGCTCAACGACACGCTGGACGTGGCGATGGGCGGCACCACCGGCAAGCCGATCCCGTTCCCGCCGCTCAGGCTGCATGACGACCAGGGCGTGCCCAACCACAAGAACGTGTCGAGCTATTGCGCGCTGTCGGGCGCCACCGTCAACATCGCCGACGCCTACGACGTCGACAAGTTCGACTTTTCCGGCACCAAGGCCTTCGACGCCAAGACCGGCTATCGGTCGAAATCGTTCCTGACCGTGCCCTTGAAGAATTACGAGAACGAGGTGATCGGCGTCCTGCAGCTGATCAACGCCCGCGACGCGAAGAACACCGTCATCGCCTTTGGCCCCGACATCACCCCGCTGATCGAGGCCTTGACCTCGCAGGCGGCGGTGGCGCTGGACAACCAGCGCCTGATCGAAGCCCAGAAACATCTGTTCAAGAGCTTTATTCAAGTCATCGCCGGCGCGATCGACGCCAAGAGCCCCTATACCGGGGGCCACTGCAATCGCGTGCCCGCCCTGACCGCCATGCTGGCCAAGGCGGCGTGCGACCAAACCGAAGGCCCGTTCGCCGACTTCGACCTGACCGAGGACGAGTGGTACGAACTGGAAGTCGCCGCCGGCCTGCACGATTGCGGCAAGGTCACCACGCCGGAATACATCGTCGATAAGGCGACCAAGCTGGAAACCATCTACAACCGTATCCACGAAGTGCGGATGCGGTTCGAGGTGATGAAGCGCGACGCGGTCATCGATTATCTGCAGGCGGTCATCGCCGACGAGAAGCCCGAGGCCGAGCTGAAGGCCGAGATGGAAGCCCGCCTGGCCCAGTTGGACGAGGATTTCGGCTTCGTCGCCGAATGCAATGTCGGCGGCGAGTTCATGGCGCCCGAACGCATCGAGCGCCTGAAGCAGGTCGCCGAGATGACCTGGGTGCGGACCATCGACGACCATCTGGGCCTGTCCATCGACGAGATGAGGCGCCGCAAGCCGGACGAGCCCAAGCCGCCGGTGGTGGAAAAGGTGCTGGCCGACCACGAATGGCACATCATCCCGCACGAGGCGACCATCGACTGGAGCCGCTATGACGAGGAGGGCTTCACCATGAAGCCCTGCGCCAACAAGTACAACCAGGGTGAAATCTACAATCTGTCGATCGGCCGCGGCACCCTGACCGCCGAGGATCGCTTCAAGATCAACGAGCACATCACCCAGACCATCTTGATGCTGAAGGCCCTGCCCTTCCCCAAGAACCTGACCCGGGTCGCCGAATGGGCCGGCGGCCACCACGAACAGATGAACGGCCGCGGCTATCCCAAGGGCCTGATGCGCGAGCAGATGAGCGACCCGGCCCGCATGATGGCGGTGGCCGACATCTTCGAGGCGCTGACCGCCGCCGACCGCCCCTACAAGAAGCCCAAGACCCTGTCGGAATCCCTGAAGATCATGTCGTTCATGGTCAAGGATGCCCATATCGACCCCGATCTGTGGGTGCTGTTCCTGACCAGCGGCGTATGGAAGGACTATGCCGAGCAATATCTGAAGCCCGAGCAGATCGACGACGTCGATATCTCGAAATATCTCCCCAAGGCCGCCGAGTAGTGGCCCCCGGAAAGACCAAGCGAACAGACTGGGGAGAACTCACTTGCCCGATGGCCGTCATGCCCGGACTTGATCCGGGCATCCCTGCGGCACCACGGAATATACTGTTTTTACGGCATGATCGCTGATCAACGCGGATGGCCGGGTCAAGCCCGGCCATGACGAAGTAGGGAAACGGCCTCGGATCGGGATCAGGCATAAGGGGACGTGGTGAAACGGTAAACACTGGCGACTTAAAATCGCCCGGCTTCGGCCTTGCGGGTTCAAGTCCCGCCGTCCCCACCAATTTCCACACGAACCCGCAAGACTGTTGTTTGGCATGCTCCGCATGCTCGGGTTCAAGTCCCGCATTCCCCACCATCACCTTTGCGGCGGGAACGCCGCCGGGATTGGATCGACCAGCGGCCATTCGCCACTGTCGGCCAGTTCCTTGCGCAATTGGGCCGCGCGGATCCGGGCATCCAGATCAATGGCGACGTTACCGATGAAGGCGGCATGGCTTCGCGTGCGCTCCATCGGTTCCAGCAGCAACCGGTCGGCTTCGGCGCGCGGCGGATCGCCGCGTTGGCTGGTGGCGGCAAGATGCACCCAGGTCAGAGCGTCGGTGAAGTCGAGCGGCGCACCCTGGCCGTGCAAGGAAAGCGTGGCGAGGGTCAGTTGTGCCATGCGGTTGCCAGAACGGGCCGCCTGGATCAGCAATGCGCGGGCGCGCTCAGGTTCCGGAGCGCCGCCGCGTCCCTGCAACAGCAGCAATCCCAGCACCGTGCGGCCTTCGGCGCTTCCCTGTTCCGCGGCCAAGGTGGCAAGCCGCCGGGCTTCGACGTCGTCCTTGCTCACGCCGCCACCAATCGCCGTCAAATGGGCAAGACGCGCCAGGGCGACGGGGTGGCCTTGGGCGACGGCAGTGCGGTAGAGCGTGATGGCTTCGGCGCGGGACTGAGATACCTTCAGGGTTTCCGCCGCCTTTTTCTCAAAGCCGTTATCAAAGTCGTCGGGGCGGCGGTGATGAAGGATGGCAAGAGCGACCATCGCATCGGCCATGCCCAGGCGCACCCCTGTTCGGCATGTGTCGATGGGGGTTCCCATGGTTTCACCCGGCAGCGCCGCCAAACGACACGCCAGTGAGATAGCGGCACGGTCTCCGGCTCGGACTCGCTCCAGCAAGGCGGGCAAGGCGTCGCCATCCCAATAGGCGTGCGTCGAACCGATGATCGGCAGCGCGGCCAGCAAGGCACTGATCGATCGGTTCCGCAGGATGGCCGAGGCCTGTTCGAGCACTTGGCGAGTTTCGGCGGACGGTGCCGTCGCCCCTGCGCGAAATTCGCTGGCGATACGATGGCTCAGCCCTTTTGCGATGGCGTCGCCATAGCCCTTGTCGGCCCAGGCATCAAGTTCTTGCCATGAGCCGCGTCCGGCGGCGAGACGATAGACTGCGTCGTCGTAGAATCCCTGTGCAGCGACCATGTTCACGCCAGTCGCGGCAACGAGAACACCAGCAAACACGGTCATGAAAACAGTTCGCATGCGATCGCCCCTGTAACCGAAAAAATGGCCGGGACCCTTGCGGTCCCGGCTCACCGATATTTACCGCTGCTTGCTCTGGGTCCGGCCGGGGACAGGTTCCCACCGGGGAAAGCCAAGAATCGTTCCCCGACGATGCAATTGCCCCCCGGGGTCCCAGGCGGTTCCCTTTCGGTCATCTTCGTATTCCCAGCCCCGAGGAAGTTGCGGCTGAACTTGGGGCGTCCCTCCAGGTCTTTGCTGGTTTTGCGGAATTTGCGATGGAATATAGACATTGGATTGGCGGCGAGCATCACCACCCATGCGGACAATCATAGATGGTTTTTGGCGTCGGCTCAAGAACAAATAAAGAACCATGGTGAAGGCGCGAGCTTCCTGGAGGTAAGCTGCCGCGGCGCGTCAGTGATCGACCTGACGGCCATTATACCAATGCGGGGTCTTCTTGGCCCAATCGGACCTTGGGAAGCGCTTGTGCAAGAGCTTGAAAGCCCGCTTCCCCAGTGGAACGCCGTCAATGTCGCCGCCGCTTTCATAGCGGTTGAGCATGACGACCCGATGCAGGACCTCGGCGACCAGGTCGCGGTCCGACAACAGGGCCTTCAGCCAAGTTTCCGACTGGGAATCGGCCCACCGCAGCAGCGTCAGGCTCACCTGGCGGATCAGACGCCGCTCTCCCTGCAACTGGGCGATTTCATCCAATGCCGCCAGCTTGGCGATACCGAACAAGGATTGGCGGGACCGCGATTTGAAGATCGCGGGGGCGGGAACCGGGTCCTCGGGATTGTTGTTCCACCTAGCCCGAGCGGAATGGATCCGCTCAATTGCGCTCCATGTGATGCCACGCTCATACCTGAAACGATACCATTTCTGGGGCAGTAGCAACCAGGTCTCGAAATCGCCTTGGATGGCGCCGCCAGCGCTGAATGCCTTGGGAAGTTCACGGCTATCATGGACGTCGAAGTAATAGATTCCGACGTCGTAGTACTGGTAGGATCGGCGACTCCCCTCTTTGATCCAGGTGGACAAACCTGGGGTCCGGCTGACGACAAGTGCCATGGCGACGTCATCGGGCAATGACTCCTTGACCTCTTCGATCGCAATCTTCGCACCCGCAGCAGGCGTTTTCCCCGCAATCTGGGGAAGCAATGCCCGAGCCTCGCCTGCCCGGCCAAGGGCAACCAGACGGGCGAATATCCCGTGCAGAAGGCTGGCTTCGGTCCATCCCGAGAAAGCCCCGGACTGAACAAGACGTTGGAGATCGTCCACGGACAGCAGGTTCAGAGCCCGGAGGCTTTTGGAGTCCAACTCTTGCCCCCGGTGGATCTCGATCAACTGCTCGACCGACATCGCCGTATAGGTGCGGGCAACATTCAGCCAGCCCCGGAAGCCCGGCTCGGAGGTGATGCCCACGAGCCTCTCGAGCACCTCACGCGCCTCGGCTGCGCCACCCCTCGCCATGGCCATCATCGCGGCATTGCGGGCCAGCACGGATTGGACGGACCAGGGAAGGACGGCCATCCGCTCGCGATCCAGGGCGATGCCGGTATAGCGCCCGGCGACCGAGGCTCCAGCCGCATGGGCGGCGTACTCGGCGGGCGATGCCGCACATTTCAGGACCTTGTCCTCGATATCCTTGGCGATCCGCCCAAGCGCGTCGGCGTGGGCGGTGCCCTGGTGCCAGAAAAGCTGTGCCGCTACGGCCCACTCGATGCCCCGACCGGCCATGTACTTGTCCAGCGCGTCGGCGATCAGCCGCTCGTATTCGGCGGCATGATCCTGGCCTCCGTGATCCAGATGCCACGCCAGCGACCAGGGGGTATCGGATGCGGTAATGATCGTCTGGAGCCAGTCCAGCAAGGGGCGCTCGGCGGCAAGTCGGGCAACGGTGTATTGGACGACAGTCGGATTGGCCGCATCGTCCGGCGCCCGCCACCAATCGGCAGGCCGCCGGACCGAGGTCGCCAAATCCAGGACAATGGCCGCCTTAAGCCGTTCCGGCTCGGAGCTCGAGCCCGACGGGTCGTTTTCGACAAGCTCGACCGCCTCGGCGATAGCCTCGGCCCAGGAATCGGTGTCAAAGGGATTCTCGAACTGATCGTCGCCTTCCAGGCCCCTCATGCCAAGGTCGGGAAGTCCCCGCCAGAGGCGATAAAGGTCAAGCGTCGCGCCGACATGATCAAGCCGGTGCCAATGCGACCCGCCGGAATAGACGGTGTCGTAACGGCTGATCGCTCCGTCGATCATGGCGGCGGCGGCCTGATAGCGTCCGTCGCACCGCTCGGCGGCAAGCGCGGGCGAGGCCAATGCCATCGACAACAAGAACAGGAAATACTTCATGCCGCTCGCCCCCACGAAGACGGAACCGACCATCTTATTGTGGCCCATGATAGACAAACACGCCGATCTTCGGCATTAGGCAATTGCACCCATTAAAGATCTCAATCGGCGGTGTCGATAATCTTTAATTGCTCTATTGTGCAATCTTTTCCCTTTAAACTGGCCTCCATGAATGCCATCCTGAGACCGGGTCGAGCGTTCGGCCGGCATATGCGAAACCAGGGCGGGGGACTTAGTCATGGCTTCAGGCTTGAAATACACCATCCAGCCGGGCGATTCCTATTGGTCGATCGCGGCTGCCGTCAACAAGTGCAAGGGCGTCACCGCCGACCAGATCGCGGCTGCCAATCCCGAAATTCCGGCGTCTGCGCTGCAAGTCGGCCAAACCATCCTCATCCCCCCATAGGCGTTAACATAGCGCACACACTTGGCGTTTTCGCTTTCTTGGGGTGTCGGCGAGGCGTACAGCGAGGC
>NZ_LWQU01000084.1 GCF_001650635.1 Magnetospirillum moscoviense | reverse complement strand
GCTGGAATAACGGGCGTAGATTGCGGCGTGCTTCGGTGGGGGTGTGCGCTTCATGGCGAACGGTTATGCCCGTTGCCGGGCCTGTATACAACGAAAGAGGGCGTGGCCGGGTGCCTTTCCGGCGTTTGTCGATCTTTGTCGAAGTTTGTCGATCTTTGTCGGTGATTGTCGGTTTTTCACCTGTCGTGAAGTGGCAGGATAGGCGCGGTGATATCACCGCGCACCGCCCTGACGGTCGGAATGGCTTATGGCAGTTGCCGACGATGGAATTCTCGCGGCCATAGGTGCCCTGCAACTGCACCAGGTCCTGGACGATCAGGAAGGCCTTGATGCCATAGCCGGCCATGAAGGCCAGGGCGCGTTCGAAGATTTCCAGTTTTCCGACGCTGGTGAACTCGTCGAGCATCAGCAGCAGGCGGTGGCGGTTGGTGGCCTTGCCGTCGGCGCCGACATTTTGCATCAGCCGGCGCATGAACAGGTTCAGGATCACCCGCAGCAGGGGCCGCAGGCGGTCAATGTCGGACGGCGGCACGATCAGATAGAGCGAGGCCGGCTTGTCGCCGTTCATCAGATCGTCGAGGCGGAAATCCGAGGTGGCGATGTTGCGGGCGATGATCGGGTCGCGATAGAGCGACAGATCGACCTTGGACGAGGATTGCACGCCCGAGCGTTCCTGCGCGGCGCGATCCTGCATTTCCTGTGCGGCCGAGTTGACCAGGCGGTTGGCCGCCTCGGTGCCGTCGGCGAAGGCGACCATGCTGGACAGCAACTCGTCGAGACCTTCGCCCGGGGCGGTCAGCACCGCATCGACATCGGGCAGGCCGGCGATGCGGCCCTGATCGCGGCGCACGGTATAAAGAGTGTAGAGGATGGCGGCCGTCAGCCAGGCGAAGCCCGACTTGGCCCAGAAATCCGCCAGCCCCTTGCCGTCGGGATCGATGATCATGGCGGCAATGTTCTGGGCATCGGCCACTTCGTGCCCGGTGCCGATGCGGACTTCGGCCAGCGGATTGAAGCGGATCGATCCTTC
>NZ_LWQU01000083.1 GCF_001650635.1 Magnetospirillum moscoviense | reverse complement strand
AATGGCTTTTGCCGACGCCCAGGCTGGCCAGCAGCAGCGCCGTCGATGTTGCGGTCATGGGAGCGCCCCGGTCGGCGTGGATGGTCAGGGTTCCCGGGCGGATGCCGTGACGTTTGCAGGTCTCGGCGATCAGGCGGGCGGCCAGGGCGGCGTTCTCGTGTTCGGCCAGCAGCCAGCCGACGACGGCGCGGCTGAAGATGTCGAGGATGACGTAGAGATTGAAGAACTGCCCCTTGTTCGGCCCCTTCAGCTTGGTGATGTCCCACGACCACACTTGGTTGGGGCCAGTGGCCAGCAGTTCGGGTTTGGCATAGGCGGGGTGGCGGGCCTGGTTGCGGCGCTCGCGCACCTCGCGGTTGGCCGCCAGCAGGCGATACATGGTGCGGATCGAGCAGAGATAGCGCCCTTCATCCAGCAAGGTGGCGTAAACCTCGGCTGGGGCCTGATCGACGAAGCGCGGTTGGTGCAGGACATCCATCACGGCTTGGCGTTCCGCCGCCGACAAGGCTCGATGATGGGGCTTTTGCGGCGGCGGCGGCTCGGTTGGCGGGTTTGCCCGGCGGGGATAAAGGCCGCTCCGGTCGAGACCCAGGATCGCACAGACGGCCTGGCGCAAGCCGATGGGAACCTGTGCGGCGACGGTGACCGTCAGGACCCGTCGTCGCTCCCGGTCAGTTTGATCTCCATCAGGGCCGCAACTTTTTTTTGGATGTCGATGGCCAGCCGCGCCGCTTCCAGCTCGCGCCGGAGCTTGGCGTTCTCGCGGCGCAAGGCGCGGGCTTCGTCGTCACCGGCGGATTGGGCCTGAGCAATGCGGGCTGGGGGGCCGCGTTTGACGCTCGCCAACACGCCGTCCCGCCGCTGCTGGCGCCATTTCGCCACCGAAGACGAATAGACGCCTTCGCGCCGCAGAATGGCGCCGATCTCACCGGAATGCTGGCAGCCATCCAGTTCGGCCAGCAACGCCGCCTTGTAGGCGGCGGTGAAACTGCGCCGCCGTGGCCTTGCCGTCACCTCCAGATCTGGAGGTGACGGCAA
>NZ_LWQU01000082.1 GCF_001650635.1 Magnetospirillum moscoviense | reverse complement strand
AGGGGGGCATGATGGATGAGTCATTCCATCTTGAATCACGCTCACGCCCGCCTGTCCAGGCTATGTTAACGCCTATGCGGTCGAGGGGGGGGCGCTCGGGCGGGCTTGCTGGTAATCGACCATGTTTGCTTTCGGCAACCATCCCTTTTTGGTCTGGCCGTCGCCGAAGTGGCAGTTCGGTGAGACGGACGCGGTATTGGTCGCTGGGGGCGATAAAGCAGACTTTTGAATTCGGTGCAGTGGCGTCGTAATCCCGTATCAGGGCCAAAGCCAAAGCCCTAGCTCTGCGGTTGACATCCGCTATGGTTGAAAGAACAATGGCGTTTAACCTCACTGCGGCAAGATCTTCAAATGGCTCGGCACGGTACACCGCTGGAACGATGGGAAATCGCATTGGTCAAAGCGATGCTGGCGAAGGGCCGTAATGACCAAGACATTCTCGCCTACTTCACTCGCCCCACGAGGTCGGTCAACCACCGTGTCATCGCCGAAATTCGCACCGGGAAAAAACATGTGGCGGTCAGGGCAGCTTCGACCGAAGAGCTGGATGATTTTTTCGCCACGTGGCCCGAAGTCGATCCGCAAACTGGCCTGAGCCTTCGAGGGGATGAACTCCTTATCAAAGCCCGAGAGGCGATGATCGCGGCAGTACATATTTTCAATGGCGCGGGCCTAACCTTCCGCGCTGAGTTGTTCATCGTGACCAGCATCATCGCCTGGACGTATCTCCTCCATGCGTGGTTCCGTCGCGAGCGTATCGACTACAGGTATCTGAACGCCGACGGGACGGTGAAGCAAACCAAGCACGGCCAGGACATGTACTGGGATTTAGCGAAGTGCCTCAATCATCCCCGCTGCCCGGTACCAGGCGGGATGGGGGCGAACCTGAGTTTCTTGCTGGAGCTTCGACACGAGATCGAACATCGGTCGACCAGCCGGATCGACGAGGCGGTGAGTGCCAAGCTCCAGGCGTGCTGCATAAATTTGGCTCTATTCGCAATTCGTATTGATATCGTGTAGAATGGCGGAAACGCGGGAGGTTTTGCGCGATGGATCGGAAGGA
>NZ_LWQU01000081.1 GCF_001650635.1 Magnetospirillum moscoviense | reverse complement strand
CGCCTGGAGGCTGCCGCTGGTCGGATATATCGCCGACCGTATCTGACTCTGCTGAACGGATATGCTGCGCCGAGATGTCTCCATTGGGTCATCTCGGCGTTAGCGTTTCTGGTCACATACGGCGCCACCAATCGAGGGTGCTGCGCAGCAAGACAAAGCCAATGCCATGACCGAGCGCGCGGGAAATGATAAAATGATTCCAGTCCATTCCGAGATCGAAATTGGCCCGGAGCCGGAGACAATTACGGCTTCCGCAACTTTTGAGGCTGCCCCTGAGCCTGAGTTGGGGGCCGGTGATGCCGTGGTTGGGCCGGAGGCAACCCATATGCCTAATATTGATGCGCCCGAGGTCGAGGTGTCTATGCCGGCAGAAGAAATGGAGGCGCCCCAACCGCTTACGGAGCAGGCCATGATTTCAGATGCGGTTGAGGATGATGCTGGCGCGACCCCACATGAGAACTTGGTGAAAGCTGTGCCCGTCGAAGATCTGCTCACTGGAATTATCAATGTTGCGAACTCGGCGGTGCGGGACGTCATCAACGCGTCTTCGGACCTGGTCAAGAATCGAAATTCCGTGGCTTCCCAAATGACTGCCCACGGTCAAAAGCTGATCCAGTCCATCAAGAACCGTTGCGGGATCCGGCCAGCGCAGAACTGCGACGCGGGCAGTAAGGTCGGTGAATAGTTGGCGTGATATGGCCTTTTCCTCCAGCACCCAAGGACAGCCGGAAGAAATCATGGGCCGATTGAATGGGCGGTTGTGGTGGTAAGGCTGGTGGGGTTGCTGGTGTTTGGCGGCCTGATCGTGCTGTTGGCATCGTCCAACGCGCATATGGCGGAAACACGTCTGGGACCAATTGCGATGAAAGCGCCGCACTTTGTTGTCCTTGGCATTACGTTCTTTCTCGGCTTTGCCACCGGGATCGTTTCGGTGCTCATGAACGCTCTCCAGCGGCGCCAGCGGAAGACACCGGGAAAGAGCATCGTCATCAAGCACTGAGCCTCTTTGGGGCACCAGGCTTTGGAGTAGGTAAGGATGAGGAAGAGCGGTTGCGCGGTCTGCAGCAGGAGCATCGGCTGGGTTGGCCTGGCGG
>NZ_LWQU01000080.1 GCF_001650635.1 Magnetospirillum moscoviense | reverse complement strand
GCCTTCCAATTGGGCCGGAATTTTGCCATTCTGCCGTCAATCAGGGGCGTATGGACCGCCCATATGGGGAATGTCGGTTAAAGAAATCATAGAAGCTGCCAACGGTGAAGAGGCCATCGCGCAAATAGGCAGCAGCCGAGCCCAATTGGTCATCATGGATTGGAAAATGGATGTGATGGATGGACTTGAGTGCACCCGTCGGATACGAGCTGGTACCGATGGCATCGATCCAAAGCTACCAATTATCTTGCTGACAGGAATGACCGGAAGTGATTCTGAGGGGGACGCCTATGAAGCGGGAGTCGACCTGTTCATGGAAAAGCCGTTCTCCATCAAGAAACTGCATGCTGGTGTCGTGAAGATCCTCGGTGCAGGATGACAAGTGATCCGGCAAACTCTGAGCGCCCCAATGACTGGACTGACGACCTGTCGGTCGGCGTGGACGTCATCGACGAGGATCATCAGGCGTTCTTCCGGCTGGCAGATCTGTTGCGCGACATCATTGGCAGACCCGACGAAAGTCAGGACATGCTTGTCGAAACCTCCATAAACATCCTTGAGGAATACGTGAAAGGCCATTTCCTGCGCGAGGAAACGGCCATGGCCGCCGCTGGCTATCCGTTGCTGGCCGAGCATGCCGCGGCCCATGAGGCCTTCGCCGCACGCGCCCATCAGATCGCCCAAGCCTACAGAGGCGGCGACAAGGAAGTGGCGACCGCGATCAACGACCTTGTGAGGCGGTGGATCGTCGGCCACATCCGGACCATGGACATGCAATACCGCGGCATCCTCACAAACGAGAACGTCGACGACCGGCCCTTAGCCTACCTGACCGCCGGTGAAGACATCCAGACCGACGACTGGCCCTAGGAGGGCAGGCCATTGCTCCGGGCATCCGGGATTACGGTCTTTTCTTTTTGGCTGTCAGCATCTTGAAAAGGTCGGCCTGCGTCATCGGGACGGTCGCCGGTTCCGCGGCGGCGACGTTCGAGGCGGCACCACCAGCTTGGCCACTGGCCGTTGCCGGCGGCGGCGGCGATCGTGTTCAAGGTGGCTGGCAAGTCGCGGCAGGCGTTCTCGTAGTTCAGGTGCACGACCCG
>NZ_LWQU01000079.1 GCF_001650635.1 Magnetospirillum moscoviense | reverse complement strand
GGCATGGTCTGACCCGACCAGGCGATGTTCTGGTCGAACTTCCTGTTCAGCACCTGGTGCGGGCTGTCGGCGTGGATGGTGCACATGAAGCCGGTGATGCCGGAATTCAGCGCCCCCAGTGCCGCGAAGGCGTTTTGCGTGCTGATCTCGCCGAAAATCACATGGTCGGGGGTGGCGCGCATCAGGTGGTCGTAAAGCTGACGCCAATCCACCATGCCCGAAGCCGTCGAGGCCTCACGCGCCGCCAGCAGACCGACGCCGTCCCAGAAGCGGTCGATCTGCAGCTCCGGGGTATCCTCGACGGCGATGATGCGCCGGTTGGACGGCAGGAATTCCAGCAGCTTGTTGAACAGCGTCGTCTTGCCGGTGTTGGTGGCCCCCGACACGATCATGTTGCGTTCGGCCAGCACCGAGTCCCGCAGATAGGCGACGACCGACGGCACCGCGCCGACCTGCTCCCAACTGGGGGTGAAGGGGTGCTTGCAGCGGATGGCCATCGAGACGCGGGTTTGCACCGACGAGCCGACCAGGCATTCGAAGCGGTGCCGGACTTCCGGCACTACGCAGGACAGCTTGGGCGCCGTGTCGGGGTCGAAGCGGACCCCGGTGACGTTGGCCAGACTGCGGCAGATGTCTTCGATGCGGGCCAGGGTCAGATCGGGCGCATCCAGGGTGGTCTTGCCCTGGCCGCGCCGATCGATGATGACCTGCTTGGGTTTGGTCATCCGCATCTCGACCGTGGCGGGATCGTCGTAGAACGCCGCCAACGGTCGCAGGATGATAGAGATCGCCGAGGTCATGGCGATCACCAGCCCAACTCAGCTCGCCATTGTGCCACGGCGGAAGAGGTCGGAATGTCTGGGCACGGGGGGACGCTGCCCAGGGAGCGCCAGCATTCATAGGTTTTGGTTGCTGTCTGCGATGAAACGATCTGGCCGTCGTTGCGAACGGTCGATCTCGTGCTGCTATGCGTCGCCATCGCATAATAGCCAGGGCAATAAACCTCGTGGGCCTGGCCGCAATATTCGCCACCGAGGTTGGCATAACCGACTGGATTAGAAACAAGCGCCCAATCCGTGGTGGCTACGCCACCGGAGTAGG
>NZ_LWQU01000078.1 GCF_001650635.1 Magnetospirillum moscoviense | reverse complement strand
ATGCAAGCCGCCGCAGCCGCCAGCCCCGCCCAATGCCGTCTGGATCAATCCGCCAGCTGAGAGAATTGCTGCCTAAATTGTCAGACGCAGTGTCGCGGATTCATTGACAGGTTCCGTGGCCACCCCGACTTCCAAACTTTCCGGGATGAGTTCGGGGGCTGCCAAGGCTTCCTCCACCAGCATCGCTCTCGGCAAAATTAGCATCCCCTACACCCACCTTACTGGGGTCGGCTCCGGAACTATCAACGTGACCTCAGCCGGTATCGCGAACGGAACCAAGCTGGTTTCATCCATATTTTCCGGAAAAGGGCTGAGCCTCGGCATCGGCTTGGGTCTCGGCGCGTGGGGGCCTGCATTGCTTGCGGGAACCGTATGCGTTGCTGGATATGGTGCCTATCGGATATATGCCGCCAATCCCAAGGGCAATCCCCGCTCTCGGACCAAGAGTGGTCAAGAGACCGCCACATTAGTCTCCCAGGTCGCGTCAATGGCTGATGCTGTTTTCGCCGCAGGATACGGAGCATTTAGAAAGCTGGTATCCTCACCTGATGATGAAGCGGCCCTGGCTGCGGAGCTTGCCGCCGAAATTGCAGCCGCCGAGAAGCTAATCGCCGAGGCCAATGAAGCTGAGAAGCGTGCATTAGCGGCTGGTGCCAATGCCAAGCAGGCCATCAAGTTGGCAGCCGCCGCCAAGCGGAGGGCAAAAGCCGCTTTGGACCTTCAGCATTCAACAGAATCCAAGCTGTCGGCTACTCGGGCGCGAAAGCGGAAGGAAGCTGCCGCCAACGTGTAGTCCATTTTCATGAAGCATTATTTCCAGAAATACGAAAACTCACAGCCAGATCGCCCCGCACATAGTTGCGAGAGCCTCTTACTATTAGAGCAATCCAGCATCCATAATAAATTTCTCTGGACAGATTTCGCCTCAGCTTGCGAGAATGGGGCGTGTTATGATATATGCGCATACCAGCCGATATCTCTCCAAAGGGACTCGGAACCTGTCAATGAATCCGCGACACTGCGTCTGACAATTTAGGCAGCAATTCTCTCAGCTGGCGGATTGATCCAGACGGCATTGGGCGGGGCTGGCGGCTGCGGCGGCTTGCAT
>NZ_LWQU01000077.1 GCF_001650635.1 Magnetospirillum moscoviense | reverse complement strand
TTCACTGGCTCCACCAGCTATGGGGGGAGCCATGTACGGTCGTCTCAAGATATCGGAAGCCAAGACATCTTCGGAACTTCGGCTTTGGGCGCGGCATTGCGGCAGCGGGCGGGCGGCGGCACGAGCCTATGCCATCGCCAATGCGCTTGATGGACTGAGCCGGGCCGAGGCGGCGCGTTTGGCGGGGATGGAGCGCCAGGCGCTACGCGACGCTGTGCTTCGCTACAACGCTGACGGGGTTGATGGGTTGCACGACCGCCCCAAGGGCCGCCGTGCCGAATGGCTGACCGGATCCGAGCAGGCGACGCTGGCCGCCGCCATCTTCAAGGGGCCGAAGCCCGAGATCGATGGCGTCTGCACCTGGACGTGCGAGGCGCTGGCGATCTGGATTTCGGAGAAATTCGGCAAGACCATCCACCCCGACAGTGTTGGACGCATCCTGCGTCGCAACGGCATGTCGCGGCAGAAGGTGCGGCCCGTCCACCCAAAGACCGACGCCAAGGCGCAGGAGCGCTTTCAAAAAAAGGGCTCGCCGAGGCCCTGAGCGCCGTCGCCCAAGCCCATCCCGGCAAGCGCATCCGCCTGTTCTTCCAGGACGAAGCCCGTGTCGGCCAGAAGGGGCGGACCTGCCATCGCTGGTGGCTGAAGGGCCAAAGGCCGCCGGGCCTGTGCGACCAGCGGTTCGATTGGACCTACATCTTCGCCACTGTCGAACCCGTTACCGGGGCGGAATTCGCCCTGGTCCTGCCGACGGTGTCCACCGTCACCATGAACCTGTTCCTGGCCGAATTCGCCAAGACCTTGGCTCCCGATGACCACGTCGTCATGGTTCTCGATGGTGCCGGATGGCACGGCGCCGCCGCTCTGGCTGTCCCCGACAACATCACCTTGGTGCCGCTCCCGCCATATTCGCCCGAGTGCAACCCCGTCGAGCGCATCTGGCTCTACCTGCGTGAACGCTTTCTCTCGATCCAGGTCTGGCCAGACCAGAACGCCATTATCGACGCGTGTTGTGACGCGTGGAATGCCCTGGCCGCCGACGCCCAGAGAATCGTCAGCCTCGCCTTCTATCCGTGGATCGAGAAAGTCATTTCATAGGCCGGGCGGTATTA
>NZ_LWQU01000076.1 GCF_001650635.1 Magnetospirillum moscoviense | reverse complement strand
CGTCGATGAAGAGGTCTGGTCTCGCGCCAAGGCCCGCCAAGCCGCATTGGATGAAATCCGGCTCGACAACCAGGTCGTTGGCAAGGCGCCCCTGTCCGGGTCGCAGGCCGCCCGGCGACCTGCTTACCTGCTGTCCGGCTTGATCCGTTGCGGTTGCTGCGGCGGCCCGATGAACGTCGGCGGCTCCAATCCCAAGCGTTATTACTGCGCCTCGGCCCGGGAAAAGGGCAAAGCGGTTTGCGCCGGCATTCCCGGCATCGCCAAGGACAAGCTGGAACGCACGGTCCTGGACGGCATCCGCACCCAATTGATGCAGCCCGAGGCCATCGCCGAGTTCATGGAGGAGTACCGCCGGCAATTCGCCCAGTTGACCGACGACCGGACGGCACGACGCAAACAGGCGGAAGCGGCCTTGCGCAAGACCGAGAAGGAGATCGCCAACATCCTGACGGCGATCAAGGCCGGCATCTTCACCGAGAGCACCAAGGCGGAATTGGAAGGCCTGGAAGCGCGGAAGAAGATGCAGTCCGTCGAGGTTGAAGCCGCGAATGCCGAGCCGGCGGCCTTGCCGCCCGATTTGGCCGACATTTACCGCAGCAAGGTCGAAGCACTGGTCGCCTCGCTTAACGCCCCTGAAACGGCCCTGGAGGCGAAGGACGCCGTCCGCGCCTTGCTGGACAGGATCGTGGTGCATTGGGATGCGGAGGCGAAATCCCATGCGGTCGAGATCGAGGGCGAACTGGCGGCTTTGCTGGCGTTGGGGACAAACAAAAACGCCGTCTCCTTGGGGGAGACGGCGTGTTCGTTGAAATTGGTTGCGGGGGCAGGATTTGAACCTGCGACCCTCAGGTTATGAGACCCATATTTTGTGTTTCTCTGAATTTCTAAGCACCTCTAATGCTTTCGCATTTCACCGACATATCAAAGTTGTAGCCCATATCAAACCCACTCTCGCTTTCGCACCACCCCGCTACATTTTGTGCCTCATTGAGTCCATGAGGAGTCCATGGATCGATGGCAATGAGCGCAGGAGCATCGGACCACAAGGTGCTTTCCATACGAGCTCTTGCCTGCGTCACGACTGCGTATTACATATGTGAAAGTCTGTGTCATACCGGCGAACCTACGAAATGACCTGCTGGACCCAGGGCTGATAGCAGAGGCTTTTGACCCTGTCGCTGTCGGCGA
>NZ_LWQU01000075.1 GCF_001650635.1 Magnetospirillum moscoviense | reverse complement strand
CTTCCGATCCATCGCGCAAAACCTCCCGCGTTTCCGCCATTCTACACGATATCAATACGAATTGCGAATAGAGCCTATAAAAAACCCCGCCCTGTCGCCAGGGCGGGGTTTTCCGTCGAAGCGGATTACTTCTTCGGGATACCGTAGCGCATGAACTCGTCGAAGCCGGCCTCGGCGACGCGGAACCACGACACCTGATCGGCAAGGAAGGCCGACCAATGTTCGTAGACCTTCTTGAAGTTCGGATTGCGCGAGGCTTCCTCGGCATAGGTGGCCTGGGCCGCCTTGTAGCAGGCGACCATGATGTCCTTGGAATAAGGACGCAGCTGGGCGCCGCCGGCGATCAGACGCTTCAGGGCCTCGGGATTCTTGACGTCGTACTTGGTCTGCATGTCCATGTTGGCTTCGGCGCAGGCCGCTTCCAGGATCGCCTTGTAAGCCTTCGGCAGGGCGTCGTAAGCCTTGTCGTTGACCAGGAACGACACGTTGGGGCCGCCTTCCCACCAACCGGGGTAATAGTAGTATTTGGCGACCTTGTAGAAGGCCAGCTTCTCGTCGTCATAGGGTCCGACCCATTCGGCGGCGTCGATGGTGCCCTTTTCCAGCGACGGATAGATGTCGCCGCCAGCGATCTGCTGCGGCACCACGCCCAGCTTCTCCATCACCTTGCCGGCATAGCCGCCGATGCGCATCTTGAGGCCCTTCATGTCCTCGACCGTCTTGATCTCCTTGCGGAACCAGCCGCCCATCTGGGTGCCGGTATTGCCGCCAGGGAAATTGACGATGTTGTAATTCTTGAAGAAGGCCCGCATCAGTTCCATGCCGCCGCCGTGATACAGCCAGGCATTCTGCTGACGGGCGTTCATGCCGAACGGCATCGAGGCGTCGAAGCCGAAGGTCGCGTCCTTGCCGACATAGTAGTAGCTGACGGTATGACCGGCTTCGACGGTGTTGTTGGACACCGCATCCAGCACCTGCAGGCCGGGAACGATTTCACCGCCGGCGAACACGCGAATCTGGAACTTGCCGTCGGTGGCCTCGGACACCCGCTTGGCCATCACCTCGGCGCCGCCATAGATGGTGTCCAGGCTCTTCGGGAAGCTGGACGCCAAGCGCCACTTCACTTCCGGCATGGTCTGGGCGATGGCCGGCGCCGCCACGGCGGTCGAAGCCACTCCCAGGCCGGCGGCCTTCAGAAACGAACGTCTTTCCATGCTTTCCTCCCGTTATGATTTGAAAAGGCTTAAACTCAAAACATGGGATCGCCGATGGTCGCATGAAAGAATTGGTCTGACCAGTCCCCTCACATAAACTTGTTGTTCCGCGGGAACCCGGTCGGCGGCAGACGCCCGACCGAGGCGCGCTTGCCGATCCACGGCGTCAGATCGCTTTCGGTCCGCGTGCGTTCGCCGCTTTTCCAGCTCAGTCCCTCGGCCAGGGTGAAGATCTTGATGTCGGCCATGCCGCCGTCGCGGTATTTCTGCAGCATCACGCCACGGCCACGCGTCATCACCGGGATTTCCTCGGCCATGAACACCAGAAGCTTACGGTTGTCACCGATCACCGCCACGGCATCGCCCTCGACCGGGATGCAGAAGGCGGCCTTCTCGCCGTCGCCCAGGTTCAGAACCATTTTGCCCGATTTGGTCTGGGCCAACGCCTCGGCCTCATCGACGACGAAGCCGCGGCCGCCATCGGTGGCGACCAGACGCTTGCGGCCGGGCCGATGGGCGAAGATCAGGGCGATTTCGGCGTCGTTGGCCAGGTCGATCATCAGCCGCAGCGGTTCGCCAAAGCCGCGACCCGACGGCAGCTTGTCGCCGCCGACGGTATAGAAGCGCCCGTCGGTGGCGAAGAACAGGATCTTGTCGGTGGTTTCCGCCTTCAGCGAGAACCGCAACTGATCGCCTTCCTTGAACTTCACGCCGTCCAGTTGGTCCGTATGGCCCTTCATGGCGCGAATCCACCCCTTTTCCGACAGCAGAATGGTGATCGGTTCGCGTTCGACGAAGGCTTCGATCGGCACCACCACCGCGCCGGGCGCGTCGCCCAATTCGGTGCGGCGCTTGCCCAACTGGGTGGCCTGGCCGAACTTCTTCTGGGTCTCGGCGATCTGGACAGCGATCGCCTTCCACCGCCTGGCCGGGTCGGCCAGCAGGGTCTGCAACTCGGCCTGCTCGGCCGACAGCGCGTCATGCTCCTTGCGGATCTCCATCTCTTCCAGCTTGCGCAAGGACCGCAGGCGCATGTTCAAGATGGCTTCGGCCTGGGCGTCGGTCAGGCCGAAGGCCTTCATCAAGGCCGGCTTGGCCTCGTCCTCCTCGCGGATGATGCGGATGACTTCGTCCAGGTTCAGATAGGCGATCAAATAGCCTTCCAAAACCTCGAGCCGTTTGGCGATCTTGTCCAGCCGGTGGCGGGAACGGCGTTCCAGCACCTCCATGCGGTGATCCAGGAAGGCCTGCAACACCTCTTTCAGGTTCATCACCCGGGGCACGCCGTCGCCGCCCAGCACGTTCATGTTCAGGCTGGCCCGGGTTTCCAGGTCGGTGTTGCGGAACAATTGTTCCATCACATGCTCGGGCTCGACCGTGCGATTGCGCGGTTCCAGCACGATGCGGACGTCCTCGGCCGATTCGTCCCTGATGTCGGCCAAGAGCGGCAGCTTCTTTTCGGTCAGCAGTTCGGCGATCTTTTCGATCACCTTGGATTTCTGCACCTGATAGGGAATCTCGGTGATGACGATCTGGTAAAGCCCGTGCGACAGCTTCTCGACCGCCCAGCGGGCGCGCAGACGAAAGGCGCCGCGGCCGGTGCGATAGGCTTCCAGCACCGCCTCGCGGGTCTCCACCAATACGCCACCGGTGGGGAAATCCGGGCCGGGCATATGGGCGACCAGGGCATCGACCGAACAATCGGGCTCGCGGATCAACAGCTTCAGGGCGTCGCAGATCTCGCCGACATTGTGCGGCGGCACGCTGGTCGCCATGCCCACCGCGATACCGGCCGAGCCGTTGGCCAGCAGGTTGGGGAAGGCCGCCGGCATCACCACCGGCTCGTCTTCCGAGCCGTCATAGGTCGGGCGGAAATCGACCGCGTCCTCGTCCAGGCCGGCCATCAGGGCGGCGGCGACCTCGGTCAGCTTGGCCTCGGTGTACCGCATGGCCGCCGCGTTATCGCCGTCGATATTGCCGAAATTGCCCTGGCCCTCGACCAGCGGATAGCGCACGGCGAAATCCTGGGCCAGGCGGACCATGGCGTCATAGACGGCGACGTCGCCATGGGGATGGTACTTACCGATGACGTCGCCGACGACGCGGGCACACTTCTTGAAGCCGCCCTGCGGGTCCAGCTTCAACTGGCGCATGGCGTAAAGCAGGCGGCGATGCACCGGCTTCAGCCCGTCGCGCACGTCGGGCAGCGACCGCGACACGATGGTCGACATGGCATAGGCGAGATAACGTTCGCCCAGCGCCTCGGTCAGCGGTGTTTCGCGGATAAGGCCGGCAGCGGCAGGTTCGGTCATGAATGTCCCCAAAAGGCGGCAAAACGTCGCATCAATATATAGTACCCGACGACAGGAAGCGGTCAACCAATCGCAACCGCGCCGCCGGCATTGGCCGGCGCTGCGGCGCCAGGACGTGGCGTTCCAGGAAGAAGCCGGTCAGTTTCAGGCCCAGGGCGACGTCCGGGGCGCTGCCGATGCCGCCCGCCACCAGGAAGGCCGGTAGCTCCAGCAGCCGGTCTTGCCAGTCCTGGCCAGCCGCACGGCTGACGGCGCGGCCACTTTTCGGACTGACATAGGCCAGGTCCTCGCTGGTGCCGCTGACGGCACAGGCCGACAGGTCCAGCCCGAACCCCAAGGCCCGGAGCAGCGCCAGCTCCCAATGGACCATCACCGTCGCCCATGCGTCACTTTCCAGCGCATCCAACAATGCGGTCAGGGCGGCGTGGGCGGCCGGCAGCGGCTGGCGCTCGGGCAGGGCCGCCTCGGCCACGGCGCAGGCCGCCGACAAGGCCGCCAGGCGGTCGGGATCGGCCAAGTGCAAGGCGGCGTCGGCGCGCACCAGTTCGACCCGGAAGCGCCCCAATTGCTCGGCCAGACGCCCTTGCCAGGCGACCCGCACCCGGTTACCCGGCTGCAGGCTGCCACGATTGGCCCGGCCCATGCCGCCCGGCACCAGCCCGGGATGGCGACCGTGCGCCCCCGTCAACACATGGATGACAGCGGCATTTTCCCCATGGCGGCGGGCCGACAGCACGATGGCGTCGTCGTCCCAATCCATCAAAGAAAGCTCCACAGGGTCAGCAGGATGCCCAGGCCGGCACAGGCCATGCCGGCGCTGGCGATGGCCACCGCCCAGCGGGCGACCGGCGGCGGGTTCTCGAATGCATCCTCGCCCAGCGCGCCCTGGCGCAGGCGCTGCTGCAGCACGGCGACCAGCAAGATGGCGCCGACCCACACCAGAATCAGTCCAAGCGAGCGTGCGTCCATGATGCTTCGTAAAAATGTTCAACCACGGAGGCACGGAGACACGGAGAAGGAAAAGAAGAAAACAAAATCTCTTTCTGTTTTTCTCCGTGCCTCCGTGCCTCCGTGGTTATCCCTGCCGGCCCTAAGAATCGAAATCCAGGCCGAATTCGTTGTAATGCGAGCGCTTGTCCTGCCAATCCTCGCGCACCTTGACGTGCAGGAACAGGTGAACCCGACGCTCCAGCAGGGCCTCCAGCTCGGTGCGGGCGGCGGCGCCGATGGCCTTGATCTGGTGGCCATGCTTGCCGACGACAATGCCCTTCTGGCTTTCGCGCTGGACATAGATCACCTGGTCGATGCGGGCCGAGCCGTCTTCCTTTTCCTCCCAGGATTCGGTTTCGACGGTCAGGGCGTAGGGCAGTTCCTCGTGCAGTTGCAGGAAGGCCTTCTCGCGGGTGATCTCGGCCGCCAGTAGGCGCTGCGGCAGATCCGACACCTCGTCCTCGGGGAACATCCACGGCCCCATCGGCGTGCGCTCGGCCAGCACCGGCATCAGGGCGTCGAGGCCGCTGCCGGTCAGGGCCGAGACCATGAAGATGTCGGTGAAGATGCCTTCCTCGTGCAGGGATTGGGCCAGCTTCAAAAGCTTTTCCTTCTTGACCACATCGACTTTGTTGAGGATCAGGATGGCCTGGCGGTTGACCTGCTTCAGGCGCTCGACGATGGCGCGGCTGTCGTCGTCATAGCCCTTCGAGGCGTCGATCAGCAGGCAAATCTGTTCGGCATCGTGGGCGCCGTCCCAGGCGGCGGCGACCATGGCGCGGTCCAGGCGGCGCTTGGGCTGGAAGATGCCGGGGGTATCGACCAGGATGACCTGGGCTGTTCCAGCCATGACGATGCCCAGCACGCGAAAGCGCGTGGTCTGCACCTTGGGCGACACGATCGACACCTTGGTCCCGACCAGGGCGTTGACCAGTGTCGATTTGCCGGCGTTGGGCGCGCCGACCACCGCGACATAGCCGCATCGCCGCTCGTTTTCCGGCACCTCGTTCATGATTTCACCTTCTTCAACAGGGCCGTTGCCGCCGCTTGTTCCGCCGACCGCTTCGAACGACCGCGGCCCGTGACCGGCGCCTCGCCCTCGACGGTTACCGACACCAGGAACACCGGCTCGTGGGGAGGCCCTTCGACCCCTTGGGTTTCGTAGGCCGGCAGCGGCCGGCCCAATCCTTGCGCCCATTCCTGCAGCGCCGTCTTGGCATCCTTGGGCGGGGCCGGGCTTTCTTCCATCAGCGGCGCCCAGGCGGCCAGCACCAGCTTGCGGGCCGGATCAAGACCGCCATCGGCGAACACCGCGCCGATCACCGCCTCGCAAGCGTCGGCCAGCACCGCTGGATTGGTCCGCCCGCCGCCTTCTTCCTCGCCGCGCGCCAGCAGCAGATAATCCGGGATACCCCAGGAAACGGCGATCCGGGCCAGGGAATCGCGCCGGACCAGCGCGGCATGGCGCCGGGCCAGCTCGCCCTCGGCCTCGGTCGGGAAACGATGGAACACCATCTCGGCCACCACCAGCCCCAACACGCGGTCGCCCAGGAATTCCAGGCGCTCGTAGGCGGTCGCCTTGCGCGGGGCCCGGCCATGGGTCACCGACGGATGGGTCAGCGCCTGGCTCAGCAGGTCCGGCCGAGTGAAGGCATAGCCCAGGCGGTCGGCCAGGATTCGGCTCATCGGCTTAGTCTATCCCGTCGAACAGGCGGGCGAAGCGAATGGCCCACGGCCATTTCCACACTTCCCACCACGAGGCAGAACCATCGCCCGAGAAGAAGATCACCTCGGCGCGGCCGACCAGATTTTCCGCCGGCACGTAGCCGACCTCGTCCAGGAAGCGCGAATCGGCGGAATTATCGCGGTTGTCGCCCATCATGAAGTAATGGCCGGCCGGCACATTGTAGACCGGGGTGTTGTCGGCGATGCCGTTGTCGCCGGCATATTCGATGATGCGGTGCTGGCGGCCGTTCGGCAGGGTCTCGATATATTGCGGCGCCCGCATGATGTTGCCTTCGCGGGTGAACTCGACGAAATCATCGACGCGCTCGCGCTTGACCGGCTCACCGTTGATGTGCAGCAGGCCGCGGATCACCTGGACTCGGTCGCCCGGCAGCCCGATCACCCGCTTGATGTAATCGACCTTGTGCTCGGGCGGCTTCTTGAAGACGACGACGTCGCCGCGTTCGGGCACCTTCTCGGCCAGACGGCCGGACATGGCGGGGCCCATCGAGAACGGCGCCGAATGGCGGGAATAGCCATAAGCGTATTTCGACACGAACAGATAATCGCCGATCAGCAGGGTCGGAATCATCGAACCCGACGGGATATTGAACGGCTCGAACGCCACGGTGCGCACGAAGCCGGCGATCACCATGGCGTAAAAGACGGTCTTGATGGTTTCCCAGGTCCCGCCAGCTTTACCCTTTGACATAAAATCACCGCATAATGATTTGATTCAATTGAAAACATGCCCCGGCACCGCCCTGCCCGGTTGGCGCCGAGCAAAACAGCCCGGCCGCCTTGTGTCAAGCGGCGGGAATGGCCTGGATCACCACCACCGCCTCGGCCAGGGGCGGCTCGTCGGTCATGGTCAGCAGAAGCTGGGCGGTCTGGCCTGCCGGCACCATTTCCGCCAGCCGGCGGGCGGCGCCGCCGGTCAGCGCGAAGGTGGGCTGACCGCTGGCCAGATTGACCACACCGATATCCTTTAGGAACACGCCGTTTGCGAAGCCGGTGCCCAGCGCCTTGGCGCAGGCTTCCTTGGCGGCAAAGCGCTTGGCGTAGGTGGCGGCACGCTGTTCCGGCGACCGCCGTTCAGCCTTGGCCCGCTCGATTTCGGTGAAGACTCGGGTTGTGAAACGCTCGCCGAAGCGAGCCAGGGTCTTCTCGATACGGCGGATGTCGCACAGATCGTTGCCGATGCCGAGGATCATCGGCCGGCCCCCTTGCGGGCTTCATCCATCAGGGCGCGCATGTGACGGATCGAGGCCTCGAAGCCGATGAAGATCGCCTCGCCCACCAGGAAATGGCCGATGTTCAACTCGACGATCGAGCCGATGGCAGCAATCGGCTTGACGGTGTCGAACGACAAGCCGTGCCCGGCATGGCATTCCAGCCCGATGGCGGCGACGTGGGCGGCAGCCGTTCTGATGCGGGCCAGCTCGCCGTCGCGGGTGGCGCCGTCATGGTCGCAATAGGCACCGGTATGCAGTTCGACCACCGGGGCTCCGATGGCCTTGGAAGCATCCAGCTGGCGCGGATCGGCCTCGATGAACATCGAGACGCGGATGCCGGCATCCACCAGGCGCCCGACCAGCGGGCGCAAGGAATCGATATGGCCGGCGACGTCCAGCCCGCCCTCGGTGGTGCGTTCTTCCCGCTTTTCCGGGACGATGCAGGCGGCATGCGGGCGGTGGCGCAGCGCAATGGCGACCATTTCCTCGGTCGCCGCCATCTCGAAATTCAGCGGCAGCTGGATCTCGTTGGCCAGGCGCTCGATGTCGCGGTCGGAAATATGGCGGCGATCCTCGCGCAGGTGGGCGGTGATGCCGTCGGCACCGGCGGCCGCCGCCAGATGGGCGGCACGGACCGGATCGGGATGCAGACCACCCCGGGCGTTCCGGATGGTCGCGACGTGATCGATGTTGACGCCCAGACGGAGCGGCAGCGCGGACATGAGACTCTTTCCTTGGCTAATTGCGGGCGCGATCGACGGAATTGATCAAGGGCGTCGCGCGCAGCGCGGCGATGACATTGGTCAGGTGCTTGACGTCCCGGACCTCGATGTCGATCAGCATCTCGAAGAATTCGGTGGTGCGGTTGGTGATCTTCAGGTTGGTGATGTTGCCCATGTTCTTGGCGATCACCGTGGTCACCGTCGATAGCGTGCCGGGCTCGTTGTTGACCACCAGATCGATGCGGCCGATATGGGCCTTGCCCTCGGTCTCGTCCCACGAGATATCCAGCCAGCGTTCCGGCGTCTCGGCATATTGTTCCAGATTCTCGCAATCGATGGTGTGAACCGTCACCCCCTTGCCGGTGGTGACGATGCCGACGATGCGGTCGCCCGGCAGCGGATGGCAGCAGCCGGCGAAATGCACCGCCATGCCGGGGATCAGGCCGCGGATCGGTACCGCGTTGCCCCGCTTCTCGCGCTCGTGGGCCGGCTTGGCCTTGTTGCGGCCCAGATGGACCACATTGTCGGTCTTCTGGGCGTTCTTCAGCTCGGGGTAGACCGAGGACACCACATCCTTGGCGGTGACCGTCCCCTCGCCCACCATGGCCATCAGATCGTCGGCGGTGGGGGCCTTGAAGATCTTGATCACCCCTTCCAGGGCCCGCTCGGTCAGGTCATAGCTTTCCTGGCGGAAGGCGCGTACCAGGATGGCACGGCCCAGATCGAGATACTGGGCGCGCTGCTGGGTGCGCACGAAGCGGCGGATGCGGGCTCGGGCCTTGCCCGAGACGACGAAGCGTTCCCAGGTCGGGTTTGGGGTCTGCGCCTTCGAGGTGATCACCTCGACCTGATCGCCGTTATGCAGGCGCGACCTGAGCGGCATGATGCGGCCATTGATCTTGGCGCCCACACAGGTGTCGCCGACGTCGGAATGGACGGCATAGGCGAAATCGACCGGCGTCGCCCCCGACGGCAGCGAGATCAGGTCGCCCTTGGGCGTGAAGCAGAACACCTGGTCCTGGAACATCTCGAGCTTGGTGTGCTCGAGGAATTCGTCGGGATTCGAAGCGTGTTCCAGGATGTCCAAAAGCTCGCGCAGCCAGCGATATTGCCGCCCGTCGGTCATACGGCCGCCGCCGGCCTTGTATTTCCAGTGGGCGGCGACGCCCAACTCGGAAACTTCGTGCATTTCGTCCGTGCGAATTTGCACTTCGATGCGGTGACGCTCGGGTCCGAACACGCCGGTATGCAAGGAACGATAGCCGTTGGGCTTGGGCGTCGAGATGTAGTCCTTGAAGCGGTTGGGTACCATCGGATATTTCGAATGGATGACGCCCAGTGCCCGGTAGCAATCTTCCATCGAATCGACGACGACGCGGAAGGCCATGATGTCGGACAATTGCTCGAAGCCGACATTCTTGCGCTGCATCTTCAGCCAGATCGAATAAGGCGTCTTCTCGCGCCCCGACACCGTGGCCTTGACGCCGGCTTCCTCGAAGGTCTTGCGCAATTCTTCCAGGATTCGGCCGATCAGGTCGCCGCCCTGCTCGCGCAGGAAATTCAGCCGGGCGATGATGGAACCGCGCGCATCGCCGTGCAACTCGGCGAAGGCCAGGTCCTCCAGCTCCATCTTGATTTCCTGCATGCCGATGCGTTCGGCCAGCGGAGCGTAGATTTCCATGGTCTCAAGCGCGATGCGGCGACGCTTGTCGGGATTGGCGATATAGCTGAGCGTGCGCATGTTGTGGACACGGTCGGCCAGCTTGACCAAAAGGACGCGGATGTCCTCGCTCATGGCGATGACGAGTTTGCGCAGGTTTTCCGCCTGCTTGGCGTGGTCGGACTGCAGCTCGATGCGGGAAAGCTTGGTGACGCCATCGACCAGGCGGGCGATTTCCGGCCCGAACAGCTTTTCCAGATCGTCCAGCGTCGCCGGCGTGTCCTCGATGGTGTCGTGCAGCAGCGCGGTGATGATCGAGGCGGAATCGAGGCGGTAGCGGGTCAGGATGCCCGCCACTTCGATGGGATGCGAGAAATAGGGATCGCCCGAGGCCCGCTTCTGCGAGCCGTGCATCTTCATGGCAAAGACATAGGCGCGATTGATGGCGTCCTCGTCGGCGGCCGGGTCATAGGATTTGACCCGCTCGACCAGTTCGAACTGACGCATCATGGCGCCACCTCGGGCCAAGGCCTTCCGTGGCGCGGCATGCTGGGCGGCGCTTGGCGATGGGGCTGGGCCGTCGCCGCCCGCATGGGGTTAGTCCACGTCCCCGTCGGCGAGGTCACCGGCCGAGGGATCAAAGTCGGCGCCGTCGGTGACGGTCAGGCCGGCCTCGTCGGCATCCTCTTCCGAGGCCATCGCCTCGAAGCCCAGGTCGCCCTCGGGCATGAAGGATTCCATCTCGTCCTCTTCCGGCTCGTCGTTCTCGACGTGCTTCTGCAGGCCCTGGACCAGCGCGTTGCGCAAGGGCTCGAGGCCGATGGTCTCGTCGGCGATCTCGCGCAGGGCGACGACAGGGTTCTTGTCGTTGTCGCGTTCGACGGTGATGCGGCCACCCGACGAGATGTCGCGCGCGCGCTGAGCGGCGATCAAAACCAGCTCGAAGCGATTGGGAACCTTGACGACGCAATCTTCGACGGTAACGCGAGCCATGAATTTTCCTCGAACTGAGATGTGACCTGGAAAAAGAGTCCAGCTTATAGAGCAGCCGCACCACAAAAGGCAAGACCTGCCAGACTCGAAGGTCCTTGCGGTCCGCCACCATGATGCCTAGGTTAGGCGTATTCCCGGCGCGTTCCGCCACATCCTATATTTAGTAGAGATTGCCATGCATTTCTATGACACCGAACGGGTCGGCCTGTTCATCGACGGCTCGAACCTCTATGCCGCCGCCAAGGCGCTCGGTTTCGACATCGATTATAAGCGGCTGTTGCAGCTGTTTGCCTCGAAGGGCCGCCTGATCCGCGCCTTCTATTACACCGCCCTGATCGAGGATCAGGAATATTCACCGATCCGTCCGCTGGTCGATTGGTTGGATTACAACGGCTACACCATGGTCACCAAGCCGACCAAGGAATTCACCGACGCGCTGGGCCGGCGCAAGATCAAGGGCAACATGGACATCGAGCTGGCCATCGACGTGATGGAGATGGCGCCCTACATGGACCATGTGGTGCTGTTTTCCGGCGACGGCGATTTCCGCCGCCTGGTCGAGGCGGTGCAAAGGAAGGGCGTCCGCGTCTCGGTGGTATCGACCATCCGTTCGCAGCCGCCGATGATCGCCGACGAATTGCGCCGCCAGGCCGACACCTTCATCGAGCTGCTGGACCTGGAATCCCAGATCGCCCGCTCGGGCGGCCCGCGCGACCCGGCGATGCCCCGTGACCCCGCCTGAGTGTCCAGGGCGCGATTGCGCCCTGTGCCCCCGTCTGGTCGAATACCGCAACACCAACCGCGCCGCCCAGCCCACCTGGCACAACGGCGCGGTCGGCTCGTTCGGCGATTTGTCGGCGCGCTTCCTGTTCGTCGGCCTGGCCCCCGGCCTCAAGGGCGCCAACCGCACCGGCCGGCCGTTCACCGGCGATTATGCCGGCGACCTGCTTTATCCGTCACTGAAGTCCGTCGGCTTGGCCACCGGCACCTATGGCGCCGACCCCGCCGACGGTTTCACCTTGAAGGACGCACGGATCACCAACGCGGTGCGCTGCGTGCCGCCGGCCAACAAGCCGCTGCCGGCCGAGTTCAAGGCCTGCCTGCCGTTCCTGGCCGCCGAAATCCGGGCCATGCCCAACCTGGCCGGCCTGTTCGCCATCGGCCGAGATGCCCATCAGGCGGTGTTGACCGCGCTATCTTTGCGCAAGTCGGCCTTCGTGTTCGCCCACGGTGCGGTTCACACCCTTCCGGGTGGCCTGATCATGACCGACAGTTATCATTGCTCGCGCTACAATACCAATACCGGGCGCCTGACCGAGGCGATGTTTCATCAAGCGCTTGCCACCCTTCTGGACAGGACGGCCCGGAAGCCCTAAATCCAATAGGGTATGGGGAATCGGGGGCGGGCCATGCCGATCATCGAGTGGTGCGAAGAATACCAACTGGACCTGCCGACGATCGACAAGGACCATCGCGAGATGGTCGAGTATTGCAATCAGTACCTGATTGCCGTTGACCGGGGCGCCCCCCTGGAGGAACTGGCCGGCCTGCTGGATCGCCTGATCCTGCGCACCAAGGCCCACTTCATCGCCGAGGAGCGGCTGCTGGATCGCCATGGCTATCCCGGCCTGGCCTTGCACAAGGCCGACCATGACCGCCTGCTGGTCCAGGCCGAGACCCTGCGCGACCGCTTCGACCAGGCCGACGAGGACGACGCGGCCACCCACCAATTGGTGACCGAGACTTCCCAATTCATGCGCGAATGGCTGCTGGACCATGTCCGCGTCAACGACCGCCCGTTCAAGCCGTTCCTGCGCAGCTTGAGTTAGAGCGTTTTCACACATGCGACTAGCCAGAGCGGCGCCTGAGCGGCCCGGCACGGGCCAAACATAAGACTCTAGACCGTTTTCCGCTCGGGCTGAAAACGGTCTAGATCAGGCGAAGCGGAAGGCGTTCTTGCCAGACTTCTTGACCGCATACATCGCCTCGTCGGCGCGCCCGACCAGGGCGGCCCCGGTGTCGGCATCGTCGGGGAAGATGGCGATGCCGATCGAGCCCCGCACCTCCGCCCTTCCCGCCTCGAGTTCGAACGGCCGGGCCAGTTCTTCCAGGATCTTGGCGGCGACCCGCTCGACATCGGCCTTGCCGTGCACGCCCGGGATGATGAACGTGAACTCGTCGCCGGCCAGACGCGATACCGTGTCCGAGGCGCGCACGCAATCTTCCAGCCGCTTGGCCGCCTGCTGCAGCAACTCGTCGCCGGCGGCGTGGCCCAAGGTGTCGTTGACCGCCTTGAAGCCGTCGAGGTCCAGGAACATCAAGGCGAACCGGCTGCCGTCGCGCTGGCTTTGCCGCACCGCCTGCTGCAGGCGGTCGGTGAACAACGACCGGTTGGGCAAGCCGGTCAGCGCGTCGTAATTGGCCTGGCGCCAGATCCGCTCCTCGTCTTCCTTACGGTTGGTGATGTCCGAGAAGATGGCGATATAGTGGGTGACCGCCTGGCCGTCATCGCTCATCAGGGCGACGATCGACAATTGCTCGGCATAGAACTCGCCCGACTTGCGACGGTTCCAAATCTCGCCGCGCCAGCGGCCGGTGGCGCGCAGATCATCCCACATCGCTTGATAGAACTCGGCCTCATGGCGGCCGGAACTCAAGAAGCCGGGATCGCGCCCGATCACTTCGGCCGATTTGTAGCCGGTGATGGTGGTGAAGGCCGGGTTGACGTATTCGATGATGTTGGCGGCGTTGGTGATCACCACCGCCTCGCTGGCACTTTCCACCACCTGGGCGGTCAGGCGGACCTTGGCCTGGGCGGCCTTGATGGCGGAAATGTCGTAGACCCAGGCCAGGTTGACCGGCTCTTCCTCGAAGAAGGTCGAGCGGAGCGTCAGAAGGCTCCAGAAGGTCTCGCCGCCGCGGCGGATGAACTGGACCTCGGCATCGTCGATATGACCGTCGCGCTTCAGGGCCTCGACCACCGCCTTGCGCTGGCTCTCGTTACGGAACAGGTCGCGGGCCGGGTGGCCGATCAATTCCTCGCGGCTGGTGTTGATGATGTCGACGAAGCGGGAATTGGCGAAGACCACGGCACCGTCGCTGCGCCGTGACACCGATACGCCGACCGGGCTTTCCTCGAGGATGCGCCACAGCCGTTCCTCGGATTCCTTGAGCTTACGGGCCGCCTTGACCCGTTCGGCCAGATCGTCCTTGATGCGACTGACCATCGGGCGAAACACCATCGCCGCCGACAGGATCAGCAAGGCCAGGGTGGCGGCCAGGGCAGCCCCGTGAAACACGAACAAGCGCCGCAGCCGCTGGTCGTTTTCCTCGCGGTAACGGGTCACCAGCCGGTCCAGCAGGACCAGCAAGGGCTCGACCCGGCTCGGCGACAAAGCCTTGGCGTCGGCATCGTCGGCGGGCAGGCGCTGGTCGGCCTTGGCCAGCACGGCGCGGGCCTGGCCGACGAAGCCCCTCATCTCGTGATCCAACCGGCCATCGGGACCGAACAGCAGCGCCTTGATCGCCGCCGATGGCGGCGCCGCCCCCTTGATCTCGGGCATGCCGACGACCAGGCCGAAATGCGCCGATTCCAACCGGTCGAGCGCCATGGCCAGGGCCGCGCGTTCGTCGAGGCGGGCCTGAGATTCCAACGGGCGGGTCAGATTGGCGACGGCGAACACCACCCGCTCGACCAACGGGCGCTGCTGAGCGGCGACACCGATGACGGCGCCGCCGGCCTCGGCATCCATCAAGATGCGGACCAGCCCCAGGAACGAGGCGATCGCCAGCCCGCCGATGATCGCCAGAACGGCGACATAGCGAATGGTCAAATCCCTGGTCAGTCTGGTTTCGGCGTTACCCATTGCCCATCAGTCACGCTGCCCGATCTCGGGTCATAACATGACGAACTTGGTAACGCGATGCCGAAATCGGGTTATTTCAGGCTTTCGACATTGACCGATTCACGCGGCGGAACCGGCTGGGTCGGCTCGGCCGCGGGCTCGACCACCGGAACCCTCTGCGCCGACACGGGTTGAGCCGCCTGAGACCTGGCTTGCAGATCGTCCTCGGGCGGCGCGCCGTTCTCGCCGCGCGAGCGTTCGTATTCCTTGACGCCATGGGCGGCCAAATCGACCACCGCACAGGCCGACAGGACCACACAAAGGGAAAGAAGGGCGGCGATGCGTTTCATGGCGACGAATATAGGACAGCCGAGGGGCTTCGCAACCTCATTCCTTCAGGCATAGACGGCGCCGAAGCGGTTGGCCAGGAAATCGGACAACGACACCTGTTCCTGGCACACGAAACCGGTCTGCGGGATCTGGCCCCGTTGATGCAGGTCGATCATGGCGCAGATGGCCCCGGCGGTGGTCTTCTGGATGGCCGAACGCCCGCCCGGGCAATCGTCGCCATAGATCTTGCGGACCCAGCTTTCCTGCATCAGCCGTCCGCTCTTGCGCCCGACCACGGTGACGAAGATCAGCACCACGTCCTGGCGGGTGATCGGGATGGCGTTCTCGATGACGTCGCGAAACAGCTCGCGCCGCTCCGACAGCTTCAGGTCGCGGGCCAGCATGCGGATCAGGTCGCGATGGCCGGGATAGCGCACCGTCTTGTAATCGAGATTGCGGACCCGGCCCGCCAGGGTCTCGCACAGGGTCCCCACCCCGCCCGAGGTCGAAAACGCCTCGTAGGCGATGCCGTCGAGCGAGAAATGTTCCAGCCCCTCTAAAGGCAGCACCTCGATCAGCCGGCCGTCAACCACCGATTGACAGGGGTTGCAATATTCATTGATCAGCCCGTCGGTGCTCCAGGTCAGGTTATATTTCAAGGCATTGTCGGGATATTGCGGCAGGGCGCCGACCCGCAGGCGGACATCCAGAATCTCGTCGAATCCGTCGGCCAGGCTTTTCGCCGCGATCGAGACGAAGCCGGGGGCCAGGCCGCATTGCGGCACCGCAACGGTCCCTGCCCCTTGGGCCAGCTTGCGGATGGCGTGGGCGGTGGCGATGTCCTCGGTCGGATCGAAATAATGGACGCCCTCGGCCAGCGCGGCCTCGGCCACCTCGGCGCACAGGAAGTACGGCAGCGTCGAGACCACGGCATGATGGCCCGACAGCGCGGCACGCAGCGCGAACGGGTCGGTAACGTCCAGAATGATGGGTTCAAGGCCGGGACGGCGTTGCCCGGCCATCATCTCAGGCCGGGAATCGGCCAGGGTCACACGCCAATCGCCGCTATCGGCCAGCATCGCCGCCACAGTGATCCCGATCTTGCCGGATCCAAGGACGACGACGCTATGCATGGAGGCCTCCGTTCCAGGTCAGGCGGAAACCGGCTCGACCTTGACCAGTTCGCCCGGCTCGATCTTCAGCATGGCATGCGGTTCCACTGGACCCTTGGCCCAGATGTTCTCGGGTGCCGCCAGGCGGATTTCGTCGCCGACCGAAGCCGGCGTCGGCGCGAACGCGATCACCACCGCCTCGCCCTCGACGCGATAGGCCAGTTCGCCCAGTTCGACGACGGCGCGGGCGTCGGCCTCGCGCTCGGCCTTGACCGGAATGGTGAAATAGACCTCGCCGTCCCAGGTGGCGGCGCGCGATTCGAACGGAGCGGCAGCATAGATGGCATCCGCCGTCGGTGTGTCGAGCAATTCGACCTCGAGGTGGACCTTACCCACCGAAATCTTAAGCTTCCGCATCGCCGTTCCTTCCGCCTTTTTCGTAGTCCCACACCTTGTCCTAAAGCAAATGTGGGGTCGAGTCACAAAAATGAAAGCATCACCCCGCCAATACCGCGCGGGTATGTTTGGCGATCATCATTTCCTCATCGGTGGGGATGACGTAGACGGGCAGACGACTTGCGGGCGTGGTGATCTTGTCGGCATGGGCCGCGTTGGCCGCCGGATCCAGCTCGATGCCCAGCCAGCCGGCACCCTCGCACACCATGGCCCGCACCGGGGCGGAATGCTCGCCGATGCCGGCGGTGAAGATCAAGGCGTCGAGGCCGCCCATGGCCCCGGCCAGCGAACCCAGCTCACGGCGGATACGGTAGCAGAACAGATCGACCGCTTCGGCGGCGTGGGGATCATTGCTTTCCAGCAGCACCCGCATGTCGTTGGAGATGCCCGACACCCCCAACAGACCCGACTTCTTGTACAGCAGGGTCTCGATCTCGGCTGCGTTCATGCCCTTTTGCTGCAGCAGGTAAAGGACCACGCCGGCATCCAGCGTGCCGGTGCGCGTGCCCATGGGCAGGCCGTCCAGCGCTGTAAACCCCATGGTTGACGCCACCGAGCGACCATTGTCGATGGCGCACATCGAGGCCCCCGAGCCCAGATGACACACCACCACCTTGCCGGCGGCGCGCACGGGATCGATTTCCTTGAAGCGACGCGCGATGAACTCGTAGGACAGGCCGTGGAAGCCGTAGCGGCGCACCCCCTCCTCGGTCAGTTCGCGCGGCAGGGCGAAGGTTTCGGCCACCTTGGGATTGGTGCGATGGAAGGCGGTGTCGAAGCAGGCCACCTGCACCAGCCCGGGATGGACCACCGCCAAGGCGCGGATCGGCGCCAGATTGTGCGGCTGGTGCAACGGCGCCAGCGGCACCAGGCTTTCCAACTCGTCCAGCAATTCGTCGGTGATGCGGGCCGGCGCGCTCCAGCGCGGGCCGCCATGGACGACACGATGGCCGGCGGCGACCAATCGGGCGCCGTCCAGATGGTTCTCGACCCAGTCGATCAGATGCTTCAGCAGATCCTGGTGGACCAGATTGCTGTCGGCCGGCCAGCGTTGTTCGGCCAGCACCGTTCCGTCCACCGCCTGGGCGATGAAATGGGGGGCGACGTTGATGCCCTCGACCTGGCCCTTGGCTTTCAGCACCGGCTTTGAATCGCCATTGCCGAAATAAAGCGAGAACTTGATCGAGGACGAGCCGGCATTGATGACCAGATAGGCGTCTTTCATCGGGTCCCCCTATTCCGCCGCATTCTTGCCGCCGCCGCGTCGGGCGTGGGCGAACAGCACGGCGACGGCGCAACTGGCCAGGCGGGCCTTGGCGGAATCGGCGCGGCTGGTCAGGACGATCGGCACCCGGGCGCCGACCACGATGCCGGCGGCGTCGGCGTCGGCCAGATAGGACAATTGCTTGGCCAGCATGTTGCCGGCTTCCAGATCGGGCACCAGCAAGATGTCGGCGAAACCGGCGACCGGAGAACTGATCTTCTTGATGCGCGCAGCTTCGGCCGAGATGGCGTTGTCGAAGGCCAGCGGCCCATCCAGGATGGCGCCGGTGATCTGGCCACGGTCGGCCATCTTGCACAGGGCGGCGGCCTCGATGGTCGAGTTGATCTTCGGGTACACCGTCTCGACCGCCGACAGGATCGCCATCCTCGGCTGCGGCACGCCCAGGCAATGGGCCAGGTCGATGGAGTTCTGGGCGATGTCTTGCTTGTCTTCCAGGGTCGGATAGATGTTGATCGCCGCGTCGGTGATCAGCAGCATGCGCGGATAGGTCGGAACGTCCATGATGAAGACGTGGCTGATGCGGCGGCTGGTGCGCAGGCCGCGTTCGCGGCTGGCCACTTCGTGCATCATCTCGTCGGTGTGCAGGCTGCCCTTCATCAGCGCCTCGGCCTCGCCCGAGCGGCACATCGCCACCGACCGCTCGGCCGATTCGTGCGAATGCAGGGTATCGACGATGCGGATACCGTCCAGGTCCAGGCCGAACTCGGCGGCGACCGAGCGGATCTTGGCCTCGGGCCCGACCAGGATCGGATTGATCAGACCGCGCTTGAACGCCTCGACCGGGCCTTCCAGCGACACCTGGTCGCACGGATGGCACACCGCCACCGAGATCGGCTCGAGCGGGCCGCACCGTTCGATCAGATCCTCGAACACATGGTGGGCGCGGTGCAGCGACACTTCCTGCAGCACCGTCTTGGGCTGCACCACCTTGGTGGTCGGCGCCAGCACGCGGGCCTCGCCGTGAAAGACCTTCTCGCCGCGCTGGTTGACGGCTGCGCAGTCGAAGGCCACGTCGGCCGGCGCTTCCTTGGACTTGACGGTGATGGTGACGGTCAGGCTGTCACCCACCTCGACCGGCTGGTCGAATTCGAAATCCTGGCCCTTATAGACGGTGCCCGGACCGGGCAATTCGTTGCCCAACAGCGCCGACAGCAACGAGCCGCCCCACAGCGAATGGGCCAGGATCTTGCGATGATGCGCCAGGCTTTCCGCCTGCTCGGCATTGTAATGGGTGGGATTGAGGTCACCGGTGGCGACGCCGAACAGCTCGACATCCTCCATCCGGCAGGTGCGGGTCAAACTGGCTTGGTCGCCGATGCGGATCTCATCCCAGGTTCGGTTTTCCATCATCTCGATCATCACGCCCTCCTTCGACCGCGCACGGTGCTGCGATGCGGCATAATTTCACGGTCGGCCGAAGGTTACAACCAAGCGCGACAAAGCGTCACCGATTTGACATCGGATATACGGGTTTTCCCCAAGGCGCTGGACTGACCACTTATGTTGCGACGCACAAGATACAGGCGTAGAGTGCCGGCTTAGACGAAGGTATCAGACGGGGGACGTCATGAGCGTGCGCAACCTTAAGGCCCTTTTCCGTCCGCAATCGGTCACCGTGATCGGCGCGACGACGGAGCCGAAGGCGGCGGGCTCGGTGGTGATGCGCAACCTTTTGCAGGCCGATTTCGCCGGGCCGATCATGCCGGTGACCGCCGACCATAATTCGGTCGGCGGCGTACTGGCCTATCCGGATGTCGCCTCGCTGCCGCAAGCGCCCGATCTGGCGCTGATCTGCACCCCGGCCGCCACCATTCCCGGCATCATCCACGCTTTGGGCGAGAAAGGCGCGCGCGCGGCCTGCATCATGACGCCGGCGCTGCACCACTTCCACACCGAGGACGGCCGCACCCAGCTGGAAGCCGCCAAGGAGGCGGCCAAGGCCCATGGCATCCGCCTGCTGGGCCCCAACAGCATGGGCATGCTGGTGCCGGGCATCAAGCTGAACGCCTCGATCGCCCCGGAAAACGCCCTGCCCGGCAAGATCGCCTTCGTGTCGCAATCGGGCGCGCTGTGCACCACCGTTTTGGATTGGGCCTGCGCCAAGGGCATCGGCTTCTCGCACTTCATCCATCTGGGCGATTCTTGCGATGTCGGGTTCGGCGACGTGCTGGATTATCTGGGCAGCGACCCGCACACCCGGGCGATCCTTCTTTACATGGAAACCATCGACCAGCGACGCAATTTCATGTCGGCGGCCCGCGCCGCCGCGCGCAACAAGCCGCTGCTGGTGATCAAGGCCGGCCGCTCGGCCGACGGCGCCCTGGCCGCCAGCTCGCATACCGGCGCCCTGGCCGGGTCGGACCTGGTGTTCGACGCCGCCATCCGCCGCGCCGGCATGCTGAGGGTGCAAGACATCGAGGAAATCTTCGGCGCGGTCGAGACCCTGGCCCGTTCGCGGCCGATGAAGGGTAGCCGCCTGGCGGTCCTGACCAATGGCGGCGGCATCGGCGTGATCGCCGCCGACGACCTGGCCGATGGCGGCGGTGAACTGGCCGACCTGCCGTTGGACGTGCTGGAGAAGCTGGAAGCCTTCCTGCCGCCCAACTGGTCGCGCGGCAACCCGATCGACATCGTCGGCGACGCCGATGGTGCCCGCTATGCCAAGACCTTGCAGGCGCTGCTGGATTGCAAATGCATCGACGCGGTGCTGGTGATGTATGCCCCCAACGCCATTTCCGACCCGGCCGAGGTGGCCGAGGCGGTGATCAAGGTGTTCAAGGACAAGCCGCGCGCCAACATCATGACCTGCTGGGCCGGCAACGCCATGGTCGCCAAGGCCCGCAAGCTGTTTTCGGATGCCGGCGTGCCGACCTTCGAGACCCCGCGTGCCGCCGTTCAGGGCTATCTGCACCTGCTGCAATATCGCCGCAACCAGGAATTGTTGATGGAAACGCCGGCCTCGGCGGCGGTGGATTTCATCGCCGACACCGCCCAGGCCCGACGCATCGTCAGCGCGGCGCTGGGCCGGGGCGATTCGATGCTGACCGAGGCCGAGGCCAAGGGCGTGCTGGCCGCCTATGGCATCCCCATCGTCGAGACCCGCATCGCCCACAATCCGGCCGAGGCCAGCCGCATCGCCAAGGAACTGGGCGGCGATGTCGCCTTGAAGATCCTGTCGCCCGACATCGTCCACAAATCCGACGTTGGCGGCGTGGTCTTGAACCTGGACGGCCCGTTCGAGGTGGAAAAGGCCGCCCACGCCATGCTGGAGCGGGTCAAGACCACCTTCCCCGACGCCCGCATCGAGGGCTTCACCGTCCAGCACATGGTGGTGCGTAAGCCCGGCACGCTGGAACTGATCGTCGGCGTCGCCACCGACCCGATCTTCGGCCCGGTGATCCTGTTCGGCCAAGGCGGCGTGGCGGTGGAAGTGATCGGCGACCGCGCCGTGGCGCTGCCGCCCCTGAACCTCAACCTGGCCGCCGAACTGGTCAAGCGGACCCGGGTGTCTCGGCTGCTGAAGGGCTATCGCGGCCGGCCTCCGGCCAATGTGGATGCCCTGCACGGCACCTTGATCAAGGTCAGCCAGCTGATCATCGACATCCCCGAAATCGCCGAGTTGGACATCAACCCGCTGCGCTGCGGCGCCGAGGGCGTGCTGGCGTTGGACGCCGCCATCAAGGTCGCCCCGGCCAAGCCGGCCGAGGAACGCCTGGCCATCCGCCCCTATCCGGCCGAGTTGGAAGAGGTGTTCGTCATGACCGACGGCCGCCCGGTGACGTTGCGCCCGATCCGCCCCGAGGACGAGCCCAACCACCATGTGCTGGTGTCGAAGCTGACGCCCGAGGATATCCGCTTCCGCTTCTTCGGCCTGGTGCACGAATTGCCGCACACCGAAATGGCCCGCCTGACCCAGATCGATTACGACCGCGAGATGGCCTTCATCGGCGAATTGTCCAACGGCGACGGCAGCCACGAAACCCTGGGCGTGGTCCGCACCATCACCGATCCCGACAACGAGGCGGCCGAATTCGCCGTGGTGGTACGCTCGGACCTGAAGGGGTCGGGCCTGGGCAAGCGTTTGCTGGTCAAGATGATCGAATATTGCCGCTCGCGCGGCACAGGCAAGATCGTCGGCCAGGTCCTGCGCGACAATATCCGCATGCTGAAATTCATCGAGCATCTGGGATTCAAGCAGGTCAAGATCGTCGATGGCGACATCGTCGAGGTCGAATACGACCTCGCCACCCCGATGGTCACCTCCCCCGAGCCACCGGAAGCCGCCTGAGCGATCGCCGCCCGACGCCCTGGGGCCTTGCCCGTTTTGGTCTTTTAACGCACAATACCACTCGGATCGAGGGGAGTTGAGCCGTCATGTCGCTGGCGACAATCATTGGTTTTCTAGCCGGCATCGTGCTGTTTCTCGGGTCGATTTTCATTTCGACCGACAATTACATGGCCTTCGTCGATCTTCCGTCCTTCGTGATGGTGGTCGGCGGCACCTTCGCTTCGACCTTCATTTCCTACGAACCCATGTATGTGATGCAGGCGTTCCGCCTGATGGCGTCGATCTTCTTCGCGCCGAAAATCCAGCGCGGCGTTCTGCAAGGCGAGGTGGCCCGCGCCATCCGCTGGGGCTACATGATCCAGAAGGGCGGCTTGGCGGCCCTCGAGGCCGACACAGCCAAGCTCAAGCAGCAAGACCGGTTCCTGGGCTATGGCGTCGATCTGGTGATCGCCGGCTATAGCGGCGACGAAGTCCGCTCGATCCTGACCAACGCGGTCGAGACCACCTTCCAGCGCTCGTGCGTGCCGGCCGATATCTTGAAGAACATGGCCGGCACCGCGCCGGCCTACGGCATGATCGGCACCCTGATCGGCCTGGTCATCATGCTGGGCCAGATGGGCTCGGACCCCGCCGCCCTGGGTCCGGGCATGGCGGTGGCGCTGATCACCACCTTGTACGGCGTGCTGCTGCCGCGCATGATGTTGTTGCCGGCCGCCAGCAAGATCCAGCAGCGTCAGGAAATCATCCGTTTCCGTAATTATCTGGTGACCGAGGGATTGTGCCTGTTGGCCGAACGCAAGAACCCCCGCTTCATCCAGGATGCGATGAACAGCTTCCTCGACCCGTCGATCCATTTCGACATCGATAAGCAGAAAAGCAAATGAGCCGCTTCGAACAAAAGAAGGAAGAAGTCGACGGTAGTTGGATGGAGACCTATGGCGACATGGTCACCCTTCTGCTGTGCTTCTTCATCCTTATGGCCTCGGTGTCCAAGGTCGATTCGACCCTGTACGAGAAGGTCCAGTCCGGCATGACCTCGGAGATGGGCAAGCACCCTTCCGAGCGCCCGATCGAGACCTTGAAGAACGAACTGGCCCAGGTGATCAACGCGCTGGACACCACCGGCCAGGCCGCCGATGTCGGCACCGACGATCGCGGCGTGGTGCTGAACCTGGATTCGGGCGCGATGTTCACCGCCGGTTCGGCGGAAATGAAGCCCGAATTCATGCCGTTGATGCGCGAGTTGGTGGCGACCTTGAACAATCCGCGCTTCGCCGCCTATCGTTTCGAAATCCAGGGCCATACCGACGACACGCCGGTCAAGACCCCGCAATTTCCGTCGAACTTCGACCTGGCCGCCGCCCGCGCCCTGGTGACCATGCGGGCATTGGCCAGCCTGGGGCTGCCGCCCGAGCAGATGATCGTCGCCTCTTACGGCCAGTTCGCACCGCGCGTGCCCAATCGCCGTGAAGACGGCACCGCTTTGCCCATCAACCAGACCCTGAACCGTCGCGTTTCAATCCACGTCAATCCGCGTTGACAGGGCGCCAAATCCCCTAGGCCAGCACGATTTCCATGCCGTCGCGGGCGACGATGCTGCCCGGCCGGGCGGCCTGGACGGCGGCCTCGATCTCGGCCATCACCGGATCGATATGGTCGGGATCGTGGTGGAACACAACCAGCCGCTTGACCCCGGCCTGATCGCACAGCCGCACCCCTTCCTGCCAGGTCGAATGGCCCCAGCCGACCTTGGCGGGGAATTCGTCGTCGGTATAGGTGCAGTCGTAAATCACCAGATCGGCGCCTTCGATCAGCGCCAGGACGTTGGGATCGGGGCTGCCGGGGGTATGCTCGGTGTCGGTGATGTAGCAGACGGAGAAGCCGGCATGTTCGATGCGGTATCCGGTCGCCTCGTTGGGATGCTTCAAGGCCGTGGTCTTCACCACCACCTCGGGGTAAGGCGAGAAACTGCTGCCGGCGGGAAAGTCCTCGAACGACAATTGGCCGCGCATGGTCTCGATCGGTACCGGGAAGGTCGGATTCTGCATCTGGCTGGTCAACACGCCCTTGATGCCGCCCATACGCTCGCCCAGATGCCCGGCCATGATCTTCAGGGAAAAAGTCGGCACATAGGCCGGCACGAAGAACGGGAAGCCGTTGATATGGTCCCAGTGGGTGTGGGTCATCAGCAGGGTCGCCGACTGGACCTTGCGCTTCATCAGGCTTTGGCCCAGAAAACGAATGCCAGTTCCGGCATCCAGAATCAGCACCTGGCCGGCGACATCGATTTCGACGCAACTGGTGTTGCCGCCGTAAACCACATGGTCAGGCGAAGCGCAGGCAATACTTCCACGCACCCCCCAGAACCTGACCGAATACCCCATCTCGGCAATTCTCCCGTTGTGACGGCGACAGACTAAGCCGAAGCGGCGTCCGACGCATCCTGGTTTTTCTGTCGTTCGACGACCGCCCGCCCGGCGATCCCCAGACATTGATCGGCGCGCCCGCCATTGACGGCCAATTCCACCAAACCGACCGAATTGACATACCAAAAAGGCTGGCCGGGCGGCAGGTCGGAAAAAGTGCGAGCCGCGGTCAGACGGTGGCCGTTGACCACCAAGACATCATCCCCGGCGACCGCCTCGCCGCGCAGTCCGGTCATCACATTGCCGAACCCATCGACATAGATGGTGACGGCCCAGTCGTTCGGCCAGTCCCCCCTGTCGATCCGTTGTGTCGGGCTGCACCAAGGCGTTTGCGGGCGCCGTCCCTGGGCCAGGTCGGCCGCCACCGGCGCGAACAGGTCGCGGCCATGGAAGGTGGCCGACAACTCGTCCGGCTGCCATTCGATGCGCCAGATGCCAAGGGTGGCAGCGCGCCGAGCCGCCAGTTCGAACAGGCCGTTGTCGGGTCCGACCAGCAACCGGCCGTCGGCTTTGACCACCAGGGCGGCACGGTCGCCGCCGACCCCGGGATCGACGACGCAAAGGCCGACCGCGTCGGCCGGCATGCGGGGCAACAGCGCCGCCAACAAATAGGCCGAAGCCTTTGGGTCGAAGGCGGGCGCGTCGGCCATCAGATCGATCACCGGGCCGGCGAAGCCCTGCGCCAACAGCGCCGCCTTCACCTGGCCGACATAGGGACCGGTCACGCCGTAATCGGTGAACAAAAAGATCGGCCGCAACAACGAACCTTTCGACGAGAGGAGACAAACAACCCAACGATCTTGTTATACCACCACGAAAGAACGTGACGAATGACCCTAAGGATGTAGTCTAGACGCCACTTTCATCCTCATGCCTTGGTAAAAACAAGTCATTCCCGAGCTAAAGGCTTGTGGACAGAGCTGTGCACACCTTATCTTAGAAACGGGTCGGGCAATCCATGCGGGGGAGCATGGTCGATGCCGGAAGGTTTGTCTATCGTGTCACCGCCACCACCGGGCAGAAGCGCCCGTTTGATCAGCGCCATTTCGGAACCGGCACGCATGCCGGCCGTGATTTCTTCGCTATATCTGCTTGCCGGCCTGGGTGGGATGGCGGTGTTTGCCGAGCCTGTGCCCGTGGCGGCCAGCGGCTGGCTGGTCGCGTCGGCCGCCTTCATGTTCCTTCTGCTCAAGCACCTGATGCTACGGGGCGACAATCTGGCGGCCTCGCGGGCGCGGCGCCTGCAGCGTTCGGCCGCCACCAGCCTGGACACCATGATGGTGACCCTGGGCGACGGACTGGCCCTGACCGATTCGGCCGGCATCATCCGCCACGTCAACCCCGCTTTCTCGCGCCTGTTCGGCTATCCGCCGGCCAACGCCATCGGCGAACCGCTGGAAGGATTGCTGGCCGCCCCGCATGGCGACCAATTGCGCGAACGCCTGCGCGCCCACAATTCGGACGCCACCTCGGGCTTCCTCAATGGCCGCCTTGAGGTGGTGGCCAGGCGCCAGGACGGAACCGCCTTCCCGGCCGAATTGTCGCTGTCTGAAATGGAACAAGATGCCGAGCGCGGTTTCGTCGTGCTGTTCCACGACATCACCGCCCGCAAGAAGGCCGCCACCCGCCTGTACGTGGCCGAGAAAGTGCTGGAATGCACCAAGGAAGGCGTGATGGTCACCGACCGCCGCGGCACCATGCTGTGGGTCAACCACGCTTTTTGCACCATTTCCGGCTACGACCGCGACGAAGTCCTGGGCGCCAATGCCCGCCTGTTGAAGTCGGGCCTGCAAGGCCCGGAATTCTATAAGGCGATGTGGGGCGCCATCCGCGAACAGGGCGAGTGGGAAGGCGAGATCTGGAACCGCCGCAAGAATGGCGAAGCCTATCCCGAATGGCTGTCGATTCGCGCCATCGCCGACGAGTCCGGCCAGATCACCCGCTATGTCGGGGTGTTTTCCGACATCTCGCGCAACAAGCAGGCGGAAGAGACCATCCGCACCCTGACCTATATCGACCCGGTCACCGCCCTGCCCAACCGCCACCTGTTCACCGACCGCCTGACCCAGGCGCTGGAACGCGCCCCCCGGGCCGGCACCCTGACCGCCCTGGTGATGATCGGGTTGGACCGCTTCAAGCAGATCAACGAAACCCTGGGTCACCAGACCGGCGACCTGGTCCTGCGCGCCGTCGCCGACCGGCTGGGCGCAGCACTTCGCACCGAGGACACCATCGCCCGCCTGCGCGGCGACACCTTCTGCTGCCTGCTGTCGGACCTGGACGCAATCCACGACATCCATCCGGTGCTGGGCCGGCTGCGGGCGTCGTTCGACACCGCCTTCGAGGCGTCTGGCCAGGAAATATTCGTTTCCGCCGCCTTCGGCATCACCCTGGCCCCGGCCGACGGCAACGAGCCCGACGATCTGGTGCGCAAGGCGGAAACCGCCATGAACCGCTCGAAGGAAGGGGCGGAACGGCTTTACCAGTTCTACACCCCGGAAATGCACGCCCACTCGGTCGAGCGCCTAGGGATCGAGACCGAACTGCGCCGCGCCATCGAGCGCGGCCAGCTCGAGGTCCATTACCAGGCCAAGGCCAAGAGTTGCGGCACCATCACCGGGGCCGAGGCGTTGCTGCGCTGGACCCATCCGGTGTTCGGGCGGGTGCCGCCGACCCAGTTCATCCCCATCGCCGAGGAAAACGGCCTGATCTTGACCATCGGGGCCTGGGTCTTGCAACAGGTCTGCCGCCAGATGGTCCAGTGGAAGCAAGACGGCCTGGCCCCGGTCAAGATCGCCGTCAACCTGTCGGCCCACCAGCTGCACCAGGCCGACCTGGCCGAACGCATCCAGGCCATGGTCGGCGAATACGGCGTCGATCCGTTCCTGTTGGAACTGGAAGTGACCGAAAGTGCGGTGATGAGCCACGCCGAGCGCGCCATCGCCACCCTGGAGGCCCTGCACCGGGCGGGCTTCTCGGTGGCCATCGACGATTTCGGCACCGGCTATTCGTCGCTGTCCTATCTGAAGAAATTCCCGGTCGATACCTTGAAGATCGACCGCTCGTTCGTCCACGACATCGACGTCAACCCGGCCTCAAGCGAGATCGTCGCCGCCATCGTGGCGCTCAGCCATTCCTTGAAGCTGACGGTGGTCGCCGAAGGGGTCGAAACGGCGGCGCAGCTGGCCTGCCTGAATGCCATCGGCTGCGACCTGATCCAGGGCTATCATTTCGCCCGTCCGGTCGATCCGGCAGGCTTCGCCGACTGCCTAAGGCTGGGCCGCCTGCCCGGCGGGTTGCCGGCTGTCGGGGTTTCGTGAAAAAGTCCCTCGGCTTCGCCTCGGTGTACTTTTTCACGAGCGACACCGGCTGTCGGGGCCGTATAGCTGGCGGGCGCGCTTTTCGAACGACGCCACCATCAGCTTGACCGCCTCGTTGAACAGCGCCCCGATCATCTTCTGCAACAGCTTCGAGCGGAACTCGAAATCGACGTAGAAATCGATCCGCGTGCCGCCATCCTCGGTCGGCTCGAAGATCCAATGATTGTTGAGGCGCTGGAACGGCCCCTCGGTATAGGTGACGTCGATGCGGCGATTAACCGGGTCCAAGTTAACCTTCGAGGTATAACGCTCGCGGATCAGCTTGAAGCCGATCACCAGATCGGCGAAGAAGACGTTGCCGTCTCGCTTCCTGATGCGGGCGCCGACGCACCACGGCAGGAATTCCGGGTAACGTTCGACGTCGGCGACCAGCCCGAACAATTGTTCGGGGCTGTGCGGCATCTCGCGCTTTTCGGCGTGGGTCGGCACACTCGTCCCCTAGCCGGCCATCAAGGCGGCGCGGGCGGCCTTCAACTCGGCGAAATCGCGATCGGCGTGGTGCGACGAGCGGGTCAGTGGCGAGGCCGACACCATCAAGAAGCCCTTGGAACGGGCCACCTTCTTGAAATCCTCGAACTCGTCGGGGGTGACGAAGCGATCGACGGCGACATGCTTCAGGGTCGGCTGCAGATACTGGCCGATGGTAATGAAATCGATGCCGGCCGAGCGCATGTCGTCCATCACCTGCAACACCTCGGCCCGGGTCTCGCCCAGACCGACCATGATGCCGGACTTGGTGAAGCAGGAAGGCTCGACTTCCTTGACCCGCTGCAGCAGGCGCAGCGAGTCGAAATAGCGCGCCCCCGGGCGGATGCCGGGATAAAGGCGCGGCACCGTTTCCAGATTGTGGTTGAACACGTCGGGCCGGGCGGCGGCGACGCGATCGATGGCGCCCTTCTTGTCGCGGAAATCCGGCGTCAGCACCTCGATGGTGCAGTCCGGGCTGGTGGCGCGGATGCGTTCGATGCAGGCGACGAACTGGCCGGCGCCACCGTCATCCAGATCGTCGCGGTCGACCGAGGTGATCACCACATGCTTCAAGCCCATGGATCGCACGCTGTCGGCGAGGTTCTCGGGCTCCAGCAGATCAAGGGCGCCCTTGGGGTTGCCGGTCTTGACGTTGCAAAACGCGCAGGCCCGGGTGCAGGTGTCGCCCAGGATCATGAAGGTGGCGTGGCGATGCTTCCAGCACTCGCCGATATTCGGGCAAGCCGCTTCTTCGCACACCGTATGCAGATTCTTGTCGCGCATCAGGCGGCGCACCTCGGCGGCCTCGGCCGAGGTCGGCGCCTTGACGCGAATCCACTCAGGCTTTCGGGGCGAAGGGTTATCCGGCTTCCTGGCCTTTTCCGGATGGCGAAGAACGGGTTTGTCGGTCATGGCTTGGATATGGTCCCGCAAGGGGGTGGCGGTCAAGAAAATCTCGCCCCAGGCGTTGAACGTCTGGCGTGTGATTGAACGGGGCGCGAGGCCCCGTTCCCTTTTCCGTCACCCTCGGGCTTGACCCGAGGGTCCACGCGTTGGGGTGCAAAACTCATTTGAAACAATGAAATAGGCGGCCCCGCGTGGATGCCCGCGTCAAGCGCGGGCATGACGAATGCGGGCATCTGCCCCTAGATATGGATCGCCCGGCCGTAGGCGTCCAGGACCGCCTCGTGCATCATTTCCGACAGAGTCGGATGCGGGAAGACGGTGTGCATCAGCTCGGCCTCGGTGGTTTCCAGGGTCTTGGCCACGGTATAGCCCTGGATCATCTCGGTGACCTCGGCGCCGATCATGTGGGCGCCCAAAAGCTCGCCGGTACGCGCGTCGAACACCGTCTTGATCATCCCCTCGGTCTCGCCCAGGGCGATGGCCTTGCCGTTGCCGATGAACGGGAAGCGGCCGACCTTGACTTGATAGCCCTTATCCTTGGCCTTCTTCTCGGTCATGCCGACGCTGGCCACCTGGGGATGGCAATAGGTGCAGCCGGGAATCTTCATCATTTCCAGCGGATGCACATCCCGAAGGCCGGCGATCTTTTCGATGCAGATCACCGCCTCGTGGCTGGCCTTGTGCGCCAGCCATGGCGGGGCGGTCAGGTCGCCGATGGCGTAAACGCCGGGCTCGTCGGTGGCGCACCACTGGTCGGTGACCACATGGCCCTTCTCGACTTTGATCTTGGTGCCTTCCAGGCCGATATTCTCGATATTGGCGACGATGCCGACGGCGGAAATCACCCGGTCGACGACGATGTCTTCAAGCTTGCCGGCGGCTTCGACCTGCACCGTCACCGTGCCCGCCGCCTTCTTCACGCCCTTGACGGTGGCGCCGGTCAGGATGCGCATGCCCTGCTTCTCGAAGGATTTGCGGGCGAAGGCGGAGATTTCCTCGTCCTCCACCGGCAGCACGCGGTCCATCATCTCGACCACCGTGACCTCGGAACCCAGCGCGTTGAAGAAGCTGGCGAACTCGATGCCGATGGCGCCCGAGCCGATGACCAACAGCCGCTTGGGCATGGTCTGGGGCACCAGGGCTTCCTTGTAGGTCCACACCGAATCCTGGTCGGGCTCCAGGCCGGGCAGCACGCGGGCGCGGGCACCGGTGGCCAGGATGATGTGCTTGGCCGAAAGCGTGGCCGGATTGGCGCCCTCGACGGCGACCTTGCCCTTGCCCGCCAGCTTGCCGTGGCCGTCGAACACCGTGACCTTGTTCTTCTTCAGCAGGCCCTTGACGCCGGCATTCAGCTGCTTCGACACACCGCGCGAGCGGGCCACGATCTTGGCCAGGTCGAACGAGGCGCCGGGCGCGGCCAAACCGTAGGATTCGGCGTGCTTCATGGTGCGGAAGATGTCGGCCGAGCGCAGCAAGGCCTTGGTCGGGATGCAGCCCCAATTGAGACAGATGCCGCCCAGATGCTCGCGCTCGACCAGACCGGTCTTCATCCCCAGCTGGGCGGCGCGGATCGCCGCCACATAGCCGCCGGGACCGCCGCCGATCACCACCACGTCGAAGTTGTTGTCAGACATTGAAGCCTCCGAGAAAACCTATTCCTTGGAACCAGGGAAGAAGGCGACCAGGCGGCCGTCAACGTCCAGATCGTGCAGATCGCCCAACCGCCACAGATGCAGGCCCATCATCTCGCGAAAGGCCCCCAGCATCTGGTAGAAGCGATAGGACGGCATGGAAAAGCGCCGGCCGGACTTCTTGTCCCAGGTCTCGGCCAGATCCAGATATTTGCGGCATGCCGCCTTCATCGCCAGCAGGTCGTCGGCACCCAAGGCGTCGGCCGGCAGCATCTCGCCGGTTTCGCCGATCAGGCGCCGAAGGTCGGCGATGGCGCGGTAGCAGCGTTCCTGCTCCTCGGCCAGCAGCATCTGCTCGCCGAACAGGGCGCTGCCGCCGATCATGTCGATCAGGCCGGCGACCAATTGGCTTTCGGCCGCCGAGGGATGGCTTTCGGGCAGGGCCGGCATGGCGGCCAACGGACGGTCGAGGTCGCGGACACGAAATCGCATGCTCAGGCCTCCACCGCCAAGGGCCGCCAGGCCTGGTCCATGTCGAACATCAGATCGTGGTCGGCGACGTAACGCCACAGGAAGGCGGAAAAGTCGCCCTGGAACTCGGCCTCGATGAAAGCCTCCATGGCGGCGGCCTTGGCCTGGTACACCGGCATCAGGTCGAAGCACCAATCGGGACCCCGGCGGCTGGCGCGCAGCGTGGTGCCGTCATCTTCGCCGGCAACGACGCGGCGAACCAGGCGGTTGCCGTCCTCGTCCAGGCCGTGATGCTCGCCGATGGCCGATTCGTCCAGCAGGGCGTCGAGATAGGGGAAAGCGGTGAAGGCCATCAGGAACAGCCCGGCCGGCGGGGCATCGGCCAGCGAGGCCGGCTCGGGCATGCCGCGCAGGCGGATGACGAAGAACCGGGTCAAGGGATCGCGCGCCGACAGGGCCGCCCGGTCGTCGGCGGCGTAGATGCGGGCCAGTTCAGCCCCCCATTGCAGGCAACCGCCGAACAACAGCCGCTCGGCCGCGTGCATGCGGCCGCCGGCCATATGTTCCTTCAGGGTCTCGAAACCCTGACGGATGCCCGGCATGATGCGAGCAACCTCGTCCTTGTCCATGTCGATGCTCCTCCCTCCCCCTTCTGGCCTAAAGCAGCATCGACAGCGGATCCTCGATCAGCTTCTTGAAGGCGGCCAGGAACTCGGCGCCGACCGCCCCGTCGATGACCCGATGGTCCACCGACAGCGTGCAGGTCATCACCGTCGCAATCGCCAACGCGCCGGCCTTGACCACCGGGCGCTGCTCGCCGGCACCGACCGCCAGGATCGCTCCTTGCGGCGGGTTGATGATGGCGGCGAAGTCCTTGACCCCATACATGCCCAGGTTCGAGATGGTGAAGCCGCCGCCCTGGAATTCTTCGGGCTTCAGCTTGTTGTCCTTGGCCTTGCCGGCCAGTTCCTTCATCTCGGCCGAAATCGAGGCCAGGCCCTTGTGGTCGGCATGGCGGATGATCGGAGTGATCAGGCCGGCCGGCGTGGCCACCGCCACCGAGACATCGACATCGGTATAGCGCTTGATCGCGTCCTCGCCCCAACTGGCGTTGGCGGCGGGCACCTTCTTCAAGGCCAGGGCGACGGCGCGGATGACGAAATCGTTGACCGACAGCTTGTAGGCATCGGACCGGCCGTTCAGTTCGGACCGGACCTTCAACAGGGCGTCCAACTCGCAATCGATCGACAGATAGAAATGCGGGATGGTCGCCTTGGCCTCGGTCAGGCGCCGGGCGATGACCTTGCGCATGGTCGAGTTGGGGATTTCCTCGAAGGCCGGCTCGAACGGATTGGCTGCGGCCGGCGCAGGCGCCGGCTTGGGTGCGGCGGGGGCAGCGGCGGCAGCCGTCGGGGCGGGCTTGCCCCCCCCCCCGGCCTTGGCCTTCTCGACGTCGGCCTTGACGATGCGGCCATGGGGGCCAGAGCCTGCGACCGCCTTCAGGTCGATGCCGGCATCGGCGGCGATGCGCTTGGCCAGCGGGCTGGCGAAGACGCGCGAGCCGGAATGGGCCGCCCTCTCCCCCTGCCCCTCTCCCGCAAGCGGGCGAGAGGGGATGGCGCTCCCTCCATCGCCCGCTTGCGGGAGAGGGAGGGCTGGGGTGGGAGAGGGCTTGGCCTTGATGTCGGCGGCACTTTCGCCTTCGGCCAGGATCACGCCGATCAGGGTGTTGACGGCAACGCCCGAGGTACCGGCGGGCACCACGATCTTGCCCAGCACGCCCTCATCGACCGCCTCGAACTCCATGGTGGCCTTGTCGGTTTCGATCTCGGCCAAAACGTCGCCGGACTTGACGGCATCGCCTTCCGCCTTCAGCCAGCGGGCCAAGGTGCCTTCGGTCATGGTCGGCGACAGCGCCGGCATCAGGATTTCGATGGGCATGAGCGCTGTCCCCCTTAAGCGTAGCAGACCTTGCGGGCAGCGTCGGCGACGCCTTCCACGGTCGGCAGATACATCCGTTCCAGATTGGCGGCATAGGGCATCGGCACGTCGGCGCCGCACACCCGCACCACCGGCGCGTCCAGCCAGTCGAAGCAATGCTCCATCATCAGCGCGGCGATTTCCGAACCGATGCCGGCATAGGCCCAACCTTCCTCGACGCTGACGATACGGTTGGTCTTCTTGACCGAGGCGACGATGGTGCCGATGTCGATGGGGCGCAGCGAGCGCAGGTTGATCACCTCGGCCTCGATGCCGTCCTTTTCCAGCAGGGCGGCGGCTTCCAGGGCGACGCCGACCATGCGCGAATAGGTGACGATGGTGACGCGGTCGCCGCTGCGCTCGATCTTGGCCTTGCCGATCGGAAGGATGAAATCCGGGTCGTCGGGCACGTCGAAGCTCTGGCCGTACAGGATCTCGTTTTCCAGCACCACCACCGGGTTGGGATCGCGGATGGCGGCCTTCAACAGGCCCTTGGCGTCGGCGGCCGACCACGGTGCCACCACCTTCAAGCCCGGGCAATGGGCGTACCACGAGGCGAAGTCCTGGCTGTGCTGGGCACCGACCCTGGACGCCGCGCCGTTGGGGCCGCGGAACACGATGGAACAGGGCTGCTGGCCGCCGGACATGTAAAGGGTCTTGGCGGCGGAATTGATGACGTGGTCGATGGCCTGCATCGAGAAGTTCATGGTCATGAACTCGACGATCGGCTTCAGGCCGGCGAAGCCGGCACCGACCGCCAGGCCGGCGAAGCCCATTTCGGTGATCGGGGTATCGATGACTCGCTTGCCCCCGAATTCGTCCAGCAGACCCTGGCTGACCTTGTAGGCGCCCTGGTACTGGGCAACTTCCTCGCCCAGCAGGAACACCGATTCGTCGCGGCGCATTTCCTCGGCCATGGCGTCGCGCAGGGCTTCGCGCACGGTCTGGCGGGTGAACTTGTCATAGACCTTCTCGCCCTCGGCCGGCTTGGGCGGCACGGCCGGCATGCACGACGGCACCGGGCCGGAATGGGGCACCGGCACGCAGGACGGGCCGGCATTCTCCATTACCTTGTCCATGGCGGCGGCGACATCGGTCTCGCCCTCTTCCAGCAGCACGGCGATGGGGGTGTTGACCGCCACGCCGTCGGTGCCGGCCGGCACCAGGATGCGGCCGATGCGCCCCTCGTCCACCGCTTCCATTTCCATGGTCGCCTTGTCGGTCTCGATTTCGGCCATGACGTCGCCGGACTTGACCACGTCGCCTTCGTTCTTCAACCATCGGGCCAGCTTGCCCTCGGTCATGGTCGGCGACAGCGCCGGCATCAGGATTTCGATAGCCATCGTCGTTTCCCCCTAGGCTTCGATCAACACGTCGGTCCACAGTTCGCTCGCATCGGGCTCGGGGCTCGATTGCGCGAACTCGGCCGCCTCGGTGACGATGGCCTTGACCTCGCGGTCCAGCTCTTTCAGCGTCGCCTCGTCGGTCATGCCGGCGGCCAACATCTTGGCCTTCAGCGTGTCGATGGGGTCGTGCTGCTCGCGCATCTTGGTCACCTCCTCCTTGGTCCGGTACTTGGCCGGGTCGGACATCGAGTGACCACGATAGCGGTAGGTCTTCATTTCCAGGATGTAAGGCCCCTCGCCCGAACGGGCATGGTCCAGGGCGCGAAGCGCGGCTTCGTGCACCGCCTCGACGCTCATGCCATCGACCGCCTCGCCAGGAATGCCATAGGCGCTTCCGCGCTTGAACAGCTCGGTGCCGGCGGCGTGGCGCTCGGACGAGGTGCCCATGGCGTACTTGTTGTTCTCGATGACATAGACCACCGGCAGCTTCCACAGGGCGGCCATGTTGAAGCTTTCATAGACCTGGCCCTGGTTCAGCGCGCCGTCGCCCAGATAGACGTGGCAGACGCCGTTGTCGCTGGAATATTTGTGGGCGAAGCCCAGGCCGGTGCCGATCGGCACCTGGGCGCCGACGATGCCGTGGCCGCCATAGAAGCGCTTCTCGCGGCTGAACATGTGCATCGAGCCGCCCTTGCCGCGCGAATAGCCGCCCGACCGCCCGGTCAGCTCGGCCATCACCCCTTTGGGGTCCATGCCGCAGACCAGCATCTGGCCGTGATCGCGATAGGACGTGATCACCGAATCGGTGTCGCCAGCCGCCGATTGCATGCCGACCACCACCGCTTCCTGGCCGATATAGAGATGGCAGAAGCCGCCGATCAGACCCATACCGTAAAGCTGGCCGGCCTTTTCCTCGAAGCGGCGAATCAGCAGCATGTCGCGGTACCAGCGGTTTAGCTGAGCCGCACTCGGCTCCGCCCCCTTGGCCTTGCGTTTCGCGGGTGTAGCCATGTGTCCTCCCTACCGGTCAACCGAGCTGATTTTTCAAGATGGGTAAAGGATGCTCACCTATTTTGCAAGAACTATCGCATTCAATTTTTCTTGTTTTGCAATGCGGTATGGCTGCTTAACCTGTTTTCGGTTATCTTGATCTTCCCGTCACTTCGGGTAGTTAGCGGGTGGTGCAGTGCAGCATCGGCGCCCGCGGCCGCCATAGCTTCGCATATCGGGTGACAATGGTTGAATTGAAAGGGCCGACTTTCGGGCTTTTCGCCCTTTCCCCCTATGCTATAGTCGTATCGGAGTAGGCGGCGGGCCTCTCCGTCTGGCAAGTGCTTTCCGGGAAACGTTTCTAATATGCACGGACCTGGGTGATGACCCTTACCTGGATCGCACAGCGCCTTTTCATTCCGTTGTTCGGGATGGTTTTGCTGGCGCTTCTGTGGCTGACCATTGTGGCCCAGGACCGCCGGGCAGAGGCGCTCAACACCGCCACCTTCCTGCTTGAGCTGACCAACTATTCCCGTCTGCTGGAATCCCACACCCACAGCATCATTCGCGGCCTGGATCAGGTGGTCACCCACATGAAGGCCGAGTACGAGGACAACCCCACCGGGTTCGACCTGAAGGCGATGGTGGCCCGCAGCCCGATCCTGGCGGGATTGTCGGTCCAGGTGGGCATCATCGGATCCGACGGCTTCTTGATGATCTCGACCGCACCGATATCCGGCCGGGTCTATCTGGGCGACCGCGAACATTTCACCATCCATCAAGGCCAGGACGATGGTCGATTGTTCGTCAGCAAGCCGGTGCTGGGCCGCGCCTCGGGCAAGTGGTCGATCCAGCTGACGCGGCGGCTGAACAAGCCGGACGGCAGCTTCGCCGGGGTGATGGTGGTGTCGCTGTCGCCCGACTACATCACCGACATCTACCGCCAGATCGATCTGGGCCGCGACGCCGCCATCGTGGTGGTCGGCCGCGACGGCATCCAGCGGGCCCGCGCCGCCGGCGACGACCGCACGCCAGGCCAATCCATCATCGACACCCCCTATTTCACCAAGCTGTGGGACCAGCGCGAAGGCGTCGTCGAAGGCGCCATCGCCTCGGACGGGATGGCCCATATCGGCGCCTTCCGCCAGATGGCCGACTTCCCGCTGGCGGTGATCGTCAGCCGCCCGCAAACGGCCATGGCCGAGATCCATGCCCACGAACACACGCTGTTCCTGGCCACCGGCATCGGCGGGTCGGTGCTGCTGCTGGCCGGGTCGGCGCTGCTGCTGATGCTGGCGCTGCGCCAGCAATCCACCGAGGCCAACCTGCGCCAGCGCGAGCGCGAATTGATCGCGGCGCGCAACGACCTTGAACGGCGCAACCGCGACATGGAACAGTTCACCGAGGTCCTGGCCCACCATCTGCAAGAGCCGGTACGTCTGCAGATGGCCTTTGCCGCCCGCCTGCAGAAAATGCTGGGCCTGTCGGCAAACGACGAGGCGTCCAAGGCCTTGGGCCATGTGGTCAACGGCGCCACCCGCCTGCGTGCGCTGTTGCGCGACGTCCAGCTTTACCTGGCGGTCGGCATGCTGCCGCCGGCCCATTCTCCCGCCGATAGCGAAATGGTGCTGGATTCCAGTCTGGTCCGAATGAATCAGGTGTTGGCCGCCGCCGGCGCCGAGGTTCGCCGCACGCGCCTGCCGCCCGCCATCATCGACCAAAACCGCCTGGTCGATATATTCTGCGCCCTGATCGAGAACGCCGCCACCCATCACCATCCCGACCAGGCCCCACTCATCGAGGTCTCGGCCCGCCTAGATGACGGCATGGCGATCTTTTCGGTATCGGATAGCGGCCCCGGCATCCCCGAGGAGTTCCGCGAGCGGGTGTTCAGGGTGTTCGAACGCCTGAATCCCGAGAACGGCAAGGCGGGGACCGGCATCGGGCTTCCCTTGGTCAAGAAAATCGTCGAGGCGGCCGGGGGGCGCGTGTGGATAGAATCCTCGGCCAGCGGCGGCGCCTGCGTGCGCTTCGCCCTGCCGGTGCGATCGGAGTAGACGCATGCAAAGCAACAGTGATTCCCGTTTCAACATCCTGATCGTCGATGACGAGCCGGGCGACATCGATCTGGTCCGGCTGGCTCTGGCCGAGGGGCGGTTCCTGTGCCACACGATGGTCGCCATCAACGGCAAGGAGGCGATGGCGGTCCTGCGCCGGGAAGCGCCGCGTTTCACCGACGCCCCCACCCCGGACCTGGTCCTGCTGGATCTGAACATGCCGCAGATGAACGGCCGCGAGGTGCTGCGGGCGATGAAGGAGGACCCGCTTCTCGCCAATATTCCGGTGGTGGTGCTGACCACCTCTGACGTCGAGCGCGACATCGTTGCGTCCTATGACCTGGGGGCCTCGGGCTATATCACCAAGCCGGTCGATATGGACCAGTTGTTCCGCGACATTCATTCGGTCGAGGAATATTGGTTCTGTGCCGTGCGGCGCCCGCCGCGCAATTGAACAAATCCCCGCGGCGCCCGCCGCGCAATTGAACAAATCCCCGCGGCGCCCGCCGCGCAATTGAACAGATCCCCCTAACGCCAGAACGGATCCAGCTTGCGCAGGCGGCGCCACGCCGCCTCGGCCTCGGACAACAAGATCGGTCGGCGCGATTCGTGCCAGCCGGCGACCAGACCGGCGGCCCAGGCGGCACGCCCGCTTTGATGGGCGGCGCACAGGCGCGGCACCGCCACCGCGATGTCGTTCAACTGCCCCAGATGATCCTGCAACTCGGACAAGGCCGACAGGAATATCTGGGTGGACGGCACAGCGAACAACGAGGCCAGGAAATCGCCGCCATAGCGCAGCTGCTTGCCCAGGATGCGAACCTGATGGCGCTGCTCGGCCGACAAATCCAGCAAAGAGCGCCCGGCCGCCTTGGCCAGGCGTTTCAACCGCTTGTTCAGCGTGCGCCGGGCGAAGGCCACCACCCGCTCGGCCTCGGCCCCGGACCAGTCCAACGTCTCGATCCAATGGCCCAGGCGCAGCAGCAGCATGGTATAGCGCGGATCGGCCACCGCGTCGCAGGCGGCCTGGAAGTCGCGGTCTCGCGCCTCGCGCCAGTGGCGCTCGACCTGGGCCAGGCTGCGCTCGGCCGGATGGTCGGCGATCACCGGCCCCAGGATCTCCGACAAGAACACGTCACCGTCGCGGGCCGGCCCCAGCACGCCCAGCAGCCAGCGCATCTCGGCCACCAGCGGTTCGGGGCAGGCCGCCGGCAGCGCCGGCCGGAATACCTTGAGGGCCGAGCGCAGACGGCGCAGCGCCACCCGCATCTGGTGAATCGCCTCGGGGTCGCGGGATTCCAGCAGGGCCGGCCGATTGGCCAGCAATTGGTGCAGGCAGCTGCGCGCGATGGTCATGAAGGCCTGGCCGACCGATTGCTTGCCCTTCAAGACGATCGCCTTGGCCTTGACCGGCCCCGGCACGCGGCCATCCGCCAGGGCATGGCCGCGATCGGATTTGCTGAGCGTGGTCAGCCCCACCGGCACATGCTCGGCGATCAGCAGGGCGGCGGCGAACAGATGGCCGGGGCCGCCCTTGATCAGCTCCAGCTCGATCTCATTGATCGGCTGGCTGTGCTCGCCGGCCACCACCGCGCCGTGATCCAGGGCCAGCTCGGCTTGCCAGTCAGCGCCGCCGACCTGGCACAAGCGGCGGCGGATGTCGGTGCGAAACAAGGCGGTCAGGCGCTCTTCCAGGCCCGGTTCGGCCAGGGCGGCCAGGCCGGCCTCGGCCGCCAGGTCCAGGCGCGGGCGGTCGCCCTCGATGGCGGTTTCCCACTCGGGCCGATGAAACAGCCCACCGGCCGCCACCCCCGCCCCCTTGACGGTCTGAATGCGGGCGTCGCCGACCTTGCGGACCCGAAGGCCGATGCCGGCGGCCGCCAGGGTGCGCTCGGGCGTGTCGAAATAGGTGGTGACCTGGTGGACCGACCGCATCGGCCCCGCCGGCGCGCCCAGTTTGGACCGCAGCCGCGCCACCCGCGCCAGATCGTCGGCTGCGACGACCAACTTGAGCTCGATCTCCCCGTTGCTCATGCCCCCCTCCGGCCGATGCCATTAAGGAAGTATGAACCGCTTCCGGTCATTCTTGCCAATGACATTATCGGCTGGCGGCACTTGAACGATCCCAAAATCGCAGGCAAGGTCGCCCACATTCGCGTCTCGTGTTCGCGGTTTCGGGGGCAACGCATGAGCACCCTTTCTGGTTTGGGTCGGTCCACCGCCATGGCGGTCGTCGTGTTGGCGTTCGCCGCCTGCGCCCCGTTCGTCGATCCGCAAGGCGCCAACAACACCATGGGCGGAATTGCCAATTCCGGCGCGGCCGACCGGGCCATGAGCGCGCTGACCAGGGGCGATTACGTGACCGCCGAGCGCCAGGCGATGGTGGCGCTGCACTACAATCCCAAGGACGCGACCGCCCTGGTGGTGGCCGGCATGGCCTATCAGGGCATGGGGCGCTATGACCTGGCCCGCCAATATTACGAGGTGATCATCACCACCCAGACCCCGGGCTCGATCATGGCGCCCGGCGATGGCGGCGTGGTGATGCCGCGTTCGATCATCGACGTGGCCCGCGCCAACATGGCGCTGATCGACAAGATCACCGGCCGCCACATCCCGCGCAGCGCCGCCGAATCCGGCCGCGCGCCCGGCGCCTCGGCCATCGGCGGGCCGCCCTTGCCGTCGATGGATGGCGCCCAGGCCATGTATCCCGGCGCGCCGCGCCCGATGGTGTCGGCCGGCGGCATGGACCCGATCGGCCAGACCGGCATGCCGATCCGGGTGTCGGACGCCGAAACCAACGTGGTCGGCCGCTTCCGCATCCTGAAGCGCCTGCTGGACGACGGCCTGATCACCGCCGACGAATTCGTCCGCCGCCGCGCCGCCAATGCCGGCGCGCTGCTGCCCTATACCCTGCAGCCCGGCGCCGCCGGCCTCGAACGGCCGATTCCGTCGGAAGACGCGGTCGCGACCCGCCTGCGCGACCTGACGGCGACGCTGGAGACCCGGGCCATCACCCCGGCCCAGCACTCCGCCGAGCGCACGGTGATCCTGGACGCCCTGCTGCCCGACAAGCCCAAGCGGCTGGACAACCCGCCCCTGCCGCCGCGCGACATGCTGGAGGCCGGCCAGGCGGTCGGCCGGCTGGAACGGCTGCGCGCCGCCGGCCTGATCACCGCCGACGAGGCCCAGAAGGAACGCGCCGCCATCGAGCGCAATTACGAAACGGTGATCGGCACCCATTCGGTGGCCGGCACCGCCAGCGGCGCCCGCCCGGCCCCGGCCCAGACCGCCGCCACCAACGGTGCGGGCAAGAATTGGGGCATCAATCTCGCCGCGGCCAAGTCGGAAGAGGACGCCCAGGCGGTGTGGGAACGCATCAAGGCAAAGTTCCCCGAAGAACTGGGCAAGATGAGCGCCGGCTATCGCAACGTCGCCGCCGCCGGCAAGCCGGCCCGCTGGCGGGTGGTCGCAGGCCCGGTGTCCAACAAGGCCGCCGCCGCCAAATTGTGCAAGACCTTGAAGCTGCATCGCCAATCCTGCGATCCGGCCAATTATTGACCAGGAAGATGCCGCCATGGATCAGACGATTCTACCGCTTCGGGTCTTCATCGGCTTCGACCCGGCCGAAACGGTAGCCTTCAACGTCCTGGCCCATTCGATCCTGACCCGGGCCAGCCGGCCGGTATCCATTACCCCAGTGGCGTTGAAGCAGTTGGGCGGGCTGATGACCCGGGCGCGCAATCCGCTGCAATCGACCGAGTTTTCCTTCTCGCGCTTCCTGACCCCCGCTCTGTCGGGCTATCACGGCTGGTCGCTGTTCATCGATTGCGACATGCTGGTGCTGGACGACATCGCCAAGCTGTTCGCCCTGGCCGACGATCGCTTCGCCGTGCAGGTGATCAAGCACCAGCATCATCCGGTCGAGGACGTCAAGTTCCTGGGCGCGGTGCAGACCAAGTACGAGAAGAAGAACTGGTCCAGCGTCATGCTGTTCAACAATGCCCGCTGCACCCGACTGACGCCCGATTACGTCAACACGGCCAGCGGCTTGGAACTGCACCAGTTCAAGTGGCTGGAGGATGACGGTCTGATCGGCGAGCTTCCCCATCGCTGGGGCCATCTGGTCGATTACGACCCGGAAGTGCCGGCCGATCAGATCTCGCTGCTGCACTACACCATCGGCGGTCCCTATTTCACCGAGTACCGGACCTGCGGCTATGCCGATCTGTGGTTCGCCGAACGCGAGGCGATGCTGGCCTGCAGCCAGATCGCCTGAGCGCCGGGCATGAACCTGCGCCAGCTCGAATATTTCGTCCGCGTCGCCGAGCTGGGCAGCTTCTCCAAGGCCGCCATGGTGCTGGATATCGCCCAGCCGGCACTGTCCCGCCAGGTCCGCCTGCTGGAAACCGACCTGCGGGTGGCGCTGTTGACCCGCAACGGCCGCGGCGTCGCCCTGACCGAGGCCGGGCGGCGATTGTTCGAACATTCGGTCGGCATCCTGCAATCGGTCGAGCGCGCCGCCGAGGACCTGGAATCGGCCAGGGACGAGCCGGCCGGGCGCATCGTCATCGGCCTGCCGCCCAGCGTCGGGCGGCGCCTGACCCTGCCGCTGGTCGAGGCCTTTCGCCGCACCCTGCCCAAGGCGCGGCCGGCCATCGTCGAGGGGCTATCGACCCATGTCACCGAATGGATCGCCGGCGGCCGCGTCGATGTCGGCCTGGTTCACAATCCCGAGCCCAGCCCGGCCATCGAGGTGACGCCCCTGATGGACGAGCCCTTGGGCCTGGTGGTGCCGGCCGGCGACTATCCGCCGACCCTGCTGTGGTCGGAATTGGGGACGGTCCCGCTGATCCTGCCCGAACGCTCGCACGCTATGCGCCGCCTGCTGGAAACCCAGGCCGCCCTGGCCGGGGTGCGCCTGAAAGTGGTGATGGAAGTGTCGTCGATCCCGTCGATTCTGGATCTGGTGGCCGCCGGTTACGGCAGCGCCGTCCTGACCCAGACCGCGCTGGTGGCGTGGCGCCGCTCGGGCAGCTTCAGCCTGCGCCGGCTAGTCGAGCCGGCGGTGACCAGCACCTTGTTCCTGGCGGTTTCCGCGCACAAGCCGATCACTCCGCTGGGCCGGCGGGCCATGGCGCTGCTGCGCGATTTGGTCCGCACCGAAATGGGCTGAAAACGCCCCAGCCATAACAATTTGCTATAGCTAAAAGTGACGCCCGGGCCTTGGTCCGGGTGACGGTTTTTGTCACCATGATTCCGACGACGACTGGGAGAGATTGAATGCAGACCCCGATCCCTTGTCACTTCATGCGCGGCGGCACCTCGCGCGGGCCTTTCTTCCTGGAAAGCGACCTGCCGGCGGATGTGGCCTTGCGCGACAAGGTGCTGCTGGCGGTGATGGGCAGCCCGCACGCTCGCCAGATCGACGGATTGGGCGGCGGCCATCCGCTGACCAGCAAGGTCGGCATCGTCCGGCCCAGCACCCGCCCTGGGGTCGATCTGGATTTCCTGTTCGCCCAGCTGCAGCCCGACAAGGATAGTGTCGATACCACCCCCAATTGCGGCAACATGCTGGCCGCCGTCGTGCCCTTTGCGTTAGAGCGCGGCATCGTCGCGCCACAGGGCGAGACCTCCACTTTGCGCGTCCTGACGCTCAACACCGACATGCAGTGCGACATCACCGTGCGCACCCCGAACGGCCGCGTCGCCTATGACGGTGACGCCTGCATCGACGGCGTGCCCTGCACCGCCGCCCCCATCGCCATCAATTTCCTCGATACCGCCGGCTCGGTCTGTTCCGGCCTGCTGCCAACCGGCCGGGTCAGGGACAGCATCGACGGACTGGACGTCACCTGCATCGATAACGGCATGCCGATGGTGCTGTTCAAGGCCGCCGACATGGGCCGCACCGGTGCCGAAAGCGTCGAGACGATGAATGCCGACACCGAATTGAAGACCCGGATCGAGGCGCTTCGCCTGAAAGCCGGTCTGTTGATGGGATTGGGCGATGTCGGGCCGAAGAATTACCCGAAAATGTGCCTGATCGCCCCGCCGACGGCCGGCGGCGCGGTGGCAACCCGCTGTTTCATTCCCCATGTCTGCCATGACGCCATCGGCGTGCTGGCCGCCGTCACGGTGGCGACGGCCTGCGTGCTGGACGGCAGCGTCGCCGACGGCATCGCCGTGGTGCCGGCGGGCACGGTCAAGACCGTCGCCGTCGAGCATCCGACCGGCGAATTCAGTGTCGAGCTGGAACTGGATCCGGTCGATCGGCAAAAGGTGCGGCGCGCAGCACTTTTGCGGACCGCGCGCCTGTTGATGAAGGGCGAGGTGATGGTGCCCACCGCGATCTGGGACGGGAGAAGGTGATGGACAAGGACATCCGCACCATCGGCCTGATCGGTTATGGCGAGGTCGGCCGCATCCTGGCCGAGGATCTGCGGGCGCGAAAGATCGCCGTCTTCGCCCACGACATCAAGCAGGCTGGCCCAGCCGCGGCGGAACTGGCCGAACATGGGGCCCGCTTCGGGGTGGAACTGATGCCGGACCACGCGGCCCTGGCCGCCCGGTCGGATCTGATCATCTCGGCGGTGACCGCGTCGCAATCGGTGTCGGCGGCCCGGTCGGCAGTGCCCGGCATCGGAGACAGCACCTGGTTCCTGGATTTCAATTCGGCCTCGCCCAAGGCCAAGATCGAGACGGCCGAACTGGTCAACGGGGCTGGCGGCCGCTTCGTCGAGGGCGCGGTGATGACCTCGGTGCCGCCGCCCCGCATCCAGGTGCCGCTGCTGCTGGGCGGCCCAGACGCCGCCGCGCTGGAACCCCGCCTCAACGCCCTGGGCTTCGCCGCCAAGGTGGCGTCGGACCAACTGGGGGTGGCCTCGGCGACCAAGATGTGCCGCTCGGTGATGATCAAGGGCCTGGAGGCCATGGTGATCGAAAGCTTCACCGCCGCCCGGGCCTATGGCGTCGAGGATCAGGTGATCGCCTCGTTGGTCGAGACCTTCCCCGGCATGGAATGGGAGAAGCTGGGCAGCTATTTCTTCCAACGGGTGATCCAGCACGGCCGCCGCCGCGCCGAGGAAATGCGCGAATCCGCCCGCACCGTTCGCGAGATGGGCCTGGCCCCCTTATCGGCCGCCGGCACCGCCGAGCGTCAGGCGCAGATGGCCGATCTGGCCGACCGGGGACTGTTCGGGCAACGCGGCACGCCCGGCTTCGCCAAATCCGCCGATTGGCGCACCGAGGCCGATCGCATCATCGCCATACTGAAGGATCAAGCCCAGTGAGCCATTTCGAAAAGACCCCGGGCTGGCTGGATTGGTATCACGGCCCCTCTTCCCCCAAGTTCCGCCTGCCGGCCGGCGCGGTCGATGCCCATTGCCACGTCTTCGGGCCGGGCGAGCGCTTCCCCTTCGCGCCCGAACGCAAATACACCCCGTGCGACGCCTCGAAGGACCAATTGTTCGCCCTTCGCGACCATCTGGGCTTTGCCCGAAACATCGTGGTCCAGGCCACCTGTCACGGCGCCGACAATTCCGCCATGGTCGATGCGCTGGCCCATTCGGGCGGCAAGGCGCGCGGCATCGCCACCGTACGGCGCACCGTCACCGACCAGGACCTGAAGGCGATGCACGAGGCCGGCGTGCGCGGCGTGCGCTTCAATTTCGTCCGCCGTCTGGTGGATTTCACCCCCAAGGACGAGTTGATGGAGATCGCCGCCCGCATCGCGCCCCTGGGCTGGCACGTGGTGATCTATTTCGAGGCGGTCGACCTACCCGATCTGTGGGATTTCTTCACCGCCCTGCCGACCGAATTGGTGGTCGATCATATGGGCCGGCCCGACGTCGCCAAGCCGGTGGACGGCCCCGAATTCGAGCTGTTCGTCAAATTCATGCGCGAGCATGCCAATGTCTGGAGCAAGGTCAGCTGCCCCGAGCGCCTGTCGCTGTCCGGCCCCCCGGCCCTGGACGGCCAGCAGGCCGCCTATCGCGACGTGGTGCCCTTCGCGCGGCGCATCGTCGAGACCTTCCCGGATCGCGTTCTGTGGGGCACCGACTGGCCGCATCCCAACCTGAAGGACCACATGCCCGATGACGGGCTTCTGGTCGATTTCATCCCCCACATCGCGCCCTCGGCCGAATTGCAGAAGAAGCTGCTGGTCGACAACCCCATGCGGCTTTATTGGCCCGAAGAAAGGATCTGACCCCGATGAGCAAGCCCGTCAACATCGCCCTGGTCGGGGCTGGCGCCTTCGGCATCAAGCATCTCGACGCCTTGAAGGCCATCGACGGCGTTCGCGTGGTGTCGCTGGCCAGCCGGCCCGAGGACAAGCCGGAAGAGGTGGCGGCCAAGTACGGCATCGGCCATGTCGCCCATGATCTGGCCGATTGCCTGGCACAGCCCGATGTCGATGCGGTGATCCTGACCACGCCGACGCCGTTGCACGCCGCGCAGGGCATGGCCTGCCTGAAAGCCGGCAAGCATGTGATGATCGAGATTCCGCTGGCGGATTCCCTGGCCGATGCCGAAGCGGTGGTCGCCCTGCAACAGCAGAGCGGCCTGGTCGCCATGTGCGGCCATACCAGGCGCTTCAATCCCAGCCACCAATGGGTCCACAACAAGATCAAGGCCGGCCAGTTCACCATCCAGCAGATGGATGTGCAGACCTATTTCTTCCGCCGGTCCAACATCAACGCCCTGGGCCAGCCGCGTTGCTGGACCGACCATCTGCTGTGGCACCACGCCGCCCACACCGTCGATCTGTTCGCCTATCAGGCCGGCGGCGCCATCGTCGCCGCCAACGCCATCCAAGGCCCGATCCATCCGACCCTGGGCATCGCCATGGATATGTCGATCCAGTTGAAATCCAGCACCGGGGCCATCTGCACCCTGTCCTTGTCGTTCAACAATGACGGCCCGCTGGGCACCTTCTTCCGCTATATCGGCGACAGCGGCACCTATATCGCCCGCTACGACGATCTGGTGGACGGCAAGGAACAGGCCATCGACGTCTCGAAGGTCGACGTGTCGATGAACGGTATCGAGTTGCAGGACCGCGAATTCGTCGCCGCCATCCGCGAGGGCCGCGAACCCAACGCCTCGGTCGCCAAGGTGCTGCCCTGCTACCAGACGCTGCACGCCCTGGAACAGCAACTGAACGGGCGCTAGGCCATGCGCATCCGTCGCACCGTCGGCCCCTTCGACGTCGCCGGCCTGTCGCTGGGCTGCATGAATCTCAGCCACGCCTATGGCACGCCGCCCGACCGGGCGACCGCCGAACGGGTGCTGCTGACCGCCCTGGACCGGGGCGTCGATTTCTTCGACACCGCGGCGCTGTATGGCTTCGGGGCCAACGAATCGCTGATCGGCCCGATCTTGAAGCCCTACCGCGACCGCATCGTGCTGGCCAGCAAGTGCGGCATGACCGGGGTGGACGGCAAGCGGGTGATCGACGGCCGGCCCGAGACCATCAAGCGCACGGCCGACGAGGCCCTGGCCCGCCTGGGCACCGAGGTGATCGACCTTTATTACCTGCATCGGCTGGACAAGCAGGTCCCGATCGAGGACAGCACCGGCGCCCTGGCCGATTTGGTGAAGGCCGGCAAGATCAGGACCATCGGCCTGTCGGAAGTGTCGGCCGCCACCATCCGCCGCGCCCATAGCGTCCATCCGGTGGCGGCGGTGCAAAGCGAATATTCGCTGTGGACCAGGAACCCGGAAATCGCCGTGCTGGAGACCTGTCGCGAACTGGGCGCGGCCCTGGTCGCCTTCAGCCCGCTGGCGCGCGGCTTCCTGACCGGCACCCTGACCGATCCGGCCAGCCAGCTGGAAGACAAGGATATCCGCCGCCAGATGCCCCGCTTCGACGTGGCCCATTACCGCCAGAATTTGGGCCTGCTGCCGGGCTTCTTCGCCATCGCCAAGGAAATCGGCTGCACGCCGGCCCAATTGGCGCTGACCTGGGTGCTGGCCAAGGCAGACCACATCGTCGCCCTGTTCGGCACCAAATCAACCGGCCACCTGGAAGAAAATCTGGGGGCCGACAGCGTGACCTTGGGGCCGGACGTCATCGCCCGGCTCGACCGATTGATCAACCCATCCACCGTGTCAGGGGCCAGATACAACCCCGCCACCCAGAGCGAAATCGACACGGAAGAATTCCACACAGGAGGAAACCACCGTGGCTAGCAAGACCAAACGTGTCATCCCCGGCACGACCATCTTCGACGGCGACATGGCCCGCAAGGGCTATGCCCTGAACAAGATGTGCTATTCGTTCAATTCCGAGGAAAACCGCCAGGAATTCCTGGCCGACCCCGCCGCCTATTGCGACAAGTTCGCCCTGAACGACGAGCAGAAGAAGGCCGTCTTGTCGCTGCAGGTGCTGGACATGCTGGCGGCCGGCGGCAACGCCTATTTCATCGCCAAGCTGGGCGGCATCTACAAGCTGGACATGCAAGATGTCGGCGCCCAGCAGACCGGTGTCACCAAGGAAGAATTCATGGCCAAGCTGGTCGAAGCGGGGAGAAACTGACATGGCCAAGATCGTCGGCGGCATCTGCACCACCCACGTCCCCTATATCGGACGCGCCATCGCCAAGAATCTTCAGCAGGACCCCTATTGGAAGCCCTTCTTCGACGGCTTCCCGCCGATCCATGCCTGGCTGGACCAGGTCAAGCCGGATGTCGCGGTGGTGGTCTATAACGACCATGGCCTGAACTTCTTCCTCGACAAGATGCCGACCTTCTCGATCGGTGCCGCGCCCGAATACCACCATGCCGACGAAGGCTGGGGCATTCCCACCACCGGCTCGTTCATGGGCGATCAGGACCTGTCATGGCACATGATCGACAGCCTGATCGAGGACGAGTTCGACCTGACCACCTGTCAGGAAATGCTGGTCGACCACGCCTTCACCATTCCCATCGACCTGTTGCTGCCCAACCGCCAGGCCGGCTCTATCCGCACCGTTCCGGTCTGCCAGAACACCGTGCAGTTCCCGCTGCCGTCGGCCAAGCGGTGCCTGGCCTTCGGCCGCGCCATCAGGAAGGCCATCGAATCGTGGGATTCCGACGCCCGGGTGGTGGTGCTGGGCACCGGCGGCCTGTCGCATCAGCTGGACGGCGAACGGGCCGGCTTCATCAACAAGAAGTTCGACCTGGAATTCATGGACAAGCTGGTCAGCGAGCCCGACTGGGTCAGCCAGTATTCCATTCCCGACATCGTCGAGCTGACCGGCACGCAAGGCGTCGAGCTGCTGAACTGGGTTACCTGCCGCGGCGTCCTGGGCGACAAGGTGAAAATTGTTCACAGCAACTACCATATCCCCATCTCGAACACCGCCGCCGGCACGCTGGCGATGGAAAGCATCTAGGCGCCATTCCTAAAACGGGGGGGCCGGAAGGAGACCAGACATGAAAGTTCAAGTCGCCATCATCGGAGCCGGCCCCTCCGGGTTGATACTCGGGCAGTTGCTGGCCAAGGCCGGCATCGACGCCGTCATCTTGGAACGCCACACCCCCGACTATGTCCTGGGTCGCATCCGGGCCGGCGTGTTGGAACAGGTCTGCATCGACCTGATGGACGAGGCCGGGATCGGTGAGCGCATGCATCGCGAAGGCCTGTTGCATGACGGCATCGAATTGCTGGTCGAGGGCAAGCGCCACCGCATCGACCTGGCGGGCCTGACCGGCGGCAAGCAGGTGATGGTCTATGGCCAGACCGAACTGACCCGCGACCTGATGGAAGCGCGCAAGGCTGCCGGCCTGACGACGATCTACGAAGCGCAAGAGGTCGCGGTCTCGGGCTTCGACAGCGATCATCCCTGGGTCAGCTATGTCAAGGATGGCAACCGCCACACCATCGCCTGCGACTTCATCGCCGGCTGCGACGGCTTCCACGGCGTGTGCCGGGCTTCCGTGCCGAAATCAGCGATCAATCTGTTCGAGCGGGTCTTTCCGTTCGGCTGGCTGGGCCTGTTGTCCGACACCAAGCCGGTATGCGACGAGTTGATCTACGCCAGGCATGCCAAGGGCTTCGCCCTTTGCTCGATGCGGTCACGGACGAGGTCACGCTATTACCTCCAGGTGCCTTTAAGCGAAAAGGTCGAGGATTGGTCGGATCAGCGCTTCTGGGACGAACTGGCGTCTCGCCTGGACGATGAGGCCCGCCAATCCCTGGTCACCGGCCCGTCGCTGGAAAAAAGCATCGCCCCCTTGCGTAGCTTCGTCGCCGAGCCGATGCGCTTCGGCCGGCTGTTCCTGGCCGGCGACGCCGCCCATATCGTGCCGCCGACCGGGGCCAAGGGCCTGAACCTGGCGGCGTCGGACGTGCGCACTCTGGGCCACGCCTTGATCGAATATTACGGCGGCAGTTCGGACGGGATCGACCGCTATTCGGAACGGGCCCTGCGCCGCGTGTGGAAGGCCGAGCGTTTTTCGTGGTGGATGACCAACCTTTTGCACGTCTTCCCCGACACCCCACCCTTCGAGAGCCGTGCCCTGAAAGCGGAGCTGGATTACGTCCTGCATTCGCACGCCGGACGCACCACCCTGGCCGAAAACTATGTCGGCCTGCCGTTCGAGGATTGAGGCTCAATCGATATATTTCAGCCCCGCCTTGGCGAGCGCCGGCCGCATGTCATACATGTCCAGCCCCAGTTCGCCGGCGGCCAGGCGCTGGCGCTTCGAGGCTTCGTTGGCCTCGCGCGCGGCGGCCGCGTCGGCCGCCTGTGCAGCGATGGCGGCCGGGACCACCACCACGCCGTCATCGTCGGCCGCCACCACGTCGCCGGGATTGACCAATGCCCCGGCGCAGATGACCGGGATGTTGACGCTGCCCAAGGTCGCCTTGATGGTGCCCTTGGCGCTGATGCATTTGGAAAAGACCGGAAAACCCATCTCGGTCAGGTCGCGCACGTCGCGCACGCCGGCATCGATCACCAGACCCACCGCGCCACGCGCCCGGAACGAGGTGGCCAGCAAATCGCCGAAGAAGCCGTCGGTGCATTCGGCGGAAATCGCCGCCACCACCACATCGCCGGGCTGAATCTGCTCGGCTGCCACATGCATCATCCAATTGTCGCCGGGATGCAGCAAAACCGTGACCGCCGTGCCGCACAGCCGGGCGCCCGGATAGATCGGACGCATATAAGGCTTCATCAGGCCGACCCGGCCCATGGCCTCGTGGATGGTGGCGACGCCGAATTGGGACAAATGCTCGACTGCCGCCCGATCGGCGCGGTCGATATTGCGCTTGACGATTCCCAGATTGTTCATGCTCAAAGCCCTTTCGCCTTCAACGCCCGGTCCAGGCGGGGATAAACGCGGCGCGCATTGCCTTCATAGACCTTATAGCGGTCCTCGGCCGACAGGTTCAGCGTCGCCTCGATATAGCGCTTGGTGTCGTCGTAATAATGCCCGGTCTCGGGGTCGATGCCCCGCACCGCCCCGATCATCTCGGACGCGAACAAGATGTTGTCGACCGGGATGACCTTGGTCAGCAAGTCGATGCCCGGCTGATGGTAGACGCAGGTGTCGAAGAAGATGTTGTTGAGCAAGTGTTCGCGCAGGTGCGGCTTCTTCAGCTCCTGCGCCAGGCCCCGGAAGCGGCCCCAATGATAGGGCACCGCGCCGCCGCCATGGGGGATGATGAACTTCAAGGTCGGGAAGTCCTTGAACAGGTCCGATGTCAGGCACTGCATGAAGGCGGTGGTGTCGGCGTTCAGGTAATGCGCCCCGGTGGTGTGGAAGCAGGCATTGCACGAGGTCGAGACGTGGACCATGGCCGGCAGCTCGTATTCGACCATCGCCTCGTAGATCGGGTACCAATGGCGATCGGACAAGGGCGGCGAGGTCCAGTGCCCGCCCGACGGGTCGGGATTGAGGTTGATGGCGACGAAGCCGTAATCCTTGACGCACGTCTCGATCTCGGGGATGCAGGTCTTGGGATCGATTCCCGGCGATTGCGGCAGCATCGCCGCCCCGATGAAATTGTCGGGAAACAGTTGGGCGACGCGGGCGCACAGCTCGTTGCAGATGGCGGCCCAGGTCGAGCTGGTGGCGAAATCACCGATATGGTGGGCCATGAAGCTGGCCCGGGGCGAGAACACCGTCAGGTCCGACCCGCGTTCCTTCATCTTGGCCAACTGGTTGGTCTCGATGCTTTCGCGCAATTCGTCGTCGCTGATGGTCAGCTCGGACACTTTCGGTGCCTGGCTTGGGTCCTTCAGGCCGGCGACCTGGCGGTTGCGCCAGTCCTCCAGCGCCTTGGGTGCCGTGGTGTAGTGCCCGTGGATATCGATGATCATGATGGTCGTCCTGTTATTGTTCTTAACTGGCCTTGTCCCACTTCAGGTCCTTCATGCCCTCCTTGCCGGCGACCGAGTAAAGGGCGGTCGGCTGGTTGCGGGTGGCCAGGAACTGCTCCAGCGTTTCGCCGCGCATGGCGGCATAGATGTGCAGGTTCGAAACACCGACCACCGCGCCCAGCTTTTCCAGCATGAAGAAAATCACGCCGTAACGGATCAACGCGTCCCAGTCGCGGCGGCGCACCATGTCACTCTCTTCCTCGGTCAGGCCCCATTCGGCGAAGGCGCCTTCGGGGTCGGCCAGGAAACGCTGGCGATGATCGGGCTCGATCATGCGGTGCAGGAACTTGTTGAGGCGGTAAGCCCTGACGCTGGTCGCCAGGGTGAAGGGATGGATGCCGGCGATCTGCTCGGCCCCGGCCAGTTGGTGCCCGATATGGGCGCGCTGTTCGGCTTCCTTGTCCTTGGGCAGCATCTGGTCCTGGTTCTCATAAACCGCGACGGCGATGCCGGTCATCGATGGCAGTGTATAGGATTGGTGCAGCTTCTTGATGCCGGCCGACAGCGCGCCGCGCATGATCAGCCACATGATCACCTCGGCGCCTTCGACGCCGCCCAGTTCGGCCAGATCGGCGATGGTCAGCCGGGTCAGGGCCTCGGGGTCCTTCTCGAACAAGTCAAGGAACTGGTGGTCCCATTCCTGGTTGGTGAAGCCGGCCCGGGCGCCATGGACCTGATGCGACAGGCCGCCGGTGGCGATCACCGCGACCTTCAGATCCTCGGGGTAGCTTTCCACCGCGCGGCGCAAAGCCTTGCCCAGCTTCCAGCAGCGTTTGGCCGACGGCACCGGAAATTGCAGCACGCCGACCGCCAGCGGCACGATCGGGATGGGCCAGGAACCGTCGGGATGGTCGCACAATATCGACAGCGGCGACAGGCTGCCATGGTCCAGCTTCTTGTCCTGGAAGAACGACATGTCGAACTCGTCGGCCATCAGCGAGGCGCCGATATGCTGGGCCAGCGCCGCATGGGCCGGCACCGGCGGCAGGTCACGCGCGCCCCCGCCTTCGTCGGCGACGCCGTACTGGCTGTCGATGCCCAGCGTGAAGGCCGAATAATGGTCGAAGAAGAACGAGGTGACATGATCGTTGAAGATCATGAACAACACGTCGGGCTTGGTGTCGGCCAGCCATTGGCGGGCCGGCTCGAAGCCGTCGAAGATCGGCTTCCACACCGGGTCGTTGCGCTTGTCGCCATCGACGGCGAAACCGATGGTCGGCGTATGGGAACAGGCGATGCCGCCGATGATGCGGGCCATGAAACGCTCTCCTAGAAGTTAAGCGCGATCAGCGTGATTCCGGGGAAGAACACCAGCAAAACGATGCGCGCCAAGTCCGAGCACAGGAACGGCACGATGCCCTTGAACACCTCCTTCATGGGAATGTCCTTGGCCATCGAGCTGATGATGTAGACGTTCATCCCGACCGGCGGCGTGATCAGACCGATTTCCACCGTCATCAGGGCAACGATACCGAACCAGATCGCCTTGGGTTCCAGCTCCATGCCCCAGAAATCGGTGCCGACGATGATCGGGAAGAAGATCGGAATGGTCAGCATCAGCATCGACAGGCTGTCCATGATGCAGCCCAGGAACAGGTAGATGGCGATGATGGTGAAGATGATCATCAGGGGCGGCAGGTTCAACCCGACCACCCACCGGGCCAGTTCGGCCGGCATCTGGGTCAGCGCCAGGAACACGTTCAGCACGTCGGCGCCCAGCAGGATCAGGAAAATCATGCCGGTGGCCTTGGCGGCGCCGTAGACGCATTCCAGGAAGCCCCTGCCCTTCAGGCCACCCGAGTTCCAGGCGACGAAGGCGGTGGCGACGGTGCCGACCGAGGCCGCCTCGGTGGGGGTGAACCAGCCGCCATAGATGCCGATGATCACCACGGCGAAGATCAAGATGACCGGCCAGGTGTCGATGATGGCCTGCAGACGCTGGCCCCAGCTGAAACGGTCGCCGGCCGGGGCGTCGCCCGGCGACAGGCGCGCGATGATCGAGATCACCGCCATATAGCCCAGCGCCGCGATGATGCCGGGCACGAAGGCGGCCATGAACAGCTTGCCGATGCTTTGTTCCGTCAGGATGGCATAGATCACCAGCGGCACCGACGGCGGGATCAGGATGCCCAGCGTGCCGCCGGCGGCCAGGGCGGCGCCGGCCAGGCGCGGCGAATAGCCGTGGCTGCGCAGCTCCGGCAGGGCCACCTGGGCCATGGTGGCGGCGGTGGCCAGCGACGAGCCGCAGATGGCGCCGAAGCCGGCGCAGGCCGAGACGCCGGCCATGGCCATGCCGCCGCGCCAATGGCCGATCATGGCGTTGCCGGCCTTGAACAGCGCCTTGGACAGGCCACCATGGGTGGCGAACTGGCCCATCAGCAGGAAGAGGGGCACCACCGACAGATCGTAGACCGAAAAGCGGGCATAGGCCGCGTGCTTGAAGTAACTCAAGACCGGATCGGCGCCGCTGAACCAGTAATAGCCGATGCTACCGGCGATCAGCATCGCGCCACCGATATGGACGCGTAGCGCCAGCAGCAGGATCATCAGGCCGCCGATGATCAGGCCGTACTCGATACCGCTCATTTGCGCTCTCCGGTGAAATCTTCCCAGGCCGAATACAGCGCGGTGCAGCCCAGCAGGGCGAAGGACAGGATGAAGGGGACGTAGCCGACCCAAGTGGGGATATCGAGCAGCATAGAGGCGTCGCCCGACTTCCTGAGCTCCATCAGGCCGACCGCGTTGCGCCAAGCGAACAGGAACGCCCCCAGGCACAGCAGCAGGTTGGCGATCAGGTCCATGAAGCGGTTGATTTTGGGCGGGCAATTATGGGTGAAGAAATCGACGATCACATGACCGCGCACCATCTGGCAGAAGGGCAGCGACATGGCCACGGCCACCGCCGACATGATCTGCACCAGTTCGTAATCGCCCATCACCGGCATGGCGAAGGCCGAGCGCCCGATGATGCTGACCAACGACAAGATCGCCAGCACCGTCAACACGATTCCCGCCGCGATGGCGAAGGCCTTGGACAGGGCGTCGAGCACCCTTCCGATCGGACCGTATTGCGTGTCCGTCTCGGTGTAAATGGCGTCAGCCATGACACCCTCCTGATGATTGGGAAGGGGGCGACCCCAAGGACCGCCCCCGGGTCAGCGTCTACTTGGTATACTTCTTGGTCAGGTCCTGGGCCGATTGCAGCAGCTTCTTGCCGTCGAAGCCCTTGGCATCCATGTCCTTGACCCAGGCATCATCCAGGGCGTCCGACGCCTTCTTCCACTTGTCGAGCTCGGCGGCAGGGATCACGTTGATCTCGACGCCCGAGGCCAGCATCTTTTCCTTGGCCGGCGCGTCGGCGGCCAGCATGGCCTTGCCGAACATGCCCGACACCTCGCCGCCCGAATTGGCGTCCAGCACCTTCTTCAGGTCGGCCGGCAGCGAATCGTACTTGGCCTTGTTCATCGCCACCAGGAACACCGCGGTATAAAGCGCGTTGTAGGACCGGTCGGTCTCGGCGGTGTGCTTGACCAGCTCGTTCATCTTGATGGCGGGGGCAACCTCGTAGGGAATGACCGCGCCGTCGATGACGCCCTTGGAGATGGCCTCGGGCACCGCCGGCACCGGCATGCCGACCGGCGAAGCCCCCATCATCGCCAAAAGCTTGTTGGTCTGGCGCGTCGGCGCGCGCAGCTTCAGACCCTTGAAGTCGTCCAGCTTCTCGATCTTCTTCTTGGTGGTGTAGATGTTGCCCGGACCGTGCACGAAGGTCGCCAGCAGCTTGGTCTCGGCGAACTCGTCCTTGGCCAGGGTCTCTTGGTAATCCCAGGCGGCGCGGCTGGTGGCCTCGGCGTTGGTCATCATGAAGGGCAGCTCGAACACTTCCATGCGCGGGAAGCGGTTGGCGGCATAGCCGGCCAGGACCAGGATGACGTCGGCGATGCCGTCGCGGGCCTGATCGTAAAGCTGAGGCGGCGTGCCGCCCAATTGCATGGCCGGAAAGATCTGGCACTTCAGCTTGTCGTTCGATTCCTTGGCCAGCTTGTCGCACCAGGGCGCCAGGACGGCGGCGTGTTGCGGCGCCTGCGGCCCAAGAAAGTGGTGCACCTTCAAGGTCACTTCCTGGGCATCGGCACCTGAAGCGCCACCCATCACGGCGACCGCCATCGCGGCCCCCAACATCTTCCTGAACATGGACTGTCCTCCTCCTGCCTTTTCGGTCAGCCGCCGGCCATGAATCAGCCCACGACAGCTCGCTTATTGTGACTGTGACTATACGCGCCCGGTCGGCCGATAAGACATTGCCCATTCGTGAAACTGCATTCTATTTTTGTGATGGTCCCTTCTACAGGGACCGTCTGTTGGCCTAAGATAAGGTTGTGCGACAGGCCTTCGTCGGGCGCACGTCATGTTGGAGCCTTCGGTTCGATGAACATTGCCCATGCCGACGCCATCACGCCGGAACTGACGCTGACGCATCTGCGCGCCTTCCTGTCGGTGGCGACCACCGGCAGCATCACCAAATCGTCGGACGACATCTTCAAGGCCTCGTCGGCGATCACCCGCTCGATCCGCGAACTGGAACGCGCCCTGGGCGTGGTGCTGTTCGAACGAAAGCCGCGCGGCATGCTGCTGTCGGCCTATGGCGAGGCGGTGCTGCGCCGGGCGGCCCGCATCAACGACCAGGCCGAGCAGACCGTCGAGGAACTGTGCCGCTCGCGCGCCCTGGGGGCGATTTCGCGCAACGTGCTGGCCAACCTGATGTTCAGCGGCCGCAAACTGCAGATGCTGGAACAACTGGCCGAACTGCGCCACCTGTCGGCGGCGGCCGACAAGCTGGGGATGTCGCAGGCAGGCGCCAGCATGGCGCTGTCTCGGATCGAGGGCGCCATCGGCCAGCCTTTGTTCCACCGCATGCCGCAGGGAATGGTGGCCAGCGACAAGGCCGACAAGCTGGTGGCGGCGGCCAAGCGCATCTTCGCCGAGTTGCGCCACATGGAGGCCGACATCTCGGGCCTGGCCGGCACCCAGGCCGGCACGGTGATCATCGGCGCCCTGCCGCTGGGGCGCACCTACATCCTGCCCACCGCCATCGCCCACACCTTGAAGCGCTTCCCCAAGATTCGGGTCAAGATGGTCGAGGCCCCCTATGAGGTGCTGGTGTCGGGCCTGCGCACCGGCGACATCGACCTGATCTTCGGCGCGCTGCGGTCCGAGGCGCTGTGCCGCGGCCTGTTGACCGAATCGCTGTTCGAGGACCGCATCGGCATCGTCGCCCGCGCCGGTCATCCATTGGCCGACCGGCCGATGATCGCGCTGGAAAGCCTGCTGAACGAGCAATGGATCCTGCCGCGCCCCGACGCCCCCGGCCGCCGGCTGATCGACGATTCCTTCGCTGAGTTGGGCCTGACCCCGCCCGAGGCCTCGGTCGAGACCGGCGACCTGGCCATCGTGCGGCAATTGCTGGGCAGCAGCGACATGCTGACGGCGATGTCGCCGCGCCAATTGCAGGTGGAAATCGAATCGGGCGTGCTGGTCGAGCTGCAGGTGCCGCTGGGCCAGACCACCCGCCAGATCGGCCTGACGCTCCGGGATGGCGCGCTGCTGCCGCCCATCGCCCAGGCCATCCTGGACGGCATCCGCCTGCATGCCGTCGGCCTGCCCGCCTTCGGACGCCCCGCCCATGGATAAGCCCCGCGAGAACCCCACCGTCTGGGGATTGTTCGTCTTGTTCTCGCGGCTGGCCTTGATCGGCTTCGGCGGCGTCATGCCGTGGGCGCGGCGCGCGCTGGTCGAGCAGAAGAAATTGCTGACGCCCGAGGAATTCGCCGAAATCTTCGCCTTCGCCCAGATGCTGCCCGGCCCGACCATCTGCAACCTGGCCATCATCATCGGCCAGCGCCGCCGTGGCGTCCCCGGCGCGGTGGCCGCGGTCACCGGCATGGTCCTGCTGCCGTCGGCGGTCGTTCTGGCGCTGGGCGTGGTGTACGCCCGAATCGGCACCATGCCGCTGGTCCAGGACGTCATTCGCGGCATGTCGGTGGTGGCCGCCGCCATGGTGGCGGCGATGGCGCTGGCGATGATCCGCTCGCTGCCGCTGGCCCCGGTGCCGGTGTTGTTCGCCTTGGCGATGTTCGCCGGCGTCGGCGTGATGCACTGGCCGTTGCCGGCGGTGATGGTGGTGCTGGCCACGGCCGCCATCGCCATCGGCCATTGGGGGAAGCGGCCATGAACAGCGATCTGGAAATCTCGGTGACCTTGTTCCTGCATTTCGCCCTGCTGTCGATGATGGCCATCGGCGGCGGCGTGCTGGCGCTGATCCCGGAAATGCTGCGCTTCGTCACCGAGACCCATCCGTGGATGACGCCCCAGGTCTTCGTCGAATGCTTCACCCTGGCCCAGATCGCGCCCGGCCCCAATCTGTTGTTCGCCACCTTGGTCGGCATGCAGGCGGCCGGCCTGACCGGCGCCGTCGCCGCCACCACCGCGCTGATCGTGCCGCCCTCGATCCTGGCCATGGCGTCGCTGCATTTCGGCGCCAAGGTCCGCTGGGGCGGCTGGGGGGCGACCATCCGCCGCGCCATCATGCCCTTATCCATCGGCATGGTCGGCGCCACCGCCTGGTCGCTCACCACCATGACCGTCCACAATTGGGCGCAAGGCCTGCTGTTCGCCGCCGCCCTGGGGGTGATGGTGAAGACCAGGCTTAATCCGCTATGGCTGATCGCCGCCGGCGCCGGCGCGGGGGCGATGGGCTGGGTTTGACCGACAGGAGAAGATGACATGACCGAAGAACAGGCTTTGGCCGCCGTAACGGCGGCAATCGTCCGGGCCAAGGCGATGGGGCTGAAGATCACCGCCGTCGCGGTCGATGCCGGCGGCCATCCCAAGGCGCTTTTGCGCATGGACGGCGCCCCCTTCCACGGGGTGGTGATCTCGACCGACAAGGCCAAGACGGCGGCCGGGTTCGGCATCCCCACGGCGGCGTGGAAGGGGCGCATCGGCGACCGGCCCCATGTGCTGGAAGGGCTGAACGGCCGCGCCGGCTTCATCCCCATCGGCGGCGGCGTCCCGGTCTTCGTGGCGGGCGAGCTGATCGGCGCGTTGGGAATATCCGGCGCCCACGAGGACCAGGATTGCGAGATCGCCGCCGCCGGCATCGCCGTCCTGGCGCCCGATCCGGCTTAACAGGCTCGAGGAAAAACTCGGCAATCGTCTCACCTTGTCCACTTTGTCATGGCCGGGCTTGACCCACTGCTGTCCGGTTTAATTTAGTGGACTGAGTGCACGGCGTTGATTCTACTCGTGTTCAGACGTTTGGCGCGTCTCCTGGACACGAATTGGAGCAACACCGTGCGGCATCAGAATAGCGTTTTTCATGACTTG
>NZ_LWQU01000074.1 GCF_001650635.1 Magnetospirillum moscoviense | reverse complement strand
CTACTCGACGATCTTGGCAACCACGCCGGCGCCGACGGTACGACCGCCTTCACGAATAGCGAAGCGCAGGCCTTCGTCCATGGCGATCGGGGCGATCAGCTGGACTTCCATCGACACGTTGTCGCCCGGCATCACCATCTCGGTGCCTTCCGGCAGGCTCACGACGCCGGTGACGTCGGTGGTGCGGAAGTAGAACTGCGGACGATAGTTGGTGAAGAACGGGGTGTGACGGCCGCCTTCTTCCTTGGTCAGGATGTAGGCTTCGGCCTTGAACTTGGTGTGGGGCGTGATCGAACCCGGGGCGGCCAGAACCTGGCCACGCTCGACGTCTTCACGCTTGGTGCCGCGCAGCAGGGCGCCGATGTTGTCGCCGGCCTCACCCTGATCGAGCAGCTTGCGGAACATTTCAACGCCGGTGCAGGTGGTCTTGACGGTCGCCTTGATGCCGACGATCTCGACTTCCTCACCCACCTTGACCACGCCACGCTCGACGCGGCCGGTGACCACGGTGCCGCGGCCCGAGATCGAGAACACGTCTTCGATCGGCATCAGGAACGGCTTGTCCTTCGGACGCTCCGGCTGCGGGATGTACTTATCGACTTCGGCCATCAGGGCCAGGATCGCCTCGCGGCCGATTTCCGGCGAGCGGTCTTCCAGGGCGCACAGGGCCGAACCCTTGACGATCGGAATGTCGTCGCCGGGGAAGTCATAGGACGACAGCAGCTCGCGCACTTCCAGCTCGACCAGATCCAGCAGTTCCGGATCGTCGACCATGTCGCACTTGTTCATGAACACCACCAGGGCCGGCACGCCGACCTGACGGGCCAGCAGGATGTGCTCGCGGGTCTGGGGCATCGGGCCGTCGGCGGCCGAAACCACCAGGATCGCGCCGTCCATCTGAGCCGCGCCGGTGATCATGTTCTTCACATAGTCGGCGTGGCCGGGGCAGTCCACGTGGGCGTAGTGGCGGTTGGCGGTCTCGTACTCGACGTGAGCGGTCGAGATGGTGATGCCGCGGGCCTTCTCTTCCGGCGCCTTGTCGATCTGGTCGTAGGCGGTGAAGGTGGCGCCGCCGGTCTCGGCCAGCACCTTGGTGATCGCAGCGGTCAGCGAGGTCTTGCCATGGTCGACGTGACCGATGGTGCCGATGTTGCAGTGCGGCTTGTTACGCTCGAATTTAGCCTTGGCCAT
>NZ_LWQU01000073.1 GCF_001650635.1 Magnetospirillum moscoviense | reverse complement strand
CCGGACCCGACCGCGCGATATTGCCTCGCCGCCGCCATGGGGGCGTGACCGTCAATACGATTCACGAATAGAGCCTTGAGTTTTGTCAGGAAGAAGTCGCGGATGGCCACCGGGTCGTGGTTGGTCAGCGTCAGCACGCTGTTGAAGGCGATCCTGCCCATGGGCGCCAGATGCTCGACCGCGTGGCGGATGGCCAGTGCGTCCGGGGTCAAAGTCGGCCGCTCGCGGATTTCTAGTTCCGAGGTGATTTCCCACAACACCCGGCCCGCCAGCTTGGCGTCGAACTGGCGGGTGAAGCGGGCCTCGTGAGTGGTGAGGCCGATGCCGCCCAGCAAGTCGATCCCGAACCACTCGCCGCCCTCCTTGGCCTGCCAGCGATACCAGGCCTCGAACAAGGCGAACTGCTCCGGCTTCATCCGCCAGCGAACGGAGATGCGTGACGGCACCTGGGTGAAGCGTTTGCGCTGCCGGGCCGGTCCCGTTTCCATCTCGGTGCGCAGGATCGCTTCGCCCGGGCGGATGCCATAGCCTTGCACCGTCGGCAGGGGCAAGGTGGTCGGCCAGAAGACGCTCATCGATAGCTCCCGGCTGCCGGGTTGAGGCCATAGCGGTGTTCCAGAACCGGGGCCATGCCCTCACCGCGACCGATACGCCGATTCATGCAGCCTTCGATCTCCTCGACGATGATGTCGATCTGGATGCGGCCATCGGACCCCTGGGACCACTTGGCGTTGGCCTCGGTATTGCCGGCATTGTTGTGGACGGTGACCTGGACGTTGGCCGTAGCCGGACGGGACAACGCAGTCCCCAGCAGGCGGTCGGCATTGTCCATCTGCCGGGGCGTGAAGATGCCCTCGCCATCCTTGGCGATGATGGGCCGCTCGCCGGCCAGGATGCCGCCGGAATGGAAACGCGGGGCGGACGCCCATATTGCAGGGTCTGCCCTCCGAACGAAGGTCGGCGGGCCGCCGACGATACCGCCCTCGTGCATACCGCCCATGAAGGCACCGCCGGCATTCATGTCGGCGGTCATGCCGGCCACGTCGGCGGTTGAACCGCCCGAGAACCAGTCGCCGATGCCCGACAGCAAGCCGCCAAACAGGCCGCCGCCTCCGGCGCCACCAAATATCGGCATCACCACCGCCATGCGCCAGGCGGCACGCAAGGCTTCCTCGGCCAGGGTGTTGAACAGGTCGCCCGCCGC
>NZ_LWQU01000072.1 GCF_001650635.1 Magnetospirillum moscoviense | reverse complement strand
GATTGCGGACCGTCATGTCCTCGATCATGCGGCGACGCAGAGGGCTCAATTCGGCCATCGGGGGCCTCCTGTCTGTAGGGTGGTCGGGAAACCAACCCTGTCAGACGGGAGCCTTCGACGTCACATCAGGCTCCAATACCGCGCCAGCGGTTTCGTTCAATCCTTAAGAGTCCACAGCTCCTAAGCCCTGCAGACACCGAAGACGCCCGCCGCCGCATCATTCTTGAACTTATATCAGGGCCAACAGGAGGCCAACACCCCGCATCAGGCGCTCGCACCCGCTGGCGCTCACATCCAATTCAAACCAATTTCATAAAAAAATCAGTCCAAATGATATAGGCGGCGTCATAGCCAAAGCCCAACCCAAACAAAAATTTGACGTGCTAATCTTGGCCTATGGTATTCTGACCAGCACCTCACCACAACACGGCTTGGCTGTCCCCATGTACGCCCCCTCCCTGACCGGAATGAAGCTCGCGGCACCGAAATTGCTCTCGGGGGCGCTTTTTGGCCTCCCCCTGACCATTGCCATTGGACCCGGACTTGGACTTGTCGCTGTCGGCATATTTGGCGCCGCCTGCATCGGCGGATACATATCCACAGTGAACTCGCTGTCCCATGGCAAGTCTAGCTTTTCTGTCGCGACACCGCCGATTTGAAACGCCTAACTTCCACCGGAAGCGGAAAAGGGAAACCGGCAGGCCGCGCGGCTTGACGGTCACTCACGGCGGAGACAATGATATAATGAGCGGTAGTGACAATAAAGAGGCGGCCCTTGCCATCATCAGAGGCATTGTTGGCACAGCCACGGATATCACAAAATTGGCGAGGGAGATGGAGCAGGACGACAGCGTGATTGTCGCCGCCCTCACGACACCCCTTCCTGCGCCCCCTCCCGTGGAGTCCATCAAGCCCGCCGCAGCCGCGTCGGCACCGACACCGACACCGACACCGACACCGACACCGGCACCGGCACTGCCGCCAGCCCCATTGGCCGAAGCCCCCAGGGCAAGCTCTCAGGCTGATGTTATGAGCCAGCTTCTAAAACGCAAACCCAGCAAGACCTGACCGCCCCCAGCAGCCCACTGCTCTTGCCTTGCCGTCCGGGCACGATGCCGAGCCGCACCGAATGTAACTGGGGCAAAAGTCCGGGCGATCAGGCGGCGTAGCGCGCGGCGATCAGCGAGGGGAGTCCCGGCACGGCGTTT
>NZ_LWQU01000071.1 GCF_001650635.1 Magnetospirillum moscoviense | reverse complement strand
AGATTGGCGGTTTCTTCCTGGTCGCGGCTCAGGCGGTCGAGTGCTTCCGCCATGACGATATCCGCCTTGCCATCGACCACGGCTTGCCGCAACGCCTGATAACCGGGCCGCAGCTTTACCGCACCCGAAATCGCCTCGTCGGAAAACCTGTCCACCACATGCCAGCCTTCCAGACCGGCTCGGGCTTCACAGGCCGCAATCTGATCCCGGGCGCTCGACGGGTTCTGGCGCTCGTCGGAAAACCGGCCGTATAGGATCACGCGAGGGGAAACCGGCATGGTCAAATCTCCGCGACGGCTATTTATCGTCCTCCGTGGCGTCGGCCTCGCGAGCCGGCTCATCCGGAATCTGATCCTCAGTATCGCTCGGTTCCGCCCTCAAGTCCGGCGCATATTTCTTCAAGGCATCCGGAATGAGGGTGAAGACCCGACTTTTGCTCGGGCGAACGATGACGGGGGCGTCACGGTCATCGCCGTTGGCCAGTACGCGCAGGAGCGTGTAGTAGGACGATTTCTTGCACGAAAATTCGGCCCGGGACAGCTTTCGCAGCTGGGTGAAAAACTCGCTGACGACGAAAACGGTGTCGGGCGCCGTGTAAGCGGTATCGGCCAGAATCCTGAGCATGGTTTCCTTGTTTTTCCGCGTCCTGCGGATTCGAGGCGCCAGACTTGACGGCGGCAAGGTCAAGGGATCGGCCGTCTCGGGTGCCGGGGTATTCTCCGGTTGGATCACCACTTGGCCCAGCTCTTGTGTCTCGCCGTCTTCGCCGCTTTGAACCGCCGTCGTGAAGCGGATCTGGATATCTTCGTGCTTGGCAGCGTCGCGCTGCTTGATCACGCGCAACATTTTATGGCCGCTGAGTTCCAGCAATGTCTCGACGCCGCCCCGCAGAGCGGAACTGCCGCGTTCCTGGCGGGAGGCTTCCTTGCCGGAATGATGGACCACCATGACCGAGCAGTCGTTGGATTCGAAGGACTCGGCCAGTTTGCGCATGGCGTGGACCAAATCTTGGGTGTCGTGGGCATTGTTCTCGTCGCCGCTCATGAATGAAACCAGCGGATCGAAGATAATCAAGGAGACGTCTGGGCAGATATCGCTGATTCCTTTGATCAGTCGTTCGAGGTCCGCCGGACGGTCGATCAGCAGGTTTTCGACGATAGGGATGAAGAAGCACCCGGACAGCTTGTCCTTGCGCTGGTCGGGAGCAATCTGGTGGTGATCCATCCAGGCGGTGA
>NZ_LWQU01000070.1 GCF_001650635.1 Magnetospirillum moscoviense | reverse complement strand
AAGGTCAGGACATGCTCGGGGCCGTCATGGCGAAGGGTGCGGGTGCCGAACCATGATGGCCAGCCGCCGACCACCACCCCGGTCTTGCCGAACAGCCCGGCTTCCTTGACGTCGGCCTTTCGTGCCCACCGCGCCGAGCCATGCAGGGTCTTGTCGTCGCGTGTGCCGTGCACGGTCTCGCCGCCGATCCGCGAGGCGACGGCCTGCGCCATCAAGATCAGCGCGCCGGCACCGGCGACGGCGCCGAGAATGCCCCATTGGACGAATGCCGGCAGGGCGCCATAGGACATGGTGTATTTGACCACCCAGCCCCAGGAATCGGCCTGCAGGGCGTGGAACTGCCAGACGGTGGCCCACAGATAGATCAGGGTGGCGGTCGCAGCCGCGAAGGCTACGGGAATGGCGAGGATGATCATCGGGCTTTCCTGTTGACCGGGCCATTTAACGTATGTACGATAATTTGATGAGGATTAGCTTCGACCCGGCCAAGCGCGCCGCCACCGTGGAAAGCCGGGGCCTCGACTTCGCCGATGCGGGGTTGGTGTTCGCCGGGCCGGTCTTCGAGATCGAGGACGAACGGCGCGATTACGGCGAGCGCCGGATGATGTGCTTCGGATTGCTCGGCAGCCGGCTGGTGGTGGTCGGCTACGTGCAGCGGGGCGATGCCCGACACGTTTTCTCCATGAGGAAAGCCAATGACCGCGAAAAAGCACGTTTTGGGCAGCGACTTGGCCAAGGTTGACGCCCACGTCATCCAGCCCGAGGAATACGACGAGATTCCCGAGTGGACCGATGAGATGTTCGAGCGGGCCGACCTGTACCACGGCGACACGCTGATCCGCCGGGGCAGGCCGCCCAAGGAGGCGCCGAAGAAGCCGGTGAGCATCCGCCTCGACCCCGACCTGCTGGAATATTTCCGCGCCTCGGGGCCGGGCTGGCAGACCCGGGTCAACGACCTTTTGCGCCAGGCCGCCGGATTGCCCAAGGCGGGGTGACCGGCCGCGTTCATGCCGCCACCCTTTCCAGCAGCCGGCCATCCTGCATCACCCAGCGATCGGCGCGAGGTTCGTAGATGTCGGTGATGCGGCGGAAACCGTCGGTGTCGCGCTTGATCTGGACCACCACGTCCACCAATTCGGCCAAAAATTCCGGGACACGGGGCATGGTCTGACCCGACCAGGCGATGTTCTGGTCGAACTTCCTGTTCAGCACCTGGTGCGGGCTGTCGGCGTGGAT
>NZ_LWQU01000069.1 GCF_001650635.1 Magnetospirillum moscoviense | reverse complement strand
TCGCAAGGGATCTCGTGGGCCAGCCTCAACCAGTTCGTGGCGGCGCTGCGTTTCTTCTATGGGGTGACGCTGGGGTGGGCACCAGCAGCTTTCCTTGTTCAACGCCCATTACGACGAGCGCTGCTTCCTGCCCATCCACATCTACGACACCGCGACGGGGCGCCCGTTGGCGATGATCCTGCGGCCGGGCAAGACGCCGACCGGCGCCGAGGTGCGCGGCCATCTGCGCCGCCTGGTCCGGCGCATCCGCCGCCACTGGCCCGCCACCCGGCTGACCATCCGGGGCGACGGCCATTATAGCCGTCCCGAGGTGATGGACTGGTGCGACAGCCAAGGGATCGACTATGTCTTCGGCCTGTCCGGCAATGCCGTGCTGGCCCGCGCCGTCGAGGCCTCGGCCGACGACATCCGCACGCGGCGCGCCGAAACCAATAATCCCTGCCTGCGCGGCTACACCGAAACCCGCTACCGGGCCGGGTCGTGGAAGGCCGAGCGCCGCGCCTGCGCCCGGATCGAAGCGACCACGCTGGGCCTCGACATCCGCTTCGTCGTCACCAGCCTGGCCTCGGGGTCCGCCGAGTTCATCTACGACACGCTCTATTGCCAGCGCGGCCAGGCCGAGAACCTGATCAAGCTGCACAAGGCGCAACTGGCCTCGGATCGGACCTCGTGCCGGTCGCCCTTGGCCAATCAGATGCGCCTGATCCTCCATACCGCCGCCTACTGGCTGATGCTCACCGTCCGCGACGCCATCCCCAAGACCCATGCCCTGGCCAAGGCCGAATTCAGCACCATTCGCGTCAGGCTGCTGAAACTTGGCGCTCGCGTCGTCGAAACCACGGCCCGCGTCCGCCTCGCCTTCGCGGCAGCGTGCCCCCATGCCGCCTTGATCCGCCAGATTGCAACCGCGCTCCGGCCCGCCGCGCCGTAACCGCCGGGGCCGTCATCGCCCCGATCCCACCCCTCGCCCGCAAACCCCAAGACCGCACCATCGCCCACACCGTCAAGCCGATGCCGCCACAATCTACAATGTACCGACGTTGTTTGCCGGCGCGCGACTCGGTGAATAGGACGGGCTAATGACTAACCCGTCTTAATTCACCGGGACACGGAGTTTTGCTGGCGGATGTAGCGTAACGTCCTGATGCGGCGTAAGATTTTGGTGTTCAAACATCATCTTCGCCAAGGCTGAAAGCGCCACACCCGCCATGACTGACGATAGCCTGCTGCCGTTCTCGT
>NZ_LWQU01000068.1 GCF_001650635.1 Magnetospirillum moscoviense | reverse complement strand
TGCCGACGCCTCGCCAAGGACTTCGAGAACCTCGCCAGAATGGCGCTGGCGTTCCTGCGCCTGGCCATGATCCGCCTCATGCTGCGCAGAATCGCAAGGCACAGGAAATAATAGGGAACTTCGCGGACGGACTCTTATCTTGGCGCTCCGCCGAATATCCGCGCTTTGGCAGAGGACAAATATCTCACCAAGTTGTTTTGTCAGGGATTGTCTGTCCCGGTTCCACTGGGGCGTGTTTACCGCCCTGCCGATGCGCTTTCGGCCCCGCTATTTGCCGGCCCCTACTTCGTGAAGGATCGCTCGGGAGCCGGGTCGGAAGGTATTTTCGTGGACAACCTGCAATCCGATTGGGCCGGTGCCCGCCGAATCGTTGAAAGATTCACCAACGCGGGAAAGGATGCACTGGTGGAGGCGTATTGCCCGGGCATTGATGTCACTGTCCCCGTCATTGGCCATGCTCCCTATTCAGTGCTGGGCTACGTCACGCCACGCTCGGATAAACTGGGAAGCATCGTCACTGAGGATCTTAAGCTGACAGACCATTTGGGCTATGAAATGGTGGATGTCGATGGTATGACTGAGGCCATTCGGGAAGATATAGACAAAATTTGGACTACGGCCGGCCCCATGGATTACTTCCGTGTAGATTACCGCATTGATTTTGTCACGGGACAGCGCAGGCTCCTGGAACTCAATCTTTGTTGCTACATTGGTGAGAGCGGCGCCATTACTCTGGCAGGGGAGCAGCATGGCTTCAGCAAAAATGATATTCTGGCACACGTCGTCGAATACAGCCTAAAGCGCCAAGTCGGAAGCCGGAAGCATTGTCAGTGGGTTTTGTGACCAGTACTGACACCAATCGACATGGCAGCTGCGAAGGATGGCGAGGGGGGCCAGATATTCCTGGTTGGCGCGGCGCACCAACGCCGTGGCCTCACGCGCAAGCGTGACCGCTTCGTCGAGTCCTACCTCCTCGACCCAACCGTTAAGCCCGGCAATCCGTTGGCGGGCCTGCTCCAGATTGCCAAGGCACAATTCCGCAATGACCAAGCTGCACTCTCCTACAGCCTTAGCCGGTCTTGACTGTACGCATGGACGATTCTTCCTTTGTCTTGAATTATTTCAGGGTCGACAGGTAGGCGACGACGTCCTCGACCTCTTGTGCGGTCAGGATGGTCTTGCCCTCATAGGCGTTAACATAGCCTGGACAGGCGGGCGTGAGCGTGATTCAAGATGGAATGACTCATCCATCATGCCCCCCT
>NZ_LWQU01000067.1 GCF_001650635.1 Magnetospirillum moscoviense | reverse complement strand
GCGACCAGGCTGGGTGCAGTCATGTGTCCGGCCTGTTTGTGCGGTTCACCTGACCGCTGGCCATGATGTGATCCGCGAACCGCTCCCAATCATTGCGACGGCCTCGACCGGCCGTGGGCGCTGTAGGGTTTTGCGGTTCGTGGGATCGTCGGGTCGCCATCACGCTGTCATCGCCCTCGCAATCGTATGTCGGTCGTCGGTGTCAGGCTGCGGCTGGTTTGCGGTAGATGCCGCCATGGGCCAAGATGGCCCAGGCGATGCGCGCCATCTTGTTGGCCAGCGCGACCGATGCCTGGCGGGCGGGCTTTCGCGCCAGCAGGCTGGCGAGCCACGGCCCATAGCCGGAGGTCTTTCGTCGCAGCATGGCTGTGGCCCCGAGCACCAACAGCGAGCGCAGGTAACGATCGCCCATTTTTGTGATGGGCCCCAGCACCGATTTGCCGCCGCTGGAGTGCTGCGACGGCACCAGCCCGAGCCAGGCGGCAAAATCCCGTCCGGTTCGGAAGCGGCTGGGGTCGCCGACGGTGGCGACGATGGTGCTGGCGATTACTGGGCCGATGCCGGGAATGGTGGCAAGGCGGCGGCTGGCGTCTTCAGCGCGATGCCAGGCCAGGATTTCGCGATCCAGGGCTTCGATCTTGATCTCGGCATCCTTCAACTGGGCCGCCAGCATGGCCAGCGCCTCGCGGGCGGCCACCGGCAACGACGGATCGGCGGCATCGACGGCAAGCGGGATCAACCTGCCGAGCCCGGCTTCGCCTGGCGCCTCGACAATGCCGAACTCGGCCAGATGCGAGCGCACCGCGTTGGCGAGCATGGTGCGCTGGGTCACCAGCAGCCGGCGGGCGCGGTGAAGCATCAGTCCCGCCTGCTGCTCGGGCGTCTTCACCGGCACGAAGGTCATGCCCTTGCTTGCCATCGCTTCGCAGATCGCTGCGGCGTCGGTGGCGTCATTCTTGCGCCCCCGCTTGACGTAGGGCTTGACGTAGGCTGGCGGCAACAGCCGCACCTCATGGCCGAGAGCGGTCAACTCGCGCGCCCAGTAATGAGAGGTGGCGCAGGCCTCCATCCCAATCAGGCATGGCGGCAACTTGGCGAAGAAGCCAATCATCTGCCCCCGCCGCAATTGGCGCTGGATGACCGTGTCACCCGTCGTGTCAACTCCATGGACCTGGAAAACCCCTTTCGCCAGATCCAACCCGATCATGCTAACTTCGTCCATGGACGGCCTCCTCTATGGTCTGTTTCAACAACGACCACTTTGGCGCATTGCGACGCCGGTGAGCAGGGGCCGTCCACCCCATCATTGC
>NZ_LWQU01000066.1 GCF_001650635.1 Magnetospirillum moscoviense | reverse complement strand
TTCTGGGATTTCCTGGGAGACCGCCTCGGCGCCGCTGTCGGAAACGCCGTGCCGGGACTCCCCTCGCTGATCGCCGCCCGCTACGCCGCCTGATCGCCCGGACTTTTGCCCCAGTTACGCAACACGTGGATACGCGGGTCAAGCCCGCGCATGACGACAATGGGCGCGAAGACGCCGAACCGGCATTTTTCCGCAGCCTGTTCTCATGTTCGCTGTCAATGGATTTGGTCAGGCGTTTCCGCCCTGGATGCGCCCAGGCGCTAGATTTCGGTGCGGTGCCCACGGCAGGAGGCGGGGCCAAAGACGACGGTTGAGCAAGCTCTCATACGCGGGTTGGATACCGCATGACCGTGGTTTCGTCTTGGGGCTGCCTCGGTCTAAAGGGCGAGCGTCGGCAATGCCGGCTCATAACAGGGCACGAGGATTCCCCACCGCGCCCCGCCTCCAGCCATGGGCACCGATATGGCGGCCGACCCGGCTCAGGCGGCCGGTTTGACCTCCACTTGCCGAGCGATCGCCCACAAAAAGCCGACCATCTCGCGGGCGATGGCGGTGGTGACCACCACCTTGGCCTTGCCCGCCGCCGCCAGCCGGCGATAACGGGCACACAGCCGAACCTGGGCCTTCCAGGCGATGTCGCGGATGGCCTGGGGCAGGTTTTCGTTGCGGTCGTGCAGTTTGCGGCTGATACGGGCCTGCATGCGATAGGTCCAGGCGCCTTCGATCAGCGCCCGCCGGGCCAGGGCGTTGCCAGCCTTGGTGATGCCGCCGCGCCGCACTGTGTTGCCGCTGGAATGCTCGGACGGCACCAGCCCGAGATAGGCCATCAACTGGCGCGGATTGTCGAAGCGGGAGAAGTCACCGACCTCGGCGGCGACCGTCACCGCCACGATGAAGGCGACGCCCCGCATGGCTTGCAAGGCCTCGACCACCGGGGCCATCGACCAGTTCGGCACCAGGTCCTCGATCTGCTGGGGCAAGCGGGTGACCCGCGCCTCGGCATCGGTGACCGCGTGGATGTAGTCCTGCAACACCACCTGCTGAGCAGGATGCTCGAAGTGCACCATGGTCAGCCAGCGCCGGTAGGCCAGCGTCCAGCCCCGCTTGCCAGCGTAAACGCGGCCATGCCGCAGCAGGAAGCCTTGCAGATGCTGCCGTGCTTTGCCCAGTACCCTGACCGCCGTTGCGCGCGCCCGGATTAGGTCGCGCATCGCCTCATGGGCGCCATCCGGCACCCACACCGCCGTCAGCTCGCCAGCCCGGTGCAGCTTGGCCAACATCACGGCGTCGCGGCGGTCGGTTTTCACGCGGTCGCCAGCCTTCATCAGAATCAGCGAGGGCGCCACCACCATGCAGTCGTGGCCCAAAGCGGTCAGTTGCCGGTGCAGGCCGTAGCCGCAGGGG
>NZ_LWQU01000065.1 GCF_001650635.1 Magnetospirillum moscoviense | reverse complement strand
ATGCAAGCCGCCGCAGCCGCCAGCCCCGCCCAATGCCGTCTGGATCAATCCGCCAGCTGAGAGAATTGCTGCCTAAATTGTCAGACGCAGTGTCGCGGATTCATTGACAGGTTCCGAAATCCCAATCAGCCCTTCGGGTTGGTTGGGATTTTCGTTTCTGGCCGGGCTATGCGGAGCTGGCCGCATAATCGTCTACTCCAAAAGTATTGGGCGAAGGGCGGGGTGCTTCATTCGAACGGTAGGATGTACCCGTCCGGTCAATATCCACAGGGTGGTCGATGCGCTAGGATCGGATTGTTAAAAAGGTCTGGCGCTCATTCCCCACACCCCATGCGCGCCGGATCGGAAAACGGGTCATTCTTGGCGGATCGTCATCATCCCCCCCCGACGACGCTCCGCCGATACCGGCCGCCGTTCGCACCCCTCCCCCCCTAAGCGAACGGCGGCCACCTCCCGCCACATTTTCGCATGGTTTCCGAGCATATCGCGCATTTGCCTAAAGGCTGTGCGGCTGGCTATGATGGGCGGGCTTCCGCCGAAGCTCCGCATGGGGGAACCATGAGCGACATCGAGACCTTGAAGGCCGAAATCAAGAAGCTGTCGACCCAGGCCGTTCAGGCCAAGATGGATCTGCACGATCTGTCCGAGGAATTGCCGACCAATTGGCAGGCGATCCCCGAGGTGGCGAAGAAGTGCTTCGACCTGCACGCCCGCCTGGACGAGGCCCGCAAGTCCTTAAAGTCCCTGGTGCCGTGATTTCGAAGTTCGCATCACCATGCGGACATCGAAATCGCGACACGATTCAATAAATGGGCGGCCTGCTCACCCACGAATTTCGCGGTGCAAGCTTCGTGGGCAGGACGCCCGCCGGCTGAACGTTAGCCCAGTTCGACCATCTCGACGGTGTCGGCGGCGATGGTCCACGGCACGAAGATGCCGGCCACCCGGGCGAAGCGCTCGGGGGCGTCGGTGGCGAGATAGCGAACCCGCGCCTGCTCGGGCGTGCGGGTGGCGGCCAGGCCGCGATTGTCCAGCAGGTCCTCGACCGCGCGCGCCGTGGTGGTGGCCGAATCGATGATCGCGACATTGGGGCCGACCACCCGGCGCAGCAGCGGCACCAGGGCGGGAAAGTGGGTGCAGCCCAACAGCAGGCAGTCGCCGGCTTCGCCGTCGCCGGCATCGGCGAACAGCGGGTCCAGGTAATGCCGGGCCATCTGTTCGGCGATCGGTCCGTCGGTCATGCCTTCCTCGACCATCGACACGAACAGCGGACAGGCCTTCGAGGTCACCCGTGCCCCGGGCCGGGTGTTGTGGATGGCGCGCGGATAGGTGCCGGCCTGCACCGTGCTTTCGGTGGCGATCACCACGATGCGCCCGGCGGCGCTGGCGACAGCGGCGGCGGCGGCACCGGGCTCGACCACGCCCATCACCGGCAGCCCGGGATATCTGGCCCGCAGCGCCTCGAGCGCGTGGGCTGACGAGGTGTTGTCGGCCACCACCAGTGCCTTGATGCCCATCGACACCAGCGCCTGGGCCGCCTGCAGGGCGTAATGGCTGACGGCCGCAGCACTTTTGGTGCCATAGGGCAGGCGGGCGGTGTCGCCCAGATAGACCAGGCTTTCCGCCGGCAACCGCTCGCGCAGCGCCTTCAGCACGGTCAGGCCGCCGACCCCGGAATCGAAAACGCCGATCGGCAAATCGCGGTGCGGGCTCATGATCCTTCCTGTCGCCAGTCTGCCTTTGGCCGGCATCATCGGCAAAAGCGTCCTCAATGCAAGGGCTCACGTGAATGGGGTTGGCGCAAGCCCGCAACTGGTCTACCGTCTGGCCCAGGGAGAAGACGAGGGACCGATGACGGACGGTGAGTCCCAGACGTTCGGCAAGGACGTTCTGTTTCAGCTGCAGTTCACGCCGATGTTCTCGGGCCTGAAAGAGGCCGACATCCGCAGCCTGACCGAGGGCGCGCGGGTGGTGACGTTCGGGCATGAACATCACCTTTATGGTGAAGGCGACGCGGTGATCGACGTCTATGTCATCCTGGACGGCCATGTCGAATTGTCGACCGAGGCGGACGGTCGGCGCAGCGTCATCGAGGTGGCCCGCAAGGGCACGGTCATCGGCGACGCCGCCCTGTTCGGGGAAGGTCGCTTCCTGATGACCGCCCGGGTGCTGTCGCAGGCGACCTTGCTGGCCATCCCGGCGGCGTCGTTCCGGGCCAAGCTGGAGCCCAGGATCGACATCATCACCCACATGCTGTCGACCATGTCGTTCCGGCTGCGCATGCTGGTCCGCCAGATTGCCGAATTGAAGCTGAAGACCACCGCCCAACGCTTGGGCAGTTTCCTGCTGTCGATGGTGGCGGCGGACGAGGGGGCTGCCACGGTCCGCTTCCCCTATGACAAGAAGCTGGTGGCCGACGAACTGGGCATGAAGCCGGAAAGCCTGTCCAGGGCGCTTTCGAAGCTGGCCAAGGTGGGGGTCAATTCCAAGGCCGACAACGTGGTGGTGATCGCCGACATCGACCGCCTGCGCGAGTTCTGCGCCGAAGACGATTTGGGGTAAGGAAGAATGGCCGGTCTTTCCGCAGCCGATCTGGCTTTGTGCGCCAAGGCGCCGTTGTTCGCCGCCCTGGGGGCGGGCGAATTGGAGATGCTGGTCGGCTCGGCCAGCGTGGTCGCCTATCCCGAGACCGAATTGTTGTTCAGCCAGGGCGACCCGGCCGATCGGTTTTTCGTGGTGCTGGCCGGCCGCGTCAACATCTTCGCCCTGACCGAGACCGGCGACCAGTCGATCATCGAGGTGTTCGACCCCATCGCCACTTTCGCCGAGGCGGCGATGTTCTCGTCGGGCAAGTTCCCGTTGAATTGCGAGGTGGTGGCGGGCTCTCGGCTGGCCCATGTGCCGGCGGCGCCGTTCTTGAAGCGGCTGGCCGAAAATCCCAAGCTTGGTCTGCATCTTTTGTCGGGTCTGTCGCGCTGGCAGATGCGGATGATCCAGGAAATCACTGAACTGAAAAGCAAGTCGCCCGGCCAGCGCCTGGCTTCGTTCCTGCTGGCCTTGGCCAAGGACCAGGAAGGTTCGGCCCAGGTGCGGCTGCCGATCACCAAGGCGGTGCTGGCCAGCCGTATCGGCATCGCCCCGGAATCCCTGTCGCGCGCCCTGGCGCGGCTGAAGTCGGTGGGCGTCGAGAGCCACGGCCGCGAGGTGGTGTTGACCGATATCGACGCCTTGCGCCGGCTGGTCCGTGAAGGGGCCAACGACCTCCCTTAACGCCGGCTTCCTCCCTTAACGAACGTCAAGGATTGGAAACCGGCGCTCCCGCAGGGTCAGGAGAGCTTGGAAGAAGGCACGCGCATGGCCGAAGTGATGGAGAGTAGCGGACGAGAGGCGGGAGGGCCGCCGGGGTGGCTGGCCCAGGCCCTTGACGCCCCCATCCTCGATGTCCGCCCGTCGCTGGCCGATGGCGAGGACCCCTTGGGTCTGATCCTCGACGCCGCCGAAGGGGTCGAATTCGGCGGCTTCCTGGTGATCGACGCTCCGTTCAATCCGTCACCCTTGCGTCGCGTGCTGGCCGCGCGCGGCTTCTCGTCCTATGGCCGCAGGCTGACTTCGGCCCATTGGCGGGTGTTCTTCCACATGGATGGCGGCCAGGATTGGGAGCGCGACGCCGAAATCGAGATGTTGCCGGAAGGGGCCTTGACCTGGTCCGAGGAAGACGGCCTGCATGTCGATGTGCGCAAGTTGACGCCGCCCTTGCCGATGCTGGCCATTCTGCGCCTGATCGACGGTCACCCCGAATTGGCGGCGCTGGTGGTCCACCACGAGCGTCTGCCGCAATTCCTGATTCCGGAATTGGCCGAGCGCGGCTGGCGGGTGGTCCGCTCCACCGAGGATTTCGCCGACGTTCGGCTGTGGTTGGAGAAAGCGGGCTGATGTTTGCCGGCGCCTTCATGATGGGTGCGAAGGACCGGCTGTTGCCGCCGTCGGTGCCCTTTCGCTTCTTCGTCACCGCCACGTTGCTGCATGTGGTCGGATGGGCCGTCCTGGCCGCCGGGGCCGGCGATCTGGCCGGCTTCACGGGCGGGCTTGGCCTGCCGCTGGCCGGACTGCACGTGATCACCCTGGGTGTGCTGGCCATGGCCGGCATGGGTGCCGCCTTTCAGATGCTGCCGGTGGCGACCCGGCGCCAGTTGGGGCCGGTGTGGGCCTGCCACCTGACCTGGGTGCTGTTCACCCCGGGGGTCATAATCCTGTCGCTGGGCCTGGCGACGGGGCTGGTCTGGGCGCTGCATGGCGGCGCCACCCTGACGGTGGCGGGGCTGGCCTTGTTCGGCGTGCTGATCGGGCGCAATTTGATGCAGGTTTCGGACCTGCCTGGCGTCACCCGCCATGCCTGGCTGGCGGTGGCGTCGCTGGCGGTGCTGGCCGGTCTGGGGCTGCTTCTGGTGGTCGATATCGACCGTGGCTTCCTGCCCGATCGCGCCGCCTTCGCCGCCGCCCACGCCATGGTCGCGGGCTATGGTTTCATGGGGATGCTGGCCATGGGCTTCAGCTATGTGCTGATCCCGATGTTCGTGTTGTCGCAAGGGGTCCCCGACGCGGTCGGCAAGCGGACCGCCTTGCTGTCGGCCGTGGCCCTGGTGCTGGGTGTCGGCGGAGCGCTGGCCGGGTTGGGGCCGGTGTCGGCGCTTGGCGCCTTGGTCGGCCTGGGCACCGTGTTCGTCTATCTGAAGGCCCAGGCCGCGGTGCTGAAGGGGCGGATGCGCAAGCGCCTGGAAACCTTCTTCCGACTGGTCAAGGCCGCCTGGGTCGTGTTGCCGCTCAGCCTGCTGGCCGCCATCGCCCTGGCCCTTGGCCTTGCCCCCGACATCACCGCGCCGCTGTGGGGGCTTTTGCTGGTGTTCGGCTGGCTGTTGTCGTTTGTCACCGGCATCTTGCAGCGGATCATGCCGTTCCTGGCCTCGATGCATTCGGGGGCCAATGGTGGAAAACCGGTTCTGTTGTCCCATCTGGTATGGGAGCCGGCGCTGACGGTCCATGTGCTTTGCCACGGCGGGGCGATCTTGCTGTTGGCCGTGGGCCTGAGTCTCAAATCGCCGCCCGTCCTGACCGCCGGCGCCGTTCTGGGCCTGGTGGGGGCGGTGTCGTTCGCGTCGTTTACCTGGGTGATGATGCGTCGCTACCTGGCTTATGAAAACGCAAAGAACAAAGGAACCCCCTGATGTTGAACCAGACCCAGATCGGTGCGCTTCTGCACCAGGATCACATGTCCACCATCGAGACCCTGCAGGGCCTGGAAGAATTGTTGGGCAAGCATCGCAACACGCCCGCGGTCGATGACGATCTGCGTTTCCAGTTGAAGCGGCTGGCCCGCACCTTGAAGGCCGAGGTCGAGAAGCATTTCGGTTTCGAGGAAAACCACCTGTTCCCGGTATTCGTCGAACAGGGCGAGACCGGCATCGTCATGATGCTGACCCACGAACACCGCTCGATCCTGCCGCTGGCCCTGCAGGTCGCCGACATCGCCGTGGCTGCGCAGGAGCAGGGCTTCACCGACGAGACCTGGCGCAACTTCCGCGATGCCGGGGGCGAGTTGGTCGAGCGCGAGATCTTCCACATCCAAAAGGAAGAGATGGGTCTGCTGGCGGCGATTTCCGCCCTGGTCGAACCCGAGGTCGATGCTCGCCTGGCCGAAACCTACCGGCAAGTGGTCGGCTGACATAAAAGCGGCCCTGATTTCCATTGATGTGGTCCAGGCCCTAACTTTCGGTTAGGATGGTCGGCGACCGCGAAGGGGAACCCCAGGATTGGCCTGCCCGTCACCCAGCGAAGATCAAGCGCTTCCGTCGTCCTTGCGGCCTCTGGCCCTAGCGGCTTTCGCGTTGCTGCTCGGGGTGACTGTCAGCCTGTTCGCCTGGCGCGCCTCGAAGGACGAGGTCGATCGCCTGGTCGCCAGTCGGTTCGACGCCCGCGTCGCCGAGTTGCAGACCGTGCTGGAACAGCGCATGGTCGCCTATCCCCAGGTGTTGCGCGGGATCCAGGCGATGGTGTCGGCGTCGGGCCATCCCAGCCGCGCCGACTGGGCGCGGGTCAACCAGACCCTGCAGGTGGACAGCATCTATCCCGGCCTGACCGGCACGGTCTATATCCGCTCGGTCCCGGGCGAGCAGCGGACCGAATTCGAGCGCGAGGTCTTGGGCTTCGAGCCCGGTTTCCAGATCAAGCCCCCCGGCGAGCGGCCCTATTACACCATCGTCACCAGCGTCGAGCCGCGCACGCCCTCGAACCTGCCGGTGATCGGGTCCGACAGCTGGGTCCATCCGGTGCGCCGCGCCACCTTGGAAGCGGCCAGGGACAGCGGCGCCATCCAGATCACCGGCAAGCTGAACCTGGTCATCGACGACAAGCCGACGCCGGCCTTCCTGATGTATCAGGCGATCTATCAAGGTGCCGCGATTCCCGACACGATCGAGGAACGCCGGGACCGGCTGCTGGGCTTCGCCACTGCCGGCTGTCGGGTCGGCGTGTTGATGCGCACCATCCTGCCGGCTGACCTGAACGATGTCGAGGTGCGGGTCTATGACGGGGCCGAGGCCACCGCCGACGGCCTTTATTTCGACAGCCATCCCGACGTCGATGTCTCGTTCGCCAGCCATCAGGCCCAGCGCGCCGTGCAGATTGGCGGCCGGACCTGGACGGTGATCTACGCCATGCTGCCGGGATTCGCCCAGGCCGCCGAGGGAGCGTTGCCCCGCCAAACCCTGGTCGGCGGCATCCTGGTCAGCCTGCTGTTGACGCTGATCGTGTGGTCGCTGGCCACCACCCGGGCGCGCGCCCAGGCGCTGGCGGTGGATATGACGCACTCGCTGCGGGCCAGCGAGGGGCGATTCCGCGAATTGGCCGAGAACATCGACCAGGTATTCTTCGTCGCCGACCCGCAATACCGCCATTTCGACTATATCAGCCCGTCCTTCGAGCGCATCTGGGGCCGTTCGCGCCAGGAACTGCTGGAAAATCCCGATCGATGGCTGTCCTGGCTGCATCCCGAGGATGTCGAGGCCGTCCGGGCGGTGGTGGCCGCACATGGCGGCGAGGACGATTACGGCACGAAATTTCGCATCGTCCGGGCCGATGGCGAGGTGCGCTGGCTGGCGGCCCACGCCTTCAACGTCGCCCGCGCGGCCGACGAGCCGGCGCGGGTGGTCGGCTTTCATTCCGACATCACCGACCAGAAAGCGGCCGAGGAGAAGATCGCCCGCTATATCAGCGAGATCGAGGTGTCGAACAACGACCTCGAGCAATTCGCCTATGTCGCCAGTCACGATCTGCGTGAGCCGTTACGCATGGTCAGCTCGTATCTGACGCTCTTGGAACGGCGCTATGGCGAGTTGCTGGACGCCGACGGCCGCGAGTTCCTGGATTTCGCCCGCGAGGGCGCCGTGCGGCTGGATCGGCTGGTGCTGGACCTGTTGGGGTTCTCGCGCATTCAGCGTCACGGCAATCCGTTGGCGGCCACCAATCTGGCCCATGTGATGGGCGACGTGCTGCGCAACCTGACGGTGGCGATCCGCGAAAGCGGGGCGGCGATATCGGTCGATCTGGATCGATTGCCGGTGGTCCATGGCGACCGCGAGCAATTGGTCAGCGTGTTTCAGAACCTGATTTCCAACGCCATCAAGTACCGCTCGCCGGTCCGCCCGGTGCGGATCGCCGTGACCGCCGATTCCGACGACGGATACTGGCGGCTATCCGTTACCGACAACGGCATCGGCATCGAACCGCAATATTTCGACCGCATCTTCCGCATCTTCCAGCGGCTGCACAGCCGGGCGGAATATGACGGGACCGGCATCGGGCTGGCGATGTGCAAGCGCATCGTCGAGCGCCATGGCGGCCAGATCTGGGTGCAGTCGGTTCCCGAAGAGGGATCGACCTTCTATTTCACGCTGCAGGCGGTTCCGCCCACCCAATCCGAGACTTGAGCCGCATCAGGTCGGGCAATCCCACGAAGGACAGGTCGTCATAGACCGCCAGTGCGGCAGTGACGTCCTCGTCATGGGCATAGGTGCTGCGGGTCACCACCACATCCAAACCCGCGCCCCGGGCCGACAGCACGCCGTTCCTGGTGTCCTCGATCGCCAGGCAGCGAACAGCGGGCAATTCCAGTCTTTCCAGCACGAAGCGATAGACCGCCGGGTCGGGCTTCTTGACCGGCGCGTCGTCGGCGCAGGCCATCACCTTGAACCAGCCATGCCCGGCGCCGCCGGTGGCGCCGTCCAGCAGGGCCAGCAGGTTGGCCCGCGTGGTGGTGGTGGCGACCGCCAGGGTCAGGCCATGATCCAAAGCCTGGGTGATCAGCCGTTCCACCCCCGGCCGCAGCGGCACCGCACCGGTGGCGACGAAGGTGGTGTAGATCTCGGTCTTGCGACGGTGCAGGGCATCGATCAGCGTGTCGTCAACGTTGGCTCCGGCATAGGATCGCATGCGCTCCTTGCCGCCCGACACCTTCAGCAGGCGCCCGTACAGCAGCGGGTCCCAGTGCCAGTCCAGGCCGAATTCGGCGAAGGTCTGGTTGAAGGCCTTGCGGTGGGCTTCCTCGGTTTCGGCCAGGGTGCCGTCGACGTCGAATATCAGGGCGTTCAGCATGGGCCAAGTCTATGACAGGCCGGTGCCGTCCCGCCACGCCCCTGCCGGGTGGGATGGCTCACCCCCCGAAGGGTGCCGGCGCCCAGCCCCAAGCGACGGCCACCACCCCCGCGGCGGCGGGGATCAGCGCCAGAAGGCGCCGCAGCGGCGGGCAGGGCGCCATCACCCGCCAGCCCAGCCACAGGCTCCAGACGATGCCGGCCAGGAACAGCACCGCCTTGGCGGTTCCGGCCCACGGGCCCAGCGGCTGGAACAGCATGCCGCCCAACCCGACCACCAACGACACCATGGCCACCGGGGCGAACAGATAGCCGACCTGGGCGAAGGGGCGGCCCGACAGCCGGGCGGTGGCAGCGGTCAGGCTGGCCAGCACGGTGGTCATCGCCGCCATCACGCTCAGCATGAAGCCCGAGATCATCAGGAAATCCAGCCACAGGAAGCCGCCCAGCGCCACGCCGGTTCCCAGGAACAAGAACCATACCTCGGCGATGTTGGGATGGTGGTGGGCGATGCGTTCGATCTCGGTGCCGGGGCTGCGCAGACGGATTTCCAAGGCCCCCCTGGCCTGGGGGTTGACGCAGCGCAGGCATTGGATGCAATGGCGGCTTTCCTGTTTGCGCGGCAGATCGATCATGGTCGGGCAGACGCCCTTTTCGGTCCAGGCATCGCCGCCCGGCACCGGATTCTTGGGGGCGAACTGCACGGCCCCCAGGCGCGAGAACACGCCCAGCAGCAGGCCGATCGCTGCGAACACCACCGCCATGGCGGCGTGCAGCCAGACCAGGCGGTGGCGATGGGTGACCAGGAAGGCTTCCAGCCCCTTCATGCCGGGAGCCTTTTGCGCCGGGCGGCGTGCCAGGCCAGGGCGGCCAGCATCGGCGCCAGCAGCAATGCCTGGGCGGCCAGTCCCTCGGCGGTGGGGAACAGGCCCAGCCATTCCAGCCTGGGCCAGCCGTCCAGCGGGGTGATGGGCAGCCAGCGACCTTCCTGCAATTCCAGCACGCCCTTGCCGGCGAACGATACCGCCAGCACGAACAGCAAACCGGCGGTGGCGGTGAAGAACAGCCCCAGCGGCAGGCGAAGCGACAAATGGCGCATGGCGAGGTAAAGGACCGCCAGGGCGATGGCGGCGACGACGAAGCCGCCGACCAGGGCCGGCCCTTGGCCGGGCGAGGACAGGGCCAGGGCCTGATAGAACAGCACGGTCTCGGCGCCTTCGCGGAACACCGCCAGGAAGGCGGCCAGGCCCAGGGTCCACATCCGCCCGCTTTGCGCGGCACCTGCCACCTGGCCCTGGACATAGGCCTGCCAGGCGGCGGCCTCGCGCTTGGACAGCAGCCAGAAGCTGACATGGAACAGCACCAGGGCGGCGACCAGCAAGATCACCCCTTCCAGCACCTCCTGGCCGGCGTCCGACAGGTGGATGACCCGGTCGAACAGCCAGGCGGCGACCAGGCTGAACACCATGGCCAGGCCGACGCCCATCCAGATCACGCTGACCTTGTCACCCTGGCCCGACCGGCGCAGCCAGGCGACCAGGGCGGTGACCACCAGCATCGCCTCGATGCCTTCGCGCAGCAGGATCAAAAGCGATTGCAAGAAGGCCTGGAATGGCCCGGTCGGGGGCTCCAGCGCCGCGATGGTGGCGGCTTCCAGCAAGGCCTTCAGAGTGCTCCACTTGGTCTGCAGCTCAGGCACCGGGCGACCTTGGCCGGCCAGGCCGATGATCTCGCCGAACAGGGCCTCCAGCGCCGTCTTGTCGCTGGCCGAGCACACCCCGATGGCCTGCTCCAGCCCGGATTCCTCGAACACGTCGAAATAAAGGTCCGAGAAGGCATCGCCGGTGGCGCGGCCGTGGGTCGGATCATAGGCGGCGATCAGCTGGTCGCCGCGGGCGGCCAGCGTGCGGGCGGCCGCCGCCAGGTCGGTGTCGGCGGCGCGGACCGGGAAGGCGGTCAGCACCAGCAAGGCCAGCCAGATCAGGCGGCGCATCATTGGTTCACCGCGAAGACGTCGGGCGGCACGCCCTGGGCGTCCAGCCGGGCCGCGTCGTCCATCAGGCCGGCGCGCAAGGCCAGGATGATGGCGGCGCGTTCGGGGCCCGGCGCGGCACGGGTGATGGCTTTGCGCAAATCGGCGAATCCCTTCTCGCGCAAGATGGCGGTCCTGACGCCGGTTTCCTTGTCGGTGTGGCGCAGGAAGCCGTGGGCGCCCGGCGCGATGCGATAGACGACGTGGTACTTGCCGGCCCCGTCCATTTTGACGTTGTCGCCGTAATGGGGGCCGTCGGAAGCCACCATCGGCACCAGCTTGCCGGTCCTCTTGAAGGCGCCGCCCTTCTTGGTCAGTTCGTATTCGACCTCGAGATAGGGCACCCACTCGCCCTCGCCGAAGCCGTTATTGTTGCCCTTGATGGCCTTGATGTCGGCTTCCAGATGGATGTCGGTCTGGGCGTGGTGGGCATGCGCCGGCTCCATGGTCACCGCCTGCAGATAGACGCCGGCGATCGCCATGCCGTTCTTCTCGACCGGCTCGCCGATAGGCTGCTCGCCGGCCAGGGCCGGAACGGAAAGCGCCAAGGCGCAGGCAAGGGCGGCGGGAACGGCCAGGGCGGTCATTGTCTTCATGAATATTCCCATTTCAATATTGCGAATGCGACCCATTCGCAATATTGAAGCAATAACGAGGCCGCGCAGAAAATACAAATGCGAATCGTTATCGCTTATGGAGGGGGTAACCTGGCAGGATCCTCCTGAGTGAGGATCAGAAATCGTTGGTCTTTTCGATGCGGTCGAGAACCGGCCAGAATTCCAGGAAGATCCGTTCCTTATCGGAATCCCCGCGTCCGCCCTGGTCGGGGTGGAAGTGGCGGGCGAAAGCGCGCTTGGCGTCGCGGAAACGATTGTCCACCGAGCCCGGCCCCGGCGACGCCGCCCGGGCCTTGGCGGCATCCAGGGCGTCTTTCAGCAGTTCCAGCTTGTTGTTGGCGATGCGCAGCTCGTCCTCGGCCATCATGGCGCGGGCCAGGGCGGCGTTCAGGCGGGCGTCGGTGTCGGTCCCGGCCCCCCGCGCCGGTTGCCCGGCCTGGTGCATCTCGATGCTGGCAAGCTGGGCCCTGAGATCGGCCACGGTGCGTTCCAATGCGGCAAGGCTGGCCCGGTGCTCGCTGTCCAGGGTCTGGCGCTGGCGGGCCAGCGCGTCGGAATGGTCGGCGCCCTGGCGTTCGAGATCGCGGGCATGGTTCAGGCGCAGGCGGGCCAGGTCGGCCTCCAGCTCGCCGATGCGGCCGGTCGCCTCGATCAGGCGGCGGTCCAGTTCGCCCCGCTGCTGGTCGGCCTGGCGGTGCAGGCGTTCGATATCCTGGCGGTGCTGGTCGGCCAGCCGGGCGCGGTCGTCGGGGGGGGCGCCGGTCTGGCCGGTATCCCTTTGGCGGGCCAATTGGTCGGCCAGCGCCCCGATGCGGGCGTCGGCCTCGGCGGCGGCGCGGGCGAGCGCGCGGGTGTGGCGCTCGTTCAACTCGGTGATCTCGCGCAGGTTGGCGATGCGCAGACGGGCCAATTCGGCGTCCTGCTCCTTGATCCTGGCGGTCAGCGTCGGATTGTCGGCCTGGGGACTTTGCTCCTGCGACCGGGCCAGGCGCTCGGTAAGCTCGCGACGTTCGGCCTGGACGGCGGCCAGGCTGTCCAGGGCCTTGCGCAGGCGGGCATCGGCGCCGGCCTCGGATTGGCTGCGGGTCTGGTCGATCTGGTCGGCCAGCTCTTGCTTTTCGGCGGCATGCTGTAGGGTCACACGCTGATGCTCGGCCTGCAGGGCGGCCAACTGTTCCAGCACGCTGCGCAGATTGGCATCGGTGACGGCGGTGACCTCTTCGCGGACACGGTCCAGGTCGGCCGCCTGGCAGGCCCGCTCGGTCGCGGCCTGCTGCTGCAGAAGGGCGATCTTGGCCTGGGCCTCGGCCTGGGCGCGGCCGATCTCGCGTTTGATGAACTCGGCCTGGTGGACCGCCAGCTCCTGCAGCTTGCGCTTGGTGTCGGCCTTGGTCTGCTCCAACTGGTTGGTCAGTGCATCGATCTGGTCGCGGGCGGTTGCCAGTTCGGCGTCGGTCTGGCGCTGGCGGTTGTCGGCGCTGGCGGCGATAGCCGCCCGGGCGGCATCCATTTCGCGGACATGGCTTTGTTCGCGTTCGGCCAGTTCGGCTTCCAGCAAGGCGACACGGTCCAGGCCGCGTTGGATATGGCCGTCGGCCTCGGCCTCGGCCTCGCGCCGTTCGCGGGTCAGTTCCTCGGCATGGCGCTCGGCGATGCGGCCCAGTTCGCGTAAGTAGCCGTCGCGCTCCTCCTTCAGGCGGATTTCCAACTGACGCCGGTCGGCCTGGGCCTGGGTCAGTTGATCCAGGGTCTGGCGCAAGTGGGCGTCGCCGGTTTCGGCCATGACGGCGCGGGTCTTTTCCAGTTCCGTGGCATGCCAGCGGGCGGCGGTTTCCTGCGCCGCTTCCAGGCTGGCGATGCGGTCCAGCGCCTGCTGCAAGGTCTCCTGGGCCTGCGCCGACAATTCGGTGCGCAGGCGGATCAGTTCCTCGGAATGGCGATCGGTTTGTTCCCGCATTTCCCGGGCGTGGGAGTGTAGCAACTCGCCGACACGCTCTTCCAGCAGCGAGCGGTGGCGGCCGGCCTCGGCCAGGGCGGCGGCGTGCTCGGCGGTCAGTTCGGCCAGTTGGGTCCGCGCCGCCTGTTCGGCTGTCTCACGCGCGCTTTCGGCCTGGTGGATGGTCTGGCTCAGCTTGTCCTCGGCCTCGCGCAGGCTCGTGGCCAGTTCGCGGGCATGGGCGTCGGCGATCTTTCCGCTCTCGTCCTCGTGCGCCATCAGCAACTCGCGGATGCGGTTTTCCAGCAAGCCCTGGCGACGATGGGATTCTTCCAATTCCGCCTGATGGGCGACCAACAGATCGACGCGCCGGCTTTCCTCGGCCCGGGCGCTTTCGGCCATGGCGGCCTGAAGCGTGGCCTGGTGGGCGGCTTCCTGCTCGGCCATCTCCTTGGCGTGGGCGCCGGCCATCCGCTCGATCTCGGCCTTCAGGCCGGCCCGCTCGCGCGCACCTTCGGCCAGCTTCTGCTCGGCCTCCTGCAGGGCCGCGTCAAGGGCGGCGCGGGTGGCGGCGATCTTGGCCTGTTGCTCGGCTTCCAGGTCCAGCCGCAGACGGTCGAACTCGGTGCGATGGGCCAGTTGCGTCTCGGCCGCCTTGCGCACGCCGACCTCATCCTTGTGGGCCGCCTCGGCCCGCAATTGCTGGGTCTCGGCCTCCCACCGGGCTTGTTGGGCGGCGTGGTCGTGGCGGGTCCGCTCTTCTGATGCGGCCATTTCGGCGATCAGGATTTCCGCCGCCTGCTGCTGCCGGGCCATTTCGGTGCGCAGCTGGGCCACCGCCTGGGCCTGGGCGTCCTGCGCCTGGTTCAGCGTTTCTTCCAAGGTGCGGGCATGTTCGGCCTGCTGGGCCTTCAGGCGGCGCTCCAGCTCCTCGACCCGGTCCAAGGCCTTCTGCAGCGGGCCTTCCGAGATGGCGGCGGCCTCGTTCCTGGCCTGCGCCACCTCGGTCTCGCAGGTCTGCTGCAACTGGGTGGTCAGTTGTTCCAGCTTGCTGGTCCGCTCGCGCGAGGCGGCCAATTCGCGCTGGATTTCCAACAGCGCGCGTTCGGCATCCCGTTGCAGTTCGGCGCGCAGCTTGGCGACATCGACGCCCTTTTCCTGGCGGACGCGGTCGATGTCCTTGGCGTGCTGGGCGGCCAGGCTTTCCACCTGGGCGGCATGGTCCTTTTGCAGGCGGCTCAGTTCGCGTTCGTAATTGTCGAAGATCTTCGACAAATGGCCCATGTCGGCCATCTCCGGCCGCTTGCGCCCGCCCATGCGCCACATCCAATAGCGCAAGTTCTGCCCCAACCCGTCCTTCTCGACGGGCAGCGCCGGAATGACGCCGTCCTCGGCGCCGGGCGTCAGCAGACGCTCGGTCAGCGCAAGGGCGGTCGACAGGTCGGCATCCTTGCCGGCTTTGTAGGGCGGTGGTTCGCTCATGGAATGAAAGAATGACAGGGACCGCACCGACGCGAAAGTGTGTGCGTAACCGTAGGCCTTGCTGTTGGCGCGGCAAGTCCTATACTTCGGCCCTTCCATTATCCCAGTTTCAGGGGCGTTACCCATGAAGGGCGAAGTCAAGAAGGTCGTTCTGGCCTATTCCGGCGGTCTCGATACCTCCATCATCCTGCGCTGGCTGCAGGACCAGTATCAATGCGAGGTGGTGACCTTCACCGCCGATCTGGGCCAGGGCGAGGAGCTCGAGCCCGCGCGCAAGAAGGCCCAGCTGATGGGCATCAAGGACGAGAACATCTTCATCGACGACCTGCGCGAGGAATTCGTGCGGGACTTCGTCTTCCCGATGTTTCGCGCCAACGCCCTGTACGAAGGGGTCTACCTGCTGGGCACCTCGATCGCCCGGCCGCTGATCTCGAAGCGCCAGATCGAAATCGCCAACCTGGTCGGCGCCGACGCGGTCAGCCACGGCGCCACCGGCAAGGGCAACGATCAGGTCCGCTTCGAGATGGGCTATTACGCCCTGAAGCCGGACATCAAGGTGATCGCGCCGTGGCGCATCTGGGACCTGAGCAGCCGCACCAAGCTGCTGGACTTCGCCGAGAAGCACCAGATTCCCATCGCCAAGGACAAGCGCGGCGAGGCGCCCTATTCCACCGACGCCAACCTTCTGCACATCTCGTACGAGGGCAAGGCGCTGGAAGATCCGTGGGTCGAGCCGTTCGAGGACATGTACACCCGCTCGGTCAGCCCGGAAAAGGCCCCCGACAAGCCGACCTATGTCGAGGTCGAGTTCGAGAAGGGCGATGCGGTGGCCATCGACGGTGTGCGCATGACGCCCGCCCAGTTGCTGACCAAGCTGAACGAGCTGGGCGGCGCCAACGGCATCGGCCGGCTGGATCTGGTGGAAAACCGCTTCGTCGGCATGAAGAGCCGCGGCGTCTATGAGACCCCCGGCGGCTCGATCCTGATCGTCGCCCACCGCGCCATGGAAAGCCTGACGCTGGATCGCGGCGAATCGCACCTGAAGGACGAGATCATGCCGCGCTATGCCGAGCTGATCTATAACGGCTTCTGGTTCAGCCCGGAACGCATCGCCCTGCAGCAGATGATCGACCATATCAGCCTGAACGTCTCGGGCGTGGTGCGGCTGAAGCTGTACAAGGGCAACGTCACCGTGGTCGGCCGCAAGTCGGAAAAAAGCCTGTATCGCCTCGATTACGTCACCTTCGAGGAAGATTCGGTCTATGACCAGCGCGACGCCCAGGGTTTCATCAAGCTGAACGCGCTTCGCATGCGTCTGGCCAAGATGGCGCGCGGCTGATTTTCTGGATTTGAGATGTGTAGGGGCCGGCGGGTGATCCGCCGGCCCCTATTGCTTTTGTCTCTCTCGTGAAAGGCGTCATGGCTGCCCACCTTCCCCCTATCGACGGGCGTATCGACCCGGATCCGAGGTGGAGGTTTCAATGATTGGCCGAATGATGATCTTGACCGGGATGTCGATTCTGGCCGCGGCAGCAGCCCAGGCTGGCCAGGTCGCCGAGCGGAGCACCCCCATGGGCACGGTCCTGACCGATGCCGCCGGCATGACCCTTTATGTGTTCGACAAGGACGAACCCGGGAAATCCAATTGCGCCGATTCCTGCGCGGTCAATTGGCCGCCGGCCACGGCCGACAAGGCCGACAAGGCCAAGGCGCCTTATTCCATCATCACCCGCGCCGACGGCTCGATGCAGTGGGCTTATGGCGGCAAACCGCTTTATCGTTGGGCCAAGGATGCCAAGCCGGGCGACGCTACCGGCGACGGCTTCCGCGATATCTGGCACGTCGCCAAGCCGATGGCGGTGCCGGTGTTGCTGCCCGAGCCGGCCTCGCCGATGAAATCGGGCTACTGATATTCACTCGGCCGGCGGCAGCTTGGCCTGCCACGATATCCAGCTGCACAACCTTGCCATGTACGCATGTTTAGTACATCCACCTTGAGGTATCGTCGTAATTGCGCTTAATCCGCAGCTCTCAGAGAGGAAAACGACATATCTCATGGTTCGAATTTTCAGGTGGGGCCATCCTGTCCGCTCATTATGGGCGATTAACGCGAAAATATCCCTTGATGTTATCTTGTGAACGAACGGCAATCTGAACATGGGTTTTTTGGCGAAAGCCGCTGCCGGGAAAAAGCTCGCGCCCCTCAGTGAATAACCCGCGCACAGTCTCAAACGGTTCGCCGGCGTCATCCATCGCAGCGTGCAGGCGCCGGATCACTGCGCAATCGAGATAGCGAAGGAGGTGATCCTCATCGTGGGAACTCGCCTTCTTATTTGATGGCAGTGGCCCGAGGGTGGGGTCTGCATCATGAGTGGCCTTCAAGGACTCGTAGGCATCAACCAGTGTCTCTAGACTGCGTCGGGACAACAGGTCGAGGCACGTTCCAAGGTCGATAACAGCGCCGACAACGAAAGACGTATCGTATCGGCCCTTCGAGACCTTCCAGTCTGCCCACTCCCACGCTCTCTTGGGGTCAGCTTCCCAGAAATAAACACCAGGGCCAAGCCAGTCGTACTGCTCATCACTGGCATTCAACGCAGCGCGACCGGCGAGAACACTCTCGCCGGTCGCGCTGTCACAGCCATGAAATCCTAGAACAAACGAGGTGTGCAGGCGACTCATGGAGCCGTCTTCTGCTCCTCCGCATAGCATGGAGCGAGCCTACCGTTCTCGAGGTAAATCCCTTCGCGAACCAGCGTTGCCCGCGCCGTCTGAGCCGACGCGGTGGCCTTCTGGGTGTAGTTTGCGAGCGCGTCTTTAATACGAACCTGCTGCGCTTTGGTCATCAAGACCTCCGATTAAGGTATGGCGAGGATGCCACGCGGCCCCAGGGACGTGTCAACCCATCGAGGTGGTGTTGACGAATGTCTCGCTGCAGGACTTTAACCTGTATGAGCAGGCTCATACAGGTTAAAGTCCTGCAAGGTCAAGACCAAAACCATGCCCCAATTCTAGATGATGGTGGGCGCAAGTGCAAGGCTGCCCAGTCTGAATAATTGTGCCGACAATCGCGCCGTCGCCGATGAAATCGGGCTACTGATATTCACTCGGCCGGCGGCAGCTTGGCCTGCCACGATGGCGGCAAGAGGGCCAGGACCTTGCGCCTGGCCCGCTGCCACAGCGACGACAGCAGCAACAGGGCGGCGCCGACCACCAGTCCGATGATGGCGAACGCTTCCCCGCCGCTGCTGCCGGCCTGCAACAGCGCGATCAGCGCACCCAGGACATAGGCCAGCGCCGACACCAGCATGGCGCGGCGATCGATGGCGATGGCCACCAGGGTCATGGCGACGTAAAGGGTGACGGCGGCACCGGCTTCCCATGCCTTGGACGGATTGGCGTTCAGCAGGCCCAACAGGCTGAACAGCGGATGGGCGATCATCGGGGCGGCGGCCATGTGCAGCCAGAAGGCGACGTCCGAACGCCGCGTCTGGCGGGTCCGGTCACTGGCGTCCCAATGCATCGCCAGGGCGAAGATGGCGATGCCGCCGGCCAACATCACCCAGGTCCAATGCTCGAGCACGGCGGCTCCAAGCACCAACGTCACCAGCGAATAGACCGCGGCCAGCACGAACAGCGCGATGCCAGCGATGGCGGCGGGAATCTTGAACCGTCGCCAATGCAGGTAGGTCCCGCCGGCGACGGCCAGCGCGATGGCCACCGCCTTGGCGGTCGCGGCCGGTGGGTTGTGGGCGGCGAAGGGATCGACCACCGTCAGGCTGGCCATCGACAAGCCCAGGCAGAAGGTCAGCAGCAGCACCAGGCTGGGCAGCGCCATCCGGCGGCGCTTCGAGAAATACTCGGCCAGGACCCAGCTGAGGCCGGCGATCAGCAGGCCGGCAACCATCGAATCCTCGGACCCGCTCAACTGACTGACCGAAATCAGCACCAGGCCGATGGCGATGGTGACGAAAACGTCGTTGAAGCCAGAAACGAGGCGAAAGCGTTCGTCGTCGGGGGTGGCGGTCTGATGCCGCTCGGCCATGAAGCGGCGAAAGGCGGCGGCGATCTCGGCCGGCATCACGCCGGCACTCACCGCCGCATTCAAATCTTCGTCGTCGTACAAGAAAACCGTCCTTTGGTGATGGCTGCGGACGGCTTTCGCGTCCGCTCGTCTATTCGCTCAGTTCTTCCCGCCCGGCATACAGATCCAGCGCTTCCGGATTGGCCAGGGCTTCCTTGTTCTTGACCGGGCGGCCGTGCACCACGTCGCGCACCGCCAGTTCGACGATCTTGCCGGACTTGGTGCGCGGGATGTCTTCCACCTGGACGATCTTGGCCGGCACGTGGCGGGGCGTGGTGTTGTCCCGGATCTTCTTCTTGATGCGGTCGGACAAGGCGGGATCCAGCTTGATGCCCGGCCGCAGGCGCACGAACAGCACGACGCGGACGTCGGCCTGCCAATCCTGCCCGATCACCAGGCTTTCCAGCACCTCGTCGATCTGTTCGACCTGGCGATAGATTTCGGCGGTGCCGATGCGCACGCCGCCGGGATTCAAGGTGGCGTCGGACCGGCCATAGACGACGATGCCGCCATGGGGCGTCAATTCGACCCAGTCGCCATGGCACCAGATGTTCGGGTACTTGTCGAAATAGGCGGCATGGTACTTGGCGCCATCGGCATCGTTCCAGAAACCCACCGGCATCGACGGGAAGGCGCTCGTGCAGACCAGTTCGCCCTTGGTGCCCTCGACCGGCTGGCCGTGATCGTCGAACACCTCGACCTTCATGCCCAGACCGCGCGCCTGGATCTCGCCGCGCCAGACGGCGGCGGTGGGGTTGCCCAGCATGAAGCACGAGATGATGTCGGTGCCGCCCGAGATCGAGGCCAGCTGCACGTCCTTCTTCACCTTGTCGTAAATGTAGTCGAAGCCTTCCGGCGCCAGCACCGAGCCGGTCGAGGCGACGACGCGGACCGATGTCAGCTTATGGGTCTTGGCGGGCTCCAGGCCCATCTTCGAGATGGCGTCGATCCACTTGGCCGAGGTGCCGAAGAAGGTCATCGCTTCGGCATCGGCGAAATCGAACAAGATGGCGCCGTCCTTGGCCGACGGGTTGCCGTCATACAGCAAAAGCGTCGCCTGGCAGGCCAGGGCCGACACCAGCCAATTCCACATCATCCAGCCGCAGGTGGTGAAATAGAACACCCGGTCGTTCGGCTTGCAGTTGGAATGGAGCAGGTGCTCCTTCAGATGCTGGATCAGGGTGCCGCCGGCCGAATGGACGATGCATTTGGGCACGCCGGTCGTGCCCGACGAGAACATGATGTAAAGCGGATGGGCGAAGGGCAGGCGGACGAATTCCAGCTCCTTGGCCGGGAAGGGGGCGATGAAATCGGCCAGATGGACCGCGCCGGGAATGGCCGAGATGTCGGCCCGGTCCTGGGTGTAGGGGACCACCACCACCGTCTGGACGCTGGGCATGCCGGCCTTGATGGCGGGCAGCTTGTCGGTCGAGGGATGGGCCTTGCCGGAATAGAAATAGCCGTCGGCCGAGACCAGCACCTTGGGCTCGATCTGGCCGAAGCGGTCCAGCACGCCCTGGATGCCGAAATCGGGCGAGGCCGACGACCAGATGGCCCCCAGCGAACTGGCAGCCAGCATGAAGGCCACGGTTTCCGGCATATTGGGCATATAGCCGGCGACGCGGTCGCCCACGCCAACCCCAGCCGCCTTCAGGGCCTGCTGCAGGGAAGACACCAGCTGGCCCAGCTCCTTGCGGCTTAAGCGGCGCGTGACCTTGTCCTCGCCCCAGAACACCAGCGCGTCGCGCCCGTCCAGGCCACAAAGCAGGTTCTCGGCGTAATTCAGCCGGCTTTGCGGGAACCATTGGGCGCCCGGCATCTTCTTGATGTCATCGACCGCCACCGTGCCGGGACCGTCGCCGATGATGGCGCCGAATTCCCACATCGAAGTCCAGAAGCGGTCGGGCGAGGCGTTCGACCACCGCCACAACCCGTCATAGTCCGAGACGGCGGCGCCCCAGCGGGCGTTCACCTCGGTCATGAAGCGGGTCAGGTTGGCGCTGGCCACCTGATCGGGCGTGGGCTGCCACAGCGGCATGGTCATGTCGGTCTTCCCCCCTGGATGGGTACGGGTCAGTTGTTCTTGAGGTCCTGCGCCACCTGGCGGGCGCGGCCCAGTTGGCGCTGGCTCATGCCCTTGGCCAGGCGGTCGCGGGCCTCCTCGGCGGCCTTCAGGCCCTGGGCGGCGGCGATGTCATAGCTGACCCAGGCCCGCACCGGGTCGGGATTGGGCAGGCCGTGGCCCTTGGCCGACAGGTCGGCCAGCACCATCATCGCCTCGGCATGGCCGGCCCAGGCCGCGCCCGACAGCCATTCGACGGCGCGGTTCAGGTCCAGGGGCAGGTTCAGGCCGGTCAGGTGGGCCATGCCCAACACATAACGCGCCTCGGCGTGGCCATGGCGGGCGGCCTCGATCAGCCAGGTCTCGGCCTCGATCATCCCCGGCCGCATCATGTCGGGCTGGAAGTCGCCGCCGGCCGCCTGCAGCGCCTGGGCCTTGGTCGAGTACAGGCGGTCGCGTTCGGTATTGTCCTTCTCGCGGGTCGGGTCCTTGAACAGCAACCGCCATTGCGCCGGCTCGGCCAGCAGCATGCGGCCCAGTCGGAACTTGGCCTCGACATTGCCGGCGATGGCGGCGTCGGTGTACCAGCGCCGGGCCTTGGCGCGATCGACCAGCACGCCTTCGCCGGTTTCGTAAAGCGTGCCGACCGCCAGCACCAGTTCGGCGGTGCCCAGGGTGGCCGCGGCACTTTCCAGCCAACGGGCGGCAGCAGGGCCGCCAATGCCGTCGCTCTTGCCGGCCATGTAGAGGTCGATGAAATGGGCGCGCGCCGCCTCGTCACCCAGGTCGCCGGCGCGGTACCACCATTGCGCCGCCTGGATCGGGTCCTTGGGCAGGCCGTCGCCGGTCTCGTGCGCCTTGGCCAGGGTCAGCGCGGCGCCGACATGGCCGTTGCCGGCGGCGGCGGTCAGCCAGGCGGCAGCCTCGGCCGGGCTTTTCTTGACGGCCTTGCCCGACAGATAGGCCATGCCCATCTCGAACTGCGCCGACGGGTCGCCTTGGGCGGCGGCCTGCAGCGGCAGGGTCATAGCGGGCGGGGCTTTCTTGGCAGCCGGCTTGGTCGGCTTGCTTTGCGCCAGGGCCGGACCCGCGACCAGAAGGGCGAGCAGGGCGGTGGCGGCGGCGATCCTCATTGGGCGGGGCTTTCCGTGTGACGGGGCGAGTTTATGGCCGCATGATTCCACAGGGGGACCGGGCTGTAAACTCTCAGCCCTTCGCCGCCCGCTCGATCGCTTGCGCCAGGGCGACATCCTTGGCGCTGACGCCGCCGGAATCATGGGTCGACAGGGTGATGTCGACGCGGTTCCACACATTGCTCCATTCGGGATGGTGGTCCATCTTCTCGGCCACCAGGGCGACATGGGTCATGAAGGCGAAGGCGGTGGGGAAATCCTTGAACTTGAAGCTTTTGGCGATGGCGTCGCGGCCGGCCACCTCGCTCCAGCCGGGCAGGCCGGTCAGAGCCTGGGCACGTTCGGAACCGGAAAGTTTGGCGGACATGGCAGGGTCTCCCTGGTAAAGGCGAAGTTCGCACCCATGAGAGTCTTAATGGGCGCCCTTCACGCCCACATCAAGGCAGGGTAAGGTAGTGACCATGTCCCGACTCATCCCTCCCCATTCCGTTCCGCCGTCGCTCGGCGATCTCGAAACCATCGCCCAGGCCGCCTTTGCCGAAATTCCGGCCGAGCTGCGGGCCTATGCCGCCGACATTATCATTCGCGTCGAGGACTTTCCCGACGAGGAGGTCGAGCAGGAGATGGAACTGGAATCGCCGTTCGATCTTCTGGGCCTTTATCGTGGCGTGTCGATGGCCGACCAAAGCTTCAACGAGACGCAGCCTAGGTCGGACGTCGATATGATCTTCCTCTATCGTCGGCCGCTGCTGGACTATTGGTGCGAGACCGGCGAGGATTTGTCGGGCCTGGTCAAGCATGTGCTGATCCACGAGATCGGCCATCATTTCGGCCTGAGCGACGATGACATGGAGCGCATCGAGGACGAGTCATAAGGGGGGAACCGTGGCAGAAAGCACCGTGACCGCGCTCGAGCCCGAACGGCTCTATACCGTTTGCGATCCCGACCAGCTGAATTTCGCCAGCACAGCCGACCTGGAAGACACCGACGAGCCGATCGGCCAGGACCGTGCCGTCCAGTCGATCCGCTTCGCCATCGGCATGGCCCATCGCGGCTTCAACCTGTTCGCCCTGGGGCCGGAAGGCACCGGGCGGCGCTCGCTGGTGATGCAGTACCTGCTGCAGGCGGCGGCCGACCAGCCGGCGCCCGACGACTGGGTCTATGTCAACGATTTCCAGAACGCCCACCGTCCCAATCCGTTGCGCCTGCCGCCCGGGCGCGGCCCCGGCCTGAAGAAGGACATGGCCGAGCTGATGACCGAGCTGGGTCAGGCCCTGCCGGCCGCCTTCGAGGCCGAGGAATATCGCGCCCGGCGCCAGGCCATCGAGGCCTCGCTGAAAGAGCATCAGGACGAGAACTTCCAGAATGTCGGGGCCGAGGCGGCGGAAAAAAGCGTCGCCCTGATCCGCACGCCGGTCGGTCTGGCGCTGGCGCCGATGCGGGACGGCGAGGTGCTGTCGCCCGACGAGTTCCAGAAACTGTCCGAAGAGGACCAGGAGCATTTCAAGGCCGAGATGGAGCGGCTGCAGGAAAAGCTGGAAGCCACCATCAAGAAGGTGCCGGTGTGGGAGCGCGAGACCCGCGCCAAGATCCGCGAACTGGACCAAGAGGTGACCAATTTCGCCATCAGCCACCTGATGGACGAGGTCAAGGAGAAATACGCCGACCTGTCGGAAGTTCTGGCCTATCTGGATGCCGTGGCCGCCGACGTCGCCGAGAATGTCGCCGATTTCCTGGGCGACGGCGAGGGTGGCCGCTCGAAGCCGGCCAAGCCCAGCCCGGCCGGCGAAAGCTCGATCCGCCGCTATCGCGTCAACGTTTTGGTCGATCACGGGGCGACCATCGGTGCCCCGGTGGTGTTCGAGGACCACCCGACCCAGCCCAACCTGTTGGGCCGGGTCGAGCATGTCGCCCAGTACGGCGCCCTGATCACCGATTTCAACCTGATCAAGCCGGGCGCGCTGCACAAGGCCAATGGCGGCTATCTGGTGATGGACGCCCGCAAGGTGCTGCTGAACCCCTTCGCCTGGGAGGATCTGAAGCGCGCCCTGAAAACCCGCGAGTTGCGGCTGGAAAGCCCCGGCCAGAGCCTGGGGCTGCTGTCCACCGTCAGCCTGGAGCCCGGCCCGATCGCCATCGACGTCAAGGTGGTGCTGATCGGCGACCCATCGCTTTATTACCTGCTGTCGCACTACGATCCCGAATTCACCGAACTGTTCAAGGTCGCCGCCGATTTCGACTGGCGCATGGACCGCTCGCCCGCCAACATCGTGGGCCTTGCCCGCTCGGTGGCGACGCTGACCCGCAAGGAAAACCTGAAGCAGCTGGATCGCACCGCCATCGCCCGTCTGGTCGAACAGGCCAGCCGCGAGATCGAGGATTCGGCCAAGCTGTCCACCCACATGGCCAGCCTGGCCGATTTGGTGCGCGAGGCCGACCATTGGGCCGGCCAGGCCGGTGCCGAGCTTATCACCGCTGCCCACGTCCAACAGGCCATCGACGCAGCCACCTATCGCCAGGACCGGGTGCGCGAGCATGTGCAAGACGAAATCCGCCGTGGAACCGTTCATGTCGCGACGGAAGGGTTCGAAATCGGCCAGATCAACGGTCTGGCGGTGCTGCAATTGGGGCGTTTCGCCTTCGGCCGGCCCAGCCGTATCACCGCCCGGGTGCGGTTCGGCAAGGGCGAGGTGATCGACATCGAGCGCGAGGTCGATCTGGGCGGGCCGCTGCATGGCAAGGGGGTGATGATCCTGTCGTCGTTCCTGGCCTCGCGCTTCGGCGCCGACGGCCCGCTGACGCTGGCCGCCAGCCTGGTGTTCGAACAATCCTATGGCGGCATCGAGGGCGATTCGGCGTCGTCGACCGAGCTTTACGCCCTGCTGTCGGCCCTGGCCGAACTGCCCATCGACCAAGGTCTGGCGGTGACCGGCTCGGTCGACCAGTTCGGCCGCGTCCAGGCCATCGGCGGCGTCAACGAGAAGATCGAGGGCTTCTTCGACCTGTGCGCGGCGCGCGGCCTGACCGGCCGGCAGGGCGTGCTGATTCCCGCGACCAACGTCGCCCACCTGATGTTGCGCGCCGATGTGGTCGAGGCCTGCCGCCAAGGTCGTTTCGCGATCTATCCCATCGAGACCATCGACCAGGGCATCGCCTTGTTGACCGGCAAGCCGGCCGGCACCGCCAATGCGGCGGGGCGCTATCCGCCGGGCAGCGTCAACGCCCGGGTCCAGGCCCGGCTGAAGGCCTTCCTGCGTGCCGCCGAGCGCCTGCAGGGGCGGTCCGAACCTTCCGGGCAGAAACCCAAATCTCGGCCCTAACAGGCTCGAGGAAAAACTCATACCAAGGTTTTTTGCGAGATGACTGTCATGCCCGGACTTGATCCACGGCTGTCCGGTTCAATCATCCCGGATTGAGCAGAGCGACAGGGACCCGGCCGGTTTCAGGACCTCGTCGGTTGGCGGGACTTGATTTTCCGTTTCCCCATGGCGTCACCCTCGGGCTTGACCCGAGGGTCCACGCGTCGGGTCGCAAAAGTCATTGGAAACAACTGGATAGGCGGAGCCGCGTAGATGGCCGGGTCGAGCCCGGCCATGACGAATTGGGAAACTGCCTCGGATCAGGAGTTCTTCCGCAACCTGCCAACCCTGTTGCGGCGATGCAACAGTGTGATTCGAATGAATCGGTCGAGTCGGATCGGGGCTTCCCTTTCGCAGTCGCGGGACTATATCTAGGGTGATGAAGTTCACCTGCCGTTGGTTCCCATGCGTTTGCTGACCGTCCTTTGTGTGTGTGCCCTTGCCGCCGCCCCGGCCTTCGCCGAGGACGGGGCTTCGTCGCGCCCGCGCCTGGTCGGTGGCGGCATCGATCTCTTGAAGGCCGATTTCGCCCGTGGCGCCGGCATGGGCGAAAGCCAGGCGGAAATCTTCGGCAAGGGCGCGTTCAGCGCCGGCGCGGTGTCGGGGCCCGAGCGCATGGCCATCGGCGGCTATACCTCGTACATGTTCAACGATATCCGGCTGTCCTCGTCGCTTAAAAGCGACCCGGTCGGCCATTCGGCCGATCTGTCGGCCGCCTATTCCGGCGCCTTCATGGGCATCGACGGCACCGCCTTGGTGCGGATGGGCTATGAATGGGGCAGTGCCGGCTCGTTCAGCCCGAATCCGGCGCAGATGGGGGTGACCGCCTTTGATGGTTACCGCCCGGGCAGCGACCTGTCCTTGTCCTTGTCCTTGACCCACGACATCACGCCGGGCTTTTCCTTCGGCGGATTCGCCGCCGCCAATCGCGGCGAGGTCGAGGCCGAGCGCGCCCAGTCGGGCTTCTCGCTGGGTGCCGGCCTGGGGCTCAAATTCTAAGATGGACCATGGCACTCTTCAGCGCTTGGCCCGCTATAACCAGTGGGCCAACGGCCGGCTTTATGCCGCCTGCGGGCAGCTTGGCCAGGACGAGTTGGCGCGCGAGCGGCCCAGCTATTTCGGGTCGATCCTGGCGACGCTGAACCACATCTTGCTGGCCGATCGCGTATGGATGGGCCGCTTCGAGGGCCAACCCGCCCAGGGCATCGTGTCGCTGGGCCAGATCCTGCACCCGGATTTCTCCGGCCTGAAAGAGGCCCGTGACGAGTTCGACCGGCACATCGTCGCCTGGTGCGACGGACTGAGCGGCGATCTGGCGCGACCGCTGGCCTATCGCACCATCGCCGGTGTGGCGGCCGAGACCCCGCTGAATTGGTCCTTGTTTCACTTCTTCAACCACCAGACCCACCATCGCGGCCAGGTGCACGGCCTGCTGTCGCACGCCGGCATCGAGCCGCCGCCGCTGGACCTGATCTATCACCTGCGCGAGGCCTGATCGGTCGTCCGCGCAAAAGTCCCGCGCGGAAAGCTTGCTTGAGCACGGGGTTTCCAAACAAAATCGGGGAAAAGTACACCGAGGCGAAGCCGAGGGACTTTTCCACGGGCAACTGATCACCCCAAGGCTTCGCCGCGGGCGGCCTTGCTCAGCAGGGCGACGGTGTTGTCAATCCCGTAAAGCTTGATGAAGCTGCCCATGCGCGGCCCCTGGTCCTGACCCAGCAGCACCTCGTAGCACGACTTGAACCACGCCTTCAGTTCGGGGAAGGCGTCGCGCTTGCCCACCGAATAGACGGCGTTCTGGATGTCCTCGGCGCTGGCGTCGGCGGCCAAGGCCTTCAGGGCCGCTTCCAGGTCGGCGAAGGCGGCGGCCTCGTCCGCATTGGCCAGGCGATAGGTCTTGGTCGGCTTGACGAAGTCGCGGTAATAGGCGACGGCGCCGTCGACCAGACGGTCGAGGATGGGGGCGGTCGTCGGGCTGGCGCCCGGGGCATAGCGCTGGATGAAGCCCCACAGCACCGCCTTGTCCTCGGAATTGCACACCGAAGCCAGGTTCAGCAGGATCGAGAAGGTGAGGTGGGTGTCCTCGTGCGGGGGGTGGCCATTGTGGATGTGCCAGGCCGGGCTGTCCAGGCGCTTTTGCGTCTCGTCGGTTTCGAACTTGCCGATATAGGTCAGCCAGTCATCGACCGAGCGCGGGATGACGTCGAAATAAAGCCGCTTGGCCGCCTTGGGCTTCTGGTACATGAACAGGGCCAGGCTTTCGTGGGGGGCGTATTTCAGCCAATCCTCGACCGCCAGGCCGTTGCCCTTGGACTTGGAAATCTTCTGGCCCTGGTCGTCCAGGAACAGTTCGTAGGTCAGGTTCATCGGCGGCCGGCCGCCCAGGATGCGGCAGATCTTCGACGACAGTTCCAGCGACGGGATCAGGTCCTTGCCGCTCATCTCGTAATCGACGCCCAGCGCGGTCCAGCGCATGGCCCAATCGGCCTTCCACTGCATCTTGCAGGCGCCGCCGGTGACCGGGGTTTCGACCTTCTTGCCGTCTTCCCTTTGGTAGACGATGGTGCCGGCGGCCAGGTTTCGCTCGATCACCGGGACCTGCAGCACGATGCCGGTTTCCGGGCAGACCGGCAGGAAGGGGGAATAGGTCTTGCGCCGTTCCTCGCCCAGCGTCGGCAGCACGACGTTGATCACCTCGTCGTAATGGGCCAGCACCCGCAGCAGGGCGTCGTCGAAGCGGCCCGAACGGTACCAGTCGGTGGCCGACTGGAATTCGTATTCGAAGCCGAAGGTATCGAGGAAGCTGCGCAGCCGGGCATTGTTGTGATGCCCGAAGCTTTCATGGGTGCCGAACGGGTCGGGGATGGCGGTCAGCGGCTTGCCCAGGTGCGGACGGATCATGTCCTGGTTGGGGATGTTGTCGGGGACCTTGCGCAGGCCGTCCATGTCGTCGGAAAAGGCGAACAGGCGGGTGGGCAGGTCGGGGGCGATGACCTTCAAGGCGTTTCGGACCATGGTGGTGCGCACCACTTCGCCGAAGGTGCCGATATGGGGCAGGCCCGACGGGCCGTAGCCGGTCTCGAACAGCACATAGCCCTTGTCCGGCACGGTGCCTTTCAGGCGATCGTCCAGCAGGGCGCGGGCCTCCTGGAACGGCCAGGCGGTGGACGAGCGGGCGAGCTGGGACAAGTCGGACATGGGCATGCATCCTGGTAAGAAGAACCCGAGAACCTAAGCTTGCCGCGCCGCAAGGTCAATGCGAAGGGCGCGCGGCGATGCTATCTTGGGGTCGAATTCGCACACGAGGATCAAGATGACCACCTGCCCCTGCGGCCTGCCCAAGGCCTTCGACGAATGCTGCGGCCCGATCATCCAGGGCCGCCCGGCCGCGACGCCCGAGGCCTTGATGCGGGCCCGCTACACCGCCTTCGTCTGCCGCGACATGGATTTCCTCGAGCGGACCCTGGCGCCCGAGAAGCAGGCCGAGTTCGACAAGGCCGAGGTCGCCGCCTCGTCCGAGGGCCTGACCGGGCTGGGGCTCGAGGTGCGCGCAGCTTACGGCGGGGCCGAGAACGAGGATAGCGGGGGCGTCGAGTATGTCGCCCGCTTCAAGGTCCGTGGCCAGGTCCACGCCCACCACGAACTGGCGAGCTTCAGGCGGGAAGGCGGCCAGTGGCTTTATGCCGACGGCCAGATGAACCCCAAATCCTCGCCGGTCCAGGCGGCCAAGGTCGGCCGCAACGATCCGTGCCCGTGCGGGTCGGGCAAGAAATACAAGAAGTGCTGCGGTGGCTGACCGGCATTTCGCCTGCACCGCCTGCGGCAAATGCTGCACCGGCCGGCTGGCGCTGACCATCCCCGATGCCCTGGCCCATGCCGATTTGTTCCCGCTGGCGGTGGCCTTCAGCCCGGTGGCGGCGGGCGCCAAGGCCTTCGCCGCCACCAAGCGCCTGGGGGTGACCGTCGCGCTGGGCCGCAAGAAGGAACTGGCGGTCCGCGTCACCCCGGTCGCCTTCATCCCGCCCGCTATGGCCTGCCCGGCCTTGGGCGGCGACGGATTGTGCACCATCCACGCGACCAAGCCGCTGCGTTGCCGGGCAATGCCGTTCCTGGCCTGGCGCGACGAAACCGACCAGGACCACTTGCTGGTGCCGCGCCCGGGCTGGGCCTGCGACGTGTCGGCGGCGGCGCCGCTGGTCTATGAAGGCAAGCGCATCGCCCAGCGCGAGGATTTCGAGGCCGAACTGGCGGCGATCCAGGCCGACGGGCCGGTGCTTCGCCGTTACGCGGAACAGATGCTGCCGATCACCCCGGGCCTGCTGGACGGCCTGATCAAGCTGGCGGGCAAGCCTGCCGGCGGCGACATGGTGCTGGGTTTCGCCACGCTTCTGAAGCGCCTGCCCGAGGTGGACAAGCAGGCGGTGGCGGCCGCTCAGGCGCCGGTGCTGGCGGCCTGGGCCGAACGCACGCAAGGCGACGACCGGGCGCGCTTCCAGATGTTCGCCGCCGAGATGGGGCGGATGCTGGCATCAGTGTAGCTCGGCCCGGATCTTCTGGCGCAGCACGTCGATGGGGACCAGATCCTCGCCCTGCTTCAGGTGCCAGAAGGTCCAGCCGTTGCAGGCAGGCGCGTTCTGGACCAGGGCGCCGACCTTATGGATCGAGCCGCGATGATCGGCGCTGATCAAGGTGCCGTCGGCCCTGACCTTGGCGGTCAGGGTGTCCTTGCCGTTGCCGTAAAGAATGGTGCCGGGCTCCAGCAGGCCGCGTTCGACCACCGTGCCGAACGGGATGCGCGGTTCCGACTTCTTCGACGGTGTCGCCAGCAGCGACAATTCCGAAATCGCCCGGGTCTTGGCGATGCGTTCCTTGGCGGCAGCGATATAATCGGGGTCGCGTTCCAGGCCGATGAAGTGACGCTTCAGCTTCTTGGCCACCGCGCCCGTCGTGCCGGTGCCGAAGAACGGGTCCAGCACCACGTCGCCCGGCTTGGTGGTGGCCATCAACACCCGGTACAGCAGCATCTCGGGCTTCTGGGTCGGATGGACCTTGGCCCCGTCCGATTTCAGCCGCTCCGAGCCGGTGCACAGCGGAATGGTCCAGTCCGACCGCATCTGCAGATCGTCGTTCAGGGCCTTCATGGCGTCGTAATTGAAGGTGTAACGGCTTTCCGCCGACTTGGCGCACCAGATCAGCGTCTCGTGGGCGTTGGTGAAGCGGGTGCCGCGGAAATTGGGCATCGGGTTGGACTTGCGCCAGACGATGTCGTTCAGCATCCAGAAGCCCAGATCCTGCAGGGCGGCGCCGACCCGGAAGATGTTGTGGTACGAGCCGATCACCCACAAGGCGCCGTCATCCTTCAAGACGCGGCGCGCAGCCGCCAGCCAGCGGCGGGTGAAGTCGTCGTAATCCTTGAAGCTGGCGAAGCGGTCCCAGTCGTCATCGACCCCGTCGACGCGGCTGTTGTTGGGACGCAGCAACTCGCCCCCCAGCTGCAGGTTGTAGGGCGGGTCGGCGAAAACCAGGTCCACCGATTTGGCGGGCAGGGCTTCCATCTGGGCGATGCAATCGCCCTCGAGGATGGTGTCGAGTGGCAGAGACATTCGGCCAATTTGAGTCAAATGGCAGAGTCTGTCAAGAACCCATTGGAATCAATACTTTTTTAACTGTTTGCCATCTCTTCGGCCTGCAGGAAGGCCAGCACATCGCCGGCCGGCATCGGCCGCGAGATCAGGTATCCCTGGGCCTCGTCGCATTCCTGGTCGCGCAGGATCGATCGTTGGCTGGTCATCTCGACGCCTTCGGCGACCACCGATAGGTCCAGGCTGTGGGCCAGGCCGACGATGGTCTGGACCAGCATGGTGTCGCGGCTGTCGGTGCCGATGTCGCGCACGAACGAGCGGTCGATCTTGACCGATCCGACCGGCAATTGCTTGAGGTAGGACAAGGACGAATAACCGGTGCCGAAATCGTCGATGGCCAGGCTGACCCCCAGGGCGGCCAGGCGCTCCAACGCCTCGATGCCGCCGCTGCCCAGTTCCATGGCGAAGCTTTCGGTGATTTCCAGGATGATCATTTCGGCCGGGAAGCCGCTGGCATCGATGACGGAACGGATGGATTCGACCAACTCGAGCGATTTCAGATCCAGGCTGGACAGGTTGACCGCCATGGTGACGCGGTGGCCGGCCTCCAGGCAGGCCTTGCCCATGGCGCAGGCCTGCTCCAGCACCAGCATGTCGATCTGGGTGATCAGGCCCAGTTCCTCGGCCAGCGGCACGAAATCGGCCGGCGAGATCAGGCCCAACTCGGGATGCGGCCAGCGCACCAGGGCCTCGAAGCCGGCGACCGAGCCGTGCTTCAGCGATTGCTTGGGCTGGTAATAGACCTGGAAGACCCGGTCGGCGATGGCGGTGCGCAGGCCGGCTTCCAGTTCCAGCCGGCGTTCCTGACGCTGCGTCATGTCCGACGAATAGAAGCGGAAGCGGCCCTTGCCCTCGGCCTTGGCCTGGTACATGGCGGTATCGGCGTGCTGCAGCAGGCTGGCGGAATCCTCGCCGTCGTCGGGATAGAAGCCGATTCCGATGCTGGCCCCGACGAAGATGTCGCGGCCGTTCAGCACGATGGGGGCTTGCAGGGCGTTCAACAGCTTCTCGGCGACCATCACCGCGTCTTCGGAATCGACGACGCGTTCGAGAATCAGGGCGAATTCGTCGCCGCCCAGGCGCGACACCGTGTCGGCGCCGCGCACCGAGCTGCGCAGGCGCCGGGCCACTTCGATCAGCAATTCGTCGCCGGCGCGGTGGCCCAGCGTGTCGTTGACCTTCTTGAACCCGTCCAGATCGACGAACAACACCGCCAGCTTGCGGTCGTCGCGGGCGGCGAAGGCCAGGGCGTGGGTCAGGCGGTCGTGGAACAAGGCGCGGTTGGGCAGGTCGGTCAGCGGATCGAAATGGGCCAGGTGCTGGATATGCTTCTGGGCTTCCAACTGTTCGGTGATGTCGCGGAAGCTGGCGACGAAGTGCCGTGGCCGGTCGGTGTCGGGCTCGGCGACGGCGGCAATGGTTTCCCAGGCGGCGAAGATGCTGCCGTCCTTGCGGCGGTTCATGATCTCGCCCTGCCAGTGGCCCTTTTCGATCAGGGACTGCCACATCCCGGCATAGAAGGCATCGTCGTGGTGGTAGGACCGCAGCAGGTTGGCCTTGTGGCCGACCGCCTCGTCGGCATCGTAGCCGGTCAATTGGGTGAAGGCCGGGTTGATCCGCAAGATGGTGCCGTCGGCATTGGTGATGACCATCGCCTCCAAGGCGTTGCTGAACATCTGGGCGGCCAGCCTGGCCTCGGCGGCCGAGCGGGCCCGCTCGCCCAGGCGGGCGGCGGCGCGGCGCCCGCCCCAGCCGATTCCCAGCAGCCCGACCAGCCAAACACCGGAATGGGTGGCGGCGATGGCGCCGTGGGCGGCCGTCTCGGCGGCGGCGTAGGGGGCCATCGGCACCGACACGCTGACCGCGCCGCGCACCGACCCGTTGGGGAAGCCCAGATGGCCATGACACTTCTGGCAGCTTTCCTGCATGATCATCGGGCGGACCAGACGCATGTACTGGTCGCCGTCGATGGCGCTGACCTCGACCACTTCCTGGGCCTGGCCCGCCGAGAAGCGGTTGATGGCCTCGGCCTCCCACGGATCGGCCTTGTTGTTGGGATTGAGATAGACGATGCCGACGATGCGGCCCTTGATGCCGTACAGGTGGCCGAAATCCTGCATCATCTCGCGCAGCATGTAGGCCGGGTTCATCAAGGTCAGCTTGCGGCCGTCGGTGGTCTCCAGATCGCGGTCGGGCAGGTGGGCCATCCACGGGCTGGGCGGGGTCTTCTCGGTCGGCTCGACATAGACGCCGCCATGTTCCGATGCCCACTGGCGATAGGCCTGGTCCTTCTTGAAGGCATCGCGGGCGGTGTTCAGCGCCAACTGCAGCGAAACGTCATGCTGGCGGTCGATATTCCACAGCAGCGAGATGCCGGCGAGAACAGTCCAGAGCAAGGCCAATAGGGCGGCATAGCGCCAAACCTGGCGCCGGGAAGCGTGCTCATGATTTTCCGATCGGTGCGGCATTCCTGCTTCGCTGCGAATATCCCTAACTGATATGGGATAGGGGAAAGCCGAACCCAAGTCTAGAACAACGCCATTTGCGCCACCGGCGCGAAACTGGTGCGGTGGTGCGGCGTTGGACCCAGGCGGGCCAGGGCTTCCATGTGTTGACGGGTGCCGTAGCCGGCATTCTTGTCCCAGCCGAAATCAGGATATTCAATGGCCAGTTGGGCCATGATGCGGTCGCGATGGACCTTGGCCACCACCGAGGCCGCGGCGATCGACAAGGACCGGGAATCGCCGCCGACCACGCATTGGACCGCGCAGGGCAGGGGCGGCGGGCGGTTACCATCGACCAGGGCGGCATCCACCGGCCGGCCAAGCGCTTCGTGGGCGCGGCGCATGGCCAGGAAGGTGGCCTGCAGGATGTTCAGGCGGTCGATCTCGGCGACCGACGCCAAGCCGATGCCAACGATACTGCTTTCCAGCACCAGGGCGGCCAGCACCTCGCGCTTGGCCGCCTTCAGCTTCTTGGAATCGTCCAACTCGGCGGTCAGGCGGGCGGGAATGGTGGAAGGCAGGATCACCGCCGCCGCCACCACCGGCCCGGCCAGCGGGCCGCGCCCGACCTCGTCGATGCCGCAGACGATGCCGCCCAGGGCTGTCTCCAGCGACAGATCAGGCATCGGGAGGCTCCTTGGGCGGCGGCGGCAGGGCGGCGCGGCCATAGACGGCGCCCAGCAGGGCCTTCAGGCTGCTGGCCTCGGCGACCCGGTGCAAGCGCCGCATGGTGAACAGCCAGAAGGGCGAAAGCGCCAGCGACAGCACCGCCACCGCCACCACCAGCTTGGTCTCGGACGCGGTGATCAGCCGGTTGGCCTTGCCGACCTCGGCCAGCAGGAACGAGAACTCGCCGATCTGGGCCAGGGCGGCGCCGGCCAGCACGGCGGCGCCCCAATCCTGGCGGGTCAGGCGCAACGCCGCGACGTTCAGGGCCGTCTTGAACAAGGTGACCATCAGCAAGAGCAGCAGCACGGTCCCCAGATTCTTCCAGATGAAGGCGAAATCCAACAGCAGCCCGATCGACAGGAAGAATACCATCAGCAGCACGTTGCCGACCGGCTCGGCGCTTTTCAGGATCGATTCGCGCTGCGACGAATTGCCGATCACCACCCCGGCCAGGAAGGCGCCATAGGCCGGCGACAGGTCCATCAGGCCGGACAGCGCGGCGGCGCCGAAGCACCATGCCAGGGCGGTCAGCGGTCCCAGTTCGACATGGCGGGCCAGCTTGCCGGTGACCGGCAGGCGCAGGCGGCGGTTGACCAGCAGCCAGAACAAGGCGGCGAGGAAGGCCACCGAGAACACCACCTTGCCGGCGTCCAGCGGCGAGATTCCGGCCCGGCTGACGCCGCCCAGCACCAGCATCATCGGCACCACGGCGATGTCCTGGGCGATCAGGATGCCGACGGTGACGCGGCCGACGGTGCTGTCGTCGTCGCCCGAGCTTTCCAGCATCTTGATGACCACCGCGGTCGACGACACCGCGACGGCGAAGCCCAGCACCAGGGCCAGGCCGAAGCTCCAGCCCAGCAGGGGGCGAAGCGCCAGGGCGGTGCCGACCGATCCGGCGATCTGGACCAGGGTGACGAACAAGGCCACCTTCCAGCCCTGGATGAAGCGGCGCAGGTCCAATTCGATGCCGACCACGAACAGCAGCATCAGCACCCCGAACTCGGCCAGGGTGGTGACCGCCTCGCGGTTGGCGACCAGGCCGGCCCCCGACGGGCCCAGCACCACGCCGGCCAGGATGTAGCCGACGATGGCCGGCTGCTTCAGGCGCGCCATCACCACGCCGCACACCAGGGCGGCCAAGGCGACGATGGCGGTGGCGGTCAGCTCGGGATGGGCAAGTTGGTCGATCATGGCGAACTGGCTCTTAGCACGTTTCGGCCCCGTCGTTTAGTCGTGCTTCGTGGCAAGGATGTGGCGGCGTGTCCATAAGATCAGTGGGCCCAGCCCGGCCACCAGTCCGACGCAAGCGAAGGCCAGCCCCCAGGCGAGGGTGCGGTCGGGGCCGGCCGCGTCCAGCACCAGGCCGAAGGCCAGCGGCCCCAGGAAGCCGCCGGTGAAGCCGATCAGCGAATGGACGGCGATGGTGGCACCGCGCCGGCCGGGCTCGGCGATCAGCACGGCGCCGGTGGTCAGCGCCGCCGAATCCACCTGCACCAGCGCGCTATAAAGAAGCATGGCCGCCACCAGCCACGGATAGGGCAGGGGCGCCATGAATCCGATCACCAGCGCCATCGCCGCCGAGGCGGCCCCGGCCACGGCGCAGGTGCGCGCGCGATCGCCGCGGCTGGCGAGACCAGCCCCCCAGATGCTGGCCGCCATCGCCGCCAGCGCCGACCAGGTGGCGATGGCGGTGGGCGAGGCCCAGACCGAAGGCTGGGTCGCGGCACCCGCTAGGGCGAAGGTCAGGAACGCCACTTGCCAGCTGCGCAGGGCGAACAATTCCCAGGTATGGGCGAAATAGGCCAGGACATAGCCCATCACCGCGCGATTGGCGAAGACCGGACGGAAATCCAGCAAAGCGCCGGGCGTGGCGGAAGCCTGGGCGGGTGTCTCCTTGCTCAGGCCCAGCCCGACCAGACCAAGGGCGGCCAGCGCCGCCAGGCCGGACATGCCATAGGCGACGCGCCAGCCCCACAGCTCGGCCACGACCCCGACGGCCAGGAACGAGACCGAGGTCCCCAGCGAGAAGCTGGCGGTGTACCAGCTGATCCAGGCTGTCTGGCGCGGTCCGCTTGTCCGATCGACCAAGGCGCGCAGGCCGGGCATGTAGGTGCCGGCCAATCCGGCCCCGCCCATCAGGCGCAAGGCCAGGCCGGTCCAGAAGCCGCCGGGCAGAAGGGCGAAGCCCATGCAGGACAGGGCCGCCAACAGCGCCCCAAACATATAGATGCGTTTGGCGTCGATGCGGTCGGTAGTCGCGGTCAAGACCGGCACCGCGACGGCGTAGCCGGCGAAATGGATGCCGGCGATCCAGCCGGCCTGGGTGGCGGTCAGGCCCCACTCGGCCGAGAACGTCGGCAGCAGGGCCGGGAAGGCGAACACCCCCAGCATGGTCAGGACTTCGGCGAGGCACAAGGTCAGGACAGGCCGCATGGCGCAGCTTATCGCAAAATCACCCCGTGGGGCAGCAGGTCATGCCGGGTGCAGCACCAACCGCCCGGAGGGCAACTCGCCGAGATCAAGGCGATGCGCCGTCTTGGGCCTACCAGAGACTTCCAGCCAAAGCTGCCCGTCGGGCTCGAGGCGCCACCGGCCGACGGTCTGGTCGGTCCCATCCCCGGCGGCGATGTCGTCCGTGATCAGGTCGCCGCCGGCCAGAAATTCCAGGCCCCGCCGTCCCCGTGACGGCGGGAACGGGAAATCCTCGCGGCGGTACACCCGGTCGCCGCCGTCATCCTCTTCATGGGAATGTCTCCAATGCCCGACAAGCAGGGCGGCGGGTTCTGCCATTGTTTTTTCTCCCGGTCGGCCGGCGAATGGGGCGGCATCTCCGGATGCCGCCCCCCCGCTGGTCAGGCCAGCTTGCTGTTGTTGGTCAACAACCAGATGGTCCCGGTCCCGGTGCCGGGGCGGTACAACGCCATGTGATCGGGCTTGCCGGAACCGTCGTAGTCGAAGGCGAAGGCGCGGTCGGCCGCCGACCTGAGGTCGTAGCCGCCGATGCCCTGGCCCGGGTCGCCCTGCTGGTAGACCGGCGTGAACGAGGTTCCCGAGCGCTTCAGGATCCACATGGTGCCGGTGCCGGGGCGGTATAGGGCCATATGGTCCAGCTTGCCGGTGCCGTCGTAGTCGAAGGCGAAGGCTTGGTCGGCGCCGGACTTGAGGTCATAGCCGCCGATGCCCTGGCCGGGGTCGCCCTGCTGGTAGACCGGGGTAAAGGACGTTCCCGAGCGCTTCAGGATCCACATGGTTCCGGTGCCGGGGCGATACAGGGCGATGTGGTCCAGCTTGCCGGTGCTGCCGTAATCGAAGGCGAAGGCGCGGTCGTTGGGCGACTTGAGGTCATAGCCGCCGATGCCCTGGCCGGGGTCGCCTTGCCGGTAGACCGGCGTGAACGAGGTTCCCGAGCGCTTCAGTATCCACATGGTTCCGGTGCCGGGGCGGTACAGGGCCATGTGGTCCAGCTTGCCCGACCCATCGTAGTCGAAGGCGAAGGCGCGATCGTTGGGCGACTTGAGGTCGTAGCCTCCGATGCCCTGGCCGGGGTCGCCCTGCTGGTAGACCGGGGTGAACGAGGTTCCCGAGCGCTTCAGGATCCACATGGTGCCGGTGCCGGGGCGGTACAGGGCGATGTGATCCAGCTTGCCGGAGCCATCATAGTCGAAGGCGAAGGCGCGATCGTTGGGCGACTTGAGGTCGTAGCCTCCGATGCCCTGGCCGGGGTCGCCCTGCTGGTAGACCGGCGTGAACGAGGTTCCCGTGCGCTTCAGAATCCACATGGTGCCAGTGCCGGGGCGGTACAGGACCAGATGGTCCAGCTTGCCGGTGCTGGCGTAATCATAGGCGAAAGCCAGGTCGTTGCCGGACCTGAGATCGTAGCCGCCGATGCCCTGGCCCGGGGCGCCTTGCTGGTAGACCGGGGAGAAGGGCGGCGAAATGGTGCTGCGGCTGTCGTCGAGGGCGGCGCGCATCCGCGCCACCTGACCTTGGGTGAACATGAACATCGCCACGTCGTCGGTGTAGTCCATGTAATTCATGAACATGTCGCCGTTGGGACCGTTGGTGCAGGTCACGTGCGGGAAGGCCGGCGTTCCGTAGTTCGGGCCAGCGGCGTTGGGGGTGTCATCGACCCGGTCGGTTCCATAGCAGGCGTCGCCATCGTCGCCCCGGATATGGAACAGGTTCAGCCAGTGGCCGACCTCGTGAGTGGCGGTGCGCCCCCTGTTGAACGGAGGCGCAGCGGTCCCCAACGTACCGAAGGCGGTATTGGCGATCACCACGCCGTCGGTGGCGGCCGGCCCGCCGGGGAACTGGGCATAGCCCAGGACGCCGTTGTTGAGTGCCGGCGCGACCCAGATATTGAGGTAGCGGCCGGCCGGCCACGGGGCGATGCCGCCGGTCGCGGCGGACTTGATGGGATTGCCGTTCTGCGAGAACGAGGCGACATTGGTCTGGGTGCGGGTGATGCCCGAGGTCGGCTGACCGTCGGGGGCCACCTTGGCCAGATAGAACTCGATCATGGCGTCGGCGGCGAGCTCTCGCCACACCGCCGGAACGCCGCCGATGTCGCCGTTGCGCTTGCGGAAGTCGGCGTTCAGAACCGCGATCTGACTTTCCACCTGAGCGTCGGAGATATTCTGTTCCGGCCGGTTCCATAAGACGTGGACCACCACCGGAATGCGGGTGACCCGGCCCGGCATGGTGCGTGCCGTTCCCCGTGCCGCCCAGGCGGAGCTTTCCAGCCGCTGGCGTGCCGCGACATAGGACGGATCCTCGGCCAGCAGGCGGTGATGCTCGGCATGCGCGCCGCACGAGCGCTTAATCGGATTGCTATCGGTCATATGGGATGCCCTCCCCTTTTCACAGAAGCATCTGCGGTTTAGCAACCAAGATGCGATGACTGAATACAAGTACATCCTGAAAAATTTCGTATCGGGTGGTTAACCCGGTTTCCGGGAAAAACTACAAGAACAATTCTACCATCTTTTATAATCGACAGGTTCGGCGGTGCCTGCGCGGCACGCGATCCTCGCCCGCAATTTGGTCCCAAGAATCGCCTTGCCAATCGGGAATGCCGGGGGTATAAGCACGCCCTCGGCTACGGCCTGTTCCGCAAGAGCGTGTGTCCCAACGGGGCGCGGGCTGACTGCGGAAGGTTATTTGAACCGACAAGTTTCACCGATCGGCGCTCCGATAAGGGGGCGCCGATCCGATTTAACGGATGAAGTGAATATGGAAAGCCAAAACATCCGTATCCGCCTCAAGGCGTTCGACCATCGCGTGCTGGACCAGTCCACCCGCGAGATCGTCAACACCGCCAAGAGGACCGGTGCTCAGGTGCGCGGACCGATCCCGCTTCCCAGCAGGATCGAAAAGTTCACCGTCAATCGCAGCCCGCATATCGACAAGAAGTCGCGCGAGCAGTTCGAAATTCGCACGCATAAGCGTCTGCTGGACATCGTCGATCCGACCCCGCAGACCGTGGACGCGCTGATGAAGCTCGACCTGGCCGCCGGCGTCGACGTCGAGATCAAGCTCTAAGGAAACCAATCGATGCGATCCGGTCTCATCGCCCAGAAGGTCGGCATGACGAGGATCTTCACCGAGGACGGAACTCATGTTCCCGTCACCGTGTTGAAGGTCGACACCTGCCAGGTGGTCTCGACCCGCTCTGTGGAAAAGGACGGCTATGTCGCCGTTCAGCTCGGTGCCGGCCAGGCCAAGGTGAAGAACGTGGCCAAGCCTCAGCGCACCACCTTCGCCAACGCCAAGGTCGAGCCCAAGAAGCAGCTCGCCGAATTCCGTGTCGACCCCGAGAACGTTCTCGAGGTTGGTGCCGAATTGTCGGCCGCCCATTTCATCCCCGGCCAGTTCGTGGACATCACCGGCACCACCATCGGCAAGGGTTTTGCCGGCGGTATGAAGCGCTGGAACTTCCGCGGCCTGGAAGCGACCCACGGCGTCTCGGTCTCGCACCGTTCGCATGGTTCGACCGGTCAGCGCCAGGACCCCGGTAAGGTGTTCAAGGGCAAGAAGATGGCCGGCCACATGGGTGACGTTCAGGTCACCACCCAGAACCTCAAGGTGGTTTCCACCGATACCGAGCGCGGCCTGATCCTGATCAAGGGTTCGGTTCCCGGTTCCGAGGGTGGCTGGGTGCTGATCAAGGACGCGGTGAAGCGCAAGCTGCCCGAGGGCGTGCCGTTCCCGGCCGGCCTGAAGTAAGGAGCACCGCGATGAAGACCAAGGTTATCAGCCTGGACAACAAGGACGTCGGCGAGATCGAACTCTCGGACGCCGTGTTTGGCCTGGCCGCCCGTACCGACCTGCTGCACCGCATGGTGAACTGGCAGCTGGCCAAGCGCCAGTCGGGCAACCACAAGACCAAGGGGATCAGCGAGATCTCCGGCACCACCAAGAAGCCGTTCGCCCAGAAGGGTGGCGGTCGTGCCCGTCAGGGTTCGATGCGCAGCCCGCAGTTCCGCGGCGGCGCCACCATCTTCGGCCCGGTTGTCCGCTCCCACGCGTTCGACATGCCCAAGAAGGTGCGTAAGCTGGCTTTGAAGGTGGCCCTGTCGGCCAAGGCCGCGTCGGGCAAGCTGATCGTTCTCGATCAGGCCACCGCCGCCGCCCCCAAGACCAAGGACCTGGCCACCCGCCTGAAGGCGCTGGGCTGGAACTCGGTGCTGGTGATCGACGGCGCCAAGGTGGACGACAATTTCGCCCTGGCGTCTCGCAACATCCCGCATGTGGACGTGCTGCCGGAAATCGGTGCCAACGTCTACGACATCCTGCGTCGCGACACCCTGGTCCTGACCAAGGATGCCGTCGCCGCCCTGGAGGCTCGCCTGAAATGAGCAAGGTCACTCTCTCCAAGGAGCAGATGTACGACATCATCCGCGCTCCCGTGATCACCGAGAAGGCCACGATGGGTTCCGAGCACAACCAGGTCACCTTCAAGGTGCCGCTGGAAGCCTCGAAGCCGGAAATCAAGGCCGCCGTCGAAGGCGTGTTCGGGGTGAAGGTCACCGCCGTCAACACCATCGTCTCGAAGGGCAAGGTGAAGCGCTTCCGCGGCCGTATCGGTCAGCGTTCCGACGTCAAGAAGGCGATCGTGACGTTGGCCGAAGGCCAGAGCATCGACGTGACGACGGGAGTCTGAAGTCATGGCACTCAAGACGTTCAAGCCCACCACTCCGGGCCGTCGCCAGCTGGTGCTGGTCGACCGTTCCGAACTGTGGAAGGGTAAGCCCGAAGCCAGCCTGACCGAAGGTCTGCGCAAGTCGGGCGGCCGTAACAACACCGGCCGCATCACCGTCCGCTTCCGTGGCGGCGGGCACAAGCGCCGCTATCGCGTCGTCGACTTCAAGCGCGACAAGTTCGATATGCCGGCCACCGTCGAGCGGCTGGAATACGATCCGAACCGCACCGCCTTCATCGCTCTCGTCAAGTACGAGGACGGCGAGAAGCGCTACATCCTGGCCCCGCAGCGTTTGGCGGCCGGCGACGTGGTGATCGCGGGTGAGAAGTGCGACATCAAGCCGGGCAACGCGCTCCAGCTGAAGAACATCCCGGTCGGCACCGTGGTCCACAATGTGGAACTGAAGGTCGGCAAGGGTGGTCAGATCGCTCGCTCGGCCGGCACCTTCGTTCAGCTGGTCGGCAAGGATCAGGGCTATGCCCAGCTCCGCCTGTCGTCCGGCGAGCTGCGCATCGTTCGCGCCGAATGCATGGCCACCATCGGTGCCGTGTCGAACCCCGACCAGCAGAACGTGTCGATCGGCAAGGCCGGTCGCATGCGCTGGCTGGGCTTCAAGCCGCATGTCCGCGGTGTCGCCATGAACCCCATCGACCACCCGCATGGTGGTGGTGAAGGTCGGACCTCGGGTGGCCGTCATCCGGTCACTCCTTGGGGCAAGCCGACCAAGGGCAAGAAGACTCGTTCCAACAAGAAGACGGATGGCCTGATTATGCGCCGCCGTCACGCTCAGTAAGGAGGGACGAGAATGGCTCGTTCCGTTTGGAAAGGACCGTTTGTCGACGGTTACCTGCTCAAGAAGGCGGACAAGTCGCGTGCGTCCGGCCGCAACGAGGTCATCAAGATCTGGTCGCGTCGGTCCACCATCCTGCCGAACTTCGTGGGTTTGACCTTCGGCGTTTACAACGGCCAGAAGTACATTCCGGTCCTGGTGACCGAGAACATGGTGGGACACAAGTTCGGCGAGTTCTCGCCGACCCGCACCTACTTCGGCCATGGCATCGACAAGAAGGCGAAGAGGAAGTAAGTCATGGGCAAGAAGCCTGCTGAACGCGTCCTCTCGGACATCGAGGCCAAGGCCTTCTCGGCGACCATCCGCACCAGCCCGCGCAAGCTGAACCTGGTTGCGGCGTCGATCCGGGGAATGGCTGCGGAAGCCGCCCTGCACAGCCTGACTTTCTCGCGCCGTCGCATCGCGCAGGACGTGAAGAAGGTGCTGCAGTCGGCCATCGCCAATGCGGAAAATAATCACCAGCTGGACGTTGACCGGCTGTATGTCGCCGAAGCCTATGTCGGCAAGGCGATGGTGATGAAGCGGTGGGCGGCACGTGCCCGCGGCCGCGGCACCCGCATCGAAAAGCCGTTCTCGAATCTGACCGTCATCGTGCGCGAACGCGCCGAAGCGACCGGGGAGTAACCAGATGGGTCAGAAAGTCAATCCGATCGGCTTGCGCCTCGGCATCAACCGCACTTGGGACTCCCGTTGGTTCGCCGACGGCGACTACGCCAAGATGCTGCACGAGGATCTCAAGCTGCGTAAGTATCTGCGCGAGAAGCTGGCCCAGGCCGGCGTGTCGCGCGTGATCATCGAGCGTCCGGCCAAGAAGGCCCGCGTGACCATTCACACCGCCCGTCCGGGCGTGGTGATCGGCAAGAAGGGCGCCGACATCGAGGTGCTCCGCAAGGAGCTGTCGAAGATGACCGGCGGCGACGTTCACCTGAACATCGTCGAGATCCGTAAGCCCGAGCTGGACGCCCAGCTGGTGGCCGAAAGCATCGCTCAGCAGCTCGAGCGTCGCGTGTCGTTCCGTCGCGCCATGAAGCGGGCCGTTCAGTCGGCCATGCGTCTGGGCGCCCAGGGCATCCGCATCAATTGCTCGGGTCGTCTGGGCGGCGCGGAAATCGCCCGTATGGAATGGTACCGCGAAGGCCGTGTGCCGCTGCACACGCTGCGCGCCGACATCGATTACGGAATCGGCACCGCCAAGACCACCTATGGGACCTGCGGTATCAAGGTGTGGGTGTTCAAGGGCGAGATCCTGGCGCACGACCCGATGGCCCAGGACAAGCGGGTCGCCGGCGAGACCGCCCCGGCTGAACGCCGCTGATGGTGAAGGAAGAAAGAGATGCTTTCGCCCAAGCGAACTAAGTTCCGCAAATTCCACAAGGGTCGCATTCATGGCGACGCCAAGGGTGGATCGTCGCTCAATTTCGGCGCCTTCGGCCTGAAGGCCCTGGAGCCCGAGCGTATCACCGCCCGCCAGATCGAGGCCGCCCGTCGTGCCCTCACCCGTCACCTGAAGCGTCAGGGCCGTGTGTGGATCCGCGTTTTCCCGGACGTTGCCGTTTCGACCAAGCCGGCCGAAGTGCGCATGGGTTCCGGTAAGGGTACGCCGGAATACTGGGTCGCCAAGATCAAGCCGGGCCGCGTGCTGTTCGAAGTCGACGGCGTGCCGGAAGATCTGGCCCGTCGTGGTTTTGAACTGGCCGCCGCCAAGCTGCCGATCAAGACCAAGTTCATCGTCCGGATCGGGGAGTAACCGCCATGGCGAGCAAGGCTAAGGAACTTCGCGCCAAGTCGGCCGATCAGCTGTCCGAGCGTCTGGTGGAGCTGAAGAAAGAGCAGTTCAACCTGCGCTTCCAGAAGGCTTCCGGCCAGCTGGAGAACACTGCCCGGGTGCGCACGGTGCGTCGCGAGATCGCCGCGATCAAAACCGTTTTGGGCCAGATGGCCCGCACCGCCGCGGCCTAAGGAGTAGCAAGCAATGCCGAAGCGCATTCTTCAGGGCGTGGTCGTCAGCGACAAGATGGAAAAGACCGTGGTGGTCAGCGTCGAACGTCGCGTGATGCACCCGATCTACAAGAAGTTCATCCGTCGTTCGAAGAAGTATCACGCGCACGACGAGAACAACTCTTTCAAGACTGGCGACATCGTGAAAATCCGCGAGTGCCGTCCGCTCTCGAAGACCAAGACCTGGGAAGTGATCGTCGAACAGGCTTGATGCCTGATCGCCGATATCGACCTGGAAAGAAAGGAAACTCGACATGATCCAGATGCAATCCAACCTGGACGTCGCCGATAATTCGGGTGCCCGACGGGTGCAGTGCATCAAGGTTCTGGGCGGTTCGCACCGCACCATCGCCAACGTCGGCGACATCATTGTGGTGTCGATCAAGGAAGCGATTCCGCGCGGCCGCGTGAAGAAGGGTGACGTCCATCGTGCCGTCATCGTTCGCACCGCCAAGGAAATTCGTCGCCCCGACGGCACCGCCATTCGGTTCGACACCAATGCGGCCGTTCTGATCAACAAGCAGAACGAGCCCATCGGGACCCGTATCTTTGGCCCCGTGACCCGTGAGCTTCGTGCCAAGAAGTTCATGAAGATCATCTCGCTGGCGCCGGAGGTGCTGTAATGGCCGGTCTGAACGTCAAGAAGGGCGACAAGGTCGTCGTCATCACCGGTAAGGACAAGGGCAAGTCCGGCGAGGTTCTCGTCGCTTACCCGAAGGAAGACCGGGTCATCGTCCAGGGCGTGAACAAGGTCAAGCGGCACACCCGCCCGACCCAGACCAACGCCGGCGGCATCGTCGAGAAGGAGGCGTCGATCCACGTCTCCAACGTCGCTCATGCCGACCCCAAGGACGGCAAGCCGACCCGCGTCGGCGTCAAGATCCTCGAAGACGGTCGCAAGGTCCGCGTTGCCAAGCGGTCCGGCGAAGTCATCGACCGGTAATGGGGAGCACGAAGACCATGACCGCGCGTTTGCGTACGCACTACGACACCAAGGTCCGGCAGGCTCTGCAGGAGGAATTCTCCTACGCCAATCCGATGCAGGTGCCGAAGCTGGAAAAGATCGTCATCAACATGGGTGTCGGCGAAGCCGCCCAGGATTCGAAGAAGATCGAGGCCGCCGTGGCCGAACTGACCGCCATCGCAGGTCAGAAGCCGGTGGTGACCAAGGCCAAGAAGTCCATCGCTCAGTTCAAGCTGCGCGAGGGCCAGGTGGTCGGCTGCAAGGTCACCTTGCGCGCCGATCGCATGTACGAATTCCTGGACCGCCTGATCAACATTGCGCTGCCGCGCGTCCGCGACTTCCGCGGCGTTCCGGCCAAGAGCTTCGACGGCCGCGGCAACTATGCCATGGGCCTGAAGGAGCAGCTCGTGTTCCCGGAAATCAACTACGATAAGGTTGATGCCACCCGGGGCATGGACATCATTTTCGTCACGACGGCCAAGTCCGACAAGGAAGCCAAGGCGCTTCTCAAGGGCTTCGACATGCCGTTTGCTGGCTGATGGGAGTTTAGCAATGTCGAAGATCAGCTCCGTCGAGCGCAACAACAAGCGCGCTAAGTTGGCCAAGCAATTGGCCGGCAAGCGCGCGCGCCTGAAGGCGGTCGTGATGAACCGTGACGCCAGCCCCGAGGAACGCTTCGAAGCGTCCATGAAGCTGGCCGAGCTTCCCCGCAACTCCGCCAAGAACCGCGTCCGCCTGCTGTGCGAGATCACCGGTCGCCCGCGTGGCAATTACCGGAAGTTCAAGATCTGCCGCATCAAGCTGCGTGAACTTGGCAACCTTGGCCAAATCCCCGGCCTCGTCAAGTCGAGCTGGTAAGGAGGCATAACCCATGGCTATGACCGATCCGCTCGGCGATATGCTCGCCCGCATCCGTAACGGGCAGCGCGCCAACAAGGCGAGCATTTCCTCGCCGGCGTCGAATTTGCGTATGAACGTCCTCGAAGTGCTCAAGCGCGAGGGCTACATCCGCGGCTACACCAAGCAGGACGTCCGTCCCGGTGTGTCTGAGCTCACCATCGAGCTCAAGTACCACGAAGGCAAGGCGGTGATCTCGACGATCTCCCGCGTGTCGACCCCGGGCCGCCGCGTCTATTCGAAGATTGCCGACCTCCCCCGCGTGGCGAACGGTCTGGGCATCACCATCCTGTCCACCCCGAGTGGCGTGATGAGCGATTCCGAGGCCCGGACCGCCAATGTCGGTGGCGAAGTTCTGTGCCAGGTGTTCTAAGGAGGAACGACAGATGAGCCGAGTGGGCAAATACCCCGTGCCGGTGCCGTCTGGCGTCACCGTCCAGATCGCCGGCGATGAATTCATCGCCAAGGGCAAGAATGGTGAATCGCGCATGCCGCTGTCGCTCGACCTGGTGGACACCACCATCGAAGGCGACAAGGTGTGGGTGAAGCCGAAGGCCGAGGCCAAGCAGGCGCGCATGATGTGGGGCACCACCCGCGCGCTGATCAACAACCTGGTCAAGGGCGTTTCCGAGGGCTTCACCGTCAACCTCGAGATCAACGGCGTCGGTTACCGCGCCGCGGTCGAGGGTAAGGTTCTGAAGCTGGCTCTCGGTTACTCGCACGACATCAATTATCCGATCCCGGATGACATCGCGATGAAGTGCGACAAGCCGACGGCTATTTCGATCACCGGCCGCGACAAGCAGCGGGTGGGGCAGATTGCGGCGGAGATCCGGTCTTATCGTGGTCCCGAGCCCTATAAGGGCAAGGGTATCAAGTACGAGACCGAGACGATCCTGCGCAAGGAAGGCAAGAAGAAGTAAGGGGCACCGCCATGATGACGCCGAAGGAACTTTTCGAGCGCCGCAAGCGGCGCGCTCGTGCCAGCATCGCGAAGAAGTCGGGTGGCCGTGTCCGCCTGTCGGTCTTCCGGTCGGGCAAGAACATCTATGCCCAGATCATCGACGACCTCCAGGGCGTGACCCTGGCTGCCGCCTCGACCCTGGACAAGGACATCAAGGGCCAGATCAAGACCGGCGCGACCGTCGATGCGGCGACCGCTGTTGGCAAGTTGATCGCCGAACGGGCCATCAAGGCCGGCATCACCGAGGTGGTGTTCGATCGCGGTGGTTACATCTATCACGGTCGGGTCAAGGCCCTGGCCGAGGCGGCCCGCGAAAGCGGCCTGTCTTTCTAAGGGAACGAGATCATGGCACGTACTCCCAATACTGAAGCTGAGGGCGCCGGTCGGCGTGGTCGTGGTCGCGGTGGCGACGGCGAGCGTGAGGGTCGCGCCCCGCGCGGCCGTGGCGACGCCCCGCGTCAGGAGCGCGAGGAAAGCGAGTTCGTCGATAAGCTCGTCCACATCAACCGCGTTGCCAAGGTCGTCAAGGGCGGCCGTCGCTTCGCCTTCGCCGCTCTGGTGGTGGTTGGTGACGCCAAGGGCCGCGTCGGCTACGGATCGGGCAAGGCCCGTGAAGTGCCGGAAGCGATCCGCAAGGCGACCGAGCAGGCCAAGCGTAACCTGATCAAGGTTCCGCTGCGCGAGGGTCGCACCCTGCATCACGATTGCACCGGCCACTTCGGTGCCGGCCGCGTCGTGCTGCGCGCGGCGCCTCCCGGTACCGGCATCATCGCCGGCGGCCCGATGCGCGCCGTTTTCGAGACCATGGGCGTGGCCGACGTCGTCGCCAAGTGCCTGGGCACCTCGAACCCGCACAACATGATCAAGGCGACCTTCGACGCTCTGTTGAGCCTGAACTCGCCCCGCTCGATCGCCGCCAAGCGCGGCAAAAAGGTCGGCGAGATCATCGGTCGTCGTGACGGTGCCGCCGCCGCGGCCGCCGTCGCCTAACGCCAAGGGGTGAACGACATGGCTGCCAACAAGACCGTTCGCGTGACCCAGGTGGGAAGCCCCATCGGCCGTCCCGATGACCAGCGCGCCACCCTGATCGGGCTGGGCCTGAACAAGATGCATCGCACCAAGGAGCTGGAGGATACTCCGGCGGTGCGGGGCATGATTGAAAAGGTCAAGCACCTGGTTAAGGTCGAGGCCTAATATTATAAAGTTCCCCCCCCTGCCCGGAGACGGGCGGGGGGCGGATCACAAGGATCAAGACGATGACGAAGCTCAACGATCTGCGCGACAACGAAGGCGCGCGCTACAAGTTCAAGCGCATCGGCCGCGGCATCGGCTCGGGCAAGGGAAAGACCTCGGGCCGTGGCGTCAAGGGTCAGGGCTCGCGCACCGGCGTTTCGCTGCACGGCTTCGAAGGCGGTCAGATGCCGATCTATCGGCGCCTGCCCAAGCGCGGTTTCAATAACGTCAACGCCCGTGAGTTCTCCGAGGTCAATCTCGGTCGCTTGCAGGCCGCCATCGAGGCCGGCAAGGTCGACGCTGGCCAGCCCATCACCGAGACCGTGCTGCGCGCGGCCGGCCTGATCGGCAAGCAGCTGGACGGCGTGCGTCTGCTGGCCCGTGGCGAGTTGAAGACCAAGGTGACCATCGAGGTGACCGGCGCCTCCAAGGCCGCGATCGCGGCCGTCGAGAAGCTGGGCGGTTCCGTGAAGGTTGCCGAAGAGGCCGTTGCCGAGGGCTGATCGCCCTCGGCAAACCTTCTTCTTTCCGCTATAACGCGCACCGGACCTTTTTTAATCGGAGCCAAGGCACATGGCCTCTGCCGCCGAGCAGCTTGCCGCGAACGTCAATTTTGGTGTCTTTGCGAAGGCGACCGACCTCAAGAAGAGGATCTGGTTCACCGTCCTCGCCCTGGTGGTCTACCGCCTGGGCACCTGGATTCCGATTCCCGGCGTCGATCCGCACGTCATGGCCGATCTGTTCAAGCAGTCGGGCGGCGGCCTTCTCGGCATGTTCGACATGCTGGCCGGCGGCGCGTTGCAGCGCATGACCATCTTCGCTCTGGCGATCATGCCGTACATCTCGGCGTCGATCATCATGCAGCTGATGACCACCATCGTTCCCTCGCTTGAGCAGATCAAGAAAGAGGGCGAGGCCGGTCGCAAGAAGATCAACCAGTACACCCGCTACCTGACGGTGATCATCGCCGCCATGCAGGCCTATGGCATCGCCGTCGGCCTGGAAGGCATGACCGGTTCGACCGGCTCGGCGGTGATGATGGACAACCATCTGCTGTTCCGCTTCTCGACGGTGGTCACGCTGGTCGGCGGCACCGTGTTCCTGATGTGGCTGGGCGAGCAGATCACCGCGCGTGGCATCGGCCAGGGCACCTCGCTGATCATCATGGCCGGCATCGTGGCGGAACTGCCCGGTGCCTTGGCCGGCACCCTGGAACTGGGCCGGACCGGCGCACTTCCGGTGCTGCTGATCATCGGCTTGCTGCTGCTGTCGGTGGCGATCATCTACTTCATCGTGTTCGTCGAACGCGCCCAGCGCCGGATCATCGTTCAGTATCCGAAGCGCCAGGTCGGCAACAAGATGTATGGCGGCGAATCCAGCCATCTGCCGCTCAAGATCAACACGCCGGGCGTCATCCCGCCGATCTTCGCCAGTTCGCTGCTGCTGATGCCGGTGACGGTCGCCCAGTTCGCCACCGCCGGCGGTCCTGAATGGCTCACCACCTTCACGGTGCTGATGGGCCGTGGCCAGCCGCTGTACCTGGCGCTCTACACCCTGTTAATCGTGTTTTTCGCCTTTTTCTATACCGCCGTCGTCTTCAATCCGGTCGATACCGCCGAGAATTTGAAGAAGTATGGCGGTTTCATTCCGGGCATCCGGCCGGGTAAGAACACGTCCGATTATCTGGATTATGTTCTGACCCGCCTGACGGTACTGGGCGCCGCCTACCTAACTGCGCTCTCTGTCCTGCCCGAACTGCTGATTGCCAAGTGGTCTGTGCCCTTTTACTTTGGCGGCACCAGCTTGTTGATTGTCGTCTCGGTGACGATGGATACCGTCGCCCAGGTTCAATCTCATTTGCTGGCCCATCAATATGAGGGGCTCATCAAGAAGGCCCGCCTGAGAGGTCGTCGCGGCTGACCCACCCCCCTAATAACGTGACATGGGCAGCCGCGGGATAAAGGGGAGAACAGCAAAAATGAACCTGGTCCTGTTGGGGCCGCCCGGTGGCGGCAAGGGTACGCAAGCCAAGCGCTTGCAAGATCGGTATGGCCTGATTCAACTGTCCACCGGCGACATGCTGCGTGCGGCGGTGGCGTCGGGCTCGGAGGTCGGCAAGAAGGCGAAATCCGTCATGGATGCCGGCCAGCTGGTGTCCGATGACATCGTCATCGCCATCATCGACGAGCGCCTCGATCAGCCCGACACCTTGAATGGTGTCATTTTTGACGGTTTCCCGCGCACGGTCGCCCAGGCCGAGGCGTTGGACAAGATGCTGGTGAGGAAGAAGCGCAAGCTCGACTTCGCCATCGAAATCCGCGTCCCTGACGCGCCGATCGTCGAACGCATCACCGGCCGCTTCACCTGCGGCAAGTGTGGCGCCGGCTATCATGACAAGTTCCAGCGGCCGAAGGCCGATGGTGTCTGCGACAGCTGCGGTTCGACCGAATTCGTCCGCCGTGCCGACGACAATGCCGAGACGGTCAACAAGCGACTGGCCGCCTATCACGAGCAGACCGCTCCCCTGCTGCCTTATTACGACAAGCAGGGTGTCTACATGTTGGTGGACGGGACCCAGGATATTTCCGCGGTCACCCGTTCGCTGGAAGCCCTGCTGGACCCGGTGCGGGGCCAATAAGATTTAAGGGGGAATGGTTCAAGAGTCCCGGTTGACTCTTGGTCGATTCCCCCTATAATCGCGCACCTTCGCTTTCCCCCATGCCGGGCTGGGCTCGGTGTGGTGTGGTCTTTTTTGTTGGAGTGGGTTGTGGCACCAAGCCTGGCCCGGATCACCTTGACTTAAGGAGTAACCAGCTTTGGCCCGTATCGCTGGCGTCAACATTCCGACCAATAAGCGCGTCACCATCGCGCTGACCTATATTCATGGCATTGGCCGCAGCAAGGCTGCCGACATTTGCGTCAAGCTGGGGATCCCCGCCGAGCGCCGTGTCAATCAGCTGACCGACGACGAAGTCCTGAAGATCCGCGAAATGATCGACCGCGACTTTCAGGTCGAAGGTGATCTGCGTCGCGAAGTGGCGATGAACATCAAGCGTCTGATGGACCTGGGCTGCTATCGCGGCCTGCGGCATCGTCGCGGCCTGCCGGTCCGTGGGCAGCGCACGCATACCAATGCGCGCACCCGCAAGGGCCCGGCCAAGCCGATCGCCGGTAAGAAGAAAGCCACGAAGTAAGGATCACCTCAGATGGCCAAGCCTGCTGCTACCGCGCGTCCTCGTCGTCGCGAGCGTAAGAACATCACCTCGGGTGTTGCCCACGTGAATTCCACGTTCAACAACACCATGATCACCATCACCGACGCCCAGGGCAACACGATCTCGTGGTCGTCTTCGGGCATGCAGGGCTTCAAGGGCTCGCGCAAGTCGACCCCCTATGCCGCCCAGGTGGCTGCCGAGGACGCTGCCCGCAAGGCGGCAGAGCACGGCATGCGCACCCTGGAAGTCGAAGTGAAGGGCCCCGGTGCCGGCCGCGAGAGCGCTCTGCGCGCGCTGCAGGCCGCTGGTTTCGCCATCACCTCGATCCGCGACGTCACCCCGATCCCGCACAACGGCTGCCGTCCGCGCAAGCGTCGTCGCGTCTGATCGGAGGCCCGTTCTGGCAATGCCGTCGCCTTCCCCAAAGGGCCGGGGATGGCGGCGGTCCTTGCCGTTTCGGTCCATCGTTTTGTTCCTAGCATGAGGTCACGCTCGTGATTCAGAAGAACTGGCAGGAACTGATCAAGCCCTCGAAGCTCCAAGTCGAGCCCGGGGCCGACGCTGCCCGCGTCGCTACCGTCGTCGCCGAACCGCTGGAACGCGGCTTCGGCATGACCCTTGGCAACAGCCTGCGTCGTGTTCTGCTGTCGTCCCTGCAGGGCGCGGCGGTCACCGCCATCCAGATCGACGGGGTTCTGCATGAATTCTCGTCGGTGCCGGGTGTGCGCGAAGACGTCACCGACATCATCCTCAACATCAAGAACCTTGGCCTGCGCATGCATGGCGAAGGTCCGAAGCGGATGCACCTGAAGGCCACCGGCCCGGGTGAAGTCACCGCCGGGATGATCGAGGTCGGTCACGACATCGAGATCATGGACCCCGACCTGGTGCTGTGCACCATGGACGAGGGCGCCAAGCTGAACATCGAGTTCACGGTCGAGACCGGCAAGGGTTATGTGCCCGCCTCGCAGAACCGTGCCGAGGACGCGCCGATCGGTCTGATCCCGATCGATGCCATCTTCTCGCCGGTCAAGAAGGTCGCCTACAAGGTCGAGAACACCCGCGTCGGTCAGGTCACCGACTACGACAAGCTGTCGATGGTGGTCGAGACCAATGGCGCCGTCCGTCCCGACGACGCGGTCGCCCTGGCGGCCCGCATCCTGCAAGACCAGCTGCAGCTGTTCATCAACTTCGACGAGCCCAGCGCGGTGGTCGAGGAAGAGCGCAAGGACGAACTGCCCTTCAACAAGAACCTGCTGCGCAAGGTTGACGAGCTCGAGCTGTCGGTCCGTTCGGCCAATTGCTTGAAGAACGACAACATCATCTATATCGGCGATCTGGTCCAGAAGACCGAGGCCGAGATGCTGCGCACCCCGAACTTCGGCCGCAAGTCCTTGAACGAGATCAAGGAGGTGTTGTCGACCATGGGTCTGCACCTGGGTATGGAAATCACCAACTGGCCGCCCGAGAACATCGAGGACCTGGCCAAGAAGTTGGAAGAGCCCTACTGAGGTTCGCCAATCCAACCCCTCCCCCGGACCGGGGGAGGGGTTGAGCTTTAGGGCCAGTCAGGCCCGACCGCGCCGTACTCCGGGTTTCGGGGGCGGTGTCGGGGTGAAATCGGTTCTCGCGCCGCGAGACCAAGCCAAAGGAGAGAACGATGCGTCACGGCATGTCCGGTCGTAAGCTCAACCGCACCAGCTCCCACCGTAAGGCGATGTTCGCCAACATGGTGGTGGCTTTGCTGAAGCACGAGCAGATCAAGACCACCCTGCCCAAGGCCAAGGACCTGCGTCCGATCGCCGAGAAGATCATTTCGCTGGGCAAGTCCGGCACCCTGCACGACCGCCGCCGCGCCTTCGCCATGCTGCGCGACGACGCCGTGGTGGCCAAGCTGTTCTCGACCCTGGCTGAGCGTTACAAGGGCCGTCCGGGCGGCTATTGCCGCGTGCTGAAGGCCGGCTTCCGCTATGGCGATTCGGCTCCGATGGCGATCATCGAGCTGGTCGACCGCGATCCGGCCGCCAAGGGCCTGGATTCCGGCCCGACCGCCGAGAAGAAGGACGAGTCCGAGGAATAATCCTCGTCGCGTTTCCAATGAAAAGGGCGCCCCGACCGGGCGCCCTTTTTTGTTCCGACGCCGGCAGCCGTTAGTCGCCTAGATTGACGATCAAGTCGGAGCCGAAGCGCAAGCCGACAACATTGCAGGCCATCTCAATGATTCGGCCAATGGTCGCCCGGCTGTGGTTGGTGCTGATCCACCAACCAGATTTCAGCTTGGTCGAGTGCTCCCGGCAAAGGTCAGGCCGGCCGGGATAAAGCTCGTCAGGAGTCTTAGACATATAGCGGCGAGTCCTCCCGTGCTTGGGGAGCGCGGCGAAACGCTCCGGGAACGAGGTGTCCCGCGCCGCCAAGGCTTCGAAGGCTTTGATCATCACATCACAGGCGTTGCGACCTGTATGGTGTGTTCCATCGAGGACGAAGCCGATCGACAAAGGGAAAGACGCTCCCTGCGGCGCTGACGCCGGATCAGGGCGTGATGCTGGAGCCTGGGCCGATGCGACTGAGAATTGGACAGCCGGTAGCGAGCATTTCGGGTGGGGAGCTTGGGGCCGTGAGGTATCTATGGCAGGGCCGCTCTTGGTCCTCGACTTCAAGAACCGGGCGACGGCGTCGGGGTCCGGCTTGAAGCCGCATAGGTTCTCCACCTTGTCGGCGACGATCTCCAACAGCATCTCGTCCTCGTCCTCTACCAGACGGTCCCACGCTGACGGCAGCGTGGAGACGATCTGCCGCTCGCGGGCCACATTGCGGTAGTCCTGTCGCGCCGCGTCGATGGCCGCCCCCGAGGCGATCGCGTCGTGCCGCAGGTAGCGTTCGAGCCTCGAGACGCACTCATCCACATCCCGCTCCACGATGTCGAGCTTATAGACCCGCCGCTCCCCGTAGTCGCCCTGCTCGGCAGGAAGGAAGAAGTTCCACTCTTGACCGTCTGTCAGGATCGCCATCGGGACTCCGGCATGGAATGCGTATTCGAAGAGCTGCCGCTCGGCTCCATCGCTCTGCCCGATCTGCTTGACCTCCACGAAGGCGATCGGCTTATTGGCGGGGTGGCACAGTGCATAATCCACGCGGCGGCCCGACAAGGAGTATTCGGGGCAGACAACCCGTGTGTCATAGGTCGGCCACGAGAGGGCATTTAGAATCCGCAGGATGATACCCTGTGAGACCGAAGCCTCGTTCGCGAACCGGCCCGACTTGATGCCGGCCCGGATGTCCTCGATGTCTTGCGCTAAACCCATGCGGCGTCTCCCCCAGAACTGTGCATTAGTTTAAGCGCGAACAGGAAGCCCGTCGATGCCGATGCGGACCGGAGATGGCGGCTGCGGCTATCTTCACCCAGGTCAAGACGGATTAGGCCGGGCGGGCCTATGCGGCCTATAGCGGCATCCACATCCTGACATCGCTGTTGTCGCTGTGGGCCGTCGAAGGCGCGTGGCCGGATCGCTGGGATCTGGTCGGTGTCGCCTTTTGCCTGAACGGGGGCCGGTGTGATCCTGTTCGGCCCACGACCGGTTTGACGCGCCGGTACCGCCGTTCCTCGGCCCCGAACCGGGCTGCCAACGCCCCCAGCACCGATGGTGGGACGTTGCGGGCCTGGTCCCATACGGCGTGGATGATGTCGGCATGGGTGAAGTCGGCCCCGGTCAGGTCGGCGGAGACGAAACGGGCGAAGCGGGCCGAGGCGCCCGATAGTTTAGCGTCGGTCAGGTTGGCCCGCGTCAAGTCGGCGCTTTCCAGGTCGGCCCCGCTCAGGTTGGCGCCCCTGAGATCCAGGTTTTCCAGTTTGGCGTTGGTGAAGTCGCAGCCCTTCAGGTTGGCGCGCGCCACAGGTTCGCATGCCGCATGGGCCTGACCGGCGGTCAGCACCAAGGCGGCCCAAATGATCACTTTCATGGCGTGCTCCCTCTGACGGGTGTTAAGCGTCAGGTGGGGACGAACCCTGTGCCGGCAAGGGGGTGAGCCTAAATCCCCCGCGCCTGCTTGATGAAGCTGGCGAACCATTTGTAGCTGTCCTTGGGCGTGCGCTTCAAGGTGTCGTAATCGACGCGGACGATGCCGAAGCGCTTCGACAGGCCGAAGGCCCATTCGAAATTGTCCAACAGGCTCCAGGCCAGATAGCCCTTCATGTTGACGCCGTCCTTCAGCGCGCGGGCCACCTGGGCGACGTGCTCCTGGATGAACAAGGTGCGCTCGGGATCGTGGACGGCGCCATCGGGGCTGACGACGTCGTCATAGGCGGCGCCGTTCTCGGCGACATACATCGCCGGATTGCCGTAAAGCGTCTTCAGCTCCATCAAGATGTCGTAAAGCCCGTCGGGCTGGACCGGCCAGCCCATGCCGGTATAACGCTCGGCCTTGGGGTCGCCCCAGCCGGCGTTGAACGGGCGGCCGGGTTCGTGCTTCATGGTGTTGCGGCCGTAATAGTTCAGGCCCAGCAGGTCGACCGGGAACTTGGCCAGCTCCAGGTCGCCGGCCTGGACGAACGGGCGCATCTGGTCGGCGACGATGTCGGGCAACTGGCCGCGCAGCAAGCCGTCAAGGGTGACGCGGTTCCAGGCGGCGTCCCACAGCAGGGCGGCGCGGACGTCTTCGGGCTTGTCGCTTTCCGGCCGGCACGGGCTGACATTGGTGACGGTGCCCAAGGTCGCCTTGGGCAGCACCGAGCGGATGGCCCGAAGTCCGGTGCCTTGCGCCAGGTTCTGGTGGTGCAGCGCCTTCAAGATGCCGATCTCGCCCAGATTGTGGCCCGGCGCATGGTCGGTCAGGCCATAGCCGAAGATCGCCACCACGTTGGGTTCGTTCAGCATCATCCAGGTATCGACGCGGTCGCCGAAGCGCTTGGCGCAGATGGTGGCGTAATCGCCGAACGGGCCGGTGACCTCGCGGCCCTGCCAGCCGCCCTTGTCCTCCAGCGGCTGCGGCAGGTCCCAATGGTACAGGCAGGCCATCGGTTTTATGCCGGCGGCCAGTAACTCGTCGATCAGGCGGTCATAGAAGTCCAGGCCCTTGGGATTGACGGCGCCGGTGCCGGCCGGAACGATGCGCGGCCAGGCCAGCGAGAAGCGATAGGCGTTGAAGTCGGCCGCCTTCATCAGCGCCACGTCTTCCTTGTAGCGGTGGTAATGGTCGCAGGCGACCTTGGCCGAGCTGCCGTCGGTGATGCGGCCCTGTTCGGTATAGGTATCCCAGATGTCCTTGCCGCGCCCATCGACATCAAGCGCGCCCTCGATCTGATAGGCCGAGGTCGAGGCCCCCCACAGGAAATCCTTGGGGAACAGTTTGGCATCCAGGGGGGCGGCGGCGGAAGCGGGCAGGGCGGACATGGCGGCGGCTCCGGCAAGGAATTGGCGGCGGGATAGTTTCATGGCTCTATCGTCGCGCAGATCGGAAAATTGGCAAGCGGGAAAGTCGGTCCTGTGGCATCATCCGGCCCCGTTTCGGTCAAGGAGATGGAACCCGTGCTGGGCAAGAGCATCAAGCGTTTCTACAAGCAGGCCGCCGCCGTGGCGGGCGAGGGCGGTTTCGTCATTCACCTGGACGGCAAGCCGGTCAAGACCCCCCTGGGCCACCGGCTGGCACTGCCGAGCCTGGCCCTGGCCGAGGCGGTGGCCGCCGAATGGCAGGCGCAAGAGACCGAGATCAAGCCGCACACCATGCCGCTGACCCAATTGTCCAGCACCGCCATCGACCGGGTCGGCCCGGAACGGGGCGCCATCACCGCCCAGCTGATGGCCTATGCCGGTACCGACCTGTTGTGCTATCGCGCCGATTTCCCGCCCGAGCTGGTCAAGCGCCAGGCGTTGTCGTGGCAGCCGCTGGTGGATTGGGCGCGCACCGCCCTGGGCGCCGAGCTGACGGTGACCGAAGGGGTGATCGCCATCGCGCAAGCCCCGGCCGCCCTGACGGCCCTCAAGGCCCATCTGGACGGGTTGGACGTCTGGGTGCTGACCGCCGCCCAATCGGCCTGCGCGGCCACCGGATCGCTGGTGCTGGCCCTGGCCCTGGCCGCCGGCCGCGTCGATGCCGAAGCCGCCTTCGCGGTATCGCAGCTGGACGAGGATTTCCAGATCGAGCAATGGGGCGAGGATTACGAGGCGGCCGACCGCCGCGCCGCCTTGCGCGCCGATTTGCGGGCGGCCGAACGGCTGCTGAATCTGTGTCGGGCCGCGTAATATTGTTGCGGGGCGCCAATCCCGCGCGAAATCGATGAAATCCGCAGAAAACTGCCGAATTCGCCTTGTTACAAACTGCAATACAACGTGAGGAACGGCCGTCCGTTTTTCGGTGGCACCGACACACGAGTAATGGTATTTCAACCGCCCTGACCAGAAGGGTGGGACAGCCGCCCGATGGGGCTCGCGCTTTTGCCGATCAGGCAGTAGTGTGGGCGACCCACGTCGCTAACCAGTGCGGTACCACCGCACGAGGGGGAACCGGATGCAGGAAATCATTCGCCAGCTCGAAGAAAAGAGGAACCGCGCCTATCTGGGCGGCGGTCAGAAGCGCATCGACGCGCAGCATTCCAAGGGCAAGCTGACGGCGCGCGAACGCGTCGAGTTGCTGCTGGACCCCGATTCCTTCGAGGAGTGGGATCTGTTCAAGGAACACCGCTGCACCGACTTCGGCATGGCGGAAGAAAAGAACCTGATCCCCGGTGACGGCGTGGTCACCGGCTACGGCACCATCAACGGCCGTCTGGTCTTCGTGTTCAGCCAGGATTTCACCGTCCATGGCGGCTCGCTGTCGGCGGCCCACGCCGAGAAGATCTGCAAGATCATGGACAAGGCGGTCCAGGTCGGCGCCCCGGTGATCGGCCTGAACGATTCGGGCGGCGCCCGCATCCAGGAAGGCGTGGACAGCCTGGCCGGCTATGCCGAGGTGTTCCAGCGCAACGTCGAAGCCTCGGGCGTGGTGCCGCAGATCTCGATGATCATGGGCCCGTGCGCCGGCGGCGCGGTTTACTCGCCGGCCATGACCGACTTCATCTTCATGGTCAAGGACAGCTCGTACATGTTCGTGACCGGTCCGGACGTGGTCAAGACCGTGACCCACGAGACCGTCACCGCCGAGGAACTGGGCGGCGCCATCACCCACTCGACCAAGTCCGGCGTCGCCGACCTGGCCTTCGAGAACGATGTCGAGGCGCTGCTGCAGCTGCGCCGCTTCATGGACTTCCTGCCCGGCTCGAACCGCGAGAAGCCGCCGGTGCGTCCGACCGCGGACCAGCCCGACCGCATCGAGATGAGCCTGGACACCCTGATCCCGGACAATGCCAACAAGCCGTACGACATGAAGGAACTGATCCTGAAGGTCGTCGACGAGGGTGAGTTCTTCGAGGTGCAGCCCGGCTATGCCGGCAACATCATCGTCGGATTCGCCCGCATGGAAGGCGCCACCGTCGGTGTCGTCGCCAACCAGCCGATGGTGCTGGCCGGCTGCCTGGACATCGCCAGCTCGATCAAGGCCGCCCGTTTCGTGCGCTTCTGCGACGCCTTCAACATTCCGATCCTGACCTTCGTCGATGTGCCCGGCTTCCTGCCCGGCACCGCCCAGGAATATGGCGGCATCATCAAGCATGGCGCCAAGCTTTTGTACGCCTATGCCGAATGCACCGTGCCGAAGATCACCGTCATCACCCGCAAGGCCTATGGCGGTGCCTATGACGTGATGAGCTCGAAGCACCTGAAAGGCGACGTCAACTTCGCCTGGCCGACCGCCGAGATCGCGGTGATGGGGCCCAAGGGCGCGGTCGAGATCATCTTCCGCACCGATATCGGTGATTCCGAGAAGATCGCGGCGCGGACCGAGGAATATCGTCAGAAGTTCGCCAACCCCTTCGTCGCCGGCCATCGCGGCTTCATCGACGACGTGATCATGCCGCACTCGACCAGGAAGCGCATCTGCCGCTCGCTGGCGATGCTGAAGGATAAGAAGCTCGAACGGCCGGTGCGCAAGCACGGCAACATCCCGCTCTAAGGGGGGCTGGCAGAATGTTCACCAAGATTCTGATCGCCAATCGCGGCGAAATCGCCTGCCGCGTCATCAAGACCGCCCGCAAGATGGGCATCAAGACGGTGGCCGTCTATTCCGACGCCGACAAGGACGCCCTGCATGTGCAGATGGCCGACGAAGCGGTGCATATCGGCCCGCCGGCCTCGGCCCAGTCGTACCTGCTGATCGACAAGATCGTCGATGCCTGCGTCAAGACCGGCGCCCAGGCGGTTCATCCGGGTTACGGCTTCCTGTCGGAAAAGCGCGAGTTCCAGGAAGCGCTGGCCAAGGCCGGCATCGCCTTCATCGGTCCCGACGCCCACGCCATCTTCGCCATGGGCGACAAGATCGAATCGAAGAAGCTGGCCCGTGAAGCCGGCGTCAACACCGTGCCCGGCTATCTGGGCGTCATCAAGGATGCCGCCGAGGCGGTCAAGATCGCCAACGAGATCGGCTATCCGGTGATGATCAAGGCTTCGGCCGGCGGTGGCGGCAAGGGCATGCGCCTGGCCTGGAACGACGCCGAGGCCTTCGAAGGCTTCACCTCGGCCACCAACGAGGCCAAGGCCTCGTTCGCCGACGACCGCGTCTTCGTCGAGAAGTTCATCGAGCAGCCGCGCCACATCGAAATCCAGGTTCTGGCCGACGGCCATGGCACCGTGCTGTATCTGGGCGAGCGCGAATGCTCGATCCAGCGTCGTCACCAGAAGGTGATCGAAGAGGCCCCCAGCCCGTTCCTGACGCCTGAGACCCGCAAGGCGATGGGCGAGCAGGCCTGCGCCCTGGCCCGCACCGTGCAGTACAAGTCGGCCGGTACGGTGGAGTTCATCGTCGGCGGCGCCACTGGCGAGTTCTTCTTCCTGGAAATGAACACCCGTCTGCAGGTCGAGCACCCGGTCACCGAAATGATCACCGGCATCGACCTGGTCGAGCAGATGATCCGCGTCGCTGCCGGCGAGAAGCTGGCCTTCGGCCAGGACGACATCAAGCTGAACGGCTGGGCGATGGAAAGCCGCGTCTATGCGGAAGACCCGTTCCGCAACTTCCTGCCCTCGACCGGTCGCCTGACTCGCTACATGCCGCCGGCCGAATCGGCCCATGTGCGTGTCGATACCGGCGTCTACGAAGGCGGCGAGATCAGCATGTTCTACGATCCGATGATCGCCAAGCTGATCACCTATGGTCCGACCCGCGACGCCGCCATCGCCCATATGCGTGACGCCCTGGACGCCTATTACATCCGCGGCCTGTCGCACAACATTCCGTTCCTGGCCTCGCTGATGAGCAAGGAACGCTTCGTCAAGGGCGCGCTGACCACCAATTTCATCGCCGAGGAATATGCCAACGGCTTCCACGCCGACGATCTGCCGGCCGACGATCCGACCGTGCTGATCGCGGTGGCAGCGGCGGTCAACCTGGCCTCGTCGGCGCGGGAATGCAAGATCTCGGGCCAGTTCCCCGGCCACGAGGTCAAGGTGCAGACCGCCTGGACCGTGGTGTTCAACGGCCAGTATCACGAGATCGAGGCCCGCCCGGCCGAAGGCGGCTTCGCCATCGTCATCGGCAAGGACGTGGTCGATGTCAAGACCGACTGGCAGTTGGGCCAGCCCTTGTTCCGCGGCACTGTCGATGGCCGGACGGTCTGCGTGCAGGTCGATCGCGAGGGCGTGGCCTTTGTGCTGGCCCACGCCGGCAGCCGCGCCAAGGTGCTGGTGCTGACCCGCCATGCGGCGGCCATGAACAAGCTGATGCCGTTCAAGGCGCCGCCGGACATGTCGAAGTACCTGCTGTCGCCGATGCCGGGCCTGCTGCGCGCCGTCGAGGTGACGGAAGGCCAGGAGGTCAAGGCCGGCGAGCCGCTGGCCATCGTCGAGGCCATGAAGATGGAAAACATCCTGAAGGCCGAGCGCGACGGCACGGTCGCCAAGATCCACGCCAAGGCCGGCGAGTCGCTGGCGGTCGATCAGAAGATCATCGAATTCGGCTGATCGCAGACGACAAGAAATCCCCTCGGGAGGGAACTCCCGGGGGGATTTTGCCTTTTTTACGGGGGCCTTTGGTGGTCTAATCGGCCAGCGACACTTACGCCCCGAGGCCTATGACCTTCGTTTCCGTCTCCAGTTCCAAACGGTCTGTTGCCGCCGCAATGGTGGTCATGTTGGGGCTGCTGGCCGCGTCGGCCTTGCGGATCCACGAAGCCTACGACAGCGCGGTCGAGAACGAGGTCCAGCACCTGACCCAGGCCGCTCAGTCGGCCGAGACCCAGGTGGCCGAAAGCGATCAAGCGGTCCAGCGGTTGCTTGAAGCCGTGGCCCAGGGGAACGCGGCCGGCGATTCGGCCTGGCTGCGCACTTTGGTCCATCCCTTCAAGGAAGTTCGCCAGGCCTTTCTGGTCGGCCCCGATGGGCGGGTCATCGCCTCGACCTTGCCCGATCTGGTTGGTCGCGACGTTTCACACCGTCCCTATTACACGCAGTTGCTCGAGCAAGGTCCGGCATCGCGCTTCTTCATGACGGCGCCCCTTCGCACCATGGACGGCGGACCGGACGTGATTTTCGTCTCGATGCGGATCGATCGCCCGGACGGCGGTTGGGGCGGGGTGGCGGTGGCCGCCCTGGATCTGGAATTCTTCAACGCCGTCGCCGAGCGGATATCCTTGCCCGGTGACGGCAGCAGCGCAGCCCTGGTGAACCGCACGGGCACCATCATCGCCCGCCATCCCGACCCCGCTTCCTTCTTCGGCAAGAATGTCGCCGACGGCAAGGCCTTCGTCGGCCATGTCGCAAGCGGCAAGGTCCAGACCGTCCATCGCACCCAGGCGGCCACCGACGGGCGCGACGAGCTGATCGTGACGCGGACCTACATGGCTGGGGGCACGAATCCGGTGCTGATCTTCCTGACGCGCGACATGGACGATGTGCTGGTGTCATGGCGGCGCGGCACGGTGATCGAGCTGGCCGTGCTGGTGGTGACCTGCATCGGCGTGGGCCTGCTGGGGTGGTTGGCGGCCGGGCGAGAGAACCGCCTGCGCCAGGCTCAGGCGGCCATCGAGGAAAACGCCCGTCTGGTGCTGGCGATGGAGCAAAGCCCCGCCTCGGTGGTCATCACCGACCTCAACGGTCGCATCGAATTCGTCAATCCGGCCTTCACCCGCGTCACCGGCTACGACATTACCGAAGCCCGGGGCGAGAATCCGCGCATCTTGAAGTCCGGTCACACCCCGGATGAGGAATATCGGGCGATGTGGGCGACCTTGCGGGCCGGCGATCCGTGGTCGACGGTGTTCCTGAACAAGCGCAAGGATGGCTCGACCTATTGGGAGCAGGCGCAGATCTCGCCCATTCGCGACGCGCGCGGACAAATGACCGGCTATATCGCGGTCAAGGAAAACATCACCGATCGCATGATCGCCGAACAAACCATTCGCCGGCTTAATCAGCGATTGCAGTCGCTGCTGGACGCCGCGACCCAGGTGGCGATCATTGCCACCGACCCCGATGGGCTGATCACCACCTTCAATCGCGGCGCCGAGCTGATGCTGGGCTATTCCGCCGACGAGATGGTCGGGCGGTCCACGCCCCTGGCGTTCCACGATGCCGCCGAGGTGGAAGCGCGTACGTCCCCCGGAAATGGCGGCTTTCGCACCTTCGTCCATCGGGCCGACCGCGAAGGCCATGATAGCGGCGAGTGGACCTATATCAGGAAGGATGGCACCCGGTTCCCGGTGTCGCTGATGGTGTCGCCGGTGCGCGGCGACGATGGCGATATCGTCGGCTATCTGGGTCTGGCCATCGACATCAGTAACGAATTGCGCATGAAGGCCGAGTTGATCGAGGGCAACCAGCGTCTTGATCGCCAGGCCCGCGAACTGGCCCGGGTCAACGAGGAACTGGCCGAGTTCGCCTATGCCGCCAGCCACGATTTGCGCCAACCCTTGCGCATGGTCAGCGCCTATCTGACCCTGATCGCCCGCAAGCTGAGCGATCAGCTGGACCCGGAAAGCCAAACCTATTTCGGGTTCGCCATCGATGGGGCAAAGCGCATGGACGCCCTGATCCTTGGCTTGTTGGACTATTCCCGCGTCGGCCGGGCCGGGGGCGCGTTCGAGCCGGTCTCGCTGCAGACCGTGCTGGAGACGCAGATCCGGACCTTGGCCTTCACACTGGAAGAGGTCGGAGGCCGGATCGAGGTCGCCCCCGATCTGCCCACTATCCAAGGCGACGAACCGGAATTGAACCGGTTGGTCGGCAACATCCTGGGCAACGCGATCAAGTATCGCGCGCCAGACCGACCATTGCGTGTTTCCGTCGGGTGGAATATCGCAGATGGATGGACTATCTTGTGGATTAAGGATAACGGGCGCGGTATGGACCCCAAGGACCATGAGCGTGCGTTCCGGGTGTTCCAGCGTTTGGTTCCGCAGGGCGAGGTCGAGGGTACCGGTATCGGCCTTGCGATTTGCCGCAAGATTGCCCAACATCACGGCGGGCGCATGTGGATTTCTTCAAGCATCCAGGATGGATGCACCTTCCATGTCGCCTTTCCGACCGAGGCCGGAGCAGGCGAGAGGGCATGACGATGGGGCAGCAAGTGTTGGGTAAACAGCAAAATGATCGCGGGCGCCCGTTCGAGGTTTTGGTCGTCGAGGACGAGCCCGCCGATATCGAGCTGATCCGCATGGCCCTGGACAGCGGCCCCTATCAATGCA
>NZ_LWQU01000064.1 GCF_001650635.1 Magnetospirillum moscoviense | reverse complement strand
TGCCGACGCCTCGCCAAGGACTTCGAGAACCTCGCCAGAATGGCGCTGGCGTTCCTGCGCCTGGCCATGATCCGCCTCATGCTGCGCAGAATCGCAAGGCACAGGAAATAATAGGGAACTTCGCGGACGGACTCTAAGTTGGCATACAGCAGGTCGAGAGAATAGCCGCTCAATGAGAGTTGCGAAGCCGAGGCGTCAGAGGGCACAAGGACGGATCTAGCATCAGGGCCTGCCGGAGCGCCATGGCCGGAGAAATAGATGAAAACCCGAGATTTTCCGGGCTTGACCCAGTTGAAGAGTTTGCCTCGAAATTCCTGCTCCGTACCAAAGACCTCGACAAATTGGGTACCCGTCGCGTTCGTCAGGAAGATGATGTTGCTCTCGTCGATCCCCAAAGCTTCTCGGGCATATCGCTTCATTGCCATTGCATCGTTGACTGCGGGGGGGATAGGCGGAATGTCTCGTGCTTGGCTTATGTAGTCCGAGTTGCCAATGATGACAGCAACGTCGTCCGGACGTGGTTTGGCCCTCTTGAACGAAATGGCAAGGGGGGAGGGAACTTCCAGTCGATGCAATGACCTCGGCTGAGATGCCTGTGGAGCGGAGGAGGGGGGCGGCCGACCAACTGATGGAGGCTCAATGGGCTTGGATGGCGTCTTGATCGCCGTCATAGTCGGTGGGGTCGTTCCGTACAGTGCAATGCGCCGCTCTACCTCAGCTGTTAGCGATGGAAGCAACTTCATCTCAAGAACCTTTTTACCTTCAAGGGCAGCAGTCTCGCCCGAAGTGGCGGCAATGGAATACCAATACAGAGCTTCAGATGGGTCGATTGGAAGACCCAGCCCGAACTCGTTGGCTTGGGCAAGCTTGATCTGTGCTGACACGTCTCCATTTTCAGCCGCCATGCGAGTCCACTTGCTAGCCTCCGAGAGGTTGCTCGGCACATCTTTGCCACGGGCGTAGAGGGCCCCCAACTCCCGTTGGGCAGCCACCACTCCCAGTTCGGCGCTTTGGCGAAGCCAGACTAAGGCGGTCGAGGCGTCCTTGGCAACGCCTTCACCTCGCAGGAATAACATGCCCAGACCGTAAAAAGCGACGGGGTATCCTCGATCTGCAGCCGCCCGGTAAAAGGTGGCTGCTTCGCCATAGCGACCCAAACGATCCAATGCCCGCCCCATCTGAAAGGTGAAGCGTCCGTTGTCGGGATGGGCCAGGGACGCGCGTTCGCAAGCATCCAAAGCTGCTTGTCCGATTATGGAGCCGAAGGAGACTGCCTCAGATACGCGCTGCATATCGTGGGGACTTGCGGCTAAAACGTCGCATTCATCGACCGGAGCGCCGAATGCGGGCGCGGCGACGGTAGCAGCCAAGATCAAGGCTGGCAGAAGTGCCCTCTGTGCCAATGATCCTTGCCACAAACTCCCTGCGTGGAGTTGAGTGAGCAAGGATCAGAGGAAAGCGGCCATG
>NZ_LWQU01000063.1 GCF_001650635.1 Magnetospirillum moscoviense | reverse complement strand
CTTCCGATCCATCGCGCAAAACCTCCCGCGTTTCCGCCATTCTACACGATATCAATACGAATTGCGAATAGAGCCTATTTTAAAGGTTATCTTATCGCGACGCCGTCAACAAGACGCCTCCGTCGGAACCCGTCAGGGATTCAATCAAATGTGAGCCGTGCGCCAAGGGGCGCCCGGACTTTTGCCCCAGTTACGCGCTTCGCGCATAACCAATTGACCGCGCTCAAGGTCACTTGAAGCGGGATCGGCAACTCTCTGCCGGTCCCGTTTTTCGTTTCGAGGGTGGCCCATGCGCGCGGTTGTGTTGGCTTTGATGGCGTCGTTGGCGGCAGGCGCGGCGGCGGCGCAAAATGCGCCCCCCCCGGTGACGCTTCCCGGCGGCAAGAACTGGAATTTCGACATCGATAACGGCCGCGAGATCATGCGCACCTGCGCCGCCTGCCACGGCGAGTATGGCGAGGGCGGCGGCGGCGGCGTCTATCCGCGCATTTCCGGCATGCACCCCGACTATCTGGCCGAGCAGCTGCGCGCCTTCAAGACGCGCACGCGCGAGAACATCCCGATGTTTCCCTATGCCAACGACCGCGAGCTGCCGGAAAAGGACGTGCTGGACGTTTCGCATTACCTGGCGACCATCAAGCCGCCCAAGCATCCGCCTTCGGACGACGTCAAGATGGACGCCTTCGAGCGTCTGAAGCTGGCCAAGCAGGCGGTGCAGATCCCGCGTGAGCCGGGCGATGCCGACAAAGGCCGCAAGCTTTACGAGGCCGATTGCCTGGAATGCCACGCCCGCGACGGCCAGGGCCGGGTCAAGAAGCCGCCCCTGGCCCAGCAGCACATGAAGTATCTGCAGGCCCAGATCACCTTGTTCCTGTCGGACATGCGCAAGCACGAGGATATCGACGAACTGATCCGCCCCAAATCGGCCGAGGATTGGAAGAACATCTGGGCCCACATCTCGGTGCTTGACGATTAGGGCGAAGGCGCCACCTAGTTCCGGGGAGCTCCTCGTATCCCGAGGCGGTTTTGTCAATGTACGGCCGTAAGGCGCCAGTCTTATGGGCGTTAGGCAACATCGAATTGTTAGGATTTCCCGGTATCGGCTTTTGCGGGTCGAGAAAGGCTAGCGAGAAGGGGATGTCGACGGCAACGGATTGCGCTGAACAGGTGGCGGCGCATGGTTTAACGGTGATTTCTGGAAACGCGGCAGGTGTAGATTTTTTTGCGCATGAGGCTGCCCTAGGAGCTGTGGACACTTAGCGCATCCACAGGATGATGGCGGCGATAGTGACGACGGCGCTGTAGTTGGCTGCCGTCTTCTCATATCGGGTTGCGACGCGTCGGAATTGCTTGAGTTTGCTGAAGCAGCACTCGACCAAGTGGCGCTGGGCATAGAGGTGCTTGTCTAGCGGATGCTTGTGGGCGCGCGACGGGTTGTTGGGGATAACGGCAATGGCGCCCTTGTCGGCAATCATTTGGCGGAAGTGGTCGGCGTCGTAGGCCGTGTCGGC
>NZ_LWQU01000062.1 GCF_001650635.1 Magnetospirillum moscoviense | reverse complement strand
GGCATCTCTGAAATCCAGCGCCTGGGCCAAGCCAGGACGAAGCCGCCTGCGCGAAACTATTGACAGCGAACATGAGAGCAGGCTGCGGAAAAATGCCGATTCGGCGTCTTCGCGCCCATTGTCGTCATGCGCGGGCTTGACCCGCGTATCCACGTGTTGCCGTCTAACACATTGGTTCAAAAAGAATTCTTGCTGAAATGCGTGGATTGCATTGTAGATCCCGTCAGCAATGACGGGACGCCAACGCGCTGTCATCGCATGATGGACGTCGGCGGGCACCCCGATCGTGGATAGGTCTTAGCGACCGTGGTCATCTCGGGACCCGCCGACGTTACGGTCGGGCACGCGTACGGTAGAAAGGGCTCATCGCCCGCATGCAATCCAGCGCCCTGCGTGCAGACCACTCGTACAGTGTGACGAAGGGGGGCACGATGGACAAGCCGATCATCATAGGCATCGATGTTTCGAAGGAATGGCTCGACGCGGCCCTCGCCGGCGAGGGCCGCGTCGAGCGCTTGGATAATACGGCCAAGGCGATTGGCGCGTGGCTGCTCCGGGCGCGGCCCACGCTGGTGGCGTTCGAGGCCACCGGTGGCTATGAGCGAACCCTAAGGGACACGTTGATCGCCAACGGCGTCGCGTTCGTGCGGGTCCATCCCAACGACGTCCTGGCCTTTTCGCAAGGTCCGTGGCATCAAAGCGAAGACTGACAAGATCGACGCCCGACTGATCGCAGAATTCACGGCCGCCGAATTGGTGCGCCGGGGCGTGCGGCCCGCGATCCTCGGCGATGACGCGCTACGCGAGATGGAAGGCCGGCGCTGGCAATTGGTCGAACTCCTGCAGGCCGAACGCTGTCGTTTGGCCATGACGCGGTCGGCAGCGGTGCGCGCCACGGTGCAGGCGGTCATCGACGTCCTAACGGCCAATCTCGACGCCATCGAGCTGCAACTGCACGCGCATATCAAAGCGACACCCGAACTGGCCCAGCGCGCCCGCATGCTGCAAAGTCTTCACGGCGTCGGCCCGATTACCGCCATGGTCCTGATCGCCGAACTCCCAGAACTCGGCCTGCTCACCAACAAGCAGATCGCCGCGCTGGTCGGCCTGGCGCCGCAGACCCGCCAGAGCGGCAAAACCAAAGGCCGCGACCGCACCGGCCACGGACGACCGAACATCCGACGCGCCCTCTTCAATGCGGCGCGCGCGGCCATCCGGCACCCGTCACCGCTGAAGGACTTCTACGACCGCCTGGTGCAGGAAAACCGGCGACCCGGAAAGGTCGCCCTTACTGCGCTGATGCGCAAAATGCTGGTCACCCTCAATGCCATCGTTCGAGACGGGCAGCCATGGAAATTAGCCAAACAGACTTGACTGCGTCCACGGTAGATGGCCGGGTCAAGCCCGGCCATGACGATCGGGCATAAGCGACGCGATTGCCTCGAGTTTTTCCGCAGCCTGCTCTCATGTTCGCTGTCAATAGTTTCGCGCAGGCGGCTTCGTCCTGGCTTGGCCCAGGCGCTGGATTTCAGAGATGCC
>NZ_LWQU01000061.1 GCF_001650635.1 Magnetospirillum moscoviense | reverse complement strand
GCTGCGCCTGGCCCAGACGGCCCAGAAATTGGTCCAAAGCCCGCTTGCCTTTGCCCGTCTGGTCCGCGCCAACCTCATGCACCTGCGCCGCATCGACCGCCTAATCGGAGACGACCGCAGCCCCAGGGGCGCTCCCAATCAGATGGTGTTGCTATGAGCCCGAAAATTAAACCGGACAGCAGTGGGTCAAGCCCGGCCATGACGGGAGGAGAAAGTGTGCATCAGCGTAAACCAGACAGACTCTAAGCCGGCTGGCCGCGCAGCGATTCGTCCTTGATGGGCAGGTGGACCAGGGCGGCGGCGACGCCCAGGATGGCGGTGCCCATCCACATGACGTCATAGGACAAGGTGGCGTCATAGATCAGCCCGCCCAGCCACGAGCCCAGGAAGCTGCCGATCTGGTGCGAGAAGAACACCACGCCGAACAGCATGCCCATATGGCGCGGCCCGAACACATGGGCGATCAGGCCCGAGGTCGGCGGCACCGTCGATAGCCACAAAAGCCCGATCGAGGCGGCGAAGGCCAACAGCGTCGCCTCGTTCTTCGGCCCCAGCACGAAGGCCAAGGTGACGACGGCCCGGCCGAGATAGATCCACGACAGCACGTATTTCGGCCGATAGACCTGGGCCAGCCGGCCCATCCCATAGGTGCCGATGACGTTGAACAGGCCGATCACCAGCAAAGCGGTGGCGCCGGCTCCCTTGCTCATGCCGCACAGGGCCAGATAGCCGGGCAGATGCACGCCGATGAAGGTGACCTGGAAGCCGCAGACGAAGAAGCCCAGGGTCAGCAGCTTGAAACCGGGATGGGCCCAGGCCTCGCGCAGGGCCTCGCCGGCACTTTGCTGGTGGGTGGTGATGGCCGGGGGCGCGGCGGCCTTTTCGCCGCGATGCAGGATCAGCGCCAGCGGAATCGAGACAAAGGACAGGCAGGCCAGCACCCAGATGGCGCCGGTGGCGCCCAGATGGGCGATCAGCGCCTGGGCCACCGGGATCAGGGCCATCATGCCCAGCGACCCCAAGGCCGAGCCGATCCCCAACGCGGTGGTGCGGTATTGCGGCGACACCGCCCGGCCGACCGGGCCCAGCACCACGGCGAAGCTGGTGGCGGCCAGGCCAAAGCCGGAAACCACGCCCAGCCCCAAGGTGGTCAGGGTGGCGCCCCCCAGGGCGGTCAACACCATGCCCAGGCCGAAGGCGAAGGCGCCCAGAGCCGCGACACGAGCGGCGCCGAAGCGGTCGGCGGCGGCGCCGGTGAAGGGCTGGAAGGCGCCCCACATCAGATTATGGACCGCCACCGCCAACGAGAAGGTGGCCAGCGGCCAGTCGCGATCCAGCGACAGCGGGCCGATCAACAGGCCCTGCGCCTGGCGCGCCCCCATCGACACGCTCATCATGGTGGTGCCGGCCATGAAGATGGTCAGCACGGCCGGGCTTAGCCAAACGGGGCGGGTCATCGGCGGGTCTCGGGATCGTTGCAGCCTGGTCTCACTTTAGAGACCCCCATATGGGGCGGCAAACCCGTTTTGTTGATCCACCGATGAGGAAAATTTCATCCAGCCTGGACTTATACCAACCGATCAATGAATTGATGGGGTGGACGGCCCCTGCTCACCGGCGTCGCAATGCGCCAAGATGGTGGTTGTCGAGACACACCA
>NZ_LWQU01000060.1 GCF_001650635.1 Magnetospirillum moscoviense | reverse complement strand
CCGACATTCCCCATATGGGCGGTCCATACGCCCCTGATTGACGGCAGAATGGCAAAATTCCGGCCCAATTGGAAGGCGGAATGGCGCGGCGATAGCCGCAGCAGCAGCAAAATCGCGACCTCGACCGCCAGGATCGACTCCGCTGGCGCGATCCCAGCTTGTTTTGCGATGGCGGGGGCACACTTCGCCTGTCATCCGCCTCTTGCCGACGCTCCCAGCTATCAGCATGGCGCGAGCTCTCGTGGTCGCAGATCGTCGATCATGTCGAGGATGCGCTGGAACAGATCACGCGGCACCGCGACCTCGGCCATTTGGAAGACGGCGTAGCGGGCGTGGGCGATCACCTTCGCGCCGATCTTGACCACCTTCTCGCGGATGGTGGTCAGCGACCAGCTTTCCAACTCTTCCGGCAGGGCCAGGGTGCGCAGGAAGTTGGAGAGGTTGTAGGCCAGGGCGTGAAGCTGAAGCCGCACCGCGTTGGCCTTCATCGTCCGGCAAGACAGCCGGGTCCACTTCACCGCGTTCTTGCCTTCCTTGATGTACTGCTCCGCCGTGCCACGCTGGTTGTAGAAGGCGGTCACGCGGGCGGCGGGGCGGGTCAGATTGGTGACAATGAAGCCGACACGTGGATACAGTTCACCGGGATGCCATTCGACCTTGGCGACCACGCGGCGCTTCCGGCTCCATGACTTGGCCTGATAACTGAAGCTGGCGTAGAACCGCTGGACGTATTTCGGAGGACGACCGACCGGGCGCTTGAGCAGGTGGGCGATGTGGCTCTGAAGGACCGTGTTGGCCTTGAGGCGGATGGTGTACTTGTAGCCCTCGGCCTCCAAATAGTCGTACAGGTCGGGCAGGGCGAAAGCCGCATCGCCCCGGAAGAACCGCCGCTTGGTTCTGTCCCGATACCGCCCCACCACCGGTTCCAGCACCGCGCGCCAGTCATCGGCGCTGTGGACGTTGCCGGATCGAAGGGCGCTGCGTTCAAGGTCGCCAAACTGGTTGAACACGAACAGCGGATGGTAGCAGGTGCAGCCGAAATGGCCGTTGTAGGCGGTGCCTTCCTGCTCGCCATGGGTCGGGCTGACGCTGCTGTCCATATCCAGCACCACGACGTTGGTGGGACGGCGGGCATGAACCGCGTCGATCCATTTTCCTGACAAGTCAGTCAGGGCAGCGAGGTTCGGCTTGCCGGTCAGCACCCCGGTCTCGAACCGCCCCATCTGGCTGGTGGACGCGGCCTCCTTGGTCACAGCCCTGCCGCCGACGATCCAGCGCATCGCCGGATCATGGCCGAGGCTGTCGGCGTCGTTGACATCTTCGTACCCGGCGAGGCGGCCGAACACCGATTGCCGAAACTGCGCCGTCAGGGTGTGACGGTTGTTCTTGCCGGTCCTGTTGTCGGCCAGCACCTGCCCGGCCATCTCGGTCAGGCCGAGGGCGTCGTCCAGTTCCCGGAAGGCGAGCAGCCCGGCGTCCGATGTCACCTTCGAGCCGTGGAACTCCAACTTGAGGCGACGGTCGAAAGCGACCCGCAGATCGCCCGATTCCGTTTCACCCGCCGCCATCCCCATATCCAGCCCCTCAGATCGTCCGTACCGCCTTGATTTCTATATCAGATTTGGCAGTCGCTGTCACGAAATCGCAGCACCATCTGGGAAATCCGGG
>NZ_LWQU01000059.1 GCF_001650635.1 Magnetospirillum moscoviense | reverse complement strand
TGCCGACGCCTCGCCAAGGACTTCGAGAACCTCGCCAGAATGGCGCTGGCGTTCCTGCGCCTGGCCATGATCCGCCTCATGCTGCGCAGAATCGCAAGGCACAGGAAATAATAGGGAACTTCGCGGACGGACTCTTAAGTACGGCTCTCTGCTCATGCGCGAGATCGCCAACGAGATCGACACACCCTCCGAGGAAGTCATCCGATTGCTGATTGGGCGAGTCTATGACGGTAGGTCAACTGCCAACGTTTTGGCAAAGTTTGGCCCGTTGGTGCAGAAGGCCATGAAAGACACGGTGCGTGAGTTGGTGAACCAGCGCCTATCGTCGGCCATGGATGACACCGCAAAGATCGCCCTCCCGGTCACGCCCTCCGAGACGATCAAGCTGGATGCACCAACTGCAGTTGCGACGCCTGCTGACGGAACCGGGGAGCTTGACGACATTGTGACCACCCAGGAGGAAATCGACGGCTATCAGATCATCCGCGCTATCGTGCGTGAAGTGGTCAAGGTCGAGCGGGTCACCATGCGCGACGCCAAGAGCTATTGTGCAATTCTGCTCGACGATAACAACCGTAGGCCCATTTGCCGTCTGCACCTTAACCGCAGTGTCAATGCGTATTCTCCCGCTTCCAAGCCTACCGCCCCACCGTCGGAACACGATTGCCGTTCCGCTCCGGCCATACCGCCACCACCGGCGCCTTGCGAGGAACCCGAGCGGTCGCCGCCGCCAAGCCCCTCCGCCCCACATCGCGGTGAAGGTCTGCCGAACCTGAAGGAGAGTCCGTCGGCGGCTTTGGGTGGATCCGAGCCGTCACCACCAGTTGGAGCAATGCCGTCACCCCGCCCGGCTCCCTCCCGATCCGATCCAGACGGCGAGGAGTCCAAACCTCAACGGGAAGCAAAAGCGCCCCCGAGCGATGCGGAACCCTCCGCTCGGCAGGCTCCTGCGGCACCGGCCGCGCCTCCGTTTGCACCGGCAGCGGAAGGGCCGTCTTCGCCCCAAAAGGAGGAGCCGTCGCCTACGCCCCCCTTGCGGCCAAGCCCTGTGGACACCGCGACGGAACCCGAACGGCCTGCCGCCTCGACGGATGCCCGGACGGTCGGTCCCGATGGCCAAGCCATTGCTCCGGAGGCCAGCCATGGAGATGACGCACGGGCGCCAAGCCAAGCTTCATCTCAGCCACAGGGTGGAGGGAACGGAGATGCCCAGTCCACCAATCCTGCCACTGGCGCATCTTCGGCATCGCAACCGCCTGCAGAGACCGATTCACCTGCTTTACCTTCCGGTGCCGTACCGGTAGCGGCTCCTCCCGCTCGGCAGGCTTCAGCTCCAACGGCACCTGCCGCGGTGCCAGCGTCACCGGCGCTGGAGCGGCCCATGGATCATGAGGCAGAACCATCGCCCACGTCACCCCTCGGGCCGATCCCTCCGGTCACCAAGGAGGAACCTGAACAGCCTGCTGTCGCATCAATGGATGCCGCAGGATCACCACGCCTGTCACCGTATCCTCATTCTGGCGGGAGCGGCGCTGGCCAGCCAGTCAATCCCGGCCATGGCGGTTCGTCGGCAACTGCGTTTGACGCGCAACCGGTGTCGTCGGCATCGGCGGGGGGTGCCCCCCCCCCCCCCCCCCCCCCCCCCCCCCCCCCCCCCCCCCCCCCCCCCCCCCCCCCCCCCCCCCCC
>NZ_LWQU01000058.1 GCF_001650635.1 Magnetospirillum moscoviense | reverse complement strand
GGAATCAACGGTTCCACCAGCGCCCATTCTTCATCCGTCAAGTCGCTGGGATAGCGGAGGCCGCGCCGCTCATAGACACGCCGGTTCTCCTTCGTCCACATGCTGCCCCCCCGATTCGTCTGGAGAGCTATGGAATCACAACTGATTCATCGGACTCAAGAACCTTCCGGACGGGCTCTAAGGCTCTGAGTAGATTCGGAGTCTCGTTCATTGCATTCGCAAAAGATACAAAGGAAGCAGTTGAAACATCGACAGACAGTGAGGCAGTGACATGAACAAAGATCGTATCGTCGGCGCGGCCAAGCAGGGTAAGGGCGCCATCAAGGAAGCGGCCGGCAAGGCTCTCGGTGACTCCAAGTTGGTCGCCGAAGGCAAGAGCGACAAGGCCGAAGGCAAAGTCCAGAACGCCGTTGGCGGTGTGAAGGATGTTTTGCGGGATGCGCTGAAGACGTAGCGATTGTAAATTGAGTTCTTGCTCTCGCTAAACCTACAGGGGTGCCGCTGATGCGTGCAATAATTATTTTAATACTATTGGTTCTTTTGCTCGGCGGCGGCGGATATTATGGCTATGGCATGTACGGCGGCGCTGGACTCGGTGGCGTTCTTGGCACTGTTCTGCTAATTGCAGCAGTACTGTGGTTTCTTGGTGTTCTCGGCGGCAGAAGCCGTCCTTCGTGAATCGGGCGGCGATATTGGTTCGGCGCATGGCGATCTATAACCGTCACACTGACCTGATAGCGTAGCACACGCCCGGTTTCATCGGCATCAACGCGCTACCTGACGGAAAGCATCTGGTGCGACATGAAGCCAATGGATAAAACAGCCATCGAAGGAACCATCCCTGTCGTCTGTGTCGGCGGATCGGCTGGCGGCCTTGACGCATACACCCGGCTGGTACAGAACCTCCCCGCCGATCTGGGCGCGGCGATCATTATCGTCAACCATCTCAGAACCGTGGACACCCTTCTCCACAAAATTCTCCCGCATTATACGGAGATGCCGGTCGAACTGATCACCGAAGGACTGCTGATCCGGCCCAACCATGTCTTCATCATCCCACCCCAGCACGATTTGCACGTTCTGGATGGGGGGTTCCGCCTGAAGCCCATTTCAAAACCGAGGGGATGGCCCGATGTCATCACGGTTTTTCTGCACTCCCTCACCCAGCACTGGAAAGGCCAGTTGATCGCCGTGATCGTGTCCGGCTATGACGGCGACGGAGCGGAGGCCCTCTGCGGCATCAGACAGGTGGGGGGAATCACCATCGCGCAGAAGCCCGAGACGGCCGGGCAGCCCGACATGCCGGAAAGCGCCATGGCAACCGGCTGCATCGATTTCGTCCTGTCACCGGAAGACATCGCCGAAAAGATCACCGGGATCATAGACAAGCATGCTTGAGTTTTAGGATAAATCACTCGCCATCCCCACCGAGCGGGTGGAGAGAGTTTGAGGGTTTCAGCATCCGTCTCTTTCTGGCACAACGGGGCCGCAGCCGCCGTTCACGCCGAACGACGGGTGTCTGCCCGACAGCGGTCGGGACTTGTGCTCGCAGCCGACGATGTCGCGCTGGGAAAATGCCCCGTCCTTGCGCGAGGTCCTGCGGCTGATGGGGGTGATGGTCGATCTGTGGTGCGCCAGCTATCCGGCGCCGCCCGAGGCGGTGACGCTCGACATCGACGACACGATGGACGTTGTCCACGGCCACCAGCAGTTGTCGCTGTTCAACGCCCATTACGACGAGCGCTGCTTCCTGCCCATCCACATCTACGACACGG
>NZ_LWQU01000057.1 GCF_001650635.1 Magnetospirillum moscoviense | reverse complement strand
TCCGTTACCGCGCGTCGCCAACAGTCAGGCAGCCTGATCAAAGCTGCCTGCACCTGCGGTTCTCACCGGATGCTTACGTCCCCGGCGGCTTGCCGGTCACATCATACGTCACCCGATTAATCCCCGTGACCTCGTTTTTGATGGGCGATTCTGTCCAGACAGTGGCAGAAAACCTAGAATTTCAGCCATCTTTGTGAGTCAGAAAAGGACCGGAAGAGTCGCTCGTCCCCACACAAAATCCCCCACACCAGCTTCGAGGGGAAACATCAGGTCGCAGGCTCAAACTCAGGCATGACACGTTGGCGGGTGCGCTCATCCGCCTCTGCAGGCGTCAATGGAATATGCCGGACGAAACGTCGCATTGGCATAGTGCGCATCTCGTTGAGGGCGTCGTAAATAACGGCCCGAGACTCCTCATCGATACGCATAAATGCATCCCACTCTGAACTCATGTCTGCCGGATCGAACATCCGCTCAACTTCATAAAAGGTGCCATCTGCCCGGAGCCAGCGGACCAGTGGGCGACGCATGCCTCGCTCATCGTCAACGGCGGGAAAGCGGGTGAAGTCAACAACGTCAACGCGTTTAAGAAACTCGCCCCACGGGATGGCTGGCCCAAAGAGAAATGAGTAATCTGGCAGTTCGAAGGCCCTCACTAGATCGACTAATTTACGAAAGCGCACTACGCCCCTCGCCACTTCTTTCTCATTTTTGCTGCCGCCCACGGCTGCAAGTATTGCTGCTTTAAGGTCCTCGAATTGTTCAGTTAGTGCGTCAATCCTACGGCCTTCCTGCTGTTTGGCGCGTTGCTCAAAATGCAGCTTCTGAAGCAAGCCAGACCACTGTTTTTTGAGTGCATCTTCAATATCTTGGAGTTTGTTGAAGTTTGTTATGCCGTTGTTGGTCACTCTATGGCGCAAAAAATTGATAAATTCGAAAATATACTTTGCTGTTTCCGGCTTTTCAATGGAACTGTACTCGATCTGGTCGGCGATCGGTTTTCCCTTGTTCCGCTCGTAAGTGGCGTGGTCGTGCATAACCCGCTCGTCTACGAAGGCGAACACCGGGACGGAGCGCTCAACTGCCTTGAGAACCTCCAACTGGGTGATGGAGATATTGTCCTTGGCCTTGAGCAGGTCGTTGCTCTTGCTCACGGCCGCTAAGGCCTCCAAATCGACCTTATACAAAGCACTAGGTACGGACCTACCGCCAAATCTTGAGCCGATAATCACCACTACAGCATCGGCTCCAGCCACCTCATCAATGCAGCTCGTGTGGGTGTGCTCTCTCGGGTCGTAAAGAGCGTCATTGTAATCGCTCATCACAGGTTCGTGGCCAAGATTTTCGATAAATTGTCGAAGCTGCCCCCTGATGATGGACAAGTCATAACAGGTTGAGGAAACAAAAACCCGTAGGCTAGCCAAGGCAACACCTCGATGTCTGTGTTGGTGGTATCGAAAGCTCAACATGGCAGTTTATACAGAATATCTGGGCTAGCCTCAACCAAAAGGGGGGGCAGGAGAGTCGTGAACGGGGGCTCGAAAACACAGAAAAATTTTGAGGCGGTCTCCTTCACCTGCCAGACCCAAATCCCCCCCCCTTCCGTCCACTGATTAAGAGCCCGTCCGGAAGGTTCTTGAGTCCGATGAATCAGTTGTGATTCCATAGCTCTCCAGACGAATCGGGGGGGCAGCATGTGGACGAAGGAGAACCGGCGTGTCTATGAGCGGCGCGGCCTCCGCTATCCCAGCGACTTGACGGATGAAGAATGGGCGCTGGTGGAACCGTTGATTCC
>NZ_LWQU01000056.1 GCF_001650635.1 Magnetospirillum moscoviense | reverse complement strand
GCGTCCGCAGGCGATGGGCCATGGCCTCGACCGGGGTCGGATTTGGCGGGGCGGAAGGGGCGGCGGCGAAGCGCTGGGATGATGGACTTCCCGACCGGTGGCGATCATCGGCTCGATCCCCGCCGCCGCGCAGGCCTCCACGTTCGCCTCGCTGAAATAGCCGTTATCGGCCAACTGCGGGTGTTGGAGGCCATGGCGATCCACCGGGGCCGCGAATACCCCTTGTTCTTGCGGGTCGGCGAACATGCCGGCGACCTCTATATCGATTTGGCCGATGCTGGATGGCGCGCGGTCAGGGTGTCGGCCGAGGGATGGTCCGTCTGTTCACGGCCGCCGGTCAACTTCCAGCGATCCTCGGCCATGCAGCCTTTGCCCGAGCCGGAACGGGCCGAATCGGTCGATGACTTGCGCGACGTGGTCAACGTCCGCAACGAAGATGATTTCCGCTTATTGGTCGGTTGGCTGGTGGGAGCACTGCGCCACCGGGGACCGTACCCGATCCTCGCCATCAACGGCGAACAGGGTTCGTCGAAATCGACCCTGTCCCGGCTGCTCCGCGCCCTGGTCGACCCGAACGCGGCGCCGATCCGCAGCGCACCGCGCGACGACCGCGACTTGGTCACCATGGCGCGCAATTCGTGGGTTCTGGTGATCGATAACCTGTCCGATGTGCCGGGCTGGCTATCAGACGGCCTGTGCCGTCTGGCGACCGGCGGCGGCTTTTCCACCCGTGAACTCTACAGTGATTTCGGCGAAGCGATCTTCGAGGGACAGCGGCCGATCATCCTCAACGGAATCCCCGACCTGGCGGCCCGCGCCGACCTCGCCGACAGGTGCGTGTTGATGACGCTGCCGGCGATCCCGGAAGACCGGCGCCGGGCAGAAGCCGAATTTTGGGCGGACTTTGACCGCAAGTCCCCACTGATCCTCGGGGCGCTGCTCGATGGCGTGGCGGGAGCCTTGCGGCGTCTGCCGCAAACGCGCCTGGCGACCCTGCCGCGCATGGCCGACTTTGCCCTGTGGGCGACAGGGGCCGAGTATTCGTTGGGATGGGAGGATGGCGACTTCATGGCGTCCTATGGCGCCAATCGCCTGGGAGTGGTTGAGGCCAGTATTGAGGCCGACCCGATCGCAACCGCCGTGCGTGACTTGGCCGAGGCCGAGGATTGGCAAGGTACCGCCACCGAGTTATTGACCCGCTTGGAGGACTTCGTACCCCTGGCCATCCGTTCAAGCCGCCTGTGGCCATCGGCCAATAAGTTAAAATCGAGACTGCGCCGCGCTCAGGCGCCCTTACGCAGTCTTGGCGTGGTGCTTGACCTGGAAATGCGCCCAGCCACCAAGGACCGTGCTCGCCTGATCGGGATACGCATGCCGGGGCGTGGGTGAGCCAACATATTCATGCATTGGCCACCGCTGCTTTGCCGGTGGACCGGATCATAAGTGGCGGCCGGCCTCGCTTGAATGTTGCCAAGGGGGGGCATTCCAACCGCCCCCCTTCTCGCCGTCGACCAGGCGGGCGACAGCGGTACCGACATTAACAATGGTGGACACGGTCCCTCCTGCCGCCCCGGTTTCCTCTTGTCGGTCAAGGTGCTGTCGCGCCTGTTCCGCCGGCTGTTCCTGGAGCATCTGACGGCGGCGTTCCAGGCGGGCAAGCTCGCCTTCTTCTCCGACCTCGCAGCCCTCGCCGAGCCGGCCGCCTTCGCCCGCCATCTGGCGCCGCTGCGCAAAACCGACTGGGTGGTCTACGCCAAGCGCCCATTCGGCGGACCCGAGCAGGTGCTGGCCTATCTCGGCCGCTACACCCATCGTGTCGCCATCGCCAACAGCCG
>NZ_LWQU01000055.1 GCF_001650635.1 Magnetospirillum moscoviense | reverse complement strand
TCGCCGACAGCGACAGGGTCAAAAGCCTCTGCTATCAGCCCTGGGTCCAGCAGGTCATTTCGTAGGTTCGCCGGTATAAGGCGTTGATTTCACTGTGGTTCCAAGCGTGGGGTGTGCCTCGTTGGCACACCTTTGCGTCACACTTGATAATCCGCCTCCCGACTGAAATCAACCCGTCCCCAGGACGGGGCACACCCCAGCCATCCCCAGGCCGTGCCCGCCAGGGCCGTTTTCCGGGTTGTGGGGCAGGCAAAGCTATTCCGCCGTCAATCCGGTATTCCACAGGGCCAAGGGCTGCCTACGGCGCTCAGAGGCGATTGATCGGGAATAGGGCTATCGGCGCTGCCGCTCGGCGTACTTCAGAGCATAGGCGATGACACGGCGGACGCTTCGCGATCTCCTCAACCCCGCCGCCCATCTCGAGCGGCTCCGGGCGGAAGCGGACTTGCGGATCAAATCGGCGCGGCTCGCTACGAAACAGAGCTCGCGGAACTTCGCAGGGCCAATGCCGATCTCATCACGCGCCTTCTCCCGCCTCCACCACAAGACAAGCCCAGTTTTTTCCGGAGATTGTTCGGCCATCGGTAACCGGAGCGGATGATTCGCCGCCCGCCGCATCGGCAAAAAGAAATACCAGAGCGAACCATACAGACGGCGCAAAAAGGCAAGGTAGTACAAAGTCTCCACCTTGCCTTTTTGCTGTCACCGCCTGCATTCTGTGTTCGAGTATTTCTTAACTTTGCCAATATGACGAACGCACTCACTACCGCCCATTATAACTATGTCGCGCAACACCTGAATCAGACCATGCTCGTCTACGAGCTCTTGAAGTCGGGATTTCTGAGCTACGACGATATCCGGGGAGCCTACGATCCGGAGACCGAGGAATTCGTCGAAATCTTCCAATGGCTGGCATTCCCCCGCTTCTACGGGTGCGACCTGGATAAGCTCGCGGAGGCTGGCATCCCGGTTCTCGAGAGCGAATACGGCGATTGGGTCGGGATCACCTCATTCGGCAGCCATTACGATCTCTACGTCTATCCGGCGCTCATCAACGCGATCTTCGATATGGATATCTCCTATGACGACATCCAGGAGCTCGGGCGGGTGATGCCATAGCCCCAGCGTCTCCAAGCCCCCAGCACGGAAAGGCGGTGACCTGATCCGGCAGGGGTTTGGTTACATTGAAGGAAGGGCTCACTGAAAAAGTGATGCGGGCACGATTCAAAATAGATTCAACATCAATTCATTATGAAGGCTAACTACTCATCAAAAACACAAACCACTATCGTCAATGGCTATATATTATAAAGAAAAATGACGCTACAAATTCAATCCAGATAATCCGTTGCATTTCACACATTCAAACGTTTTCCGACTCAGGAATCATAAAATCAAAAAAATCTCCGTTATTGGGAGATTTATGGTGATAGAGAGCGTGTTTTGCTTGGGGTTGGCGACATTTCCAGAGCCGAACGGAAAGAGGTTTGTTGTCTGCCGCTCAATTAATCCCCCCTACCCCCCAGCCGATTTACGGTCTGGATGAGAGGCATCTTCGCGGCCCTATTTGGGCGCTACTGGACTGGTTGTTATATCTCCGAGGCTTACCCGTGAAGTTTTCATCGGGAGGGGGGTTCCCCTTTTCCAGTTGCCCCGCAACATTTCCGTCGCCGTGAGGTGTTCGGAATGCTCCGGCAGTCTTGGAGGCGTTCTTTTGATTCGCGTGGCCCCCGGTGCTTTGCCCCATAATACCGGCGAACGCTCGATCTGACTCGGCGGGGCTTGCCAACCAGCGGCAACCATGAATCACTGGGGTTCCACCAGATACAGGGGGAACCATGTTCGGTAGGCTCAAGATATCGGAAAAGATGACGGCGGCGGAACTTCGAGTCTGGGCGCGTCGTTGCGGCAATGGCCGAGCGGCGGC